>CAKUDB010000017.1 GCA_934644775.1 uncultured bacterium | reverse complement strand
GCTATAGGCGTAAACGCAGCCAGCCAGCAGAGAAACGGAGACTTTAACCCCTGTACCTTTGTTCCGCCTTCCGCTATAAAATGTCCGCCTGCTATGAAATGAACGAGCTAATGCCAAAAAGTAGGGCGTGACGAGTGCAACTATGTCACGCTGGCAAAAAGGCGTTAAGCCCAAAAGCAAGGCGCAGTAAGTGCACGATACTGCGCAATCCAAACGGGGGCTGGCTCTATTGTGCTAGGCAGCGCATTTTTTGCTATGTAGAGACGTTTAATAATGTAGGCCCGCCGTTAGCTATTTCGTGTTAGCTCCAGTTTTAGCCATATCGACGCTCCGGTTTGATTAGTCTCACGTCCGTTCGACTAAGACCTGCGCTACCGATATGGCCAAACTTCCGCTATAAGTTTTGGCAGCGGGCTCATGTTCATGTTGGCTATCTCCAGCAATGTCTCTTCCAGGCTCGAACTGACCGACGCGGGCTCGGTAGCGCGGTCAATGTTCTTCGCCCTCCAGAGCCATCACTTCCGCCTGTTGGCCCAAAAAATGCGCCACACTGGCTGAGCTAAACTGTTCGCTTATTATGAAATGAACGGGCTATAGCCCAAAGGTAGGCGCAGCAAGTGCAACAATGCTGCGCGACACAAACATGTTTTGTTCCGCCTTCCGCTATAACTGTCCGCCTGCCATAAAATGAACAGGCTATAGACCCAAAATCAGGGCGTGACGAGTGCAACTATGTCACGCCAGCAAAAAAAGGTGTTAAGCTCAAGAAATTGGCGCAGCGAATGCAATAATACTGCGCAACCAAACAGGTTGGTGCTGGTACAGTAAATGCAATAATGCTACGTAGCGTAAGACAATATTGATACTTAATAATTGATAATCAAAACACTTTAATCCCAAAAACAAGGCGATTGTTGCTTCGCCTAATTGATAAAAACTTTGCAGGATAATCTACAAAATTATATAATCATTTCCAACATGTCAAACAATTCTTCAAAGACAATAAATGATAATATATCTCCCGAGCCTAAAAAATACTGCTCGGAACATGACCATCACCACGAAGACCATAAGCATGAGTCTGAAAATTGCCAACATGATCACGAGCATGAGCATGGACATTGCGAGCATGAGCATGGCCATATTCACGATTTATTTCACCATAACCACAATCACTTTGAAACTGATAATTTAGATGGTCATATCCGCAAGGTACTTTATATAAGTATTGCTATCAATTTAATTTACGTAGCTGTAGAAGCTTTCTGTGGTTTTAAATTTAACTCCTTAGGTTTGCTCTCCGACGCTGGCCACAATTTGAGTGATGTTTTTAGTTTAGCTTTAGCCCTTATGGCGGCTATTTTGGCCGGAGTTCATACCAAAGCCAACTTTACTTATGGCTTAAGGAAATCGACCATTTTAATCTCTTTAGTCAATGCCATTATTTTGATTGTGGCAGTATTGGGCATTATTTACGAAAGTGTGAGACGTTTTAGCCATCCTGAGCCTATTCAAGGAGTCATGGTTTCCTATGTGGCCGCTGTGGGTATCTTGGTCAACGGTCTGACAGTTTATTTACTTAACAGAAATCGCCGTGACGACTTAAATGTGGCCGGCGCTTTCTGGCATATGATGGCTGATACTTTAGTCTCCGTCGGTGTGCTAGTTTCCGGCATTATTATCTACTTTACCAATTTATATATAATCGATACCATTATAAGTTTAATTGTGGCCATAATTATTATTGTTTCCTCTTGGGACTTCTTGTGCGATAGCTTAAAAATCGCTGTAGATGGTGTGCCTAGCAGTATCAATTTAGATGAAGTTACCCAAAAATGCTTAGAAGTAAAAGGCGTAAAGAGTATTCACCATATGCACATTTGGGCTGTCAGTACTAGATTGAATGCCTTAACTGCTCATATTGTAGTTGATAATAAGGTCGATGGTCACTCAATTAAGAGTAAACTTAGAAAAGTGTTGGCCCAATTGGGAATAGAACATGCCACTTTAGAATTGGAAGACGCCGACGAAGAATGTACGGCTAATGACGCTTGTTGCCATAGCTAAAATAGCTAAAACTAGCGGAATTTTTGCCATCTAAAAAGTAATAAAGACCTGCAGTATCGCAGCCACTGTAGGTCTTTATTAAGTAGAGAGACTAATTATCTTCAGCTAAGAAAGTAAAAATATCTTGCCAAGCTTGTTCAGTTTCGCGCCGTTCAGCTTGGGTCACTCCGTTTTTAAGGTAGGGAGCATATACTAAGAAACCGTGCAAACAATTGGGATACTCTTTGTATTGATAATCGGCACCGCGCTCTTTTAAAGCTTGGGCTAAAGTTCTACCTTGTTGCGGAGGAGTAATATCGTCTTGGCCGCCTTGTAGTATAAGTATAGGAACTTGCAATTTTTGAGCGGCTGTCAAACCGTGGCGGATACTAAAAGATTGAGGGCGAGCTTGGGGGCCGTCGCCGTAAGTCCTTCTGGTAATAGGATCTTTGCCTAACTTGCCGGCTTTTTGCAAATAGTCCCACCAAGAGTAAATATCGGCTACCCCGTAGGCAAAAACTACCCCTTTAATCTCTCCCGGAGCTAATCGTGAGGCGGCTAGAAGACTTATTAAAGCGCCATGTGAAGCCCCCATAAGGTAAACCTTGTCGCTCTTTACTTGTGAGCGCAACCAAGGTAGCACATTGATTACATCATCAACTTCACCTTTAGCAATCTCTATTTGGCCTTCGGAGCCGTCTTCACCGCGATAGCTAGGGGAAAAGACGGCGTAACCTTGGGAAGCTAGGCGTAAACTGGATAGCTCGTGGTATTTAGAAATACCTGAAATACCGTCGTGGTTAAAAATAATTAAGGCTTTAGGGAGACCTAATTTTTCGGCGATATAAAGTTTACCTTTTACCTTTAATTTGCCTGAAGGGTAAGTCCATTCCTGGATAGCTATTCCTTGTTGGGAAGGAAGAAGGCGAATGGAGATATTAGGGCCAGCTTGAGCTAGATTAGTTGTGTTTACTAAGCAAGAGGCCAAGAATAAGAAGACAAAAACAAAAATCAAGCATCTATGCCAACTATTTTTCATACTTTTGTTTTTCTTGGCTACATTTGCTGCCCCTGCTCGGTAGTCTGCAGAGCTCTAAAAAGGGATTATTACTAAGGCAGGGAATGCAGGAAGGCTTATTCTTTAGAAAGGTAGGCGGATAAGAATTATGCCTAGTTTTTTATCCCTGCATTATTACATTCCTCATTATATAACCGCTCTTGTTATTTTAGCTATCATCTATTATTCATATGCAACTACTAACGGAGCCCATCGCTTTGGTATGCACGTCGGAAAGCGCTTAGGCGAAGCTGTTATTATTGCTATTGCCGGTTTCTTGCTTCCTAATGTCCAATTTGGTAGTGTCCCTGGCTTAAATTTGCTTTGGTCTGACCTCAATCTTTACCAATTGGCCATAGTATGGGGCGTTCTCGGTTTGATAGTCTCCTCGGTTGCTTGGTTCTTTAAACATGATTTCAACGATCACAGCAGTAAGTTATATGTCGGTCAGGCTGACAATGAAGTGCGCCGTACCGTAAATGTGGTAGTCACTCACGAGGTCATTACTCGCGAAGATGACGAGAAGAAAGCTGCCGACGCTAAAGAAGGCAAGAAATAGACTTTTATTTAAAGATAGGCCCAGAGAAGTGCATATACTTATAACTAACGATGACGGTATCGACGCTCCCGGCATTAGAGCTTTGGCTGCTGAGTTCGCTACCATTAAGGATGTAAAAATTACTGTAGTAGCTCCCCATTTGCAACGCAGTGCTTCCAGCCATTCGCTTACTTTCCACGATCCTTTGCGTATTTATAAGCAATGGGAAGAAGGTAACGTGCGTTGGTTCGCTGCCAGCGGTACGCCTACCGATTGCGTTATGTTAGGCATGTATAGGATCTGCGGTGAAAAGCCAGACTTTTTGCTTACTGGTATCAATCGCGGGGCCAATATGGGGTACGATATTTCCTATTCGGCTACAGTCTCTTCCGCTTTGGAAGGTATAGTTATGCAGGTGCCTTCTCTGGCTGTATCTTTGGTAGGGCGTAATCCCCAGCGCTATGATATGGCTGCTCGTTGGGCCCACCGTTTGTTCGATAAATGGCAAGCTTCTCAAATTAGCGTGCCCCATCGCTCGATTTTGAGTATGAATATTCCTGATATTCCTGAGGAAGAGATCAAAGGCTTACTTTTTACTCGCCAGGGTAAGAGTATCTATCATCAGGATGTGAAACAATTAGCTGATCCTTGGGGGCGGGACTATTACTGGATCCATGGTGAGCTTCCCCAAGGAGAGCTTGAGGAAGGCACCGATTTTAAGGCTGTACACGACGGTTATGTTTCTGTTACGCCTATCCAAATGAGCTTTACTGACGACGAAACTTTAGCCAACTTGCGGAAAACTGAATTGAAATTCTGATTTTAGGGAGGAGCTATGGCCCACCTAGAAGAGTACGATAAGCTAACCGGCTTGCCTTTTTTGTCTTCACTTTACGAATCTATCGCCCGAACTATTCGTAAGGGTCAAGCTGTAGGATTTGTTTTTTTTGATATAAGGCAATTTCGTGTCTTGGTAAAAAAACAAGGTAGCGAAAAGGCCGGGTTAGTTATGGCTGCTTTGGGCAAAGAGCTTAAAGAGAAATATCGTGCTATTTGTCGTGAAGAGGATATTTTGGCCATTTCCGATAAAGATAAAGACTGTTTTATCTTACTGCTTTTAGCTGCTCCGCGTATTTTGCCTAATTTAACTGAGGCTTCTGTAAAAAAAGCTTCGCAGCGTATCCTTAAATTTTTTAATGCGGTAGCTGGAGAAGTTGCCACCCAATTTAATTTAGAGGGCAGCTTAGAATTTCACAGCGGTTATAGTTTAATTCCCGCCGAGCCGGAAGCTCCTATCGAGCCTTTGGTGTTGGAAGCCCAGCGCGAAGCTTATCGCAAAAGTGAGCTAAGCGATATATTAGTCAATTTCCTCTCCAATATTACTCACGAATTGCGTACTCCGCTTACTTGTATTAAAGGGTATACAGAAACTCTTCTCGATGGAGCTTTAGAAAATAAAGAACTGGCCTACCAATGGCTACATATTATCAGCCAAGAGACTAATCGCTTAGAAAAGTTAATTAACGATTTAGCCGATATATCTATGATTGAGGCTCAGCAATTTGAATTTCAGCGCGAAGCTGTCGATCTGGCTTCCCTAGTTCGCCATGCTATCGATGTATTACATATAAGTGCTCTTAAGCATGATATTGAGATCAGTTTTATTTGTCCACAAGATTTACCTCTGATGATGTTAGATCCGGGAAGGATTAGCCAAGTGATCCTAAACTTGTTGGATAATGCTATAAAATATTCGGTTGGCCATTCCACTATTAGAGTTATTATAAAACAGCCTAGCGATTCTCTAGTAGAACTGGAAGTGCACGATCACGGGCCGGGTATTCCTGAAAGTAAGTTGTCTTATATCTTCGAGCGCTTTTATCGGGGCGGTACCGATAGGGATGTTTATGGTCGCGGTTTGGGTTTAGCTATAGTTAAATGTATAGTTGAAGCTCACGGTGGGCAAATATCTGTCCATTCTGTAGTCGGCCAAGGGAGTTGTTTTACCCTTTCTTTGCCTATAATTAAGGCCGATTAACTCTCTTATCACTATTTAAGTTCCCGCTCGTTTTAGGAGTTTTTTATGTATACTTATCAGCTTTTGGGCGTCAAGTTTCATGCCGTTACTATGGACGAAGCTTTGCATATTATGGAGAGCTACTTAGAAGAGGATAAGCCTCATTTGGTAGTTACGGTAGGGCCGGAAATGATTATGCGTGCTCAGCAAGACGAAGAGTTTAAGCGTATAGTTAATGGAGCCGATCTAGTTGTGGCCGACGGTAATGGCGTCCTTTGGGCAGCTTCTCGCTGTGGTATTAAAGTACCTGAAAGAGTAGCTGGCGTAGAACTTATCGAGAAATTTGCTGAACTATTAGCCAAACGCCAACCTAAGGTTGGCCTTTACCTTTTGGGAGCGGCTCCAGGAGTTGCCGAAAAAGCCGGTCAAAAATGGCAAGAACTTTATCAAGATTTACCTTTGGTGGGAGTGCATGACGGGTTCTTTAAAGACGAAGCTAAGGTTGTAGAAGAGATAAAAACTAGCGGCGCTCAGGTTATCTACGCCGCTTTAGGTTCGCCTAAGCAAGAAAAATTTATAGTTCAACATAGTCAGGAGGCTGGACTTAGAGTTGGCGTTGGGGTGGGGGGTAGCTTTGATGTAATTTCTGGCCTTAAGAAGCGAGCGCCACAATTTTTTATTAAGTTGCGCTTGGAATGGCTTTATAGGGCCTTGGCCGAACCTAGTCGTTGGCGTAGAATATTAACTGTACCTAAGTTTATGTGGCTGGTTATAAAACAAGGTCGGGGGGCTGTCACAGAATGGAAAGTAGAAGAGTCTTAGTTATAAAAGATCGTCCCTGGTGGGAGCGTCTTCTGGATTATTTGTACGTGCCCAGTTGTCCTGGGTGTGGGAGCTTGTCTATTTATGGTTTATGCTCCCCATGTTTAGAGCTGATTAAGCCGCTGCGTTTGCAACTCCATTCCGGGTTAGTTGTCTATAGCGGTGGCTTTTATGAGGGTAGCTTAAAGAAGGCAATATTGGCTCTAAAAAAGTCGGAGCAAACTTACTTATATTACGCGGTGGTACGTTTGCTCTTGCGAGCTTTGCCTGCCGAACTTAGGCAGCGCCTTTTTTATTGTCTGTCTATTCCTGCTAATGCCGAGCGCTTGCGCCGTCGCGGTTTTTATCTTCCCCATCTTTTTATTAAAGAATTATTGCGTCAAATTCCCACTTGGCAAGCTGGATGCGATTGGTTAGTGGCCTTGCGCCATTTTCAAACTCAAAAATTTTTGGGACGGCGGGAGCGCTTTCAAAATATGGAAGATGGCTATAGGGCTTCTCCTTTAGTACAAGGTCGGGCTATAATCTTAGTCGACGACGTACTTACTACCGGCGCAACTCTTACAGAAGCTGCTTTAGTTTTAAGGCAAAGCGGAGCTCAAGAGATTGTCGCTGTGACGGCGGCCGTTTCGCCCCATCTTCAAAGAGGCGATACTATCTTTGAAGAACTTATTCCCAACCTAATAAAAATTGGCCAATATTGAAAGTGACATCCTTTTTATGAAGACAAAAGATACTTCTGCTGTGAATAACCTATCTGAGGCTGCCATCTATTGTAAAACTCCGGAAAGTATCTCCAGGGTTTTGATTTTGGGAGCCGGTCAAGCCGCTATGCAGGTTGCGGATATTTTACTTCACGATCCTTCCTGCCAGCTAGTCGGTTTTTTAGATGATAATCCCGATATGCAGGGCCAAGCTGTTTTTGGATTTCCCGTTTTGGGAGGTCTTTCTCAATTAGAAGAACTTTGGCAAAAGGGTATCTTTGACGCTTCGATAGTGGGAGTTGGCCTCAATGTAAAAGTGCGCCACGCTTGTTACGAGCGGCTTAAAGCTCTAAATATTCCCTTGGTAAATGCTATTGATCCTACTGTGCGTATCAATAGGCAAGTTACTTTAGGCCGAGGCATTGTATTATGTAGTTTTGTGCATTTGGGAGTTTGTGCCCACTTGGAAGACAATTGTTTTATTGGGGCCCATTGCAGCATCGATCACCATTGCCACTTGGGAAAAACGGTTTTTATGGGGCCAGGGTGTTTACTTTCTGGCACCGTTTCAGTGGGTGATAAAACCGTTTTTGGCGATGGGGTTTTGGTACAGTTGGGCCTAAATATTGGACAGGGATGTCGTGTCGCCTCTGGAGCGATCGTTATTCACGACGTTCCCCCCTTCCATAGCTTAAAACACAAGCTTAATATGGAGCTAAAACCTATTGGTTAGATAAACCCTGAAGCTAAGCTGGAGTCTAATTTTGGTGATTTAGTGAATGGCCACTAATCTTTTTAAGATGGATACTGTACCAAGCGGCCAGCCACAGTCCCAGAATAGAGCCTATAGTCATAAGGCCGCTACTAAGCCACGGATCGGGTAATTGCAAGGGGGGGAGTTTAAAGAAATTATTGAGGCAAATATTAGTCCAACCTGAGAGAGGCAAGGCGATGAGACAGCCTAAAGCTGGCCAGAATTGGCGTCTGATATGCCATTTTACAGCTACGGCAAATGAAAGTGTAAAGGCTACGGGTAAGGCCAGCCAGTGAGCCCCTGGAGCTAAAGGGGCCAGCATAACGAAAGAGCCACAAGCTGCCCAAAGGACTACCAAGAAACCGCGCCTCTCTTCACGGCGCAGCTCAGATACGTCAAAAAGGCGATTCGACTCGGCTTGGGGATCTTTAGAGCTAGTCAGTAAGTCGTCTCCCAATTTATCTCCCCAATACCAACAGAGCATAGAGGGAATGGGTAAAAGCGATTGCCAGAGCCATTGTGAAGGGGTCAAAGTGTGCATAGCTCCCACTGCCGTAAAAGCCGAGCCGACCATAAGCAATTCCCAACCGGGGATTGTTTGTTGCAATATAGCTCCACCTATAGCTCCGGTAATAACGGCAGCAACTGGAGCTCGCCAGTCGTCAGCCGGAGCCCAAGAGAAGACAAACCCGAAAATAAATAAGGTCGTAAAATATGCCGTCAGTGAACGTATCACTAAAGGGATGCTGCGCCAAGTCAACATAAAAGGGGCTTTTGAGCTTATAGGGGTAAAACCTTCTGCCCGGTTGGGAAGGAAAAAAAGTGCAAATTAAATAAAAGACACACCTCAAATTAAAGGAGTATAGTTTAATATAGTGACCGATTTATCCGAGAGTCAAATTATTAAGATCGAAGGCGGCGATCAAGGGCCCAGCCTGGATTTGGAAAGAATTAAACAAGTTCTGCCTCATCGCGATCCTTTCTTACTTATCGACGAAGTCTCTTACTACGATGGCCTCAATTATGCTCGCGGGCTAAAAAAATTAACTGGCCAAGAGTATTTTTTTAAACACCATTTTGACGGCCAGCCTGAATTGCCCAAGCCCATTTTAGTGGAAATTATGGCTCAGTTGGGAGCCGCTTGTGTTCTCAATCATCCCGACTATGAAGGCAAACTGATCTTATTTGCCACTATCGAAGATTGTGCCTTCGGTAAAGCTCCCGTGCCTGGCGATACTTTGGATTTGCGTGTCGAAACTCGCGGTATGCGTCGCGGAGTAGGTAAAATGAGAGCTCAATGTTTAGTCAATGGCCAACTTAGAGCCGACGGTATTCTTATGTTTGCTATTGCCGAGCGCCAGTAATACGAAGTTTGTATATACATTTTTTTAACTTATAGATTTACTGACTGAGTTGCGAAAAGTTTTTCAGTCCTGGGAATTATTTGAAATAAGGCTGCCTGTATAGAATAGTGCGGCTGGGGGCCGGAGAAAAGATGGACTAACAATGTCTAGTTGGAAAGATTCTTTATTAAATTTAGGCATAGCTTCTGATTTAGTTGATATTGCTGCTGCAGGCTTGGAAGCTACTGCAGGACTGCGCGAGCAAATTAGGCAGAATGCCTCTGTGAATCAATGGAAAGTCTTGCAAGTTCTGCAGGAAGTCGGTCTTATGGAAGGCCATTTCTTTCCCACCACCGGTTATGGCTTCAGTGACAGCGGTCGCGATGTCTTAGATGAAGCTATTGCCAAAATCTTTCGTGCTCAGGCCGGGGCTATGCGTTTGCAATTTGTTTCCGGCACTCACGCTTTGGCGGCGGCTCTCTTTGGCACTTTGAAGCCGGGAGACGAATTGCTTAGTATTACTGGGTTGCCCTACGATACTATGCACCCGGTTATAGGTATAGGTGAGGCTAAGCGCGGATCTTTGGCCTATTGGGGAGTAAAATATCGTCAAGTCGATTTGTTAGCCGATGGTCATATCGATTTAGAGGCTGTAAAAAAGAGCTTAAATGAAAAGACGGCTATGGTATTGTTACAGCGCTCCCGAGGTTATGCTTGGCGTCCTTCTTTGTCTTTATCAGAAATGAAGACGGCTATAGACCTAGTACATAGCTTGGTTCCTCAAGTTAAAGTTATGGTGGACAATTGTTACGGCGAGTTGGTCGATACGGTTGAGCCTACCGAAATTGGGGCCAATGTTGTGGCCGGCTCTCTTATTAAAAATTTAGGCGGAGCTATCTCTCCTTGCGGTGGCTATATTGCTGGAGACAGCGACTGTGTAGAAGGTGCCATGGAGCGTTTGACAGCTCCCGGTATTGGCCCCGACGAAGGGCCTACTTTAGGTTACAATCGCTTATTGGCTCAGGGCCTTTTTATGGCCCCTATTGTGGTAGGAGCCGCTTTGGAAGGGGCTGTCTGGGGAGCTTGGGTCATGGAGCGCTGTGGTTTGGAAGTGTTTCCTAAATGGAACGATCCGCGCAGTGATATTATTCAAGCTGTGCGTGTTGGCTCTGCTGAAGGGCAGAAAGCTTTCTGCTTAGGCATTCAAAAGTCTGGCCCTGTCGATCACAGCGCTTGTCCTATTCCTTTGCAACAGCCCGGTTACGACGATCCCGTCATTATGGCTGGCGGCACCTTTATTCAAGGTTCTTCTATTGAGCTTTCTGCCGATTGTCCTGTGCGTGCTCCTTATGGTTGTTATATGCAGGGCGGCGTAAGTTTTGCTCATGTTCAAATCGGCGTACTTAGGGCTTTACAAGAGATGAAAAATCGCTCCCTTTTATAAAGAAATCCCCTTTGACCAGACTTGTTAGAACTGTCGCTAGTTTAGTAAAGGTTGTTAGTAAAGGACGGTTTGGCAAGTTAATCTTTTATTTACAACATCTATCGAGTTTGTCAGGTAGGCAAACTGTAGACAGAGGTTATTATGCAAGATTCTCATCTTATCGGGGTCTTCGACTCAGGAGTCGGAGGTTTGACAGTTGCTGAGCAAATTGCTAAAGAGCTTCCCGGACTACCTTTTATATTTTTTGGTGATACTCAGCATGTCCCTTACGGTAATCGCACCGTCTCCGAAGTAGTCAGCTTAATCGATGCGATATGTCACCACCTAATCAACAGCGGGGCTAAAGTTTTGGTTATGGCTTGTAATACTTCCTCAGCTTTAGCTTTCGATCATGTGGTCGCGTGGTCGCCAGTTCCTATTATTGGTATTATCGATGAAGCGGCCAAAGCGGCTGTAAGTGCTACTCGCAACGGTCGTATAGGTTTAATGGCCAATCCGCTGACCGCAGCTAGCGGTGCTTACGAAAAAGCCTGTGCTCAAGCTGAGGTCGACGCTTCCTTAAAAGGGGAGAGGGCTATTTCGTCAGTTAAGGTTACGCCTGTAGGTTGTCCTAAACTGGTGCCCCTTATCGAAAAAGGCTTAGTAAGCGGCCCAGAAGCTTATGAGGCTGTAGGCGAATATTTGCACCCCTTGCAAGAAGCTGGTGTGGATACTCTGATCCTAGGATGTACCCACTATCCTTTTGTACGTCCAGTAATTGAGAAACTGGCCGGTTCTGACTTAAAAATAATCGATCCGGCTCGCTATGTTGTTAAACGTTTGCGTGAGTTGGGCTTCGATTGTTGCCCTCGGGCAGCTAAAGCCTCGCCTATTTACCAAGCCAGCGGTAGTGCGGCCGACTTTGCCAAAATAGGTGGCCAGCTCTTAGGCCATACTGTTGGCCCTGTGGAAAGAGTTGAACTCTCTCAAAAATAAGTAGCCCAAAGAACGGATCTTAGAAAAAAATATGCCAGAACAGATTACTCTTCTCCAGTCTTTAATTTTAGGTGTAGTAGAGGGCGTTACTGAGTTTTTGCCTATTTCTTCCACCGGCCACCTTTTGGTTTGCTCGCAGCTTATTGGCGCGGCTAATACTTCGGGCACCTTTGAAATTGTTATCCAATTGGGTGCTATTGTCGCTGTGGTCATTTACTATTGGAAGCGTTTGTGGGAAAAGGCTGCCCAATTGTTCTCTGGCGATAAAAAGGCTCTCGATTGGCGTCAAGAAGGTTCTTCCTGCCATTTCTGGGTCAGCCTTTTTCTGGCCTTTTTGCCCGCAGCCGTTGTCGGTCTGTTGCTCCACGACTGGATCGACATCCTCTTAGGCGACGGCCATTTGCAAGCTTACGTCATAGCGGCAACTCTTTTTATTGGTGGTATTATCCTTTTAATTGTCGACCGCGAGCCTTCCGATAAGGATAAAAAAAACCAGACTTCCGATGATGAAGTTGCCAATAGGGCCGATGGTATAAAAACTGAAGAGTTGGCCCTTACCTACAAGCAAGCGCTTTGGATTGGCGTAGCCCAATGTTTTTCCCTTATTCCCGGCGTCTCCCGCTCCGGTTCCACTATTGTGGGCGGCCTCTTGGTTGGCTTAAATCGCTCCCAAGCTACCGACTTTTCTTTCTTCTTATCTATTCCCACTCTGGGTGCGGCCACTATTTATACTTTAGTGCGCAACTATCAAAAAGTAGTAGAAATAGGCGGATTGGGAGCCCTTTCTGTAGGTACGATCGTCTCTTTTATTACCGCTTTTGCTGCTATTGGTTGGCTCTTGCGCTACGTCTCTTCCAACAATTTCAGAGGCTTTGCCTACTATCGCATGGTAGCTGGAGTAGTTATCGCTCTCTGGGCCCTGTTCTGCGCAGCTTAGTTCTATGGATTTACTTAATAATTACCGCAATTTAGTTACTCCCAGAATTGTCGGTCTAATGTCCGGCACTTCGATAGACGCTATAGATGCCGTACTGGTAGAAATGCAAGACAATCGGCCCCAATTTATCCGTATGAGCTCTCTACCTTTACCTGAAAAGGTGAGAACTCGCTTACTGGATATTTGTCGCAACCGGGCCGACACGGAAGAAATAACTAAAATGCACTGGCTTATGGGAGATTTGCTAGCCCAAGCTGTGCTCAAATTGCAAGACGAATGTCGCCAAGAAGGTGAAGAACCCCATATCGACTTAATAGCTTCTCACGGCCAAACGGTCTGCCACTTGCCTCAAAAGGACGATTATCTCGGTTTTCCCGTGCGGGCCACTTTGCAAATAGGTGAAGGGGCCGTTATCGCCGAGCGTACCGGCATCGTCACCGTCTGTGATTTCCGCCCCCAAGATCTGGCTGTCGGCGGCCAAGGGGCCCCTTTAGTTCCTTTTGCCGACCGTATCCTTTTCCATTCGTCCACTTACAACCGCATTGCCCTTAATATCGGCGGAATGTCCAATATTACTTATATTCCTATAGAGGGAGAATGCTTAGCTTGTGACTGCGGCCCCGGCAATGCTGTATGTGATCGTTTGGCGGAAATCTATTTACATCAGCCTTGCGACTTAGATGGCCGCTACGCTTTAAGTGGTAAGGTTATTCCCGAGCTGCTGGCCCAATTGTTGCAACATCCTTACTTTAGTTTGCCTTCTCCCAAATCTACCGGCCGCGAAGAGTTTGGGGCTCCCTTAGCCGATCGCTTGGCCAACCAAGCTAAACAGAAAGGCTGGCCTGGTGCCGATATTATGTGTACGGCTGCTGCCTTAACCGCTCAGACTATAGCTTTGCATATACAGCGTTTTGTGGGCTCGGCACCTTGTCAAGTACTTACTGGCGGTGGAGGAGTACACAACTTAGCTATCATGCGCCAATTGGGCCAATGTTTACCCCGTTCGATAAGTTTTATCAACATGGAAGAATGTGGTGTACCTACTCAAGCTAGAGAAGCTATGGCTTTTGCTCTATTTGCTCACGATACTATGCTTTGTAAGAGTAGCAATTTGCCTGGCGCTACTGGAGCGGCCCGTTCCTGTTGTTTGGGTAAGATTGTTTTGCCCTAAGCTAATTGGTAAGTTGGCTTATAAGAAAAGGTAGTTCGAGTCTAGAAGAGTAAGCCTATAAAAAGGGGAGCGTTTGGGCTTTAAGCGAAGTTGCCAAGCGCGGTAGGTTATATTTTTCCGGCAGACAGGTGCCGAGTTTTTTATAGGAGCATTTCTTAGAAGTGCAGATTATTCTATCCCACTCTCGGACTAATTTTAATGCTTTGGCTTCTTTGGTTTTGGCCAGACGCTTGTATCCGGAAGGCAAGATCTACCTTATAGGCAAAGCTGAGCCCAAAACTCGCGAGTTTATTCTCCAAAATAGCAAATTTTTGGATCTGGCGGAAGAAGAAGATTATCACAACCAACCTGTCGAGTTGGTTATTTTAGTGGGTGTGCGTGAGCCGCATCGTTTGGGTAAATTTTCCGATCTAGTCACTCAACCTTATATTCCAGTCCATATTTACGACAACCATAAGGCCACCCACCAGTCGATTATGGGCGATTTTGAGTCTATTGAAGAAAATGGCTCCACTGTTACCGTTTTGCTGCACCAATTGCAAAAGAAAAATATCAGTTTATCAGCAGCAGAAGCTACCTTATGTTTGCTTGGACTCTATGAAGAGACTGGCTCGCTAACTTACAGTAGCACTACTTACAAAGATATTTTGGCGGCAGCTTATATGGTTAAGCAAGGGGGAAGCTTAGAAGCGGTCTCCCTTTTGGGACAGCGCCGTCTAACTGCTGAGCAAAAGTTTTTAGTAGAGAAACTACTTAGTTCTGTCCAATATTGGCAAGTAGCTGGTCGCCAATGTATGTTCGTTTGCGCTCAAACGGACGAGCATTTGGACGATCTCTCTTCTGTAGCCGATCAAATTATGGAAGTAGAAAATCCAGAAGTGCTTTTCTGCGTCGTCAATATGGCTAAGCGCTCTTATATCGTAGCTAGAAGTGTGCCCGCCTCATTAGATGTATTTGCCGTTTTGCGCGAGCTGGGCGGAGCGGGCCATTCTACTTCGGCTTTTGCTTGTGTTAAGCTCCACGCTTTGGATAAGTTAATTGAAGAAATAAAGAGTATTGCCGAATCTCGAGCTCCCAGAGTGGTGACAGCTAAAGATATAATGAGCTCTCCAGTGGAGGGGCTCAACTTAGAAGACCATTTAACTGTCGCTCAGGCCGCCGAGAGATTGCAAAAGATGAGCCACTCGGCAGTATGTGTCTGTCGCAACCAACGTTTTGTAGGTATGCTCTCCAGAGCCGATATTGACAAGGCTTTGGGCCACGGTTTGCAAAATGAGCCTGTGGAAACTTACGTCAACCAAGATTGTACTACCGTCGAGCCGAGCACAGCTATGGCCAAAGTACGCCGTATCCTTACAGAGAATGCTTTAGGTTGCGCTCCAGTTTTAGATAAAGATCAATTAGTAGGTATTGTCAGCAAGAGCGATATTTTACGAGCTTTAAATAATTTTGCCAACGATAATTTCGTTAGTGGCAGCAACAATCTAGTACCGGTTGAATTTGTACGTTTAAAAGCTGAAACTCTTACTTTGCTAAAGCGTTGTGGAGAGATCGGTGCCGAAGTAGGCTTAAAAATCTTTGCCGTAGGCGGATTTGTGCGCGATATGTTGCTCCATATTGCTAATAACGATATAGATTTAGTAGTTGAGGGTGACGGGATCGCTTTTGCCAAAGTGTTAGCCCAACAATTATACGGTATATGTAAAGTTCACGAAACTTTCGCTACGGCCCAAGTCTCTTTGCCCGACGGCTTAAAATTAGATGTAGTTACAGCTCGCACCGAAACTTATACCCGTCCGGCTGCTTTGCCAGACGTGCAAGGTAGTACCCTTAAGCAGGATCTTTTCCGCCGCGATTTTAGTATCAATGCTATGGCTTTACAACTCGATCCGGACAATTTCGGCCAGCTGATCGACTTCTTCGGGGCTCGCTCCGACCTAGAAAAGGGTACGGTGCGCATTTTACATAATTTATCTTTTGTAGACGATCCGACTCGTATCTTCCGGGCTATCAAATTTGAGCAGCGCTACGGTTTCCATATGGATCGCAATACCGTCCATTTGTTGCGCTCGGCTGTAAATATGGGACTAGTTAAAATGGTCAGTCCCGAGCGTTTGGGTAACGAGCTTTGGCAAATTTTGCAAGAGCCTTCACCGCGCAATAGTTTGATACGTATGGACGAATTGCAAGTTTTGCAAACTCTGGACAGTCGCTTGGAATTAAGCGAAACAGCGCGGGCCCACCTGGAAAATGGGGAAATTCTAGTGCGCGAATATCGCGATCTTTTGCTCTCAGAAGAGGCCAGTTTGCCACTGCTCTAC
Organism: uncultured bacterium; assembly: GCA_934644775.1. GTDB lineage: Bacteria > Vulcanimicrobiota > Xenobia > Xenobiales > Xenobiaceae > Bruticola. Next base: position 41,930 of record CAKUDB010000017.1, on the reverse strand, counting down.
TTGAATATTTTGTTGCTCGATTCGTTACCTCCAGAAGATATTGCCAAGTTTGTCAAAACTTACGCCCTTTTCCCCGGCAGCGCCCACAAACTTTTAATTTTAACTAAAGATAATATGGAACATTTGCTTTCTGATCTGGGCTCGCCCCAAATTAGCAATGGTGCCATATTTAAAAAATTATGCCGCTATTCTTTGGAAGGGGTCATTTGCTTGGCTTCCCACAGCGACGACACTCTGGTAAAAAAACATATCGCCAATTACCTGCGCTTTTTGCGCTTTGTCGAGCCTCCCTTAAAGGGAGCCGATCTTATTGCCCTGGGCTACAAACCGGGCCCCCAGTTTGCCCAAATATTAAAATGGGCCTTGCAAGAACGTCTTGAAGGCCGACTTAACTCTGCCTCGGAGGCTCGACAAGCCGTGGCAGCTACTTTCCCCAATCCTGTCTAATCCAACTAAAGTATTTAGCTAGAAGTAGACAGTTTGAGGAAGGATATTTTTTTTACTATTTTATTTCCCACTTAAAGTAGGAGAAAGTACTGTTATTTGGCTGACGCGCCCTTGAGTTAAGCGGAAGCCTATACCTTTATTTTCATAGATTAAACTACCGTTAGCAGCTTTAGTTTGACCAAAAACTTTGGTAACTTCAGATTGAGAGGAACCTACTTTTACCCCTTCTTTGGTGATAAAGTCGCCCGTTTCCATAACTACGCCTTCAATAATTTGTTGAGAATTGATAATTAAACCTATAGCTTCTTCTTTGTAGCGATGTAAACTGCGCCCTTGGCCCATGGGAGTAACGTTATCGGCATTGCCCCAAGAATTGCTAACGGCTGAAAGGTGAGTACCTATCTTAATAGAGCCGACGCGCTTGCCAGGCACGATAAGGCGATCACCTAAAAGGGGGCGCTCGTCTTCACGTTTAAAGACATAAATGCTAGATACTTTACCGTTTCTGATACTAAAAGCCAAACCTCGGGAAGCGTAATTTATATTACCCTGGCCGCGCTGCAAACCTTGGCCATATACTTTGGTAACTAAAGTGCCGGCCGAGCCTAAGCCTATACCTTCGGGAGTCTTCCAAGGGCCGCCCATAACGGTAATACCAATAACCGCTCCGTTGGAGCCCATAAAGACAGCTAAACCGTGATTTTTGAAATGGAGCAATTGAGAATTGGGATCGTTAGGAGAAGTTACTACCTTGCTGGGAGCTCCCAAAATCGAACGAACTTGGTTTATATTTTGGCCCAAACAAACCGAGCCGACGCTACGTCCGCCCTGAATAGAATTTCCTCCTGATGCGTAAGCCAAGTTCAGCAATAATAAAAATGATAAAGCTGCGCTGAAAGCCAGCCCAAAAATACGTTTGCCAATCATAGCCAGTTAAATTCAGATTAACTGAGATTGTTCCTTGTTAATCCTACTTAGGCTCTTCTCTTAAGGGTAGATAGTCGATTTGAAGGAGAGAGGGCACTAATTGGGAAGATCCACCGTTGAATTTTTCCCGCGCAGATACAAACGACGGTTAACGTCAAGAGGAATCTAAAGTGAACAGATTATTAAACTGGCTCGGTAAGATGGTAGAAAGTGCAACCTTACAGTGCATTTCTCCGGTACATCACCGCTTGCTATTTTTTTTAATCGTCTTTTTGCTTATAGCTTCGACGGCGGCAATCGCTTTTGATATTGGCGGATTGCCTTACAACTGGTTCTCCATACCTGTTTTTTTGGCTTGCCTATTTTTTAAACGTAAAGGTTTGGCTGTATTACTTCCAGCTTATATCCTTTTATTTATAGGTTTATGGGGCCGTCAGGAGATGAGTTTGGGGGATATGTTCAGTTGGTCGACTTTTGAATTGGCCAAGTGGGCTATCGTGGCAGCTTTTACCATTATTACGGTTGAGGGAGCGGCTCGCCGCCGTCGCAAAGATGCCGATCTAGAGCACGACGTCGAGCGGGCCCGAACTTTACAGCGAGCTTTAGTTCCACCTAATTGTGAAATAGGTAGAGTAAAACTATATGGCATCATGCAGCCTTGTCGCAGCGTGGGTGGCGACTTCTATTATTTCCGTCCCTTCCAGGAAAAATTTATCGTTTTTTGCTTAGGTGACGTTATGGGCAAAGGGGTGCCCGCCTCTATGGTTATGTCCATAGTTATGAGCTTTTTCTTCGAATGGGGGAAAAAAAGCTCGTCTCCTTCTCAAATTTTGGACATTTTAAACCAGCGCCTTTTAGGACTATGGCGCGACGATAATACTTGGTTTACCACCTTATTTTACGGTGTATTTAACGAAGAAAATAGCAAACTAACCTACGCTTCTGGCGGCCACGATACGGCCTTATTGCTCAAGGACGACGGCTCTGTACAACAACTGCATACTGATGGAGTGCCTATAGGAGCCTTTGAAGAGAGCGTCTGGGAAGAGAAATCGATTACCTTAGAGGGTGGCGATCGGGTAATCCTTTTTACTGACGGTTTGACCGAGGCTCGCAACAGAGAAGGGGAGTTCTTTACTTTTGAGCGAGTCGTTAAGTTTTTGCAAGAGCACTACGCTTTATCTACTGAAATTTTGGCTAAGGAATTAGAATCGGCCGTTTTACAGTATACCGGCGATACCCCTGACGACGATTTAGCCATTTTGATTATGGAAGTTAAGAAAGGTGTAAAGTGGAGTCCGCAAAAAACTTTAGTTGCTAGAGAATTAGGAAGAACGAAAAAGAGCTAATTTTTACAAATCGTAGTCTTTTCGCATAGTTGCCCAGTATAAATATATGGGCAGGACATTGTCCATTGTAGAAAGTTCATAAGACCTGTTGATTTTCAGTAGGCAAGGCTCGTTAATGTTTCAGAACCTCCTAGTTTTAGCTACTGGGGAGTATGTCAAGGTATATTAGCGCGAGAAATGGGCAGGAAAGCGTATAGGCAGTGTCTAAAAACAAGGGCACATTTTTTTCTAGATAATTGAGGTAGAAGCAGAAAAATAAGCTTGGGGCCGGGAAACCTACGTTTCCTGAGCGTTTTTTTGTGGAAGATTTCCCTTGTCCTCAATCGGGTAAAACTAAATTTAAGGAGACTGTTCCTTTGAGTAGTAAGTTAGCAGGCGATAAACTTTGCATTGACATTATTCGCGGTTTGGCTATGGATGGCCCTCAGCAGGCCCGTTCTGGCCATCCTGGTGCCGCTATGGCTCTAGCTCCTTTAGGTTGGACTATGTTCAGCAAGATCATGAAACATGATCCTAAAGATCCTCACTGGCACAATCGCGACCGCTTTATTCTGTCCTGTGGACATGCTTCTATGCTCATCTACAGTTTGCTGCATCTTTCCGGTTACGGTCTTACTCTTGACGACTTGAAGAACTTCCGTCAGTGGGGTTCTCTTACTCCTGGACATCCCGAATATGGCCATACTGCCGGTGTGGAAATGACTACCGGCCCCCTGGGTCAGGGGCTCTCCAGCGCCGTAGGTTTTGCTTTAGCTGAGCGCTATATAGCTTCTTATTTTAACCGTCCCAACTTTAATATTATGGACCACTACACTTATGTGTTCTGCTCCGACGGCGATCTTATGGAAGGTATTACTTCCGAAGCCGGCTCTTTAGCCGCTACTTTGGGCTTGGGTAAGCTTATTGCCGTTTATGATGATAATCGCATTACTATCGAAGGCAGTACCGATATTGCTTTCACCGAAGATCGCGTAGCTCGCTATGCCGCTTACGGTTGGCACACTCAGTGTGTCGAAGACGCCAACGATACTGCCGCTTTTGAAGCAGCCATTGCTGCAGCTCAAAAAGATCCTCGTCCTTCCTTAATTTCGGTAAGATCTCACATCGCTTATCCTTCTCCCAAGATGCAAGATACTTCCGCTTCTCACGGTACCCCCTTTGGTGAAGAAGAGATTGCTGCTACCAAGAAGGTTATGGGCTTGCCTGAGCACGAGAAGTTCTATGTGCCCGCCGAAGTATATGCTACTTGCAGTAAGATCCAAGATAAAGGTGCCCAAGAACATGCTGCTTGGAATGAACTTTTCGCTTCTTATGCCAAAGAATATCCCCAGTTAGCTGCCGAATTTGAAAACTGGATGGAAGGCAAGCTTCCCGAAGGTTGGGATAAAGATCTTATCACTTTCGAACCCGACGCTAAAGGTATGGCTACCCGCGTTTCTTCCGGTAAAGTGATCAACGCTATTGCCGAGCGCTTGCCCAACCTTATTGGCGGTTCTGCCGACTTAGAGCCTTCTACTAAAACTCTCATTAAGGGCTCTCCGGCTCAGAGTCCCGAGCACCACGAAGGGCGCAATATTCACTTTGGCATTCGTGAACATGGTATGGCTGCTGTAACTAACGGCATTATGCTCCACGGCGGCCTCCACGCCTACGACGCCACTTTCTTGGTCTTCGCCGACTATATGCGCGGCTCCGTTCGTTTAGGCGCTCTGATGGGCCTTAATGGCATCCACGTTTGGACGCACGATTCTATCGGTTTAGGCGAAGACGGCCCTACCCATCAGCCTATCGAGCATTTGGCCTCTTTGCGCATTATTCCCAACTTCACTTTGTTGCGCCCTTGCGACGCTAACGAAACTGCCGAGGCTTGGAAAGTAGCCATTACTCACCACGAAGGGCCTGTTGGTTTAGCTTTAACTCGTCAAAATCTGCCCACTTTAGATCGCACTAAGTATGCTCCCGCTGAAGGGCTGCGTCGCGGCGCTTATATTTTGGCCGAAGCTGAAGGTAACGAGCCCAAGGTTATTTTGATGGCTTCCGGTTCTGAAGTGCCTATTATTTTGAAGGCTCGTGAAGTATTGCAGGCCGAGGGCATTCCTACTCGCGTCGTCAGCTTCCCCTCTTGGGAGCTTTTTGAAGCTCAAGAGGCCGCCTACCGCGAAGAGGTATTGCCTAAACATATTACCGCTCGCGTATCTGTAGAAGCTGCTTCTACCTTCGGTTGGGGCAAATACGTAGGTGATAAAGGGTTCGCTTTGGGTATCGATCATTTTGGCGCTTCTGCCCCCTTTGAAGTTTTGTACGAGAAGTTCGGACTGACCGTAGAAAATACGGTAGCCCACGCTAAAGAGTTGCTTATGTAACCCATTTTAGCAAGGAGATCCCGCACTTGGCATGAGAGTGCGGGATCAGTAAGTCCTGTCTTCAATTTGGAAAGGAACATTTTTTAATGTCTAATCTTTTAATTGAACTCAACAAAGCCGGTGTAAGTCCTTGGTTGGACAACCTCAAACGCGAGATGTTTGCCGATGGTTCTTTGGCTAAGCTGGTAGCCGAAGGCGGTGTGCGCGGTCAAACTTCCAATCCTTCCATCTTCCAGAGCTCTATTTCCAAAAGCTCTATCTACGATGAAGAGATTTTGCGCTTAGCCAAACTCGGTATGGAAGCTGAGCCTATCGTTTGGGAGCTTATGACTGAAGATGTTCGCTCTGCTTGTGACGTATTCAAAGGGCTCTTTGAAACTTCCGGCGGTACTGACGGCTTTGTCAGTTTAGAGCTTAATCCCACTTTAGCTCATGAAACCGAAGCCAGCTTAGAGCAAGCTCGCCAATTAGTGGCTAAAGTTAATCGCCCCAACTTAATGATTAAAGTTCCGGCTACCAAAGAAGGTTTGCCCGTAGTGGAAGCTTTAATTGCCGAAGGTGTCAGCGTCAACGTTACTTTGCTCTTCTCTGTAGAGAGATATGGCGAAGTAATTGAAGCTTGGATGCGCGGCTTAGAGAAGAGAGTTGCCCAAGGTTTATCTCTTAAGGGTGTCAATTCTGTAGCCAGTTTCTTTATTAGTCGTGTCGATACTGAGTGTGACAAGCGCTTAGATAAGGCTTACGCTGCCGACGCCAGTTTAATTGAGAAGTACGGCGATTTGCGTGGCAAGATGGCTGTGGCCAACGCTTGCTTAGCCTACGAGCTCTTCTTAAATAAGACCAAGACCGAGCGCTGGCAGAAGCTGTCTGCTTTGGGTGCTCCCGTGCAGCGTCCTCTCTGGGCTAGTACCAGCACCAAAAATCCCACTTACAAAGATACTTTGTATGTCGACGATTTAATCGGCCCCAATTGCGTCAACACTATGCCAGACAATACTGTGGCTGCTTTTGCCGATCACGGTATTGTTAAGGAAACCTTAACTCCCGAAGCTATTGCTCAATCTCATAAATATATTGAGGCTTTTGCTAAGAGCGGTCAGGATTTAGCTGATGTCACCGACAATACTTTAATGACTGACGGTGTCAAGAAATTCGCCGTAGCTTACGAGCAACTTTTGGCGGCCGTCTCCGAAAAGAGGGCCAAACTTTTGGCTTAGTGTTTAGTTGGCGAACATTTTTTCACTCGACGTAAGCTAAAAAACGAGCTGGGTCTAGGTAGGCCCAGCTTATTTTGTTTTATCGAAAAGGCTCAAAAACCATATCCGCTGATAGTTGCGCCACAATTACACATAGGATAATTATAAGTATGACTATACAATTAAAGAACCAGCAAGGTGTTTTTTTTGTTCCTGATGGAGCTAATCTAAAAGAAGCTTTAGCTAGAGTTACCCATTTAGCAATAGGGGCCCATCCTGATGATATAGAGTTTATGGCTTGGCATGGCATTTTAGAAGGCTTGGCCAACAAGGGGAAATTTTTTGCTGGAGTAACGGCTACTGATGGGGGAGGCAGTTCGCGCATTGGCCCTTATGCTAAAGTAACCGATGAGGAAATGCGCCTTATTCGCTTGCAAGAGCAGAAAAAAGCTGCCTATTTAGGTAATTATGCCGCTTTAGCTGCTTTGGGGTATACCAGCGCTCAGGTACGCAGTTTAAGGCGCAAAGATGTAAAAGCTGACTTAAAAAATATTATAAAAGCTGCCCGTCCCCAAGTTATTTTTACGCATAATTTGGCCGATCGCCATAAAACTCACCTAGCTGTGGTACTTTTAGTTATTGAAGCTTTGCGCGAATTAGGAGAAGAGTATTACCCGCAAGAGTTTTATGGTGGCGAAGTTTGGCGCAGCTTAGATTGGTTGCCTTTAACTGAGCGTCGAACTTTTGATGTAGGAGGGCGTCCTAATTTGAATTATGCTCTTATGGAATTGTATGATTCTCAAATTAGCGGCGGTAAAAATTATCACCGGGCCACTCGTGGACGTCGAGAAGCTAACGCTACCTATGCCGATGCTTATGCCCCCGATAAAGCCAATATGTTGGAGCTGTTTATGGATTTATCTCCCTTGTTGGAGCAAAGGCAACTTAGTCCGGCTACCTACTTAAGCAACTTAATAGACAAATTTAAAGCAGAAACTTTGGCCAATCTTTCTTCTTTAACTTAGAATCGGCCTAATAATGGGGGGAAGCTTGCCGCTTGGGGGCTGTACGTCTATAATGGCTCTCAGTTAGTTAAAGGTCTTTCGATAGCAACATAAGAGCAGAAAAGGTGGAGAGAGCGTGAAGAAGACAAATTGGGCTTGTTGGTCTAGAAGTGCTATTTGTACTTTGGCTATAGTGGCAGCATTAGGATTACCGTCATGGGCTGAGCAAAATGAAGCTGAGCGTTTTCCTATTAACGACGATGTAGATGTTTATGTGCCGGAAATTCCCAATAATTCGGCCCGACGCTTGCCATCTACAGATAAACCCGTTTCTGCTCAAGTCAAAGCTCAGATAAAGGCCAATTTAAGTGAGCTTTACTCAGCTTATGAGCATAAGGATGTCGACAAGGTGTTGGCCATGTTGCACGAGTGTATAGAAAGCTCGGCTTTGGAATATGCTCAGCGCCACAAAGAGAATCCCCAGGCTGCCGAAGAGATCCGTGAGGCCTATAAAGCTTTTCATACTGACATATTTAATAATAAAGATTATATTTTAGATCCCTTTACCCTGGAATTTTGTCAATACAGAACTTTGGAAAATGGCAATATTGAGGTCTCTTCGGCTGTCCCCATTATTAGCTCCAAATCTATGGATTTTGTGGAAGAAACGGCCGAGCAAATTCATTATATGACCATATCTCTGCGCTTGGGCCGTTTTGTTTACGCTCCCGGAGATAAAGGTTGGCATATTGTAGAAATGGACTTATTTTAAACTATGGCTCGTCCCGATACCGCAGAATTTATCGCCAGTTTGCGCTCTCAGTTGCAAGAGCAATTTAAAGAACATTTGGATATTCAAGGGAAGGTTAATCTGAAGAATCTGCTTCCGGAAGAGTTGGAGCAATTTTTTGCTATATTGGGTGAATCAAAATATAGAGTAGGCCAATTTTTGCGCTGGATTTACATTCGCCGAGTCCTTGAATTTGAGGAAATGACTGATCTATCGGCCAAACTGCGCTCTCGTTTACAGCAACTGGCTTCTATTCCTAACTTAAAATTTGCCAATCCTAAACAATCTTTACAAGATACTTCTAAATTTTTGTTTTTGCTGCCGGATGGCAACATGGTCGAAAGCGTAAAGATGCGCTATTTAGAGCATTTAGGGCCTGGACGGGTTGCCGTATGTATTTCCAGCCAGGTTGGTTGCGCTATGGCTTGCCAGTTTTGCGCTTCTGGTAAAGCCGGTTTGGTACGTAATTTGCAAGCTTGGGAAATAGTCGATCAAGCTTTGCAAATTCAGCGCCGTCTAGATAGTTGTGGTGAAAGAGTTGCCAATGTGGTTTTTATGGGCATAGGCGAACCCTTTAACAATATTGATAATCTTTGGCGAGCTATTCAACTTTTAAATTGTGGCGACGGTTTTGGGGTAGGTATGCGCCATATTGCTGTGTCTACTTGTGGTGTCGTTCCGGGGATAGAGCGTTTAACTCAATGGCAATATCCTTTAAAATTGGCTATCTCGTTGCACGCTACTACTGATAGTTTGCGCTCTCAATTGATGCCAGTTAACAGACGTTGGAATTTAGAAGAGCTTATTAAAGCTTGTCGCCAATATCAGGAGGTAGTAGGCAGACGGATTACTTTCGAGTATGTTATGCTTGAAGGTGTCAATGACAGTTTGGAAGATGCTACTAGATTGGTCAATTTGTTAAAAGGGCTGCGAGCTCTAGTCAATCTTATTCCTTGGAATGCTGTCGATCATCCTACATTTAAACGCAGTTCTGCTAATAGGGTGCGTCGTTTCCAAGAACGTGTTCAGGAGTTGGGTTTGCGTTGTACTCTGCGTCGCGAAAAAGGTTCTGATATCGATGCTGCCTGTGGTCAGTTGCGTTTGCGCAAGGCTGCCCAAATGGGCGAGGTTAAAGATGCTTATTTCGCAGATGAGGACTAAATTTGTTTGGTTGGCTAATGGGACTTTTTCGTAAATTAGAAAAATTGATAGAAAAAAAGATTGAGGGGCAAGATAGTGGCGTCAATCCCCACTATTTGGAGGCTTCCCGCGCTGCTCAAAGGCTCATTCTGGACAATAAAGCTAAACTTGACGGCCGAGTTTTTATTCCTAACCTCGTCTTAGTACCTTTTAATAAATCGAAAAAAGTCCCCGATTCTTATATTTCCAACCTCTTGGAAAACGTTAAAAATAGTACCGAAGCGAGCATATACCAAACGTTGGCCCCTTTTGTGGCTCGTATTGTTTATGTTGAAGATGGGTTTTCTGAAGTAGAAATAGCCTGGGCCGATCAACAAGAGAATATCGTTGTCGGTATGGTAGAGTGTTGTCAGGGGCCCTTGAAAGGCCAAATTTGGGGGATCCCTCTCGACGGAGCTATAATTGGGCGCGGCGAAGGAACCTATATCCATGTAGAAGCAGACGAAAAGATGTCTCGCTTACACTTGCGCGTAGCCATATCGGCTGACGATCAAGTAATATTGCAAGATTTAGGCAGCCGCAACGGTACTTTTATCAAAAATAAAGCCATAGCAACTCGAAAAAAGATCCGAAAAAATAGCGGCGTGGAGATTCGCGCTGGAATTTCTTCTTTTAAGTGTTACGCTTTCTCCAATCAAGTGAGGCACTGGAGCTAAAAAAACGACCGTCGCCTGTGGGTTTTCGCCATTCTCTCTTACTACTAGGCCACGCGCAGCTTGGTAGCCAGGGAAAACAGCACTTTTTCAGCTTATAGGCGATGGTCGCTTCTTTATACAAAGCAATTAGGCACTCATTTGGGAAATTACCAAATTTTCCAAGCAGCGTACCCCTTTCATCCACCATTGCTCGGAAACATTTTTGGGTCTGATTAAGGCGGTATGTAAACCGCAGCAATTGCCGGCCAAAACGTCCGTAAAAAGTTGATCGCCAACCATAATAGCCTCTCGACTGCTGAGGGAGAGACGCTTCAGGGCTCGGTGAATACCTAAAGTTGAAGGCTTGAGAGCTTGGGGAACAAAAGGAATACCCAGCCTTTTGGCAATCTTTTCCAAGCGCCTGGTAACGGCGTTAGAAACTATACAGAGCTTAAAACCAGCCGCTTTAGCTCCCTTTACCCAGTTGCTTACAGCATTGGGCAAAGAGGTGCCGTTCCACTTTACCAAAGTATTATCGAAGTCGAGGAGAATCCCCTTGACTCCCAATTCGGTCAGGCTGGCGAGATCTACGTCAGCCACAGAAGTTACTTTAAAGTTGGGGGCTAACATCTTTCTTATCATTACTCAAGCATTATAGCAGAAATATATTGAATGATCAGTTAATCTTATGTGAACTAAATTGATTTTTTATCCACCGATAAGTTTTGGTTAATCCTTCTGTTAGCGAAACTTGGGGAGTCCAGCCCAGCAATCTTTTAGCGGCGGAAATATCGGGACAGCGACGGGTAGGGTCATCGCCAGGTAAAGGCTTATAGGTGAATTGAGGTTTTTTGCCACATACTTGGCCAATAGCTTCGGCTAGTTCCAGCATAGTAAATTCGCCAGGATTACCTATATTTATAGGGCCGCTCTCTTGAGAAAACAATAAGTTAAGCAAACCTTCTACGGTATCGTCGACAAAACAAAAAGAGCGAGTCTGATGGCCGTCTCCATAGATAGTTAGTGGCTTATCGTTAAGAATTTGGCTAAAAAAATTGGTGATAACGCGGCCATCGTCGGGGCGCATGTAAGGGCCATAAGTATTGAAGATACGGGCTATAGCTGTAGAGACTCCGTATTGCTGAGAATAAGCGTTGATTAAAGCTTCAGAAAAGCGCTTCGATTCGTCGTACATAGAGCGCGGTCCCGTACAACTTACATTGCCGCGATAAGCCTCATTTTGGGGATGAACCAAAGGCTCGCCGTAAACTTCCGAGGTGGAGGCTTGTAAAAAGCGGGCTTGGCAGTGGCGGGCTATATCCAGGGCGTTGCGTACACCCACAGCCCCCACCCACAGAGTCTCCAAAGGAATGGCTTGGTAAGCCGGAGGGGAAGCTGGACAGGCTAAATTGATAACTGCGTCAAAATGATCGGGCAAGTCGGGGACTGAGCATAAGTCGCTTGCTATTATTGCTAAATCGAGTCCTTGTAAGTTTTCCCGTCGTCCGGTACAGAAATTATCAAGTACAGTGACAGAATATCCTCTTTGCAAGAGGGCTCTGCATAGGTTGGCACCAATAAAACCTGCGCCGCCGGTGACTAGCACTTTCTTCATAAAGGGATTTTTTTTACAAATTATTGCTTTCCTTCTTGCCAGGAAATGGCGCTAAAACGGCTCTTTCCTGTCTTGTATCGCTTTTATGAAGGTATAAAAAGTTCAAGCAACGAAAGGCGAGCAGGCTCTTGGCCGCCAGCTTTAGAGTTTGGGGGCTTTTGGGGGCGAGGCTGTAGGCCGAGAGTGTTTAAATAGTTTGACTTATAGCTTATGAGGTTTTAATAGCTGGGCCAAATATAGCCCCGAAAGAGAAGCTGCGAAAAACCTAACGAAGCGTCAGCAGAATGGAATAAAAGTTTCGAATATAATATGTCCGAATTAGCTTTGCAAGATGCTCTCAGAGAGCGAGTTTTAGTGCTCGATGGGGCTATGGGTACTATGGTGCAGCGCTATAAATTGGGGGAGAGCGACTACCGCACAGAGCGTTTTCAAGATCATCAGGTAAATCTCAAAGGCAATAATGATCTCCTTTCAATTACTCAGCCCTTGGTTATCCAGGATATCCATCGTCAGTATTTAGAAGCCGGTGCCGATATAATCGAGACTTGTACTTTCGGAGCTCAGCGAGTTTCCCAAAGCGAATATCAAACCGAGCATTTAGTGCGAGAAATGAATTTGGCGGCTGCTCACAATGCGCGTCAAGCCATCAAAGATTTTCTTAGTAAGCCTGAAAATATTGGTAAGCAAGCTTGGGTGGCCGGCTCTATAGGGCCTACGGGCAAAACCTTATCGATGTCTCCCGACGTCGAAGATCCTTCCGTGCGCTCAATCACCTTTGATGAGATGGTGGAAGCCTATTTAGAGCAGATCTTGGCCTTGCAAGAAGGCGGGGTCGATCTCTTCTTGGTGGAGACGGTCTTCGACGCTCTAAATGCCAAGGCGGCCATCTATGCTTTGGATTTAGCTCGAGAAAAGACTGGCCAGAGTCTGCCTTTGATGATCTCTGTAACTATTGCCGATAAATCGGGGCGTACTCTTTGTGGCCAAACTTTAGAAGCTTTTTGGGCTTCCGTATGTCATGCCCAGCCCCTTTTAGTGGGGATGAACTGTGCTTTAGGTGCTCAAGAGATGGCCCCTCATTTGCGAAGCTTAAATAGCTTGGTTAATTGTGGCATCAGTTGTTACCCCAACGCCGGCTTACCTAATGCTGAAGGCGGCTACGATGAAACTCCCGAGCATATGGCCGGAGTTTTGGTCGATTATGTCAAAAAAGGCTGGCTCAATTTAATAGGCGGTTGTTGTGGTACTTCACCAGATTATATAAGGGCTATGGCTCAAGGCGTAAAAGGTTTGCCACCTAGGGGTATTCCCGAAGTCCGGCCAACTCCGGCTCTCTTATCCGGTTTAGAATTGTATCGCCTTCCTGGAGGCAGTTTAGCCGATAAGCCCAATTCGGCCGCCTCTTTTACCATGATTGGTGAGCGCTGTAATTTATCTGGCTCAGCTAAATTTGCTCGCTTGATTCGCTCCAAAGATTACGAGGCCGCTTTAGCTATAGCCCGCCGCCAAGTCGAAAATAGGGCCAACGTTATCGATGTCAATTTAGATGACTCTATGCACAATTCTGTGCAGGAAATGGAGCACTTTTTACGGCTTTTAACTTCCGAACCCGATATTGCTTCAGTGCCTATTATGCTGGACAGCTCCCATTGGGAGGTATTGGTAGCTGGCTTAAAATCTTTGGCCGGACGCAGTTTAGTCAACTCCATTTCCCTCAAAGAAGGTGGGAGCGAATTTAAGCGCAAGGCCCTAGAAATTCGCCGTTTGGGCGGTTTGCCCGTCATTATGTGCTTTGATGAAAAAGGCCAGGGCGATACTTTAGAGCGCAAAAAAGAGATTGTCGATAGAGCTTGCCATATTTTGATCGATGAATTAGCATTTGCTCCTTCGGAAATTGTTTTCGACTTGGCGGTACTTTCGGTAGCTACTGGCATGGAGAGTCACGCTTCTTACGGTCTCGATTTTATTGAAGCTGTAGCTTATGTAAATCGAGCTTGGCCCGGCGTTATGACTAATGGTGGTATAAGCAATATCTCTTTTTCGCTGCGTGGCAACAATCCGGCTCGCGAAGCTATGCACGCTGTCTTCTTGCATTATGCTTGCCTCTCCGGTCTGACTATGGGAATAGTCAATGCCGCTATGCTGAAAAATTATGCTGAAGTGGCTCCCGATTTGCGCCAAGCTGTTGAAGATGTCATTCTTAACAAAGATCCCGAAGCTGCCGAACGTCTTTTAGAAGTTGCCGAGCGCCACCGGGCCGACTCTTCAACCGCTGCTATCTCTTCCCAAGATGATTGGCGTCAAGCTAAAGTAGCCGAACGCTTAAAAAATGCTTTGGTGCGCGGCCTTACCGACTATTTGGATCAAGATATAAAAGAAGCTATAGCTGAGGGTATGAGCCCTTTGCAAGTAGTTGAACAAGCTCTTATGGGGGGGATGCGCCATGTGGGAGAGCTCTTTGGCAGTGGCAAAATGTTTTTGCCTCAGGTGGTTAAGAGTGCCAGAGTAATGAAAAGAGCCGTAGCTTATTTGGAGCCTTACTTTGCCGAGAGCCAAGACGGACAAGAACTGCGCGGACGTATCTTAATGGCCACCGTTAAAGGCGATGTTCATGATATAGGAAAGAACATAGTTTCGGTCGTTTTGGGATGTAACGGTTTCCAGGTCGAAGACTTGGGAGTTATGGTACCCGAATCAGATATTGTGAATAAAGCTATCGAAACTAAAGCCCAAATGATTGGCTTATCCGCTCTCATAACTCCCTCTTTGGATGAGATCGTTAATGTGGTCAAATGCTTAGAAACTGCAGGCTTACGGATTCCCGTTATGGTTGGAGGAGCAGCCACTTCTCCTATTCATACTGCAGTGAAAATAGCCCCCTATTACAGTGGCTTGGTAGTTCACGTTCCCGATGCCTCTTTAGTGACTGAAGTTGTGAATAGTCTTCTCAATAGTGAGACTTGTTCCACTTATGAAGCTACTGTCAGAGCCGAGCAAGAGGCTCTACGTGAGCAGTGGCAGAACCGCTTACATACCTTAACTTTGCACAGTTTAGCCCAAGCTAGAAAGAGAGCTCCCCATTTCAACTGGCGAGTCGATTCCGATATTGCCAAGCCTCAAGACCCTGCGGTAAAAGTTGTCGATTTTAACTTACGTGAATTGGCCGACTATATAAGTTGGCAAGAGTTTTTAGCTGCTTGGGGCTTGAAGGGTGGCTATCCTGCCATTTTTGACGATGCTGAAGTTGGAGATAGAGCCAGTAAGCTTTACGCTGACGCTCGCAGTGTCTTGGAATATATTATGCGTACCCAGGCTCTAAAAGTGCGAGGCCTTTACGGATTCTGGCCGGCCGTCTCTTCTGGGGATGATATTTTACTCTATAGCCAAGAAAGCGACAGTGAGCCTATGGCTATTCTGCCCACCTTGCGTCAGCAAAGCGAAAATTTGGAAGTTTGTTTGGCTTTGGCCGACTTTGTGGCTCCCCAAGAATGTGGGCGAAAAGATTGGCTGGGAATGTTTGCCGTCTCTTCTGGTGCGGGGTTGTCCGAGCTAAAGGCTAAATATGAAGAGCAAAATGATCAATATCACGTGTTGTTAGTCAGTTTCTTAGCTGATAGGCTCTGCGAAGCTGCCGCCGAATGTTTGCACAAGAGGGTTCGCTCTGTCTGTGGGTATGCTGATCCTGAAGCTATTTCTGTGCAGGATATATTGCTTCACCACACCAGGGGAATTAGGCCGGCTCCCGGATATCCCGCTTGCCCGGATCACTCCAACAAAGAGCTTATTTGGCAGTTACTTAAGCCTACAGAGCGTATAGGCATACGTTTAACTGGCAATTATGCACTAGATCCGGCCAGTTCCATTTGTGGATTCTACTTCTCCGCTCCTTGGGCTCGCTATTTCTCCTTAGGAAAGATAAGCCGCGAACAAGTGGAGGATTACAGTAGACGTTGCGGGCGGACTCTCAAAGAAACCGAGCGTTGGCTGGCCACCAACTTGGGTTACGAGCCCTAAAATTTTATCCAATTACTATTTTTTCAGTTGTTGTTTTAGTGAAAGAAAATGATGAGGAATAGCTCTATGGAAGAAAATATGCACACCGAATCTTGCCATTGGGAAGTTGAAAACGAAGCGTCTAATTCTGAGCCTAATCGAGTCGACGCTAAAGTCACTGAAGCGGAAAAAGAGGAGAATCAGAGCGAATCTGAATTAGCTTCTGCTCAGTGCTCTCCCAAGGCTCTTCCGGCTCCCCGAGGGCCCAAGGGGACTTTAGCTGCTCCTCAACCACCCAAAGGAGCCTTAAAAGCTCCCGCCCTGATTTTGCATATTTGTGATCCTAGTCCTGAATTGGATCAGCTGGCCGAGGTATTTTGCTCCGGAGAGCCGGACAAAAAAACTTTAGAGCCAGTACCCGAAAAACATAAAGCCAAACTGGAAGCGATTGCTCCCTGCGCCGTTCTGCCTGCTCAAGCAGAGGATACTACCGACGTAGCCGCCGATTCTGCCGCCGAAGTAGCTATCAATTCTGCTACTGAAGCAGCTACTGAGCCTGTTGCCGATGTCGCTACCGCTTCTGCTACTGAAGTGGCTACCGATTTTGCTACCGACGTAGCCGCCGATTCTGCCGCCGAAGTAGCTATCAATTCTGCTACTGAAGCAGCTACTGAGCCTGTTGCCGATGTCGCTACCGCTTCTGCTACTGAAGTGGCTACCGATTTTGCTACCGACGTAGCCGCCGATTCTGTCACCGAAGTAGCTACCGATTCTGCCGCTGAAGTAGCTGCCGATGTCGCTACCGAGCCTACTGCCGAAGTAGCTACAGAGCCTGCTACTGACGTAGCTACCGAGCCTACTGCCGAAACTTCTGAAGTTACAGTCCAAGAAGAGTCTGCGTTGGTCGGCAAAAAGGAGCGCAAGAAAAAAAATAATAAGAGTGCCGAAAAGATTGCTGAAGAGGAGCCTTTGCCTGAGCCGCTGCTCAATGTCAAAGAATTGTTCGACTTCCCCTTAGATCGCTTCCAAATTAAGGCTATCAATGCTATTGACAGAGGCGAAAGCACTATTGTGTGCGCTCCTACCGGCTCGGGTAAAACTGTAGTAGCCGAATATGCTATAAGAAGAGCTTTGCAACATGGTAAGCGTTGCTTCTACACTACGCCCTTAAAGGCGCTTTCCAACCAAAAATTCTCCGATTTGCGAGCTATTTACGGTGAAGATAAGGTTGGCTTGCTTACCGGCGACATTTCTATTAATAGAAATGCCTATATTGTGGTTATGACTACTGAAGTTTATCGCAATATGCTTTATGGCACGGTGCTGGGCGATGTGCGCTCTAATTTAACTTACGTCGAATCGGTTATTGTCGATGAATGTCACTACATGAATGATCCCGATCGCGGTACAGTTTGGGAAGAATTGGTTATTTACTCTCCAGCTCAGGTACAATTAGTTGCCTTATCTGCCACTGTTGCCAATGCTAAAGAGCTCTGTGCCTGGATGAATAAAATACACGGTACGACAAGTTTGATAGAATCTTCTTATCGCCCGGTGCCTTTATTGATCGACTATTTTGTAGATGGTCAGATCTTTAAGTTGTTGGATAAGCGCGGCCATATCAATAGTAAATTGCGCCGCAAAGTAGAGGAAGCCAAAGCCAAAAAGTTGGCCGCCCGCTTGAATGGAGAAAAGAGCAGTTACGATCGCCGTTTGCAACGCGAAAAAGCCGAGATGGACAAGCGGGCAGTTTACAGTTCTGTGGTCTCTGTGTTGGATCAGAAGGATATGCTGCCGGCCATCTATTTCTTATTCTCACGCCGTCGCTGTGACGAAGCGGCTGAGCTTTGCTCTAAGGCAGTCAAGCTTTCTCCCGAGCACTTTGAAGCTCTCAATGCGGCTATAGATGCTGCCGTTCAAGAACATCCCACTTTGGCCGATTGTACCCAGCTAGAGCATATCCGTCGCGGTGTAGCCGCGCACCATGCCGGTTTACTGCCCGTTTTAAAAGGCTTGGTTGAAAATCTGTTTAGGCAAGGCCTTATAAAAGTCGTTTTCGCTACCGAAACTTTGGCTGCTGGTATCAATATGCCGGCCAGAACGACGGTAATTTCTGCTATTGTTAAAAACTCCGACGAAGGTTTGCGTCCTATGACGGCCAGTGAGTTTTTACAAATGTCTGGTCGCGCTGGCCGTCGGGGTATGGACGAAGTCGGTCATGTAGTAGTTATTCACAGCGACTACGAAGATTTAGACGAAGTTGGCACTTTGGCTAGAGCCGGAGCCGATCCTTTGGTCAGTCGTTTTACTCCCGTCTACGGTATGGTACTTAATTTGTTGCAAGTCCATACCCGCGATGAAGCTCGTGAGCTTATCGAGCGCTCTTTTGGTCAATTTGTCATTGAGCAAAATAAAGGCGAATATGCCGACTTGTATGCCGGGGTAATGGCTGAAATTAAGAAGAATAGCACTTTATATTGTAGTGATCAAAAGCTTGGCGACGTTAACGACTGGAAGAACTTGCGGGGCAAGCTTGATAATCTCAATCGCTCAATCAAAGTAATGAAAAATAAGCTTGATAATTGCGGTGAAGAGTTAAGTAAACAATTTGCCCAAGATGTTGAAGATCGCGATCGTCTGGCGGAAAAGATTGCTACTATGCACTGCCAAACTTGTGAGCATAGGATCCGTTGTGCCAAGATGTATCGCTTTTACCAAAAGGCTATCAAGCGCAAAGAAGAATTAGAAGAACTTATTGAGAGATCACGTACTTCTTACTGGCGTCAGTTTATGGCCTTGGAAGCTGTCCTTTCCGAAGTTGGTTATATGCTCGATCACCGTCCTACTTGGGAAGGTGAAATGGTAGCTTCTCTGAGAGCAACTAACATTTTGCTGTTAGGTGAAATTGTACTTTCTGGTATTTTGGAAGAGCTGGAACCTGCCGAGTTGGCAGGAGTAGCGGCGGCTTTGGTTTTAGGCGACGCTCGCGTCTCTATGATGAGACCTTTGGAGCCTTCTAAAAATGCTGAATGGACTATTCAGGCTATTTGTGCTATAGCTTCCGACGTAGAAGCTCTCCAAGAGCGCTACGATGTCCATGTGCCCGTTTTGATTAACTCTACATTTTCAGGTATTACCGAGTTCTGGTGCCGGGGAACTTCCTGGAGAGATGTGCGCGAATTTTTAGGCGACGAAAATGAAGGCGATCTCATAAAAGTTATGCGCCGTACCTTAGATATTTTGCGCCAGTTTGAGCGAGCTCCGCACGTTTCTGAGCGTTTGGCCCAACTTTGCCGCCAAGCCGAAGAGCTCTTAGATCGTGACGAGGTTCATGAAGCGGTAATGTGGAGTGAATAAGAATAGTTATTAAGTCGATAGGCTTGCCTTTCACCTAAGTGTAGTAACAAAATGGAAATGTTTTTTTCACAATTGTCATTTTTTGAAAGGCAAGCTGCTTACAGCTGCGGAAAATAGTGATGGCTTTAGAGTATCAGTATTTTCATTCTATCAAAGAAAGGTTTGCTATGAGGAGCGGCGTCACCATATCGAGCCGATGTGGCCTATCTATACTGTCTGTATTGGGTAAATATTTGGCTGTATTGCTGTTAGGCTGGTCGATTATTTTCTCTGTATCGGATTCTCTCAATGCTAAACCGGTTTCCGGAGCTAAGGATAAGGCAGCTAAAGCTAAAGCGGCCCAAGAATCTAAAAAACTTAAAAGAGCTAAGCTTTTAACGAGGAAAGCTGCTGGGGCTATTGCCACTTCAGCTGCCTACGACCAGGCCATTATTTATTTGGAAGAGGCTACCCGCTTGGCGCCGGAGTGGCCCGAAGGTTGGAAGTTCTTAGCTAAAGTTTATGTGCAATTAAAGAATTATTCCAATGCTTCACGCGCTTATAAAAACTTGGTTAAGCTTAATCCTAACGATTTTGGTATTAAGCGCGAATATGCCAAATGCTTAGTTGAAGATAGCAAATACGACGAGGCTCAGACCCTTTGGCAAGAGATGTTGGATCGCAACGGTAACGACGCCGAGGCTGTCTATTATATGGCTGTAATTGCTTATAATCAGGAGTATTACAGCGAAGCTTCCAAGCTTGTCGCCGATGCTTGCATGTTAAAGCCCAATTATTACAAGGCTATGGCTTTGCAAGTAAAGATCGATACCAGATCCCGCAAATATTATGATGCCAATAAGCGTCTGGAACGATTGAAAGAAGAACTTCCCGAAAATCATCCCGCCTTGGTCGAAGCTATGACCCAGGAAGAGTTTATTGAGAAGGGCTTGCATACACAAAAAATCTTGTATGGCGGAGCTATCGGTGCTTTTATCGCCATTATTGTCGCGGCCCTTTATATGAAGCGTTTAACTACCAAGATAAATATTAAAGCTCCGCCAGCAGAAATGGACAGCATGTCCGAAGATTCGATTTGTGAATATGTGCTGGCCCACATGCGCTGTATTACCCAGTTGCCTCGCGCTCTCTGTTGGATCCTTTCTATGGACGGACGCCATATAGAGCTTATGCGCAGCGAACTTATTAACGATCCCAGCATTTTCGCTTTGCGCAGTTTCAATCGCAACAGTATGGGTGATTTTGTAGAAAGTTTCGGTAAAGCTCCCTTCCTTTACAAATCGGTCAGCAAAGATGCACTCTTCCAAGAGACTTTCCCCGATTTAGTGGAAGACTTGCGCGATATCGAAATGAATGTCGGTGTCCCTATTGTCTGGCAAGGTGAATTTAGAGGCCTGATTCTGCTGGGGCGTAGTCGCAATTCCAGTAAAGATGAGGCTAAACGCAACTTCGAAAAAGGCTTAGAGCGTATGCAAGAGATCTCTGAGCAAGGTGCTGCAGCCTTAGATCGTCTGCGTCAGCGTAAGATTAAAGATATAGATACTCGTACCGGCTTGTGGAATCGTGACTATTTCGAGCACAAGCTTGTAGATATGAGTCGCGGTTGCTTTATGATCGAACAGCCTCTGTGCGCTTTTATGGTGACAGTCGATCAGGCCAGTCGGGTTTTAGATACTAATAGTGAAGATTTTAATATAGAGTTTCTTTACAAAATGGGAGCTCTTTTACAATCGGCTTTAGCTAAAGAGCCCAATGTTATCTTGTGCCACTTAGATAATGGCGTCTTTGGTGTAATTGCTCAAGAGCGCAATGGCGATGAAGGTGTGCGCATGGCCAAAACTTTGCAAACTTTCATTAGCCAAATAGAACTTCCCTATACGAAAGAACCGGCCACTGCTTTAGTTGCCTGGACTTTATTCCCTGAAGATTCCGACGATCCTAAGATGCTTAGAGCTGTATTGAGTCGCGCTTTCCGCGATGCTCGTGTGGCTGGCGGTAATAGGATAGCCCGATCGGAAAAAGTAACTGAGGCTACTAAAGCGGCTTCTGCTCCTGTAGTAGAACAGGCCCCAGAAGAAAAACTGGTTATCCGCCGCAATACCCCTGTGGGAGCTACTCCGGCCGGTGCTGTAGCCGGTACCTTGCCAGGTATCAGTATACCCAAAATTACTGCCGCTACCCAACAAGCAGCAGCTGCTGCTAGCGCTTCAGCCCCTACTATCGGTGTACAGCAAAAAAGAGCCGGAGCGGCGGCAGTATCTATCAATTTGGAAGGAGCCAGTATCGGTGCGGCTTCTCGTCCTTTGCGTACTCCCACTGTGGCACCCGATGGAGGCAGAATCGAGCGTTTAGCAGTTCCTAGTCACAACACTTCCAAAACTTTGGCTACTCCTTCGCGTTTAAGTATAGGCAAAGCTGCCGCTCCAGCTGCTCCTGCGGCTCCATTTAAGCTGGAAATAAAGCTTGACGAAGACGGCGTAGATGTAGATACGCAGTTCTGCGGTGAGGATGCTTTCATGAGTATCCTTGACGACGAGTTAAATATGGCTAACGAGTCTGGCGAAGATTGTACCGTAGTCTATATTCGCTTTGATAATTTGGCGGAGCTTAGAGCTAAGGGCAAAGAGGCCTATTTGCAAATTCGTAAAGATGTAGCCGCTCTGACTAATGCTTTCCTGAGCGATAATGATATTCCCGGCTTAGTAGGTGAAGATGATTTCGCCGTCTTTATGATTGGTAGCGGTATGACGGCAGCTAAAAACTTAGCTGACAGGGTAAAACTTACAGCCGCTAATATTGATGGCGTTAAGCTTTCTATCGGTATTGCTATTCGCCAAGCTAACACTATGGATAGTAAGCAACTAATTGTCGCAGCTAGCAAGTTAGCAGTGGGAATAGGTATCCACACCAATTAGGTTGGAAATACCTTAATTGTTCGTTGGTTCGCCTGGGGACTGGTCTTTTTGCTCTTGTCGTGGAGCTATATTATTATTTGGCTTGGTAGATATAGATATTGCCAAGAGGAGGGATAATATCGGGCTTATGGTCAAAAAAGCTCAATATTTGTTAAGGAGTTAAGCCATATGGGCCTGGAGAAAAACCAAGTTGAAAAAGAAGAAAAGGCAACTTCGCCTCAAGTTGGGAAGGAGACCGACGCTGAGCTTTTTTTCCAATGTTTTTCCGAATCTTTGGGCCACGATTTATCTTTCTATACAGACCAGCCTTTAGTTGACCAGGCTATAAAATCGTTGAGTGAACCAGAAAGCGAAGCTACCAAGGGGCCGGTAGAGTATCCAATATCTACTGGAGAAGAGGTTGGGGAAAAAAGCTCAGTTGAGCTAAAAGAGCCCGACTTGGCCCCGGCTCCTACCGAATCTAGCCCTAATTCTGGCTGTGAAGAGGAAAAAGAGCAAGAAATTCCCAAATTGCGCATAGTCTTTGCTGGTATGGACGGACGTTTTTCTACCACCGTTTTGCAAGTGTTGGCTGGAGCTCACAAGATCGTGGGGATCATCCATTCTCAGCCCAGGCGCACTGGCCAAAGCCTTTTAGAAAACTGGCTTAGGGCTGGTAAAGGGGCTGGCAACTTAGAGAAGTTTGCCAGATATTACGGCTGCCCCTTTTTCTCTACCAAGCGGGAATATAATCATGAATTATTGCGTTTTATTAAGCACTTAAAGCCTGATCTAATTTGTATATCGAATTTTTCTATTATTTTGCCGCCTGATATTTTCGAAATACCTAAGTATGGAACTATAAATTTACATCTTTCTTCTTTGCCCACTTATAGAGGGCCCAATCCTTGGCTTTGGATGTTTTATGATGGTTGCTCAGAGAATGAATATGTAGTCCATCAAGTAGACGAAGGTGAAGATACCGGCCCTATTTTGGCTAAAAATTCCTACAATATACCTCCCAACGTGACTTGTAGTGAATTGGCTGATTGTGTTTTACCTAATGCGGCTTGTCTTATGCTTAGAGTAGTTGACGATATTGCTTTAGGCCGAGCTCAAGCCCAGCCCCAACCTAAAATGGAAAATAGGCGGCGGGCCCGTTACGTTAAGCCTGGAGAAGCTCTTATCGATTGGCAAGAGTGGGGAGCCGAGCGGGTGGCTTCATTCTTAATGGGAGCTAGTGTCTGGTATGAGCCTTTTTTTATTTTCCCCTGTTTAATTAGAATTTACGAACCGGCTATTTTAGGCGATAGTCAGGGTAAGCCGGGAACCAATCATTGGCGTTTATGGCACGGTTGGATCTCTTGCCAAGATGGAATCGTACCTTACCGAGTTTATATTAGACGCTATGAGTTTTGGCGCTTATTTATACCTTTGCTCATTTTGTTACTCTTATTAGTTCTGCTCTAATTATAATCGAACAAATGGGGCAGAATAACTTCGGCTTTGCCATTGATTTGCTCTATGGATCCGCCTCTGTAGTCCAATTCTTCTAAATTAACAATAATAACTCTGGCACCGGCTCTTCTGGCAATAGGTACAAAACCGGCTGCGGGATAGACTATACCGGAAGTTCCCACTACCAAAAAGAGATCGGCCCTCTCCAATAAGTCGTAAGAAGTAGCTATTACTTCCGGATCCAAAGATTCGTTAAAGAGCACTATGTCGTAGCGCAAAGGAGCACCACAGTGTTGACACTTATGGAATTTAGTTTCCCTATCTTCGAAGGGAGGAGTGCAATACCGGCAACATTGGGAGCGGTGGATAGTACCGTGTAGCTCTACTACATTTTGGCTGCCCGCTTTTTGGTGCAAACCGTCTATATTTTGGGTAAGTATCCAGGTATTTTGAGTGCGTTTTTCCAGCTCAGCTAAGGCCAAGTGGGCAGCGTTAGGGGCTACTTCGTTGGCTTTTTGGCGCACAAAGGAAAAGGCCTCCCAAACTTTTTGGGGATTGCGTCTTAAGGCCTGAGCAGTAGCACATTCTTCAATATCTTTATCGGTCCACAAACCGCCGGGGCCGCGAAAAGGAGCAATTCCCGAAGCTACAGAAATGCCCGCTCCAGTTAAAATGACGATATTTCGGTAATCTTTAACGCGAATTTTCTGGGAATCTTCCATATTTACTAGTACCAGCCTCTACAGTGGCCCTAAATTTTTTTCTGTTTTTTCCTGGCCGGGATCGAATTTAGCACACTGTAGTCCGAAAAGCAAACGAACTGTAAAGAGAAAATTACTGATAAGAGAAATTTACTGATGGTAAAACAAACGCCCCAGCAGAATTGTCCTAAGTTATATTTGGCTCCTATGGCCGGCTTAACCGATAGGCCTTTTCGCGAACTTTGTCGCCACTATGGCTGTCTAGCTGGTACTTTTGTGCCTATGATTGGAGCAACAGCCCTTCTAAATAAAAGTAGCCGTCAACATACTTTGGCCCTTTTAGACTGGAAGGACGATCCTCAAGATCGTCAGGTACAAATTTTTGGCTCGTCGGCCTTAGAACTTTATCAGGCCAGTCGCATTCTAGTCGATCTAGGTGCTTCGGGGCTTAACTTAAATATGGGCTGTCAAATGGCCAAAGTAACCAAAAATGGAGCTGGAGCAGCCCTTCTGCGCGATTTGGAGTTGGCTAAATACGCTATTAGTGCTTGTGTAAAAGCTGCCAATAGTCAGATTCCTGTCAGCATCAAGCTTAGGCTAGGTTGGGATAGATTTAATACAGCAGAATTGTTAGGCCAACTCCAAAATTTAGGTGTAAGCCAAGTTTTTATGCACGCTCGCTTAGCTAGCGACAAATTTTCCGGCCCCGTGCGTCTAGTCGAATTAAAAGCCGCTGCCCAAGCTTCTTCAGTACCTTTTTATGCTAACGGTAATATTGTCGATTACCACTCTGCTTCTCAAATGGCTGCTTTGCCCAATTGTCGCGGCCTAATGATTGGCCGGGCCGCTCTGGGTCGACCTGCGATCTTCGCCCAATTGGCCGCCCATTTTAAACAACATATCCAAGGGGGCGGCCAAGAGGCAAGGGACGATCTCTTTCGCTTAGCTAAGCTAGAAGCGACGGAGGCGCTGCCTCAGACAGAGGTGCTGCGCCAAAAGATAGAGGCTATACAAAAACATATTGCTCTAGCTGAACAATATACTGAGGCGGACGAACTCTCGGCCGTGCGCCGCTTACGTCGCCATTGGATCGCTTACAATTGTCTGCCGCCTGAAATTATGTCGGCTACCACATTTGCCCAACTAAAAAGCCTAGTAGCTGCCGTTGCTCAGCCTCTTCCTACTAAAGCTGACGGTGCAGGGCTAAATTGACCATTTCAGCCGCTTGCCACCCATTATCGAATGATTGAGCAAAATTGGGACAAGTGCAACTGTCAGTTAAAGCCAAGTGTAAATGGCTAAAATGGCCGATAGCTTGGCTTAAATTTTGCCAAATTGGCTTTCTATTGGGCAAAGCTGCCCTGAAAGGCCCAAAATTGCTCGTCCAAAATTCGTGGCTTAGCTGGGCAAAGTTGTCTATAAAAGGAGCTGTTTCCAAGCTTATTTGAGTAAAATAGTCGGCTAGACGGTTAGCTTCTAGCCTTTGAGGGCAGCGGCGCAGCAATATCGTATGCTTATGGGGAAGGGAACTTGGTCTTTGGCAACGGCTGTCTATATAAATTGTCGAGGGATGATTATTTAGGCGACTGGTAAAAGCCGAAGGAGCGTTCAAAAACTTTTGGTTATAAGTTAAAGGCTCCAATTTAGTTTGAAAGGCTATAGCATTCCAAAAAGTGAGTTTGTCACTTAATGGTACATTCAACAATTGAGCCAAATTGGCTGTAGAGCTAGCAAAAACTATTTCTTTGGCGACTATCCGCTCACGACATTTATCTTTTAAGTTTAAGCATAAGAGTTCTCCCTGGTGGCGATCTTCGTGCCAATAGAGAACATGGGTTGACGTCTTGATAGACTGATACCATTTTTCATAGAGTGGCTCTAAAAGTTGGGCGCAGCCTCTCTCCCAAGTTAGGAAAAGCCTTTGCGGCTTAGTCATACGCACTTTGTCGCGGCAAAGTTGATATAAACCTGCCCAGGCTGAAATTTGTTCTATAGATAAACCGCTTTCCGAGTAAACTACTCTGTTGACAAATTGCTCAATTTCTTCAGTTAAAAGATGATTTTGTTGTAAGTATTCTTGGAGAGTAATTTGCTCTAAAGCTTGGGCTTGGGCCGAAACTAAACTTTTCGGTGAGGTAAAATACAATTTGCCGTCTCGACCACGTTTATTCTCCATTTGTTCCAAGAAATTGTCAAAATTGTCAGCTGCTCGGTGTTGGTCTTGGTTCTCCGACAATAGTCTATCGGTACTATCATAATTGCCAAAAACCCAGCGGCCGACATTTAATAGGCGTTCTTGAGGATAAAAGGCCAAAGCTCCATCAGTATATTGGGCTCTTGACGCGGCGTCAAACCCCTCGACTACTTTTTGCTCTAGCAAGAAATTGAGCAATTTTTCGTCTTGATCGTTGGGAAGGGATAAACGAGCAGTCGCCCAGGGAATATTCTGAGAGATAACTCCCGAAAAACTGCGCCCTTGAGCAGGATCGAAGCTTTGGCTACTTCCGCCCGGCCTATGGCAACTATCGAGCAAGATAATCTTATCGACTCCCAGTTGTCCAAGATGATGGGCACAGACTAATCCTGCCGGGCCAGCTCCAATTATAGCTACGTCTGTATAGGTAACTTTATTACTTAAGGGCCAATGGGCAAAGTTATCTCTTGGGTGAGCTTGATTAAAATAAAAGGCGTCTTCACGCCGCCAATACCAGATGTCTGGCCCACAACTGAGCTTAGCCCAGCCGTTATGGTCTATATTATTAAGTTCAGCCAGGTTTTGATTATTTAAACGGGAATGCTCAACCGGGCCAGTAAGAAGATTACAACCACTTCCGGAAAAGGCTAATAAACCTAAGCACCCCATTAAAGAAGCCTTTAAGAAAGTACGTCTGGAAATCATTGCTCCATCGTCTGCCAATCTTTATCGTAATAATGGACTAAAATTTGGTTATGGAGTTGATTTATATCTGTAGGCATATAAGCCATATCTTTAGGCAGAGCAAACATAGCTTTGGCAAATTCGGGCGTTAAAAAACGAGCTCCCAAACACTGGGGAATATCGATTTTTTTATGAGTAAAAAGACAAAACCCCCACTCGCCAAAAGAGGGGACGTTGACATGGTAAGGCTTTACAGCCACTCCGGTGCTGGCTAAAGTGTTGATAATACACCAATAAGATTGGCGAGCAAAGTAAGGAGAAGTACACTGAATAGAACCGGCTCCGTCAGGTTGCAAATGGGCGATCAATTTGCGGAAAAAGTTGCGCGTATAAAGCTTGCCTACAGAAAAATTGCTAGGATCGGGAAAATCGACCAAAATAACATCGTAGAGATCGCGGCAACTATCTATCCAAATAAAGGCGTCCTGGTTAAAGATAGTCAGCTTGGGAGAATTAAGTGAATTATTGTTGAGTGAGGTCAACAAAGGATGGTGGCTAAATAGATTAGTCATTTCCGGATCTAGATCGACTAGATCTATATGCTGAACTCTGGGATCGCGCAGCAATTCGCGGGCTGCCATGCCGTCGCCGCCTCCCAAAACTAACACCCTCTGGGCAGATTTAGCCGCTTTTAGAGGAGGAAGGGTAAGCGACTCGTGATAGCGGCTTTCATCTTGGGAAGAAAATTGCAAATTATTATTTAAGTAAAGGCGCACGTCGCTATTGCGGCGAGTAACAATCAGGCGTTGATACTGACTTTGGCGGGATATGATAATACTATCCGTATAAAGTGACTCTTCGGCCAATCTGGTTATGCGATTGGCGGCAACGAAGGTGGCAATTAGTAAGAGAGCGGCTAAAATGGCTTCACCAGTAAGACGATAGCGCTTACTTTTATGTATAGGGAAAAGGTATAAAAAACCTACAGCTACCAGGACATTGATAAAGCCAAAAAAAGCCGAGGTACGAATTAGACCTAAATAGGGGACAAAGAAGAGGGGGAAAAGTAGAGAGGCGATCAGCGAGCCTATATAGTCCAGAGAGAGAACTTGGGAGAGTAATTCTTTAAATTCTAGCTTATCTTTAAGTATACGCAGCAGCAGGGGAACTTCCAAACCGCTTAGTAAACCAATTATGCTAACTACAGCATAAAGAATAAAGCGGAAACTACCGGCATTGGTATAGCCAAAAGTAAGGAAAAGTAAAGCGCCGGATAAGCCTCCGCAAGTTCCGATAGTAAGTTGCAAGCGCACAAATTTACTATTTAGATCTTTTTCTATAAACTTACTTAGCCAAGATCCTAGGCCCAAAGCAAACATATAAGTGCCGATTACTGTAGAAAATTGCAGTACCGAGTCGCCTAGAAGGTAGCTGGCCAAAGTGCCGGCCAAAAGCTCATAGATGAGGCTACAAGTAGCCACTACAAAAACTGATATAAGAATTAGTGCGTGCATATTATTGTGGAATAAAAAATATTAGCCCAAGAGGTTTGTTATAAAGTAGCCTCTATTTTCCAGTAAAGACCGTATGGAAAAAACCTCGGTGAGCGCTGCGATTATTGCGGACAGTCCTTCCTGGATCTTTGGAAGCGTCGGTCTTTTCGGTATAATCGATAGGTAAACAGCCAAAAAATTGGCAAATGACAAAAAGTAATCCCAAAGACCAGCAAACTACGGCATACCAATTTTTAAACATAATCACCCTCTCACTTTCTGCCGTTGAACTTAGCTCAAATATATCACTACCTAACTAAAGTATAAGCTTAATCGTCGTCAAAGCAATGATCGCTATCTGACCAGCGCTCGGTATATTCGCTAAAGTAACTGAAGGTGTACCAAATGGGAGTTATAGCTAAAATAACTTCTACAATTAGCCAGAACTTCCAAAAAGGCACGTTACGCCTTACCGTTACGTCATAGGACAAAATACTTGGCTCAGCAATATTATTATTGTTGGTATATCTAGAAGTTGTATTGTTAGTAAAAATAGTACCTACTTCGTCGTTGCCAAAGCCAATACGCGGAGTAATACGCAAACAATATCTGCCACCAGGCACACTGGGAATAGAGACCGAAACTGGATTCGTACCTCCAGTTTTGCCCTCTTCGCTCCAGTAGTCTCCTACCGCTTCAAAAACTCGCGCTTGATTAGTTTTGACATTAACTAAAGTGGTATTGTATTCTACCCAAACTGTAGGCTGACAATAAAATTTATAAGTTAGACCTAAATTGCCAAAATGGCCCGGCACTTCAAATTCTTCGCTAATAAAGGAAGAGTCTCGATCTCTATAGACTCTAGCGTTAAAATCGGCAACCTTCGAATCTCGACATAAAGCCAACAAAACAAAAACTAACATCAGAACCGAAACTAGAGCAAAGTTAGTCAGTGAATGGTAAAGTTTAGTTTTAACTCTACTGGGCTCAAGGAGGCCTATCTTGTTACTAACTTGATTATAATCGGGATTGTGGAAAGCTTCGGCTATCTCTTGTGGACTTACATAGACACTCTTAGACCAGAAAAGACCTTCGCCGTTTTCTTCGGAACATAATCCGTAAGGAGGGGCGATATAATCGGCCATTTTAGAGACTTCGTTCTTGACGACAAGGTAAGGAAATTCGCCAATAACCGCTTCGACATGGCCTACATAAGACGAGTAGTGTTTATAAGTTACATTTTCGTAGGTAATAGAGTCGCTCTTAATGTTGGGAGCAACAAAGTAGCGATGACTCCCACTTTCTATGTAGGGAACATTGTGAATAATATAATTCAAACTCCAGCTATCGTCGTTGTACTCCAAATAACGGTAGCCTTGCAAATCGTTGTAGAGTAAATATTCTTCCCAATATTCTTTAAGACCGTCGTCTTGGGAATATTTCTTTTGGGCTCCGATAACGATCCATTTGACTCCTTCAAAGACAGCTTCGGCACCCAAAGGAATGCGCATAGCGTTGGCGCTTAGTTTAGTTTGATATTGGAAGAGAAGCTTGACGCTGTCGTTAGAGAGATCGGCGCAAGTGCCGCAATATTCGCAAACATAAGAGCGGGCTATCTTACCACTTCTTAGCTCGTGGGAAGCACCGCAAGAAGGACACTTAAAACTGCGGGCTGTTTCCGAGCGACGGCGCACCATCTCTTCTTCGTCGCGCAAATTATGGAAATTAAAATCCTTAAAATCCAAATATTCGCCGATAAAAATTTCCGGCTGGCCTTTGCCTGAGGCAAAATCGCTATAGTCGATAGTGCCGGCCTTACCAGAAAAACTTCTTAAGTCTATATAATATAAGTCGTAAGAGCCTTGAGGATCGAAGTTCAGCTCACCTTCAAAGGCTGTTACCTGGGCTCGTCCCTTGTTGGCGACAATATAATTTGTATCTTTGTAAGTAAAAGTAGAGCCTATAGAGGTACTGTTAAAGTCGGGAAATTCTTCTATAGTATCTTCGACTGTGAGACAATACTCCCCAATAGACTCACTGATCCAACCTGTGCGTCCGTCGCTTAAAGATATAAACCATTCGTTCCAATAGCCGTCACTTTGTACAGCTTGGGTACGACCCAAAATCTCAAAGGATATACCTCTGTAAGTACCCGTAGTGCCGATCTTTAGAGGAGAAGAATCGGCTTGGACGCAGGAAGCTTTGCCTATATTGAGCACGTCCATATTTTGGCGCATAAGGACGCTCTGGCAACATTCGCAAGTGGAATAGAGCGAGCTCTCTAACTTGAATACTACCGGATTACCGCAGCTTGGGCAATTTATGCTGAACATAGACCGATATTTCCTAGGTATTGAGGTTAATTCCTTGTTTTAAACAATTTTTAGAAGCTTACCGGGAAAATTTGCTAAATTTGCCAAAAGGGTCTAGAGTTTGGAGAAAATGTCGCTGGATAGAATGGGGATATAGGGGGAAAGCGACGAGGCTCAAGTTTAATTGAGTCGAGGGAGAAATATTTAGGAATTTTGTTTATGAAATTAACGGCTTCTTCCCAAGTAACTTTAGGAAAACATATTATTGCCGAATTTTCTCAATGCGATCAGGATATATTAAAGGATCAGGTCTTTATCAAAAAGGCTTTATTTAAAGCGGCGGAAGTAGCTGGAGCTACGGTACTCGACTCTTCTTTTTATCGTTTCGGTAATGGAGGAGTTAGTGGAGTGGTAATTATTGCCGAATCCCATTTATCGATCCATACCTGGCCGGAATGTGGTTATGCGGCTTGTGATTTCTATACTTGTGGCTCTCATACCCGCCCGGAAAAGGCTTGCCATTTGTTAGCTGAACTTTTTAAGTCGGCTCACGGTGAATATTTAACTATTAAGCGCGGAATTTGCTACGCCGAGAAACAATACGGCTATAAGGCCGATTTAAAAGGGGATAGGACTTCGCTGCAGGAGTAGAATATATACTTCTAAGGGCGGATCGAGGAAAAAGGAGCAGACAGGATGTTTACGCCATTGAAAAAACGTTGTCTAATCGCTATATCTATATTTTTCGGTTTGGCAGCGATTCTATGTTTGACAAGTGTCAGTTTCGCTTGGGACAATTTTGAATTTTCCGAAGCTTCCTTGCCCACTTATGAAAGGTTGCGTAACGTCCCCGAAAACGAATTACCTAAAGCTATAAAAAAAGCTGTGCTCACCAGCAACAAAAAATCTTTAGCTGTAGCCTTGGAAACTTATGCTCTAGATGTGCGTTACGCCAATATCTTAGGACGAATTTGCGCTTCTCTTACCCCCAATTTGCCCAGAGTATACTCTCTACCTTACTATGTCGAGCTTAAAGCTCTCAATCAGTTGCCGTCTTACCAAGGGAATAGATATACCTCAAATACCCTGGGCCAATATACTCCCACCAACGAGCGTTTAATTATCGGCTCCTTTGCTGCCAACAAATCTTATAATAGTTTTGCTTCTTCTCGCATTATTTTGTTAGATAGTTTTATACTCGACACTTTATACCGCGTAGCTCAATATAAGGCCTATTGCGGCAGCTACGACAATGCTTATGAGCAAGCTTTAGCTGTGTATGCAACTAAAGTCGAAAAATCTTCTTCTAAGCGGGGCACGGTAGCTAAATTTACCGATATTTCTCACGGTTTAATATATCGGCCTAATGCTAACATTACCAATCCTTATTTGCCTTTCTCTTTGAGCGAAAACTTTTTTAGCAACCAATCGGGTTTGAAGTGGGAGCCTATGTCTTTCCACTCTATAGATAGAGATGGTGTCAAATGGGCTAATCCTGCTCATATTCCTTTACCTAACGGTTACGATTCCAGTTTATTAGATCGAGAAGCGACGCGCAATTTTGAAAAGTTACTAGCTCCGGTACTTTGTCATGAAATTAGTCACTGCCTTTTGGAGCACAGTCAGGCTCGCCTGAATAAAACCGTATCTTTGAAAAAACGTCTCGACGAGCTTATGACCCCTGGAGAAGCCAATGCAGAAGTACGTCGCTTTTTGACTACTAAATTAACTCCCGACCAAGAGCGCCAGGCTGATATCTACGCTGCCAAATTAGGAAAGTCTATAGGCTTGCGTGTACAAGATTTTGAAGAGGGATTCTGGTTCTTGGGGTTGGTGGAAAAGGCCCAAGGGCGCTCTGTTGGTTTCGATACCCATCCCCAATATGTGGAAAGGCGTCGCTTGGTAGAGCGTGTCTATATGAACGAGCTTTAGGATAGCAAGTTGCTCTTTTTCGTATCAAGTTGCCCTTTTTCAAGAGGAGCTTTAGAAAAATAATATGGCTGCAAATTTACAAATAGGCGATCTCTTGGCTCAGCGTTATACCATAGAAGCCGTTCTGGGACGCGGCGGGATGGGAGCCGTTTATAAAGCTTCCGATTCTGACTCTAAGCGTTGCTGGGCTATTAAAGAAATGAGTGACAGCTTTGACGATCCTGAAGAGCGTCGAGAAGCTTTGGCAAGTTTTAAAAGTGAATTTGAAATTTTATGTGAGTTGGATCATCCCAGCTTGCCGCGTATGTACCAAAGCTTCGAAGAAAATGGACGCCAGTATATCGTCATGGACTTAGTGGAGGGGCAAACTGTCCAAGAGCTTATCAATAAAGCCCCTCAAGCTCGTTTGTCTTTAGGGCAAGTATTGGATTTAGCTATTCAGTTGGCCGATGTTTTAGACTATTTACACAACCACAAGCCTCCGATTATTTTTCGCGACTTAAAGCCCGGCAATATTATGGTAACGGCTGCCGGTACGGTTAAGCTAATCGATTTTGGCATTGCTCGTTTCTTTACCAAGGGTAAAAATGTCGATACCAGAGTGTTAGGGACGCCAGGTTATGCCGCTCCCGAGCAATATGGACGTGGCCAGTCCGATTCTCGCACCGATATTTATGCTTTGGGAGCTTCTTTACACCATTGTCTTACTGGCAAGAATCCTGAAGAGAATATGTTCTCCTTTCTGCCTCCCAGCCAATTGGTTCCTTCTTTACCTAAAGAACTAGACGAAGTTATTCTTAAATGCTGTCGCTTAAAGCCGGACGAGCGTTGGACTAGTGTTAAAGATTTTGAGCAAGCTCTTTTTAAGGCTGTTCCGGTCAGTTTAGTCTCTCCCGATTCCGTCTATGCCAAAGCTTTCGCTATCAATTTATTTAGGACTGGCTCTATGGTGTCGGGCCCAGTTTCTGTCCAAGCTGATTCTCAGAAGTTACTAGAGACCAATTTGGAAAGCAATCCTTTGAAAAAAGTCGCTCCAGTTGGCGCGTCGGCCCCTCAAGTGGCGGCGGTCTCGATAGAGGCCCCTCCAGCTTCGGAAGGCCAGATCACTAGGACAATAGAGGAGAAGCAGAGTCTTAGCCCCTTCGCTTCACCTTGTGTAAATTTTGGCTCCCACTATGCCTCCGAAGGTGCCCAGAAGACTAGAATTTGGCTGCAAGGAGAGGTAGACGGTCGCTTGGAAACTAGCGAAAATTGGCTCTCCTGTCAGCCTGAATACGTTAAGGGGAGCGATGTTGCCGTAGACATTTTTGTCGATCCGGGTAAGGTAAATCGTCCCGGACAGTACAGCGCCCAAATAAGATTAGATAAAGCTAGTATGCTAGTTAGCTTTATTCTCTTAGAAAAGAAACTGAGTTGTTGGGCTTGGGTCAGTATTCTATTTCTAACCCTTTTCGCTTGTCTCCCTTACTTAGGCTTTGTAGCTCCAGTCATTTTATTGTTAATGAGCTGGATTTATGACAAGGAGTTACGCTCGCGCATTTTTACCTTTTTTGTTATCAGTCTAATCTTGTCTATTTGTAGTTGGTTGGGCTTCGAGCTCCTTTATAGTTTGGGTATGTGGCTTTGGGAAGAGGCTAAGCCTAATTTGCCTGAGGGTAACATCTTTAGTTAGCTTTACTTTGGGAAGCTAAAGAGCAGCTTAGCCCTAGTAATAACAACTTGCTTAGCTGGAGTAGTGTAGGGGCAGAATGTTTTTCCTTATCGGTGTTGAAGTTAAGCGGGCAGGCGTATGCACAAACGGCAAAAGGGCCGTACATAGTCTGAGGCGGAGGAGAAAAACTCAAAAATGATTTGTCCAACTTGTGGCTACGAAAACAAGAAAGAAGATATCTATTGCGATGAATGCGGAGCTCAGTTGAAGTTAGAACAAGTTAATAAAGATAAAAAGACCACCGAAGAGGGCCCTTTGGAAGTTGGACAAATTGTTTGGCAACATTACGAAGTAGTTGCTCTATTACAGAGCGACGTCGATTGTATCTTTTATGAGTTGAAAGATCTTGAGGCGAGCGATAAAGGCGTTTCCACAACTGAGCCGCCCAAAGGTGAAGCTCAAGACGATAATTCTGAGTCTACGTCTGAAACTAATGACAGCCAATCTGAGCCCAGCCCCTTAGTTAGCCAAGAGGTCGCCACTAGTCTCTTACTGTGTGAATTTCCTTCTCATCCGAGCAAAGCTGCCGAAGTTTTTGCCCAGCTCTCTTCTGTCGAACATGATTGTATGTGGCCACTTTGGGAATTGAAAAAGGCTGAGGAGAAAAAATCGGGGGATGGCAGCGACAAAAATTACTTGTTAGGGCCTAAGCAAGGTGTTCCGTTGCGCCAATATTTGCAAAACCATTCTTTAAGCTTTGCCGAGATAAATCAGATTGGTTGCGATATTCTGAGCGCTTTGAAAATCTTTCACAATATGTGCCAGCTTTTTAACGGCATCTCTTTAGACTCCGTTTGGATTACGCCCCAAAAGAGAGCTGTACTTACTCGTTACGATCGCATAGTGGCCAAATTTCAGGCTAACGATGTATGTACAGTAATAGACGGCTTCTCTGCTCCCGAAGCTTACGGCTTAGAAGGAGGCGAGCTGAGCAGACGTTCCGATATTTTCAGTGTCGGCGCTCTGCTTTTCTATTTACTTACAGGCAAAACTGTCAGCGTCAGCGATATGTCGGCTAATAGCTTCCCTGCCACTTTGCGCTTAAAAGCCAAGGCTCTTACCAGAGTAATTTCGCGAGCCATTAAGCGCAATCCCCAAGAGCGTTGGCTCTCCGCTTCGGAAATGGCCGAAGCTTTGCTCTCTTGCGCTTCTATGCCCGGTGTAAGCGCTGAAGAAGTGGCCGAATTGCCGGAGAAGCCCGGCAACAAAGTCACTCGATCGGTCTTTGGTGGATATACTATAGCCAAAAAGACCAACGTCGGAGCAGTGCGTAGAATCAATCAGGACGCCTACTTGGAGCTGACAATTTCAGCTTGCGAGCGCGACATCCCCACTACAGTCCAATTCGTCGGAGTTATCGACGGTATGGGCGGTGAAGCTGAAGGTGATAAGGCAGCTTCTTTAGCGCTAAGGGCTATCGCTGCCGAGTTAGTACGCCTCTTTATGCCCCTTAAAAATGATGTAGCCACAACTTTACTCTTGCCGGAAAATCCTGAGGAGCGCCGGGCTTTCATTTTGGAAAAGGCTATAAAAAAGGCCAACGAGACCATCTTTAACTATGCTTGTAAAGCTCCGTGTCGGCGTGGTATGGGTTGCACTATTTCCTGTGCCCTTCTTGACGGAGAGAAGGTAACTTTCGGTCATGTGGGCGACACTCGAGCTTATCGTATGGCTAAAGAGTTAGATCAAATAACAACCGATCATTCTGTCGTAGGCCAGTTAGTCCAAATGGGTACTCTAACTAGGGAAGAGGCGCGTCGCTCTCCCAAGCGCTCTATTATTTATCGAGCTTTAGGGACTCAGCCCGACGTAGAGGTGGATATTTATCATCGCACTTTAGTGCCGGGGGAATATATTATGCTTAGCTCCGACGGGGTATGGGAATACTATAGTGACGAAGAGCTCTTCTCCTATTTCCAAAAGAATTTGGCTCCAGCGCAAATTTGCGAGTTGTTAGTCAATACTTGCTTAGAGCGCGGAGCTGACGATAATACCACCGTAGTGGTTATTAGAAAAAATTAAACTCAACAAGTTACTATTGTTAAGAACATCTGCACTAAATGCAGCTGAGGAGGAAGCGTGGCTGAAGTGAATCTTTATACCGGCTTGAGCTATCAGGCGGTTATGACTACCAGCGAGAACAAACTGACTTATCTTTTAGCCGAAGTATGTCCGGGCGAAGAGATCGGCGCAGGCCCGGTAGGCTTAAATTTAGCCATTGTTCTTGATAAGAGCGGCTCTATGTACGCTGAAGGAAAGCTCAACTATGTTATTCAAGCTGTAAATCAAGCCATAGACATGCTTCGAGCTAACGATTTGTGCTCTATTATAGCTTTCGCGGAAAGGGCCAGAGTGCTCATTCCTTCCAGCCAGCTTTATGACAAAAGTACCGCCAAATTGATGGTCAATAAGATCGATCATGTCGACGTAGGGGCCGGTACCGATATGCTTAAGGCTATCGACGCAGCTTTATACGAAGTGCGCCGCAATTTCTCTCGCGATAAGCTCAACCATATTATTTTACTTACTGACGGTCAGACTTTGAATGAGAAGCAATGTTTAGATCGCTGTATTATGGCTGCCGAAGAGGGAATCTCTATTTCAACTATCGGCGTAGGCGACGACTTTAACGAGAAATTCCTTTTAAAAATTGCCAGTATGTGCCGAGGTACTTCTTATTATATCGACCGTCCTGGCAATATTCAGGAGATCTTCACTCAAGAGTTGGCTAGCGTACAAAATGTCGTCGTTAAGAATTGTCGCCTCAACTTGAAGTTGCCTAAAGATGTTACCATACGTCGAGCTTATAAGGTTAAGCCGCTCATTAACGATTTGGGAGTTCCTCAAGTTGTAGATAGGAGATGCTCTATCGAGTTGGCCGACTTGCAAAGAAATGAAAAACAATCGGTTCTTTACGAGCTTATTTTGCCTTCTCGCTATGCTGGCGTCTATCGTATAGCTTCAGTTAGTGTCAGTTATGAGATTCCCGGTCAGGGAGTTTACGACAATGTCAATCCTCAAGACGTAACTATTACTTATACTGACGATCCTTCTCAAGCTTCGGTTGTAACTCCCAAAGTTATGCAAATTGTGGATAGTGTCAGTATCTTCCGCCAGCAGACTAGGGCCTTACAATTGGCTCAGGAAGGCGAGCGCGGAAAAGCCACCCAGTTATTGCGCTCGGCGGCTACTCAGCTTTTGCAACAAGGTCAAAAAGAATTGGCCGATCAGGCTCTTTCTGAGGCCAATCGTTTGGAGCGTGGCTCGGCAGCTAGTGCGGCTGGTACTAAAAAGCTGGAATACGGTACTAGAAAGCTTACCCAGCTCCTTTCTGAGGTTCCCGACTTTAACTCTCCGAGCGGAGTTGTAGATTTAACTAAAAAATAAAGATTATTTTATCCTGTCAAGGAAGCCCAGGGGAGGCAGTTTTTTTTGGCGCTGCGCCCCCACCCCGAGTTAATTTAAGGAGATAGATCATGAAGTGCAACGTTTGTGGCTCTGATAATGTAGAAGGTTCAATTTTTTGTGAGGATTGTGGCTCTAAATTGGCTGCTCCCGCTCCGGTGATTGCAGCTGCTCCCGCCGCTGCGTCCGCTCCCTTTGTTCCGGCTCCTGTGGTTGAGTCTCCGGCCCCAGCGGCCGCTCCCGCTGCAGCTCCAGCCCCGGCAGCGTCGGCTCCTTTTACTGCCGCTGTCCAAGCTGCTCCGGTAAGTGAGACTCCTTCTGTTGCCGCTCCGGTTGCAGCTTCTGAACCTTCCGCCAAGATTTGTCCGGCTTGCGGAGCCAAAAATGAAGCCGGAAGCAAATTCTGCGAAGATTGCGGAGCTACTTTAGGGGAAGCAGCCGCTTCGGTAGTGGCTCCTAAAGTGGCCGATGAGCCGGTTGCCGTTAAAGCTGCACCCGCTGCCGTCCCCAGACTTATTATGCCTAACGGAGTAGAGATTCCCATTAGTGCCGAGCATACTCTTTTGGGCCGCCAATCGCCCGCTGACAACATCTTCCCCGAGATCGATCTTACCGAGCTCGACCCCGAATCTTACGTCTCTCGCCGTCACGGCCAGATCACTCGCCAAGGTTCCAAGTATCTGTATGAAGATGTGGGCTCTTCTAACGGATCTTACATAAATGGAAATCGTTTACAGTCTGGTATTCAGACAGAATTGCACGATTGTGACGTCGTACGTTTAGGTCGCACGGAAGTGACTTTCCGGGCCTAGTCCATTTTAGGGTAAGGGAAGAGGCCGTCTTTTCTGAAATTGAAGGCAGGGGGCGGTTTCTTTCCTCTCCTATTACCGTTAGCTGATCCCTAAGAAAAATATCCTTGTATCTAAAGTGATAAGCTCTGCTTCGGAGAGGTTGGAAATCTGTGGCTGAACAGTCTGATATTTTATCGAAACTTAAGAACGGTTTTGGTTTGGCCAGCAAATTGGCCGGTAAAGGCGTCAACGAGGTTTCTAGCATGTTTAAGCGTGATGACGCTTCTCGTTCTCCCCAGAGCGGAGTCTTTTGGAATCGCGGTAGCTGGAGTACCACATCTGGCTTGACACCGCAAATAGATTTCTTTGAGCCCCAAATGGGGGTGGGCTTTGCTTCGAGTATGATGCAACGCCTCACCTTATCAAAAGCCGAACGCCTTTTTGGCGAAGCTTGTGCCTGTTTGACTTGTGTGGAAACTGAGACTGCCGTTAATCACTTGCGTGAAGCTGTCCAGCTAGATACTCAGTTTACCGACGCCTATTTTTTACTAGGTTGTATTTTGCTGGAGTTTGGCAATGCTGCCGAGGCCGGTTCATTCTTTCAGAAGGCGCTTTTATGTCAACAAGGTTTGGGCAGTAAATTAAAAAAATACTTGCTTTCGTTTAAAGTTATCTTGCCTCTGACTCCCTGGAGCTGTGTGGCTTTCTTGCCCGATCTATTGGGAGTAAATATCCTTTTATCGTTAGCTTGGCGTCGTTCTGGCCATCTAGCTATGGCAGTCTCTGTTTTAGAACAGATTCTCAGCATTATGCCCACTTCGGCTCTGGCTAGATTTTTTATGGGTTTGTTGCGTTTAGAAGCTGGCCAATATACTGAAGTTATCAACTTATTTGCCGATTGTAAAATTGAATCGACTATTGAAGCGGCTAGCTTATTGTTGGTGGGCAAAGCTTACCAGAAGATAGGCAGTGTCACTATTTTGGCCGATATTTACGACCAAGCTTTAGCTAGAGCCGACATTGATGTAGTAATACGTTACGATTTACTTTTATCCCAAAGCGAAAGTCGCTCCTTGTCGTCTAATAGTCGCGCTCAAGTTGAAGCCCAAATTATTAAAGAATGTCCTCAGTACGTAAATTTCTTTAAGCGTTTGGGTATTGAAATTGACGACGGTTCTGACCAACCTATTCCGAGTTCTCTTCCTATAGCTCCAGCACCTATTGTATCTGCACTTAATACTAGCCCTAGTTCTACTTTTGTGCCCCCTATTGAGGCTGTCCCTGCAGAAGAAGGGGCGCGTACTGTCCATATGACAGTATCTGAAGGGGCGCTTCCGGTCTCTGCACCTATTCAGCCTACAGCTATTTCCGAAGCCGACTATCTCAATTTACAACTTAGTTTAGAATCTTTGGGCCAGCTTTATCCTTTGCAAAGCAGTGTTACAGTAATTGGCCGCGAGAGTGGGGATATTTTGCTTAGCTCCGACTCTTCTGTCTCTTATACTCATGCCCGTATAGTTAAATCACCTAGTAACAATCATTATTTCTTGGAAGATTTAGGCTCTACCAACGGAAGTTGGCTTAATGGTAGTCGTTTAGAAAATAACCAAAAGTATGAATTAAAACGGGGCGATTTTTTGAGGTTGGGACAGACTAACTTAAAAGTTGTCTAGGGCTAAAATAGTGGTGAGCCTTGCTTTTGTTCTTTCAAAGTGATAGAATAGCAGGGCCTTAATAGAAGGCATTAATTTTTTCTAGGCCAAGTTTACCCGGCGGGCCAAGTGCGGCCGTGGATTCGGCCCCAAGCCATATATCCGGAGGCAATCAATGTATTTAATGGATCTTACCCGTTTCGCCCACAAAAAAGGTGCCGGTTCTTCTAAGAACGGCCGTGATTCTCAGCCCAAGATGCTTGGAATCAAGCTTTATGGCGGTCAGAGCGCTATTGCTGGCAACATCATTCTCCGCCAGCGCGGTACCCGTTTTTACCCTGGGAAAAACGTTATGATGGGTCGCGACTTCACCTTATTTGCTACAGCTCCCGGTGTTGTAAAGTTCACCAAGCACAACGCCAAGACCGTGGTAGAGGTAGAAGGCTAATTCCGCGAATCTTCCCCAGTCGTCAGGCAAGGAATTTGGCGTATATCGCATTTTATTCTATTTTTTTGAAGGTACTCCAGTTTATTCGTAGGAATGGCTGGGGTATTTTTTTTGAGGTTAAAATCTTTGAAGCTTCGTAATATTTTGGGGACTATAGGTGCTTGGAGCAGTTTTGCGGCTTCTCTTCTAGCTTTTGATCCTGCTTTGCGTATAGCGCGTATCTTTGGTATTGAGCCTATGGATAAAGTGTTGGTCAATTTGGCTCATGTGTTAAAGTACAGTATCAAAGCCGGCTTATGCCAAATCAGAGTAGAGGGCCAGGAAAATATCCTCCACGGCGGCGGGGCTATTATTGTAGGCAATCACCAATCTTTAGTCGAGAGTTTTTTGCCTTTCTACGAATTGCGTGATATGAAGCCTAAGTATATTTCCAAAGATATTTTGGGCCACTGTTGTATCCCTTCAGTCAGTTTTGTACTTCGAAACGGTGGCCATTGTTTAATCAATCGCAAAGACAGAGAACAAGCTTTACAAGCTATTGAAAAGCTCGGCAGTGAAGTAAATAAAGGGAAATATTCGGCTATTATCTTTCCTGAAGGCACTCGCAGCTTACAAGGCGATTTACAACACTTTAAAACTGGCGGTTTAAAGACTCTCCTCCAATGTGCTCCGCAAGCCCCTATTTTTATAATGATTATTCACAATGGAACCAAGATTTACCCCAAGGGTTTGCCTAGAGTTACCGCCGATTCTGTAGTTACTTTGCGCTTTTTGCCTGCTTTAAACCGAGCTGATTTTGCTAATGAAGATGAGCTTATTGAGCGTATTCATGATTTAATGGCGCTTAATTATACAGAACTTGAAGAAGAAGATCGCCTTAGGCATAGTTCTACTGCCAAATAAAAGAAATACTTTTGGAAAAGATACCCTATGATTGATACCAAATTTTTACGCCAAAAACTTATAATGCGCCTTGTTGGCTGTACTTTTACTGTCCGCCAAATACGAAATGAATGGGCTATAGCCACAAAAGTAGGGCGTGACGAGTGCAACTATGTCACGCCAGCAAAAAGGCGTTGAACCCAAACGGACATGGTGTAGTCCTTGGCTTCGGCCCATTGCCGGTATGGCTGCGTAGCCGTTAGGCGAAGCAGACGCCGACAATCTCGGCCGGAAGCCTTGGACGAACCAACAAACCGAGAAAGTCTCCGTTTCTGTAATATCTGTAGCGGAGTTTAGCCTATAGCAAAGCGAAAGGCTCTTATACGCCTGTAGCTTGCTATAGGCGTAAACGTAGCCAGCCAGCGGAGAAACGGAGACTTTAGCCACTGTACCTTAGTTTCGCCTTCCACTATAACTGTTCGCCTGCCATAAAATGA
>CAKUDB010000016.1 GCA_934644775.1 uncultured bacterium | reverse complement strand
TTCACTTAAAGCCTTACTCAAGCTGCTCTGATACTGTTTCTCATCAGCAAGTGTGCACTTATTAGCTACAGCTAAATGCATTTCCGCACGAGCTTTACGTATGGTTTCAACCTTAGGCTTAACTTCGGCACACTCATCTAAAGCTTTGACCAAACTATTCTGGTACTGTGCTTCGTCAGCAAGGGTACACTTAGAAGCTACTGCTAAATGCATCTCTGCCCTAGCTTTGCGAATTTCTTCAACCGCAGGCTTTACCTCGGCACATTCAGCTAAGGCTTTCTTTAAGAAGCCTTGATATAATTCATCATTACTAAGTGCGCATTTAGCAGCTACTGCTAAATACATTTCGGCTCGAGCCTTTTCTACTTCAGGGCCAATATCGCCACGTTCATCTAAAGCTTTTTGCAAATTGGCTTCGCAATTAGCTTTATAGCCTTTTTCAGCGAAGTTCTCGGCTAAAGCTAAGAATTGCCCAGCTCTAGCTATACGTGACTTTTCAACTTCAGGCTTAATACCAGCGCATTCACTTAAAGCCTTACTCAAGCGATACTGATACTGTTTTTCATTAGCTAAGCTACACTCAGTAGCTTCAGCTAATTGTCTCTCAGCCCTAGTTTTGCGTATTGCTTCAACCTTAGGCTGAACGTCAGCACATTCAGCTAAAGCTCTTCTTAAGCTGATTTGGTACAAATCTTCATCTGCCAAGCTGCATTTAGTGGCTTCAGCTAAATGCTTCTCAGCCCTAGCTTTGCGTATTTTATCAATTTCAGGCTGTACAGCACTCCAATCAGCTAAGGCTTTACTTAGGCTAGTTTGGTATTGCTCTTCATCATCAAGCTCACACTGGGAAGCTATGGCCAAATAAATTTTTGCTCTACATCTATGTATTTCGTAAGTGCCTATATTAACGTACGGAGGCAGCGATAATAGCTCAAAATCTATATATTCTCCCAGAGCTTTTTCTATATAAGCAATAGACCTCTTGGCATTATAATTGTATTTACACTTAGATGCTTCAATGAAGTATCGTATTGCCCTAGCCTTACGTATTTCTTCAACCCTAGGCTGAGCCTCAGCGCCTTCTGCCAGCGCTTCTTTTAAATAATACTGGTACGCCTCATCTTGAGGCTGACTAAGACCGCAATCTGCAGCTAAAGATAAAAAGCGTTCAATTCTTTTATTTTGTAAAGACTTAACCGGAGAATCAAGCTCGGCCCGACCGCTGCCTAAAGCTCTTTGCGAATAGCGGCGACATTTATCATCATCGCCTTCTAAGTTATATTTTTCAGCTTCATCAAGGAATATTTCTGCTCTGCGCTTAGAAAACGCCTCATCGTATAAGGATCTTTTGCTAGCAGAAGATGTTTTATAACCAGCAGCACTTAAACTTTGCAAGCATTGCTTACAAAATTCGACACATTCTTGGGGACGCAAATTAAAATTATCATCTGCAGACAAAGTAGCTGCAGAACCTCCCTGTGAAGCGCTATCACCATACAACGGCGTACTTTGTTTACTTTGTTTACTCATGACTTACCGCAAAAACTCTCGGTTAACCTAACCCGCTTAGATAAGGCGGGTAGGTTAACAATAAAGGTCAAGACAAAAAATGCTAAAAGCTTAACGCAAGACCCAATAAATAGCTGACGTTAAATTTCAAGGATGGAAGCGACGCGATCTTTAATTTGATTGAGCCAAGCCAGACGCTCTTCAGCTTCTTTAATGCGCTCTTCTGCTTCAGTTTGATCTGAAGCGTACTCTTCAAGGACGTCCAATTTTTGCTTCAAAACATCGTCAAGACGCTTAAATTCCGCACAATAAACGGAAGACAAATTATTAGCTTGTTTAGTGGCATATTTGCAAGCTGCAGCAATATTGTCTTGTAAGCTCTTCTCAGCATTAGCTAAAAATTCTGAAGCCAACTTCTCTTCAGAGACAAATTCTTCCGTTCTATAACTGCTTTCGCTATGGCCGCTCTCTTCAAACCAAGTCCAAGGTTTATACCAAGCCTTGTTTTCATTGGCCACCCATCTTTCCCCAGAACGGATTTGTCTAGATTGCACAAGATGGTCCACAGAGAAATTACTATTGGTAGAGACGCTACCATCAATAAATTTAACAGGATCGATAGCTACACAAAGGTTATCTACGCCTATTTCACTTACCAAAGAAGCCAATCTATCTTTATATTTTTGTAAAAGAGCTTCGCTAGCTTCTTGCAAGCTATCTTTTACTAGCTCGTCAAGTTCACTTTGGAAATCTTTTGCCAAGCGAGAAGCAAAATTGGCCAACCTAGAAACCTCGTGTTTAGCATTTTTTACACTAAGTTCCCCGCCAGCAGCTTCCTGGATTCTCTCTTTTATTAGCTCTCGATACTTCTTAGCAACAACCTCAGCGTTTCTCTTAACGCCATCACTAACTTCAATGACAGTATCTTCCACGTCGTCAGTAAAAGCTTGAGCCGATTTAGCGTCGTCGATATTTCGCTTGATAGCTTGAATTTGAAGAGCTATACGTTCGCTCTCTTCCTTGTTGCCATTAATATCGCGTTTAACTTTTTCGACGCAATCTAATTCCTTAACTTTATGCATAAAGGCGTCGACAATATTTTTAATTTTAGCCGACTTGGCGTATTTTTCGACATATTGACGAATAGCCGCCTCAATGGAAGGAATGCCAGTATGAATAAGCGCTTCTTTATTGGCGTCTTTAGCTTTTTGGGCTTCCTCTAACTTATTTTGAATATTTTTACGTACACTAGCCGGAAGAGAAGCATATTGTTCAAGATGGAAGTCCTTATTCGTCTCTCTATTGAACTTGCGAACCCTCATCTCAGTTTCGTCTATAGTGTCGTCATCTAAGTCGGCACCACTATCCAAAAGACGAATATTCAAAGCTGGTAAAGCGGCAGCTGGGAACAGATTGGCTTTTTCAATGCCGTGCAATTTTAAGTGAGCCCGCACTTTATCTAAAGTCTGGCTCAAATCGCCATCTTCTTTGCCACGGCCATCTATTTTGTTAATTACAAAGATAAAGCGATCTTTAC
The DNA here is from genome assembly GCA_934644775.1 of uncultured bacterium. GTDB lineage: Bacteria > Vulcanimicrobiota > Xenobia > Xenobiales > Xenobiaceae > Bruticola. The sequence continues at coordinate 55,662 of CAKUDB010000016.1, read as the reverse complement.
TCTGTTTGCCGCCTACTTCCATACTTTTAGCTACACGCCCAAGCAGCTTATTATTGTCATCGGTGCTAAAAGTACCCTCTGTAACATAGAGCACGAGAGACTTAGAATTTTTATTAAGAAATTCACTCTGGATTCTCTCATGTTCAGGATCAGTAGAGTTATTCGGTCCGGGAGTATCAATTAAAACTAAAGAAACTTCTTTGGAAGAGACAAAAGGAATATCACCTTCAGCCAAGATGGTCGAAACATTAGTATTACTATTAAATTTCTCCATATCTTGGTAAGTTAAATTGTCGCAAGTATCTAGTAAATTTCCGTCCTTGCCATACACTTGGGCTTTCCACTTATTAGTGCCCTTATTATCTTTAATTTTGGTAATAATAGCCGTGCAAGCTTCTTGCTTAGAGGGCATAAGTTTGGCCCCTAACATAGCGTTTATTAAAGTAGACTTGCCTGCGCTCATAGTAGCGACAACACAAACTTCAAAATCTTTGCCTTTAGCTATCTGGAAAGCATTGGTAATTTCAGGATCTCTAAGTTCATCGAAGGGGCCTTGCTGAATTTGTTCAAAAACTTCATCAATTAAAGCTTCTTTATCAGTAGTTTCTTTAGCGGCAATTCTTTGCAAACTGGCCTCAAGCTCTTTACGCTGGTGAGCTTGAGTAAGAACTTCGGCTAAATCTTCATAATCGGCAGAAGTACCATGGAAAGTTATATCAAAATCGTTATCATTACATTCTTCAATTAAAATAGAAGGAAGCTCTTCAACCCAATCTTGTAAACGAGATCCAGAGCAAGCCAATTCACCAATGCGACTATTTTCCGGTAAAGGCTGACCATCGATAGTAAATTCGGTTTCTAAGCTATAAGGATTGTATTTAATAAAAATCTTTTTCACTTTACTTTACCTCTGCCAATAAGTAAGGATAGCCAAATTATTATTTCAGCATTAAAGCGTATTTATTGAGCCCATCTTTATTGAAGCTGGGCAAAGCTCTAACATAATCGGCAATAGCTTTAGAAGCAGCATTAAAGGCTTTTTCACTAAATAAACCTTCATCGATCATTTGAAAAGATTGCTTTTTCTGGCCGTTTACGGTAGCAAAAAATTCTATGGAATAACTTGAAGAAGTAACGACCGCTTCCAGCTCTACCTTCTCGTAATGAGGGACGAGCGTTTTAATTTGTTTAGCTACAAAATTTTCCAATTCAGACATAACTAATAGTCTCCTTACTTATTCTCAATAACTACGCTGACTCTATAATTGGAGCCATCTTCGCCCTTGTAAGTAACATAAACCGTAGTTTGCACGAGGTTGCCTTTGTCGTCGTACTCCTCCTTAATAGAAGAGACCCTACCGTCGGTTTTATCCAACTTTTCATTGACAACGTCTCGGCCATTTTCTGGAACTTCGCTTTTAAGCGAGCCGTCAATATTATTGTCAAATTTGTAGACAGTAACTTGACCGTCAGCTGTCACAGTAGACTCAATAAAGTCGGGACGCTCGGACTGGCCATCTTTGTAAGTAAGTTTGGTTTTGACAGTAACTTCTTGGCCTGCATCCAAAGCGTCTTTGACGTCGTTTTCCATGCGCTTGTAATCGCTTTGGTTAATGCGCGAATCCATAGCTACAAGGTTGCCTTCACCAGCGTCACCACCAAGATCGCGTCCCGCAATATGGCCACCTTGATCATTAGGCCTTCTATTTTTGCCACCGACACGCTGCTGAGCTTCATTATCGCGCTCATTTTCCGGCGTGCGCTCAGGTTTAGCTTCAGACTCAACTAATCTACCTTGGCTGTCTGTTTTATAAATGTTGCCATTAAGTACATAAGTAGCATTAGGCTTTAGTTTGCCATTAACACAATAGACGCGCCCATTATCGTCGGTTTTATAAGTAACTTCGCCAAAAGTGTAAGTATTATTGGGAAGCAATTTGCCACTTTCGGTCTTATATTGCTTGCCATTATCGTCGCAAAGCTTAGCTGAAATATCACTTTCATTAGCAGCTAAATTAGTATCGTCAGCTTCCTCCAAATGACCAAAGCTGAGTCCTTCCAACTGCCTACCCAAAGGAGAATTAGCCAAGCTGTTTTTTAAGTTTTCAACATTTTCTCTGAAAAAACCGGCCATTACTTAATTCTCCTTTGCTTTACGTAATGTACCCATTTTAAGTACAATTTCGTTTTAATTTCCTTCTCATCACGCTGTGTGCTAAAATCTTTCATAAAGCACTGACTTAAAGCCATAACTTCAGCGTTGGAAGCATTGGGCAAAACTTGTAACGCTAAATCTTTCAGCGCGTTGGTAAGCCCACTATCAGTAGATGAAGTAAGTACGCAATTTTTGACTTTTTCTCTAAAGTCCAAAATACTGACAATTCTTCTAGACAATAAATCAAACTTGTCTTGGCCTAAATCTTGCTGAGGATTTTCTTTATATTCCTCAAGCAATTCTTCGACAAAGCCTTGATTGGTAGAAGAAAGAGCTAAGCAAGACAAATTCTTCTCAAGATCTTCTATGGAAAAATTGAGTTTTTGTCCAGGCAAACGTCCATGGATAAGAAAACGAATTAACTGCTCGCGAAGCTTTTCTTTATCGGCGCTAGAAACTAAACTGGGAGCTTCATGTTCCTTAGTTTCTTGACCTAATTCCGGCTCGGTAATAATTTCGGCCCGACTTTTTAATGGCTCGACTTGTTTTTGCTCTACTGTAACTTCAAGCTCGGGGGAACTTGCGGTGCTACTCTCTAAAGGGCTAAAATCTGCAAATTTTTCAATTTGAACTAATACAGGTTCAACCCAATCATTTTGATAAACAGCCGCTACGCCGCGTTTCAATTTTGACAGTTCGTCTACTTGGGCACTATTTAAACTGGCCGCATAGCCCACAAGCTCACGATCGCTGCGATCGGGCAAACGAAGCAATATTTTAGTGTTGGTATTTCTAATTACCGACATATCTAACATACCGGGAGACTGATCAGCAATAATAAAGCCTTCACCATAGGTGCGCATTTCGGCAATAGAATTAGCCAGCATTTCGACCGATTTACCCAAAAGATTGGCACCTTCGGAAATTTGCTCGGTAGAAGTGCGTTTAAGCAAATTGTGAGCTTCTTCCAAAACGGTCAGGTGAGTAAGTTGACTATTGATACAACCAGAAGACAGGCGATATTCGTTAAGCTTCATTACTAATAAGCCCATAATTAGAGACTTAGTCTCTACCGAGCCAACTCGGCTTAAGTCGACAATGACGCTTTTATCAAATAAATCTGCGTTGGAAATTTCCTCATTAGAGAAAATAAGGCCATTAAGTCCAGTCGTTAAAGAGCGAACGCGAGTAAGTAAAGCGCCAGCATAATCGCCTTTGCAATCGGCTGAATATTTAGATTCCTCGATAACGGTTTCAATTTGTTCCAAAACATCGGCAAAGTTGGGATATTTTTGGCCTTGCTTATTTTCCGAAGTAACTAAGTCCCAACCGGCAGCACTATAAGCTCGCTCTATAGCTTCTTTTAAGATAGCGGGCATAGCTGCATACATAGGCCAGCATACATTAAATATCTCAACCAGCCTATCTAAGTGTTCCAAAATGTGAATATCTTCAGGAAAACTAAAAACATTGAGCCTCAAGAGCGCTGTCTTTTTAGGATTGGTACCATAAATAGAAACATCTGGATATTGGCCAAAAACATGTTTATATTCGCCCTTGGCAGGTTCAACTACCAAGAAAGGTACACTGTAAAGGCTATGCAATTTGCCTAAAATTTCGTATACAGTATTGCTTTTGCCCGATCCGGTAGAGCCGGTTACAAAAGTATGCATAGTTAGAGAGTCGACATCCAACTTAACTTTTGTCTCGGTAGCGCTGCCCATACTAAAGATATGGCCCAGTTCTAAGCTTCTGCTCTTATCCTCATGTCCGTAAGCGACAACTTCTTTGCCAAAATCGGCATGTTCAACTACAGGGAAACCACAAACCGATTTTCTGGGCAAACCCATTTGAATAGCTAATTCGTTACTGCTAGACAGTGAAGCTGCCGTGACTGGCACTTGGCCATTTTTAGCTTTATAAGCAAAGATAGGGTGGATAAAATTGGTGATATATTCCCTCAAAACAGGCAAATCTTTTTGGTTGCGGCGACCCCAATAGTTGATAGCCGAAGTTTCTAAGCCTGATTGCGCTCCTTTCATAAGCGCCTTATAAGTACCGGCAGCCATTTCCGCCACTTCTTGGTTGTCAGCTAAGAAATAAGCAGCACATTCCCACATGCCCAAACTTTCACACTCGTTGAGTCGTTTTAATTGGGCGTCAATTCTCTCCAGTTCATTATGCAAAGTTTTATTTTGCATAGTTAGTTGCATATTCTGCGACTGACTGGAAGTGCGTCCCTGGGTGTGAGTACTACTTTCAGAATGGCTGCTGCTTTTGCCAAAAGCTTCTCCCCTAGTGGAAGTATTACTTACAGATGAACTTTCATTGGAAGAAACTCCACTAGACTTAGTGGAAGGAGACCAAGCGCCCACAATAGCACCTAAGCTAAAGCCAGCTAGAGGCTGAGCTACACTAATAGCAGCAGCTAATCCCATACCTACTCCTTTAGCCAAAGTTCCTGCGATACTAGAAGTAGAAGTAGAGTCGCTATGTGCTGTACCTCGAGAATAAGTTGTACCTTGGGAAGTACTAGTATTTTTGCTATAAGAAGTGCCAGTAGTAGTTCCTTTAGAAAGAGCGTCAGAAATACTGAGCGCTTCATTGGTGCCGTATGACATTTGCAAATCGGCAAAAGGAGAAAGTTGCGTATAAATAGCTTCGTAAGCGCAGCGAACTTTTTCCAATTCTTCGGCAGGCATGCTTTTGGCTAAAACTATAGCTGTATATCTTTGGCCTTGCATAGCCAAAGCCAATTTTTCTAAGCCTTGAATAAAGGTTTGGTTGTCCTTAAAGTCTTCGTCCTTATTATTGGCTACACAAGAAACAGAAGCGATATTGCGCTCAGGAATAGTGGCTAAAAATTCTTCAGCTTGAGTATCTAATAAATCCGCCGTCTTGACGCCGGGAAATTGACCTACTAAAGCATTCTTAAGGGTATCTTTTAAAGACTTAGTAGTGCGTTCATTATCTAAAGAGCGCACGCCCATATAAAAGTCGGTCTTTTGGCCGTTGCTATCGGCCACAATAAAGATGCCACAATTAAGATTTTGCAAAGCGCTGAAAACAGAAGCAAATTTGTAAGTGGAATATTCGTCTTTTTGATAAACCATTTCATTGATCTTAAAAAGGCGAATATTGCTAATTTGCTTTAAGCTATCTTCTAGCGGAACTATTTCCAGGCTAGATAATTTGTTGAGATACTTTTTTAAAACTATATCTTCAATTAATTGGCTAGCTTGGATTCTTTGCAAAGCCAAGCTATCTAAAGTGGGCATATTGCTTTGGGTTGCGCCGCTTTCCGAAGCAGAACCGAATTTTTTAGCCTCATCTTTAGATGAAGTGGGCAATTGTCCACTATTTCTAAGCACAATAGCGTCGCTCATATTTAGTTACCTTGACTGACAATAGTAGCAGAAATAGCTCCACCTACAGCGGCTCCAGCGATAGCGCTACCAACAATTACTGTAGCAGTAGCTCCCACTACAGAAGCGATTATGCCGCCAACAGTAGCTCCAGCCGCCGCTCCAATGCCAATAGTAACAAACTCACTATGGCTATTTTGGCAACCTCTACATCTAGTTACAGTCTCACTGTGGCCAACTCTATTGTGCGTTGCTGGTGTAGTTATAGGTATTAAATGATGGACCAGCTCTTTAACATGGCTAATTCTTTCTTTGGAAAAGTTGGAAATAAGCTTGACCATCACTTGGTCCATATATTCATTAGTCCACTTACTTTTGTCAGTAATAAACTCTTGGCCGTCATGTTTATCATAAAGACCGGGCATAGAAGCGGCAGCTCTTTCCATTTCGGTAAATTCAGCGCCAGTAGGATCAGCTAATAAGCTATTTTTCATCATGATCCTAACCCGAGTGACGTTGCCAGAATTTACAGCTTCATAAAATGCATTAGTTAAGGCCATATTTGCACTCCTTATTATTGAAAGATGGAATCGATAAATTTTCCGAAGCCCTGGAATAACTGCTCACAGAAACCCTTAGGCCTTGGCCTTCTAAAGCGAGCTTCATCTCTATTGCTAGAATAATCGTGGCTTTGAGCAGTTCTTTCGGGTACAGGCACCAAATAGCGAACAACTTCTTTTAGATGGCTAATTCGTTCAGGAGAAAAATTAGACATTAGCTTAACCATCAATTTATCCATATAATTGTTGGTCCACTGATTTTTGTCGCCAATAAGTTCTCCACCATCATATTGGTCATAAAGGCCAGCCATAGAAGCGGCGGCTCTTTCCATTTCGGCAAATTCGGCAAAGCTAGGATCAGACAACAAACTATTTTTCATCATGATCCTAACTCGCATTACATTGCCAGCTTGAATGGCTTCATAAAAAGCACCAGTTAATGACACAACTTTACCTAGCCTTAAATTTCCAATATGGAGTCGACGCGAGTTTTAATATCTTGCAACCAAGCCAAGTTGCGCTCAGTCTCTTTAATGCGCTCTTCAACTTTATCTTTTTCAGTCGCATAGCTCTCAAGCTCTTTTAACTTACCGTCAAGTATATTGTCGAGACGCTTAAATTCAGCCACAAATAACTTAGCTATTTCTTTAGATTCACTAACAGCGTGATTATTAGCAGAACGGCCATTATTGTATAAACTCTCTTCAATGGGAGCAAAATATTTTTGCGCTAAATCGCCAGAATTGACGTAATACGTGGTTTCGGTTCTATATTCAGGGACCCATACATCTTCAGAGAACCAGCTAAAAGGATTCCACCACTTGCGACGGCTTTCGTAATGTCCTCCATCTTCAACTCGTCTACTACGAGAACGTTCTAAATCAGAAAGTGAATAAGAGTTAGCATCGGGGATATAGCCGCTCATCATCTCTAAAGGGCTAATATTAATCTTAAGACTGCCTACACCAATTTCATTTACCATAGAAGCCAACTTACTCTTGTAAGCTTCTATAAGAGAATATCCAGTAGAGACAAGATTAGCTTGGATCATATCTTCAAGTTCAGTTCTAAAGTCTGATTCCAAACTAGAAGCGAAATCTTGCATTTTTCGTACTTCGTATTTAGCGTCGCTGAGACTAAGCTCTCGTCCACGCAAGTCGCTAATCTTGCTCCTAATTTTGGCCTGATATTTTTCTACAATAGTATCAACAACTCGCGAAGCTTTATCTTTAACTCCTTGAACGGCTTCATCTACAGCCTTTTCAAATGTTTTAGCATTTCTAAGTTCAGCGACTTTGCTCTTAATAATACCAATTTGGGCTTTAATTTGAACGCATTCTTGCTGATTTTTTAAAAGCTGCTCCTTAGTATTGGCTTCAACATTAAGAGAGTTGATACGGCCAATAAAAGTGTCGACCACATTTTTAATTTTAGCCGTTTTAGCATACTTATCGACATATTGACGAATAGCCGCTTCTACAGAAATAATGCCAGTATGAATTAAAGCTTCTTGGTTTTTATTGCCAGAAGATTTAGCTTCAAATAAATCAGTTTCGATCTGCTTTTTCAGGCTGGCAGGAAGCACAGCATATTGCTCAAGATGAAGGTTATCATTGCGGTTGAATTTGCGAACCTTCATTTCAGTTTCGTCTATAGTGTCTTCGTCTAACTTGGTGCCATTTTCTAAAAGACGAATATTTAAAGCTGGCAAAGCGGCTGCCGGAAACAAATTGGGATTTTCAATTTTATGGCTCTTTAAGTAATCGCGCACTCTATCTAAAGTGGCGGTCATAGATCCATCTTCGCCTCGGCGGTCGTCCAACTTGTTAACTACAAAAATAAAACGATCTTTGCTTTGCTTGCCGCCTACTTGCATACTTTCGGCTACACGTTGCAAAAGTGCATTGTCGTCATCGGAACCAAAAGTAGCTTCCATAATGTAAAGAACGAGAGCCTTGGAAGATTGGCCTAAGAACTTACTCTGCACCGCTTTATGTTCAGGATCGCGAGAGTTATTCGGTCCTGGCGTATCTACTAAAACTAAGGAAATTTCATCAGAAGAAACAAAAGGAATGTTGCCCTTAGCTTCAATAGTCGATACTCTATAATCGCTATTGAGCCTTTCCATATCTGCATAGGTAAGATCGTTGCAAGTTTGCAACAAAGTACCATCTTTAGTATAAACTTTGGCTCGCCACTTATCGCTACCCTTAACATCTTTAAGCTTGGTAATAATAGCCGTGCAAGCTTCTTGCTTAGAAGGCATAAGTTTGCGTTCAAGCAAAGAATTGATCAAAGTAGACTTACCTGCGCTCATAGTAGCCACTACACAAATAGGGAAATCGCTACTTTTAGCATTTTCAAAAGCATTTAGAAGCGCAGGGTCGCGCAGTTCTTCAAAAGGGCCAGCCTGAATATCTTGAAAAACTTGCTCGACTAGCTTTTGTTTTTCAGCAACTTCTTTAGCTGGAATAAATTCCGTAGCAACGCTTAAAAATTTGTTAGTTTCCTTAGCTTGCTCAAAAACTTCGTTTAAATCTTCATAGTCAGAAACTGTACCATGAAAAGATATCTGGAAATTACTATCATTAAATTCATCAACTAAAGCTTGAGGCAGTTTTTCTACCCACTCTTGCAAACGCGAATCAGGCCTAATAGACTCAGCGATCTTACTATTTCCAGCCAACTGCTTCCCGTCAACAGTGAACTTTGTTTTCAAAGTATAAGGATTGTACTCGATAAAGACCTTTTTCATAGCGCTTCCCTTTGGTTACCTGGTAATATTTTTACTAGCCCCACTAGCGGGACTAACAAAAAAAAAAAAACGATAACTACGCGTTATTCTAACGCACATGGTAATATAAAATCAATATACAAAAATGACTAAAAAGCGTAAAAATTGACAAACTGAGAACTAAATTAAATTTCAAAAACGCAAAAAAAAAATCCGAACCGTACAAAAAATACGATTCGGATTTTACTTTATATTGGCGGAGAGCGAGGGATTCGAACCCCCGGTGACATTACTGCCACGGCGGTTTTCAAGACCGCTGCTTTCGACCACTCAGCCAGCTCTCCACAGCGAGCAACGGGGACTATGTTACGTCGTTGAGGATTTTTATCCTGCTTAATTCAGAAAAAAAATGGGCGAATTGCCAAAATAGCTTGGCAAATCGCCCCAATATCAACCTACTGCTAGAGACTATTCTTGAGCCGCCTGAACAGCTTCACTAATAGTCTTTTCAGCGGCTTCTTTGCCATATTTATCAATTTCCCGTAAAGCTTTCTCGCCGTGGGTCAAGCAACCGGGGCCGCCAATACAGCCGCCTACACAAGCCATACCTTCAATAAAGTTGTAGGGAGACTTGCCACAATTGGCCAAAAGTAAAGCTTTGCGACATTCTTCTAAACCACTGCAAGAGACGGCCTTGAGTTCGAAATCGGTGACGCCATGCTCTTTAAGGCCTTCCTTGACAGCGTCAGCCAAACCGCCGCAGCGAGCGAAGATACGCCCAAAGTAAGAAGCAGTATCTAAAGATTCTTCTTCCAAAGCAGCCACGTCGATATCGAGTCCATCAAAGAGGGCCTGGAGCTCTTCGAAAGTAATGGTGACATCTACGTAAGGACTGACCGTATCAAGCTTAGCTTCCATCTTCTTGGCTGTGCAAGGGCCAATAAAAACGACCTTACAACCGGGATCTTTCTCTTTAATAAACTTGGCAATAGTAGCCATAGGAGAGAGACTGTGCGAGATCTTGTCGGCAAGCTTAGGAAAATCTTTCTGAACAAAGGAGACAAAAGCGGGACAGCACGAACTAAGCAAAAAGCCTTTTTCGGCCAACTCCTTCGACTCGTTAAAAGCTACCATATCGGCACCTAAAGCAGCTTCCCAAACGCCGTAGAAACCACATTCTTTAATGGCGCGAATAACTTGACCTAACTTAGCGTAGCTAAATTGGCTGGCAATAGAAGGAGCCACGACGCCATAGACATGGGGGCCATCCTGCTCTTTAGATTTAAGTAACATATCGATAACGTTAAGGATAAACGATTTATCGACTATAGCGCCAAAAGGACACTGATAGACACAAGCGCCGCAGCGTACACACTTAGTTTCGTCAATAGAAGCTACTTTTTCTTCGTTCATGCTAATAGCTTTAGCTTTGCAAGCATTTTCGCAAGGACGCTTAAAGTTCATAATAGCATTATAAGGACAAACTTTGGCGCACATGCCACATTCGACGCACTTATCTTTATCGATACGGGCTTTCTGATTTTGGTCAAAGCTGATAGCTCCACGACGGCAAGCTTGCTCACAACGGTGAGCAATACAACCGCGACAAGCGTTAGTTACTTCATAACCGCCAACGGGACACTCGTCGCAAGCTATATCTAAAACTTCGATAATATTTTCGTTAGTAGCGCTGCCACCTAAGGCCATGCGGACACGTTCACTCAAAATAGCCCGCTCTTTAAAGACGCAGCAGCGCATAGTAGGCACTTTGCCAGGCACAATTCGCTTGGGAATATATTGAATCTCGTCCAATAACCTGTCTTTAAAAGCCAAGCGAATAACTTCTTTAAGTACACTGTGCTTGAGGTACTGAACTTTAGTATCAAATTTGATGTTATTCATAAATAAATTCCTAAATAGAATCTTTCCTAGAATAATAAAAGGATATTTTTCCTTCCAACTAACCCAAAGGTCGGAAACTTAGGAGAGGTCCACTAGGCACCAAAAAGGCGCACAGCCCTACAAAGCATATCCACTTTGCCAAACCGCACGCCTAGGGCGCTAAATCTTTACACAAAACTAAGCCAAAAGCGCCTTAGTTTGAATAAACAGCACCTGGGAGCGCAACTACCCCGCAACTAAGCTCGGCAGACGCTCGAACCGGTATTACCTATTCATAATCGACTACGTTAATCCAGTGCATGAGGAGATCGCACTCTTCGGGACGACCTTTAACCGACTGGGAGGCGGCTACGATAGGCAGCCACTTTTGTACTTGCTGCTTGGCCGTATCGGTCATACTGCAATACATATCCAGATATTTCTTGGCTTGCTCGAGCTGGCCAGACAACCAGAAGACCAAGTAGGCGCGAGCTACGTCGGCTTCAGCAGCGCCGCGAGTAACGTGCGACCAGTCGATCACATAGTCGGTCCCGTTAGTGCCGCAAATTACGTTGCTAGGGTTAAAATCGCCATGACAAATCTTCTCTTGGCGCGGGATAGCCGATAAGCGCATATGCAATTCATAGCGAGCAGTAGCATTCAAATTAGTCGAGCTGATCTTATTTTGCATCTTGTCGACCAACTTATTGAGCATGGGAGCCTTAGTGTTGAGAATACGCCGCTGAATATTGATAAAGCGAGTCATATACTCATCTTCTTTTTCAGGCTCTTTTTCCATAAGCTCAGCCAAAGTGGGGCCTTCGATAAACTCAGTTATAATAGCCCACTTGCCGTCGATCTTGGTCACTTCGATAATCTTAGGAATATCGAGGTTGGTCTCTTCTACGCGAGCTTGGTTCAAGGCCTCGTTAAGCACATCGGCTTTTGAGAAGTCGCTGTTAAAAACCTTAACGCAATAATCGCCCAGGCGGTAGATCTTTTTGTTGGGACGAACCGCAATAACTTTGGCAGCACTTAAGTTTAACTTTACGTCCTGCATATTATCCTCCTAGTGACCGTAGTAGGCCTTCAAATACATCTCTTTGATCTCTTTCATCAAAGGATAGCGAGGGTTGGCACCAGTGCACTGGTCGTCAAAGGCTTGCTCTGTCATATTATCGAGAGTGGCCAAGAAGTGCTCTTCTTCTACACCGTAGTCGCGAATGGTAGGTTTGATACCAATTTGCTTCTTCAAATCCTCGATAGCCTCGATCAATTTATCCAAACTCTCCTGATCGTCTTTGCCACAGAAGCCCAAATACCTGGCGAACTCAGCGTAACGAGCTAAAGTGTGAGGATAGCCATACTGAGGGAAGGTACCCATCTTGGGAGGTACTTCGGCAGCGTTGTAACGCAATACGAGAGTAATAAGCAAAGCGTTAGCTATACCGTGAGGAATATGGTGGAAAGCGCCCAGTTTGTGAGCCATAGAGTGACATACGCCCAAGAAAGCGTTAGCGAAAGCCATACCGGCCATAGTGGAAGCGTGAGCCATCTTTTCGCGAGCTTCAGGATCGGCAGCGCCGTTATTATAAGCGCGAGGCAAGTAATCGAAGATACTGCGAGCGGCACGTAAAGCGATACCGTCGGTAAACTCGGTAGCCATCATAGAAGCGTAAGCTTCGAGACAGTGGGTCAAAGCATCGATACCGGAAGCAGAAGTGAGACCGCGAGGCATATTCATCATCATATCGGAGTCGATAATAGCCATCTTAGGCAACAACTCGTAGTCGGCCAGAGGGTACTTAATACCGCTGCGCTCGTCAGTAATTACAGCAAAAGGAGTAACTTCAGAGCCAGTACCGGCAGAAGTAGGTACGGCAATAAAGTAAGCTTTGTCGCCCATGTGGGGGAAAGTATAGACGCGCTTGCGTATATCCATAAAGCGCATGGCCATATCCATAAAGTCTACTTCGGGATGCTCGTAAAGTACCCACATAATCTTGCCTGCGTCCATAGCGGAACCACCACCGATAGCGATAATACAATCGGGAGCGAAAGCTCGCATAGCTTCGGCACCCTTCTTAGCAGAAGCCAAAGACGGATCGGGAGCTACTTCGAAGAAGCTGGTATGAGTAATGCCCAGTTCGTCGAGCTTGTCGGTAATAGGCTTGGTGTAGCCATTCTTGAACAAAAATTCGTCGGTGACGATAAAGACGCGCTTCTTGCCCATAACGTCGCGCAGCTCTTGAAGAGCGGTGGGCAGACAGCCACGCTTAAAGTAAACCTTTTCAGGAGCGCGGAACCACAGCATATTTTCTTTTCTTTCTGCAACAAACTTGGTATTAAGCAAATGTTTTACACCTACATTTTCGGATACGGAGTTGCCACCCCAAGAACCGCAGCCTAAAGTTAAGGAAGGAGCTAAACGGAAGTTGTAGAGGTCGCCAATACCGCCGAAAGAAGACGGAGTGTTGACCAAAATACGGCAAGTGTGCATCTTGGCAGTAAAGCGCTCCAACTTGTCTTGGCACTTTACAGTGTTGAGATAGATGGAAGCAGTATGACCCAAACCGCCATATTCGACGAGACCTTCAGCCTTTTGCAAAGCTTCGTCAAAATCTTTAGCATGATACATGCCCAAAATGGGAGAGAGCTTCTCGTGAGCGAACTCTTCAGTAAAGTCGGCGTGCTCCACTTCACCAATCAAAACTTTGGTATCTTCAGGAACGCTGACGCCAGCAAGTTTAGCAATAGTAGGGGCCGACTGGCCGACGATCTTAGCATTGAGAGCGCCGTTGATGAGCATAGTCTTGCGGACTTTGTCAATTTCCTCTTCTTTAAGGAAGTAGCAACCGCGACGAGCAAATTCGGCTTTTACCTCATCATAGATACTGTCCAGAACGACTACGGATTGCTCGGAAGCGCAAATCATACCATTATCGAAAGTTTTGGAGTGGATAATGGAGTTGACCGCCAAAGTAACGTCGGCGCTTTCATCAATAAGGGCGGGAGCGTTGCCAGCACCCACACCAATAGCGGGTACGCCAGAAGAATAAGCAGCCTTTACCATACCGGGACCTCCGGTAGCCAAAATGCGGTCGGCACTTCTCATAACTAAGTTGCTCAACTCGAGCGAAGGGACGTCTACCCAAGCGATAATGCCTTCGGGAGCGCCGGCGGCTACAGCAGCTTCCAACACTACTTTGGCGGCAGCAATAGTGCTTTGCTTAGCCCTGGGGTGAGGGCTAATGATGATACCGTTTCTGGTTTTCAAGGCCAACAAAGTTTTGAAGATAGCCGTAGAAGTAGGGTTAGTAGTAGGAATAATAGCGGCGATTACCCCAATGGGCTCTAAGTAAGTTTTGAAGCCGCCAGCTTTGTCGTCGCTAACTAAACCGCAAGTTTTAGTATTTCTGTAAGTATTGTAGATATACTCAGCTGCAAAGTGGTTCTTGATAATCTTATCTTCCACTATGCCCATACCGGTCTCTTCGTGAGCCATCTTGGCTAAAGGAATACGCTGTTGATCAGCTGCTGAAGCGGCAGCAAAGAAGATCTTGTCAACTTGTTCCTGAGTAAAAGTGGCGTAGATTTTCTGAGCTTCTCTGAGGCGCTTTAAAGCGTCTTGGAGAGTCTCCAGATTATCGACAAACGTATATTCCAACTTGCTCATATATCAATCTCCATTTCAGGAATTAAGCATTTTTATAAACAACTCGCTGCCTACCGCTTCAAGCGGCGCAGTCTTTTTCTGCTGTCCTTCGCCAGGCCAACGGCTGACAAGACAGACTGGTAAAAAAGAACCGAGCGAGCACTAGACCGATTCACAGTTTTAATTAAAATCGTTAGGAAACTTCTCGGTGTGCATAGAAGCTCGCAAATAATTGGAAATAACCGCCAAATGGACAGCCATATTTTCGTTAGTGACAAAAATATTATCGTCGACTCGCAAATGGACCGGTGCAAAATTCCAAATAGCCTCTATGCCACACTCAACCATTAAGTCGCAAACTTGTTGAGCGGCCTCAGCCGGCACGGTAATAATGCCGATACGCGGATGGAGGCGAGCACACATATCACTAAGTTTACTTAAAGGTAAAATTCGACCGCCCTCCTGACCGGCCAATTCTTCGTTGCTGTCGAAAGCAGCCAAAATTTCTAATCCGTAAGTTTTGAAGCCACCATAATTGAGAAGAGCCCGCCCCAAATGGCCAGCTCCCACAATAATAGCCGAATCGACATTGTGATAGCCCAAAAAGCTTTCCAATTCGTCGCGCAGAACTTCAACGGGATAGCCCACCTTGGGACGCCCGGAAGAACTAACCGCTGCCAAATCTTTGCGCACTTGCACATCGTTAAGATTTAAAGCAGAAGCTATCGAAGAAGCAGAAACCCTACTTTCAGTTGCGGGCAGAGTGCGCAAGTAAGCTAAATACATGGGCAAACGCCGCAAAGTTTGTTTAGATACGTTGAAACTTTTCACCGGACAAAAACTACCACAAAGAATAGGTACGACCACTACAGCCGCCGGGCCCAAGCCCTCTTCCCCCACCGCCCATAGTAAAACACAAATGGATAGATATATCAATCTTTTTTTATCGATAAAAAATATAATATTTAAAATATTTTAGTTAATTTTTGGCCTATCTGCCTAAATCGACTACCCATATAGGGCGAACTGCCCAGAAAATGAGCTTATACAAGGGAATAAGCCCTTAATTGCAGAACTGCGGCGGCTATGGATCGACAACTAATTTCGCAAGCTTTTGCCGACAGAAGCTTACTGGCCAAAGCTAAAGATGACATTTTTGCAGTTATTGAAGCGCTCGATAAAGGCCAGCTCAGAGTCGCTGAAAAGGTCGACGGCGCTTGGCAAGTAAATACTTGGGTACAAGAAGCCATTCTGCTCTATTTTTCGCTTACAGAAATGCAAACGTGGGAGCTCCCTCCCTTTGAATATCGCGACAAGATCAACTTAAAGAGCCATTGGCAACAAGCCGGAATCAGGGCCGTACCTCCGGGCACAGCTCGTTACGGCTCTTATATGGCTCCCGGCTCTATCCTTATGGTAGGTTATGTAAATATCGGCGCTTACGTTGGCCCCGGCACCATGATAGATACTTGGAGCTTAGTAGGTAGTTGTGCTCAAATAGGTGCCAATGTCCATTTGGCGGCCGGAGCTATTATCGGCGGCGTTTTAGAGCCAGCTGGAGCCCGGCCGGTCATTATTGAAGACGAGTGCTTTATCGGAGCCGATAGCGTTATCGTCGAAGGTGTACTAGTTGGCCAAGGTGCCGTAATTGGTGCGGGCACTACTATTACAGCTTCTACACCCATTATAGACGTCACCGGCCCCGAGCCAGTTACTTACAAAGGTCTAGTGCCAGCCCATTCTGTAGTAGTTCCCGGCACCCGACCGCGCCAGTTTCCTAGCGGCACCTACAGCCTTCCCTGCGCTCTAATTATTGGCCACCGCCACGCTGGCTCCGATAGCAAAACTAGCTTAAACCAAGCATTACGCAACTTTGGAGAGTTACAATGATCGATTTGGTTTCTCTAACTCAAAAATTGGTACAAATTCCCAGCCAAACCAAGAACGAAAAAGAAATAGCCGATTTTATTGAATCGTGGGTGCGCACCGAGTTGCCGGGCATCCCTTTAAGTCGCTCGCGTAACAATTTGATCGTTTGCCCTCCCCAACACGGCGATCGTCCGGTAATTGGCCTTTTCGGCCATATCGACACCGTACCGGCCGACCCCGATCAGCCCTTAGGCCCTATCAAAGACGGTAAGCTTTACGGCTGCGGTTCCTCCGATATGAAGAGCGGCCTGGCCGTTATGCTGGGCTTACTCAAAGACTACGAAAAGTTTAACGCCGATTTGGTGGCCGTCTTTTATGAAGGTGAAGAAGGGCCGGACGTGGGCAACGGTATGCGCACTTTAATGCCTACCCTGCCGCCCATGGACTTTGCCTTAGTTTTGGAGCCTACTAACAATGCCATTATGGCCGGCTGTATGGGCGGCTTACACGCCATTGTTACGGTGGAGGGCAAACGAGCCCACTCGGCGCGCCCTTGGCAAGGCCAAAATGCCATCTTCCGCTCTCTGCCACTGCTGGCTAAATTGCGTGATTTACCCAGGCGCGAAGTAAACATCAACGGTTTAACCTTCTACGAAGTGATGAGCCCCACTATGGCTTCTACTTCCAACGCTGCCAATGTTATTCCCGACAAGTTTGAAATTAACGTCAACGCCCGCTTCGCGCCCAACCGCAGCGAAAGTGACGTAGTGGCAGAGCTTACCAAGTTGGTAGGCGATTTGGCCACCATTAGGGTGCGCGACGTTTCGGTGCCCGGCCAAGTTTGTGTCAGTCACCCTTTGATGCAAGGTTGGATCGAGCGTTGCTCGCTGCAAGTCGAGCCTAAGCAAGCTTGGACAGATTTGGCCCGACTTACAGCCAACGGTATTCCCGCCGTCAACTTTGGCCCCGGCGATCCCGACCGCTGCCACCAAGCTATAGAATGGATGGAAATTGCCAACTTAGAAAAGTGCTACAATTTACTGTCCGTCTTCCTAACCGAAATTTGTCAAGTGAGAACTGAGCCTGAAGCTTAGTTTTCGCTAGGTCGGTTTTCCGACTACTAACCCGGCAGGCTCAGTTTTGGCCTGTCGGCTTTTGTTAAAAGATAGATTGAGAGAGTTTTTTTGATGAACGCTACAGAAATTCGTCAGTCATTTTTAGAATTTTTCCGCGAAAAAGGGCACGAGATTGTGCCTTCGGCGTCGGTTGTCCCTCACGACGATCCCACC
This sequence comes from uncultured bacterium, assembly GCA_934644775.1. Classification (GTDB taxonomy): domain Bacteria; phylum Vulcanimicrobiota; class Xenobia; order Xenobiales; family Xenobiaceae; genus Bruticola. Next base: position 38,154 of record CAKUDB010000016.1, on the reverse strand, counting down.
CTCATGTTTACTAACGCGGGCATGAACCAATTTAAGCCTTACTTCTTGGGCCAAGCTACTCCTACCCATCGCCGCGTGGCCGACTCTCAGAAGTGCATTCGCGTTTCCGGTAAGCATAACGATTTAGAAGAAGTCGGTTTAGATACTTACCACCACACTTTGTTTGAAATGCTGGGCAACTGGTCTTTTGGCGACTATTACAAACGCGAAGCCATCTCTTGGGCTTGGGAATTACTTACCGAGCGCTGGAAACTCCCCAAAGGTCGCCTCTACGTAACCGTTTTTGGCGGTGACGAAGCTAAAGGCTTACCGGCCGACAGCGAAGCTGAAGCCCTTTGGCAGGAACTTACCGACATTGATCCCACCCATATTAAACATTTTGGGGCCAAAGATAATTTCTGGATGATGGGTGAAGTAGGCCCTTGCGGCCCTTGTACGGAAATTCATATCGATTTAACTCCCGATATGAGCGGCGGCCCCTTGGTAAATGGCGACTCTCCCTTAGTTATGGAGCTTTGGAACCTAGTCTTTACCGAATTTAACGCCGATAAAGATGGCTTGCACAAATTACCTAATTGCAATGTCGATACTGGAGCCGGCTTAGAGCGTATCGCCGCCGTTATGGAATGCACTAAAGGTTGCACCGACTTTAATGTAGAGATTTCCAACTACGACTCTGCTCTATTCCGCCCCATTATTGCCAAGTTAGAAGAGCTTTCTAGCCTCAAATATACCCACGGCGTCTCTAAGGACGCCATTTCGGTAGCTATGCGAGTTTGTGCCGATCACTTGCGCATGGTCGCTTTCTCTATAGCCGACGGTGCCCTGCCTTCCAACGAAGGGCGCGGTTACGTCATTCGCCGTATTTTACGTCGCGCCGCCCGCTACGGTCGCAAGCTCGGTTTAGTCGAGCCCTTCCTTTACAAGCTTTTGCCTACCTTAAATGAGATTATGGGCCAAGCCTATCCAGAATTGCTGCGCGAAGAAGCCAAAATCAGCCGCATTATCAAAGGCGAAGAGACTTCCTTTAACCAGACTTTAGATCGCGGTATCGCCTTATTTGAAGAAGAGCTGAGCCACTTGGAAAAAGAGGCAAATAATAACCACATCTTCCCCGGCAGCGTAGCTTTCAAACTTTACGACACTTACGGCTTCCCTTACGACCTAACCGCCGTTATGGCCAAAGAGCGCGGCTATGAAGTAGACGAAGGTGCTTTCGAAAAAGATATGGCCGAGCAAAAACAGCGGGCCCGCGCCGCTCGCGTCAAAACTGCTCAAATTGCCGAAAGCGAAAAGTTAGACTTACAAGCTACCAATTTTGTAGGTTACAACCAAGATAGCTGTCAAGCTAAGGTTGTAGCGATTATCGGCCAACCGGGCAGCCGCGCTGTGGTGTTAGACAAAACTCCTTTCTACGGAGAGATGGGCGGCCAGGTAGGCGATACCGGTACTATAAGCTGGGCTGAGCACAAATTAGTGGTCAAAGATACTAAACAACAAGAAGGGGTCTTTATGCACTTTGTGGCTGAAGGGCCCGAATTGGAAGCTCTGTCGATAGGCCAGGAAGTAACTGCCGCTATTGATACTAGGCGTCGCCGGGCTATCGAGCGCCACCATACAGCCACCCACTTACTGCACCAAGCTTTACGTAGCGTCTTGGGCACCGAAGTCCACCAACAAGGCTCCTTAGTGGCTCCTGAAAGGTTGCGCTTCGACTTTACTTATTCAGAGCCGGTCAGCAAAGAAAAGTTGACCCAAATTGAACGCCTGATCAATAGCGAAATTGTGGCGAATACCGGCGTATGTTGGTTTGAAATTGCCTTGAAAGACAAGCCCTCTTCCGTAGTAGCCTTCTTCGGCGACAAATACGGCCAACAGGTTAGGGTTATTAATGTCGGTGGCCCAGCTAGCGCTCAAGTAGCCGAGCCTTGCTACGACGGTTTTTCTCAAGAGCTGTGCGGTGGCTGCCACTGTAAACATACTGGCGACTTAGGCTTATTTAAGTTCGTTTCCGAAGGGGCTATCGCTTCGGGCGTGCGCCGCATCGAAGCTGTAGCCGGTTTAGCCGCTCTCGAATTGGTCGAAAACCAACAGAATAGCTTAGAGCAAGCTTGCGAAACCTTACATACCAATTCAGCCGACTTGCCTACCCGTTTGAACGCCCTCTTGGACAACCAGAAAAAGTTGGAGAAAGAGCTGGAAAAAGTAAAAGCCGCTCTGGCTTCAGCTAAGGCAGCCGACGTGTTGAGTGAAGCTGTCGAAGTAGATGGCGTCCCCGTTTTGACGCTTAAATTAGACAGCGCTTCTCCCGACGAATTGCGCAATATGGCCGATGAGTTGAAGCAAAAATTTAACGGCATCGTACTTTTGGCTGGCCCCAACCAAGATAAAGTCGGTATCTTAGTTTTGGTAACACCCGACTATGTAAAGCAAGGCTACCAGGCCGGCAAGCTGGTTAAAGAAGTAGCTAAACGTTTAGGCGGCGGTGGTGGCGGTCGAGCCGACATGGCTATGGCTGGTGCCAAAGATTTAAGCAAACTCAACGAAGTTTTAGCTCAGTTTGCTGACATCATTCGCACCCAGAAATAAAGGCTAAAGCAGCCCACAAAAAGATAAAATAGCGGTTTTATCTTTCCTTTTAAGGATGGGTAAGGCCGCTATTTTCTGTCCAAGCGGACAATTTATCCAAACCTTCCTTGCTACCGGAGACAAACAAAATATCATTCTTTAAAAAAATATAGCTCGGTACTACAGTTTCGGTAAGTCTGTTGTCATTTTCAATAGCGATAATATTAACGCCGAATTTTACGCGCAAGTTAGCTTCAATTACACTTTTACCCACAAGTTGTGCTGGAACTAGCAATTTAGAGATATTGAGCTTTTCACTTAGTTGCACAAAATCTAAAACTTGCCAAGCTTCTAAGCGATGGGCTAAACGGATGGCCATATCCCGCTCAGGATAGACTACTTCAGCACCTAGTTTAGCCAAAATTTCCCCGTGATCGGCGCTAGCCGCTTTGGCAATTACTTTGGGGATACCGAAACTCACTAAGTGCAAAGTAGTTAAAATAGAAGCGTCTATCTCTTCGCCACTAATACCTACAATAGCTACATCACAATTTTTAACGCCCGTCTCCGCTAAAGATTTGCGATCCATCTTTTTCAAAACATAAGCATTTTCGGTATATTCGCGCAATTCGCCAACTTTGGCTTCATCTTTATCAATAACGACGATTTCCGCCCCAGAAGAGGCCAATTCCAAGGCCAAGGCGTAACCGAAGCGTCCCAAACCTACGATAGCGTAACTTTGCTTCTTTCTCTTTGCTCTGCCAAACATATCTTTTTTCCTCCTCTAGCCAATCGAGATATTACCTTCAGGATAGCTGGTAAGTTCGTTATTTTTGAAATACCACAAAGTGGCTATAGTTAAAGGGCCCAGCCTACCGACATACATAATGATAATGGAGAGAATCTTACTGCCCCAACTTAAATGGGTAGTAATACCAGTCGATAAGCCAACCGTACCAAAAGCGCTAGTTACTTCGAAAAGGGCGGCCCTAAAACCGACTTGTGGATCCATAATTAGCATTAAATAGGTGCCACTTATCACCACAAAAGCGGCTATTAAGGTGATAACTGCCGCCTTGCGGAAAGCTTCGGAAGGGAGGGCGTAGTGGAAAGCTTTTTCGGAAGTATTAGTAGCGGCCGATTTTATAGCTTGTAATAGCACAAAAAAAGTAGTCGTTTTTATGCCGCCTCCGGTAGAGCCGGGAGAAGCGCCAATAAACATTAAAATAATCATTACCAACAAACCGGCGTCGGTAAAGTTGCCGATATTGTAAGTAGAAAAGCCAGCCGTTCTAGCCGAAACACTATGGAAGAAAGCGCCCAGCCAAGTCATATTCTCCGTCAGCTTAAGGAGTAAAGTGCCCACTATAATTAAAAATAAGCTCGTAGTAATAACAACTTTAGAGTGCATAGAAAATTTGCGCCAGTTAAAGCGCGTAGCTAAAGCTTCATGGATTACCCAAAAGCCAATACCGCCAAAAATAATTAAAAGGCTAGTAATTATATTTAAGGGTAGATTATCGCGGTAAGGGATCAAGTTTTGCAAATGGCCTAAAATATCAAAACCAGAATTGTTAAAGGCAGCCACCGAATGGAAAAGGCTAATCCAAATAGCCTTTTTCCAAGGATAATCGCCAATAAAGACAGCCAAACTCAGTAACGCTCCGACAGCTTCGAAAGCGAAAGTAGTTAGCAAGACACTTTTTATAAAACGTACCAAACCTTGACCGGTATGTAGATTGAGCGATTCGCGAATTAGACTGCGCCCTTTAAAGTTGATCTTTTGACCGATAGCTAAAATAACGCCCGCACCTACTGAAGTGACACCTAAACCGCCTATCTGGATCAATAAGCAGAGAAAGAGCTGGCCTAAGGGGGTAAAAGTATCGTGGGCGTCGACAGCTATTAAACCAGTTACACAAACAGCACTAGTAGAAGTATAAAGAGCGTCTATATAAGGCAAATCGACGCCCTGTCGGATGCTACAAGGCAAACTCAATAGCCAGGAGCCCAACACAATAACTACAATAAAACCTAAGGCAATAATCCTACCTGGAGGCTGCTTCTTAATCAATTCAATCATATAGCTTTCCTCCCGGCTTCAGCCTTCTTTCCCAGCAGCTTAACCGGCCCTCTAAGTGGCTGAGGCCTTATTTTTAATACTTAGCCACATATTAGCCGAGCAAATAAAAATCCCGCCTTTATTGATAAAGACGGGAGATAGTTGAAAAATTAATTAGGGCGAAGCTTACCTGGGCGACAGACCCCAACTACTTAGACCAGCAAAGTTCTTCTAACAGATCTAAGAGAACCGATCCGCGCTCCTCCTGGTTTAAGCCGAAACCGTTAAACGAAGAGCGCAACCAGTGGCTCAATTTTTGCTCAGCCTCTTCTTTATCTTCAGGCAGAGGGAGCAAACCTTCGATAGACCACAACTCCAGCTCCAGACAAGCTCTGACTAAACGGGAAGAGAAGGTCTGCGAATTATCTTTATCCCATTTGCTTAAACTGGGCAAATCAAACTGCCAGGGCAAGAGCTCAAACCAATATTGGGCGTCGGCTTCTGGCTCCAAAGCATACATTTCAGTTAGAGCGCTGGCCCACTGGCTCAGTTTTTGGGAGCCACTATTGGGATAGAGACGCGAAAACCAACGGCGGAAAAGCTGATTCAAAATAGGTACGTACTCTTCGGCTCTTTCCGGCAAAGCTTCAGCTTGGCCACCAAATTGCTCGGCGATACGTCCAGCCAAACGGCGGCGGAACTTGTCTTGATAACGAGTAAAAGCCAAGCGAGCTTCGTCTAGCCATTGGCTAAACCGCTCTAATTCTTCGCCTTCAGGCAGCCCTGAAAAGCCAGCCGCCTCAATAAGGCCTTGACTGATAAGCTCGCGAGCCGAGATTCTATCTGAAGAAGAGAACAAATTGTGGAGCACATAAGCTGGTTCACCCTCTTTGACTTCCAAAGTGCGAACCAAAGGAGAGAGATTATCATGCCAAGCTCGCAAAGAATCGGCAGCTATCTCCCATAAATCGCGTATATGGCAACTGTCAACATAGCCAAAAGTATCGATAATGTGGTACAAAGCCTGGGCACTTTGGTAAGGAGCTTGAGGAGTATAAATTACTCGACAATAAGCAGCTTTTCCCCAAGCTTGACGAAGGGCCGTACTATCTAGAGGTAATTCTTCTTGGTCTACTTTGATACTTAAAGAGGGATAGTAACGGCGCAAGGCAGCAGCCAACAAAATATTCAAAAAAGATACGTCTATACCGTAAGGACGCTTGGAAAACTTAGCGTAAAGTTCGGACAAGCCGCAATTGCACTCCTCACGCCCTTGGCCTATAAGCATATACAGGAGGCGATTCCAAATTGAGGCCAAAGGAGCTTTCTCTTCAATAAAACCGTTTACTTTATAGGAGGCATAACTGCCACAATCTTCGGTAGCCGAAAGGACACCGCCTTTAAGAAGAAAATCGCGAATAACTTTATAGCCGCCGCTCTTATCTAGAACGATAAATTGTAAAGGCTCTTTAATATTGAGCAAAATATCTACAGCTTCACAGCGATCACGCATACTGCCACTAGCTTTTAAGTGGGGAGCCTTTTTGTAGATATATTCCAAAACATCGGTAAAGAAAATATCGCGACGCTCACTCTTAGCGCCCTCGTAAGGAGCCCCTTTATAGACCCAGCGGAAATTATTGGGAGTAAGTTGAGGGCGCAACTTTTCCACCAGTTGGCGACGCACCAACTGACGGCGGCTTTGCAACAGATTTTGGGCATTGCCAGGCAAGATATACGATTCTTGGGACGCCAGTATATTGAGAGCTTGCAACTCTTTAAGCTGGGCCGATCCGGGTAAAGGCTGCTCAGGCACACCTAAAATTACACTGGAACCGACTTTAGCTTCTTCTAACAATTGGCTAACATCTTCAGTTTCGCGCCTCGTAAAACCTAATCCCATAACGGCCAACAAGTCGAAACCGCGCGGACAACGTCCAGGGATCTTATCGTTGGGGCCAACAAAGATACATTTGACTCGGCGGGCTTTTAAGTGGCTCTCTTTATAGCGCAAAGGAGTGAGAGGACGAGCCGGATAACAACTATCCAACACCTGTCGATAATTAAGTTTTCCTTGCTCAGCCACCACACGGGCAATATCTTGATTTAAATTAGAGCGATTAAATCCCATAGATGATAATATACTGTCGCCCATAGCTAGCCAAACCTCCGCGCACTATACTCCGCGTCCGTAATGTAAAAATTAAGAGACAAAAAGCCCTGTCATATTCGAAGTTTTTGCTTTTTTGTCCTTTTTAGCCAATTGTAGAAGTAGAAAGAGAGCTCTCCCTTAAGCGACCAATTAAAACGAATTTTCGGATAAAAACTTACTGAGCAAAGGCTTTAAGGCTCAGCCTGTAAAATGGTTGGCAGCTATGTACAGTTTTCTTAAAGCTGATGTTCCTATCAGCACCTTGACCACTTTTGAAATCGGCGGCCCAGCTAAATGGCTGGCTGAGCCTTCCAGTTTGGAGCAATTAAAACAAAGTATACTTTTTGCTAGGGAGAAGCACCTAGCTATCTTTCCTATCGGCGGCGGAAGTAATATTTTAGCTTCCGATTACGGCTTTCCAGGCTTACTAATTAAGCCGCAAATGCAAAAACTTACTATTGCTATTAAAGATAAAGAGGCCATAGTTGAAGCCCAAGCAGGCCTTATTTGGGACGATCTAGTGGCCCAAACGGTCGAACAAGATTTAGCCGGCTTGGAATGTTTAAGCGGTATTCCCGGCCAAGTTGGAGCTGCACCAGTACAAAACATAGGCGCTTACGGCCAAGAAGCGGGCCACACTATGGAGTCGGTTCAAGTTATCGATTTAGAGACCCTGGAAATAGAGCGAATTCCGGCCGCAGCTTGTGCTTTGGCCTATCGAACCAGCAACTTTAAAACTATTTGGCCAGGGCGCTACATTATTACCGCCGTAACTTTTAAGTTACAACTTCACGGCCAAGCCTCTATGCGCTACCAAGATCTAGAGCGTTTTTTTGCCGAGCAGTTAGCTGCCGACTCTAGTTGGCGTCCTAGTTTAGCTCAAGTACGCCAAGCTGTATTGAAGGTGCGCTCTTCTAAGTCTATGCTCTACGACAAGGCCGATCCCAACCATCGCTGCGCCGGCTCTTTCTATTTAAATCCCATTATTTCCCAAACTCAGGCCCAACAACTGAAAAAAGAATGGCCCCATATGCCACTATACCATACTGACGATCCAACTAAGTGCAAAGTATCAGCTGCCTGGCTAGTCGACAACGCCGGTTTCCATAAGAGCTTCCGTTTCGGTAAAGCCGGCCTCTCCTCTGCTCATACTTTGGCCTTAATCAATCCCGGCCTAGCTTCGGCAACTGATATACTGGCTTTTTCTGAGCAAATTAAAGCTAAAGTGAAAGAGATATTCAATATCGAACTTAAACCAGAACCAATTATGTTGGGATTTTCCAATTGTTAAATTATTAGGAGGCCGGGCGACAAGATGGAGGCAGAAAAAGCCTATTCAACCGAAGCCAGGAATTTGGCCCGCCGCTTGTTGCGCCTATTGCGTCGCGAATATAGCGACGGCTGCCGAGGCCGAGTCGATATAGAGTTAGCTTGGCAATCTTTTTGTCGTCATACCGACGAGTTGGCTAAAGATGAAGCTTTTAGCTTGCGCCAAACGGTAAAGAAATTGGCAGGTTATACTTCTTGGCCCCAGCGAGTGCGCCAAGGCAACTTAGTGTTGGTAGGTAAAGCCTTAGCTTTAATTGCCGAGCCACCCCAACTGGATGCTCCTATTGCTGCCAACCAACCTACTAGTTTAAAAGTAGAAATGGTCAGCCCCCAGAGCTCAGCAACCGAGCAGAGGCGACTTATCTCTTCAGCCCCCACCTTGTACCAGTTGGAGACGCCTGTAGAAAAGATCCGCAGTATAGGTCGCGCCAAACAGGCCGTCTTTAATAATTTAGGCATTTATACCTTAAAAGATCTCCTTACCGACTATCCCAGACGCTGGGAAGATCGCCGCCAGGTACAAAAGATAGCCAACTTGCGCCCAGGCGCTTTCGAGCAAATAAGAGCTGTGGTAGTCGAAGCCCAAACTATAGTTACGAGCAACCGCAAACGCCTTTTAGAAGTTGAAGTTATAGACGAAAGTGGCAGCCTCAAATTAGTTTGGTTTAATCAACCTTATTTAAGTGCTAAGCTGCACCCAGGCGTTCATATTGTGGCCTTTGGCAAAGTTGAATACGACTGCGGCCCCAATTTGCGTATGGCCTCACCCGAATTTGCTGAGCAATCGGACAATTCACCTTCATTTGGTCGCTTAGTACCGATTTATAAGTTGAGCGCCAAGCTCTATCAGAGTTATATGCACAAACTGATGTTTAAACTGGTGCCAGCTTGTGCTCAGCTTATGTCGGAGAACTTGCCTGCAGAGCTTTTAGACAAATATCATTTTTTGCCCAAACCTTTGGCCACTATGTATATGCACTGGCCAGCCAACTACGATCAGCTATTTAAAGCTCAGCAACGCTTAGCTTTTGAAGAACTTTTCGTTTTGCAATTGCGCATAGTCCATAAACGCCAGTGCCGACAAAACCAGCAACGCAACGTTTTTTATAGCCATTTGCCCGAAATAGAAGCAGAATTTGTTAAATTGCTGCCGTTTAGCCTAACCGGCGCTCAGCAGCGAGCTATTGGCGAAATAGCTCGCGATCTCAACTTAAATCACCCCATGAATCGCATGTTGCAAGGCGACGTCGGTTCAGGCAAAACGGTTATCGCCGCTTACGCCGCTTTTGCGGCTGTGCGCAGCGGTTATCAGGCTGCCCTTATGGCACCCACAGAAATTCTAGCTCAACAACATTACCTGAAACTAGGCCAACTTTTGGAGCCGGCTGGATTACGTATTTGTCTTTTGAAAGGCAGCCTGAGCAAAAAGAAAAAAATGCAAATCGCCGAGCAGCTTAAGGCGAATGGCTTCGATCTGGCTATAGGTACCCACGCCCTTATCCAAGAAGGCGTAGAGTTTGCCAACCTAGGCCTAGCCATTGTCGACGAGCAACATAAGTTCGGCGTTTTGCAACGCCAAGCCTTAAGCCGCAAAAGCGGAACCCACTTAAATTGCGACGTTTTGCTTATGACAGCTACGCCCATTCCGCGCACTATGTCCCTAACTATCTACGGCGATTTAGAGCTTTCCCAGCTCGACGAACTGCCTCCAGGCCGTTTGCCTATAAAATCGCGCTGTGTACCCTTTCAAGAGGCCAATCGCGCTTACAAATTTATCGCTTCCCAAGTTGAAGAAGGGCGACAAGCTTACATAGTCTGTCCCCTCATTAACGAAAGTGATAAGCTCGAAGCTAGCGCCGCCGTACAAGAAGCCGAGCGCCTAAAAGAAGGGGTCTTTAAAAAATATCGAGTCGGCTTACTACACGGCAAAATGAAAGCGAGCGAAAAAGAGGCCATTATGGAGCAATTTCGCGCCGGTAATTTCGATATTTTAATTTCAACCACAGTTATCGAAGTAGGGGTAGATGTAGGCAATGCTACAGTTATTTTAATCCAAGACGCCAACCGTTTCGGTATGGCTCAGCTCCATCAGCTGCGCGGCCGTATTGGGCGCAGTCAGTGGCAATCTTATTGCCTCTTTTTAGCTTCGAGCGATTCGCCTTCTAACCGCAAATTGGAAGCTGTAGCTCGCCTTTCCGACGGTTTTGAAGTAGCCGAAGAAGACTTGGAAATTCGCGGCCCAGGCGACTATTTTGGCACACGCCAATCAGGTTTTCCTGAATTGATGTGCGCCGATCTACTGCGCGATCGTCACCTCTTAGAATTAGCTAAACAAGAAGCGGCTATCTATGCCGATCGCTATCCAGCCGAAGCAGAAATCAACCAGGAAGAGGACGACGAGAAAGAAAATTAGCATGAATAAAAATCCCCGCTTACCCTCGCGCACTTGGATGCGCCCCACTACCAGTAAAACTCGCGAAGCTTTGGCAGCTACTTTACGCCCTTATATCGACGAATCGAGTAAAGCCTTAGATCTCTTTGCCGGTACTGGATCTTTAGGTTTAGCCCTTTTAGAAGAAGGCTGCGCCGAGGTAACTTTTGTAGAGGGCGACCGCCGCTCATTAAAATTCTTACACGAAGCTGTCGAAAATAAAGGCCAGATAATCTTTGGCCACCTGCCTAAAGCTTTAGAAAAACTAAATGGTCGACAATTCGACATTATAGTAGCCGATCCACCTTACAATAGCCAGGCTGGCCCACAAACACTAGCTTTACTCGATAGATATACAGCTCCCGGAGGCCTAGTAGTCTTTGAATATCATCATAAAGAAAACTATCCCCAGGATTTTGCCAATTTTAAAGTAATAAAAGCCAAACGTTTTGGCGAAACTTTACTTACCTTTTGGCAAAAGCAAGAATAGACAAACTGAGTTTTTCTAACTATCGACTTATTTTTTCACAGTTGATTTACAAACGAGAAAGTGCTCCCAAGCAATATGGATAAAGTAAAAAAGAGTTTGACCGCTTCGCCTGCAGATAAAATTAATAACGCTCCAGTTCAAAACGACGAATTTAGTAAATATTTAGCCACTTTGCCTCCAGGCAGTGACACTCTTGCCCAAACGGCCTGGAATTTTGTCCCTGCCGATTTGCGCCAAGAGCTCAATACCACTATTAAGCTTTTCAGCAATATTGCCCAAGCCAATCCAGCGGCCCTAGGCGATATTTTAGAATTGCTCAAGCGTCAGGCCGGGGCAGCTTTGGCCCCCATTTCCAATATAGCCGTTTTAGGGCCGGTTAATGTGGGCAAATCTACCCTTTTTAATGCCTTACTCAACGGTATCGATAAAGAAGCAGCTGTTTCTCCCCTTCCCGGCACTACGGTCGAAGCTCAAAAAGCTGCTGCCGGAGCAATATCTCTTATCGATACTCCCGGTTTTAATAACGCTACGCCAAACGGCCAGTGGGAAAATGCTTTAGCTAGGCATGAAGCTGAAAAGGCCGATTTTCTAATTATAATTTTTGATGCTTCCCGAGGTATTACCACTGCCGATCGCCATCTTTACATTAGTTTGCAAAGCTTAAATAAGCCTTATTTAATAGCTTTAAATAAAATAGATCTTATAGATAGAAAGCTGAGAGATAAGGTAAAATTTGCCGCCGCTGCCGCTTTGGGTATGCAGCCTGAGCAACTTTACACCATCTCCGCCCAAAATAAAGAGGGCGTTTACGATCTACTCTTGGCCGCAGCTTACACAGAGCCACGTTTATTGGGAGAGCTGGGCAAATTGATACCGACTATGCGCCAAAAGTTAAGCTGGCAAGCCATTCGCCGAGCTACGGTTATATCTGGTGCTATAGCCTTAACTCCGCTGCCTTTTGCTTCCTTTATTCCCTTAACTGCCAACCAAATTACGATGGTCTTGAACTTAGCTCGCGTTTACGGTAGGCCTATCACTTATAAAATGGCCTCCGAATTGCTGACAACTTTAGGTATAGGCTTTTTGGGGCGCAGTTTATTCGCTCAATTGAGCCAAATAGCCGGCCCTCCTGGATGGCTAGTCTCTGCTTCCATTGCCACCACTTGCACTATAGCTATAGGCTACGCTTGTATGCTATGGTTTGAATTTGATATTAAGCCCTCAGGCGATTCATTTAAGCGCCTTTTCCAAGCTGTCGGTGATGCCGTCTGGGCTTCGCTAAAAAACATCAAAAACAAAAAAGCGGACAAACCCAAACTTGACGAAGCGGTGCAAAAAGCTATCGATAAGGTTACTTCTCAGCTACAAGCCGAAGAATATCAAAAAATGATCGACCAAGCTCAGGCCCAAGAAGAGGCTGCCCCCAAAGCTTAATCAGTCTCAGCTATTTTTTATAAAGTAGACCTAGGGGAAGCCAGGTTTAATTTTTCAACCTAGCGAAAAGGCCCGCCTCTAAGCCCTACTAGAAAAGGAAAACTTACTGCTATGCACATTAAAAACTTGCTTCTTAAAAGCGCAGCCGTAGTTTGCTTACTTTGTGCTATAGGCTGCTCCGGCCAGCAAATTTCTACGCAACCTCAAAATTACAAAATCAACGCCCAAAGCGTAACTTTTGCTCCTCCGCCTGCCGAAATTTGGCGTCAACAGAAGGAGACTCAAGAGACTAAAGATGGCGAACAAGTCGTGCGCTATACGGCCATAAAGGATCCCGAGCAATTCGTCAGCGTTACTTCTGTCAATTTGGGCACCATGACTAGCTGGAGTGAAAACCCGGAAGCTACCGCCGAACTTACTAGGAAATTTCAAAACCAAATTTTAAAGCGCTCCGAATCAGAAATTATCAAGCAAAAGGAAGTTAAGCTCGACGGCGAGATCGCTTTACAACTTACCTACACTTATTTGGAAGGGACTACTAAAGTTTGGGGTCAACAGCTTTATGCTTTCCATGACAAACTGCTTTGGAATATAGCTTGTTCTTCTTCTCAAGCTAATCAAGCTGAAGCTGAAGCCGCTTTTAAACATGTAGTTAAAACTTTTAAGTTTAACTAATAGCTTAATAGCTAGTTTTTATCGCTCATTAAAAAAGACCGTCCGGCAACTTACCGAGACGGTCTTTTTTGGCTGTTCAGCTAGAACAAAAGATTACTACTTGGTCTTCTCACTCAAGTATTTGATAGCGTCGCCGACGTTGGTGATCTTGTCCTGATCTTCATCGGGGATCTCAATACCGAACTCGTTTTCGAAGGCCATCACCATCTCTACAACGTCCAAAGAGTCAGCGCCTAAGTCGTTGGTGAAAGAAGCGTCGTCAGTTACGCGATCTTCGGTGACACCCAACTGATCCACGACGATCTTGGCAACGCGCTCTCTGATGTTCTCAATATCCATTTTTAACAGACCTCCAAAAAGTAATAAAAGAAAAAACTACAGTGTTTTGTGCCTTGAAGCATACCACCAACAGCCGCTAAAACCTTTTTTTAAGCCGACTGCCGATTTTTTTTTACATAGCCATACCGCCATCTACGCAAATAACCTGACCGGTCAAATAGTCGGCTAAGGGAGAAGCCAAGAAGAAAACGGCCTTAGAGACGTCTTCAGGCTGACCGGGACGATTAAGAGGCACCTGGCTGAGCATAGCTTCTTTAGCCGATTCAGGCAATTTCTCAGTCATATCGGTTTGGATATAGCCGGGAGCCACCGCATTAACATTGACACCGCGAGACCCAAGCTCGCGAGCCAAAGACTTGGTAAAACCAATTAAGCCGGCCTTAGAAGCACAATAGTTGGCCTGTCCGGCATTGCCCATAATCCCTACCACAGAAGAGATATTGATAATTTTGCCGTGACGCTGTTTCATCATAGCTTTAACTACAGCTTTGCTACAGAGAAAAGCCGAGCGCAAGTTAGTATTGATAACGGCATCCCACTCGCTTTCTTTCATGCGCAACATCAAACTATCGCGAGTAATACCAGCATTATTAACTAAAATATCAACTTTGCCCAATTTAGCATAAATATTTTCGAATAATTCTTTGACTTGATCGGCGTCAGTCAAATCGGCCACAAAAGCATTAGCCAATTGGCCGAACTCTTCATTAAGTCCGGCGGCGGCAGCTTCTACCAAGCTTTGGTTAATATCGACTAAAGCAATAGTCGCTCCAGCTTTGGCTAACTGACGAGCGATAGAAAGTCCAATTCCACGTCCGGAACCAGTGACAACAGCCACTGAGCCTTCTAAACTAATGTTTTGCATAACTACCCTCGCATTAGCTGTCTGCAGACAGCGTTCTCCCCCACTTTTTCAAAAAATCCAAAAAAAACGGCACAGGTACAAAGTTTTTCCACACCGCCAGGCTTATCTCTCTGGATAGAAAAAACGAACCGGGACGGCGCTTAGCCCTTTGCACTAGTGCCGCGATAAAGCATATATTCGCTATTAGTTCTCGTTCACGTCGTTGGAAGTTAAAATTTGTCTTCCATTGTACTGACCGCAAGCTTTGCAAATATGGTGCTGCAGTTTGGGAGCGCCACAATTAGAGCAAGCTACTACGTTGGGCATCACCAAAGCGAGATGAGAACGACGCTTACGGGTCTTGGAACGGGGGGTTTTATATTTAGGATTGGCCATCTTGAATTGACTCCTCTTAATTTAATGACTACAGCAGTTACGGCTTACATACCCAGAATTACACCGGAAGCTTAACGCCGCTTATGTTAAGGTTCCCTCATTGGGGGGAGCCTGACGAAAATTTCTTAAGAGCCCCCCAGCGAGGATCGACTTCTTTTTCGGTAGATCCGCACTTGCAGGTTTTCTCATTAAGATTCTGCCCACATTGAGGACAGACGCCCCGGCATTCCTGACTGCACAAGGGACGATAAGGAAGACTGGCGATAATATTCTCTCGCGTCAATTCGTCAATCTTGAGCTCATTCTGATCATACCCAAAGACACAAAGCTCGTCAGCCTCGACTTCGTCATCGCGATCCAATTCCGCAGAACCTTCGGGAACAAAGCGCTCGTCCACATCTATACTTAAAGGCTCAGAATATTCAGCGGCACAGCGCGAGCAAGTAAGGAT
The DNA here is from genome assembly GCA_934644775.1 of uncultured bacterium. Lineage (GTDB taxonomy): Bacteria > Vulcanimicrobiota > Xenobia > Xenobiales > Xenobiaceae > Bruticola. Next base: position 22,983 of record CAKUDB010000016.1, on the reverse strand, counting down.
AACCTTAACTTTAATCTTTCCATGCACAGATATTTCACCATTACCCGCACTGGTAACGGTGAGATCGAGCTGAACTGGGCCATCTAAATTCAAACCGTCAAAAGACTCAACCTGACTAGTATGAATTTCTTTAGAAGCGCCGACGTTGCTGACAATATCGGATATGTCTAAATTCATAGCCATTAGAAAAAACTCCACTTGCCAACCGAAAGCCGCTCAGCGGCTTTGACAAGGCGGACAAACAGGAATGGGGTTATTATTAGCCTGGATATTATAAGTAAATAGGCGTAAATTGTAAAGAGGTTGTTCTACCCTTCGTCGATTCGCTCCAATTGTAAAAATTCCCAACGGCAGGGGCTACCGGCACTAATCTCATGCCTAATGTGTTGGCTTACTTGCCACTTCTCGTGGGCAAACTCGGGATAAAAGGTATCGCCAGGAAAATCAGCTTGTACGATACTCAAATATTGACGCTGCACTAAAGGCCAGACAGAAGCGAAGATTTCGGCTCCACCAATAAAGACGATCTCTTTTTCCTTAGCATAAGCTTGCAAGAGACTCTCTATATCGTGGAAGACTCTAACGCCAGGAGGCGCGGTAAAAGAAGTATCTCTAGTTAGAATGGCATTCTGACGCTTGGGCAAAGGCTTACCAATCGATTGGTAAGTTTTGCGCCCCATAACTACCACTTTCCCCACAGTCAATCTTTTAAAATTGGCCGAGTCGTCGGGGATACGCCAAGGCATTTGGCCTTGAAAACCAATAGTACGGTTGAGAGCTACGGCGCATATGGTAGAGATTAAAGGCTTAGAAAGGGAGGCCGCTCTCTCTTCTGGATAGCTAGACTCGGAAGTATTATATTTATCGCTCATGGTTATATGGTTACTTTTCGCCTTTTTCGACATGTTGCGACTCGATTAAGCCACTGGCAGCCGAATATTTAGGATAATCTTCATCCAACCCCATAATTTGGTGATAATGGCCTTTACAACAAAGCGTATAGTTATTTCTAGGAGCGGAAACGACCTCATAGCCTTGCAAATAAGGATTATTATTTCCAGCTACAGGACAATTGGGAATGGTGCGCATGTAGGCCTGTCCCTCATTATTAACTGTGGTAAGGGTTTCTACTTCTTGAGGATACATGCCGGAATTGTCGGTAGCATAAATTTCCATAGCTGCAGCTATGGCACGCAGGTTGTACTTACAACTACTGAGCTTAGCAGCATCTCGACTCCTCATCATATTGGGTAGCATAATTAGGCACAAGACAGAAATAATAGCTATCACGATCATTAGCTCGATTAGGGTAAATCCTCGCCCCCAATCGCCCTTAGAAGTCTGCTTCATAAGTAAAAAATACTCCCGCTCAGAATGACGCTTTCATTTTTGCTTTTTTGGCCAGCTCCTCTTTCCTCTATATTAGGGCCTAATTCTTACTTGATAACTTTAAGCTTTGAAGGAAGCCATCTAATAAACAAGGAAAGTTGGCCGCAATTTTTTTAAGTGAATATTTGTTATGGCCAAGTTATATTTTCGCTATGGAGCTATGGGCAGCGCCAAAACCTTAAATCTTTTGGCTGTCCGTCACAACTATGTTCAGCAAGGCAAGCGCGTACTTCTGATTAAACCGGCCTTAGATAATCGTTTTGGAGAGAATATTATTAAATCTAGAGCCGGCTTAGAACATGAAGCCGACATGTTAGTAAATTCTGATACTATCTTGAACGAAGACGATTTTAAGGGTTTATCTTGTGTTTTAGTAGACGAATGCCAATTTTTAAGTCCCCAAGTTATAGACCAGCTGCGCGAACTTACTCGCACTTTAAATTTGCCAGTTATTGCCTATGGTCTGCGCACCGATTTTAGGGCTCACCTTTTTGAAGGTTCCAAGCGCCTTATGGAAGTGGCCGATTCTATTGAAGAAGTAAAGACTACTTGTCGCTATTGCAACCGCAAAGCCGTCTTTAATTTGCGCCACAATGCCAAAGAAGAAGCTATTATCGATGGCCCCACCGTATTACTAGGTGACGAAGAATTTTACTCCCCTACTTGCTACCCTTGCTATCACGAAAAGATAACTGTCGCTCAAGAGAAGCTTAAGGCCCAACAAAAAGCCGCCCTAGCTGCCACTGTCGCACCTAATAGCCCCCTTGGCGCAGTACACCACTGACAATAGAAGCCGAATAATAACGTTAATTAAACAGATAAATAAAAAAAGAGCTCGACAAGCTGCCCTTTTTAGGGGACAACCTACCAAGCTCTACTCTTATCCGAATCTACCTAAATTCGAATTAGTCAGCTCCACTTTAGCTGACTTTCTCCGGCTCAAAATTCAGGCCGTCGCCAGCCTGGTTAACTTTGACTTTAACCTTTTCACCGGGTGTAATCTTACCTTCCAAAATTTCCAGCGACAATGTGTCGAGCAAGTAGCGCTGGATAGCTCGTTTAAGGGGACGAGCGCCGAAAGCTTCGTCGCAACCAACATTGGTCAGGAACTCTTTAGCCTTGTCTTCCACATCTAAAGTAATGTTCTTGTCGACCAGACGTCTGCCCACATTATTCAACTGAATATCGACAATAGCCTTGAGAGCGGTCTTATTCAATCTGTGGAAGTGAATAATTTCGTCGATACGGTTTAAGAACTCAGGTTTAAACTTACTGGCTAAAGCTTCATCAATGCGCTTATCGATTTCTGTATCGCTAAGCTTATCGTCGAGCAACCACTGGGAGCCGACATTAGAAGTCATTACCATAATGGTGTTGCGGAAATCGACCGTGCGCCCTTGACCATCGGTCAAACGACCGTCGTCCATAACCTGGAGCAAGATATTGAAGACATCTGGGTGAGCCTTCTCAATTTCATCGAAGAGCACCACCGAGTAAGGACGTCTGCGCACCGCTTCAGTAAGCTGGCCACCTTCGTCATAACCGACATAACCTGGAGGGGCACCGATCATTCTAGCTACAGTATGTTTCTCTTGATATTCGGACATATCCAGACGCACCATAGCTTTTTCATCATCAAAGAGGAAGTCGGCTAAAGCGCGGGCCAATTCGGTTTTACCCACACCAGTAGGGCCTAAGAAAAGGAAGACACCTACAGGACGGTTGGGGTCGGAAACGCCAGCCCTCGAACGACGCACCGCCTTAGAGACAGCCTCGACAGCTTCATCTTGGCCCACTACGCGCTCATGCAAGCGATCTTCCATATGTACCAACTTTTGGATTTCGCCTTCGAGTAAACGAGTAACGGGAATACCAGTCCAGCGAGCCACAATAGAAGCCACATCTTCTTCTTCAACTTGCTGCTTAAGATATTTACCATTCTTTTGCAACTCTTGGAGCTTCTTGGTAGCTTCTTCGATTTGCTTTTTCAAGGTAGCGGTAGTGCCGTAGCGCAACTCGGCAGCCTTAGCCAGATCGCCGCGACGCTCGGCCAATTCAGCCTCGTTGGTAGCTTGTTCTAACTGAGCTTTCAAGCTGCTGATCTGCTCAATTTGCTCTTTTTCCATACTCCAGCGAGCCTTCATATGGGCAGACTTCTCTTTGCACTCAGCTAATTCAGCTTCCAACTTATCTAAGCGCTCTTTAGAAGCTTCGTCCTTCTCTTTAGACAGAGCCTGGCGCTCGATCTCCAACTGGGTAATACGGCGCTCTACTTCATCTATTTCCATAGGCATGGAGTCGATCTCGATACGCAACTTAGAAGCAGCTTCATCGATAAGGTCGACGGCTTTGTCGGGCAAGAAGCGGTCGGAGATATAACGGTTAGAAAGGATTACCGCCGCTACGATAGCCGAGTCGGGAATACGCACACCGTGATGGACTTCATACTTTTCTTTCAAACCACGCAAAATGGCAATGGCGTCTTCTACAGAAGGCTCACCCACATAGACGGGCTGGAATCGACGCTCTAAAGCAGCATCTTTCTCAATATATTTGCGATATTCATCCAGGGTAGTAGCACCGACGGTACGCAACTCGCCTCGAGCCAAAGCCGGCTTAAGCATATTAGCCGCATCTACAGCCCCTTCGGCAGCGCCTGCGCCTACCAAAGTATGCAGCTCATCGATAAAGAGAATGATCTGACCGTTGGAAGAAGTGATCTCTTTTAAAACGGCTTTGAATCTATCTTCAAATTCACCCCTATATTTAGCGCCAGCAATCAAGGCACCTAAATCGAGAGCAAAGAGTTTACGCCCTTTTAAGCTTTCCGGCACATCGCCAGCTACGATACGGCGAGCCAAACCTTCCACAATGGCCGTCTTACCTACGCCAGGTTCACCGATAAGGACAGGATTATTTTTGGTACGACGAGACAAAACCTGAATGCAGCGGCGAATCTCTTCATCGCGACCAATTACAGGATCGAGTTTGCCACGCCTGGCCAGCTCGGTAAGATCGCGACCATAGCGGGATAAAGCTTGGTACTTGGCCTCAGGATTTTCGTCAGTAACGCGCTGCGAGCCGCGTACTTCTACCAATACGCGCAGCAAACGATCGGGAGTTACCCCAAACTCACGCAAGATACGACCAGCCGGATCGTTGGCATCGTTGACCATAGCTAAAAGCAAATGCTCAACAGAGAGGTACTCGTCTTTTAAGCGCTCGGCCTCTTTCCAAGCCCTGTCGAGCATAGTCTCTACCGACTTGCCCATATAAACGCTACTTCCAGCTCCCTGAACTTTAGGAAGCTTGCTTATAGTTGTCTCTACAGCTTTTTCTATCTGGGCTGCCGGAGCTTCCAACTTTTGCAAAATAGGCAAAGCCAAGCCATCGTCTTGCTGCTTGAGCATAGCCATTAAAATATGAGGAGTTTCCAGCGACTGCTGTCCATTCTCTTGAGCAATAGACGTAGCCGTGCGGATAGCTTCTTGTGTTTTCAAAGTGAAACGATCTGTACGCATAAATGCAACGCTCGCTCCTTTCAATCTCTCTTTTCTTAAGTATCAGTATAAACAGCAGACGTTATTATCAAATATGCACTGCGTTATAAAAACGTTATAGTTTTTACTTGTATATACACAAAAAAAAACGAAGCGCCCAGAATAGGCGCCTCTTAAATTGTTATCGGCAAATATACTCAATCGCATGCTGGCAACTAAATAAAATTGACCGTTTTAATCATTTTATCAAATGATTTTATGTGATTATTATATGTGTTAGGTTTGCTCATATAAAGGAAACTGTAAGCTTTTTTACCCTTAATAAAAAGGACATTGGTCATTTGCATATGGTGTTCATCTTCTTGGGCTCGAAAAGTAAGACGATGGCACCAGTGGCCATTTACTTTAGTATCAGTTTCGCCAATCAATTTAAAGTGGGTAAAACGCTGTTGCAAGGCGGCTATATATTTGTCGGAAAGTTCGTCAGCCATTTTACCAGCCGGTTCGGCTACTTCTAGTTCAACTACTTTTAAAGAGATAAGCGAGCGATAGCCCACTTCCTCAGGAGCAATAAAGGTAGCTTCATGTTCTTCGTCTTCAACCTGTTTCCAACCGCGTGGAGGTACAAACGAGACCCCCAAACGCGAGCTTTTCCAAGCTAAACAGGGGGCAGCCCAAGTTATTAACAAAACTAAGCTTAAAGCGGCGGCCCATATAGTTTTGCTATTTTTAGTTAAGCTAATCATATTCGCTCCGTTTCTTGTAAAAAACTAAAAAGGAGCCGCGACCTTGAAGCTGCCGCAGCTCCTTTGCTCTATTTGAGCGCTTTAAGCAAGCGTCTTTATCTGCGTTTATAGCTAGATTGTGCCGAAAATACGGTCGCCGGCGTCACCTAAACCAGGTACGATGTAGCCATTTTCGTTGAGCTTCTCGTCTACAGAAGCGGTATAAATTTGCAATTGGGGGTAGGCTTCGGTCAGGTTTTTTATACCTTCGGGAGCCGAAACTAAACAAAGGAACTTAATCGACTTAATGTCGGCTCCCCGCTTAATCAGAGCGCCAATAGCAGCAATGGCCGAACCGCCAGTAGCCAACATGGGGTCTAAGAGTAAGATTTCACGCTCGGCTAAGTCGGCAGGCATTTTACAAAAATATTCTACCGGCTCCAAAGTTTTTTCGTTACGGTACATACCTATATGGCCAATTCTAGCAGCGGGAATCAATCTTTCGATTCCGGAAACCATACCCAAGCCGGCCCGCAAAATGGGCACCAAAGCCAGCTTTTTACCACCTAAAGTTTTACCTACGGTAGTAGTCATAGGAGTTTTAACAGTGACATCTTGCACAGGCAAATCGCGACAAGCCTCGTAGGCCATTAAAGCGGCAATTTCCGAAACCAACTCACGGAAATCTTTAGATCCGGTGCGCTCATCTCTCAATAAAGTGATTTTATGCTGAATGAGAGGGTGATTTAAGATATTCACAGACACTGTAAGTAACCTCCTTATACGTTTGCTCTTTTCTTTTATCTAGCCCAGAGCCACAACGCATAAAAAAAAGCTCAAGAGAAACGCTCTCTCAAGCCTTACTTTTTCTTAATATAGTTAGTAAAAACTTGCCTAAAAGTTTTATTATGAACTAAAGCGACTAGATCGAAACAACCGCCTACGCGCTTGCCATCGAGCAAAACTTGAGGAACGGTAATATGACCTTCGCAATGCTTAGCCATATCGGCCCTCTCTTTGGCTAGACCGTCTATCTTATGTTCTGTATATTCTATATACTCGCCATCTTCTAAAGAAGCTTCGCCGGGATCGCCTTCCAAAATGTGTTTAGCACGCTGGCAATACGGACAATGTTCCCAAGTGTAGATTTCTACACCTTTGCCAGTAAACATAAATTTAGACACGAAAGCCGCCTTTCTACCCGTCCGAGCAGGCCCCTGTGAAATTATGCAAACTTCGGCCTTTTTCCTGCTTTTGCCGATTTTGTCACATTTTGCCTCTCTCTTCACAAAAATACTCCGCAAGTTTCACCTACTTGCGGAGCATTTTTATATTTGCAATTAACAATCATTATTGCAGTTATTTTTAGAAAAAATTAAGACAAATTAGGGACACACGACCGGAAAAGGCTTTTTTTTTTAGAGTTATATGTTACGATAAAAATGGCGACTTACCCAAAAACTTTATATTGTAGGCCATAGTATTGTTGTTATGATAGGGTACTACGGTTTCGGCTTGTAGTTACAGCTATTTAGTAGCATGAGATTGTGTTCTCTTTGTTTTTGGGTTTGGGTCCGCCTTTAAAGACGGATCTTTTTTTTTGTTAAACAAAGGAGCATACGTATGAAACGTTTCAATTACGCTGCCATTCTCTTAGGTAGTTTGGCTTTAAGCGTCACTATGTGCGCTATAGGCTGCGGCGACAGTGGCGATACTACCCCTTCTTCTTCTTCAGTGAACAGTAAGACAGCAGGCCCTGTTACCGTTCAGTTAGATAGTAAAGCTCAGGAAATTATAGCTGCCAACAACATTACGAATGCCGAGTATCTCTTTACCGATAAAGACGGCAAGCAAGTAAAGTTAACTAGCCAGCAAATAACCCCAACCAACAGTAGCAAAAAATTGGGCAAAGCTGAGGCTAAAGACGGTCGCGTAGACACAAAAACCACGACTATAACTATTGAAGGCGTACCCACAGTTTCTACTGAAGTGGTGGCTGTTTACTATAACGACAATGATGAAATAGCTGCTTTGCAATGCGGCAAATTAGACTGGACTGACACCGTTGCTGTCATTCCCAGCTTACTATACAACGCTCAAGGCGCCAATTACACTTTTGACGCTTCCGCTGAGCTTATCAAAAAAGGCGATTACACCGACTTACACGTAGGCGCAATTCCCAAGGATTACGTCCCCGGCGTTACTGGTCAACCCGATATCGATTTAACTGGCTTAATTGAAGTCAAGATCGACAATAAATACTTCGAGACCAAAGGCAACAGCGATATTATTGGTCGCTACTATGGCAAGGAGTACACTACCTATGATGGCAGCGTCGCTTCTGTCAATTTCAAAACCATTGACGGAGAACAAAAGCTCAGCACCAACCCTATTTTTGTAACAGATCGTGTTTTAGAAAAGGTAACTGTCGGCCCAGATATATGCGATCTCCAATATGATCATCTTAGTACGAACTTGCATAACGACGGCGAATATATGATCGTATGTCCTTTAAAGACCGATAAAGCTGACTATGCTTGTAACAAAAAAGTGATTGAGACAGGATTTTTCGATTCTTCTCGTGTTGATACTGGCTGGATAAAAGGCTACGCTGCGGTACGTGAACTACCCATCAAAATAAGCGTAGATTATCCCAATCACGAAGGCAAGGGAGATATTCCTGATGTGGCTCTCTACGATATAGAGTACACTGTGACAGATCGCAGCGGAAATCCATTAAGTGGAAATGCTATTAAGGTAGAAAGCAGAGAAAACCATTTCCATGGAGATGAGACTTATCCAGGTTTTGCCACTATTTTCGCTGAATGTAGTAAAAATGAAAAAATAGTTTCTTTCTCTGTAAGAGCTACTTTTAAGCCCAATGCTAAAAATAAAGTCGACAAAGAATTTGTTAGTGATCCTATAAATGTTTGTGCTATTTATAACGAGCCAGAAGTAGTATATGGCTTCAAAAATGATAATGGAAGTTACATCGAGTATAACACTTATGATTTCAAAAGTGGTGATCGAGTCGATTTATACTTACTCATGAGTTTGTGTAGTGAATCGGTGTCAATTGATAGCGGTATCTATCCACACAAAGAAGTATACTATTATTCAGAGCCATTCGAAATTCCAGAAGCTATAGCTTACTATCCAAACACTTACTCTATAGATAGTTTATCTGGCGAAGCAGTCCAAGGTATCGAAGTTAAGCACGACAAAGGTGCCCCGTTTTATCATATCGCTTGTATTGAAGATCTTTCTGAGCAATATAGTTTCCTTTTGAATGCAAATGAAGCTGGTTTTGCCTTGCTCAAGGAGTTCTATACAGTGGGAAGTTTTTCTATAAATCCTGCAACAACTCAACCCTAAATTAATTGCAGTAGCTGCAAACTGAGCAGCCCTAACGCCTGACAGCTAAAAATGCTCCATAAGATTTTATGCTTACGGAGCATTTTTTTCGGTCACCATTTTAAATAACCTCATACATTATCAACTAAAATTTTCCAATATCCATTTCTAGCCGAGCCGACCCTTTCTATTATCTTCATATCTTTTAATTTTTTTTGATAACTAGCTACTGTTTTACGACTAATGTTCATTTTTTGAGAAAGTTGAGCCATAGTATATTTAGGATTTTCCAAGATCAAAGCCAAAACTTGCAATTCTCTTTCAGATAGTTGACCAGTTATACTTTTGTTTATCTTATTGTCCGTTACTTTTCTAGAGTTGTGCATACGCACTATCTGCTTTTCAGATGCAGAAAACTCAATCATTATATCAGCGGGATTTATAGTGTATTTGGGCAACTTTATGCCTTCACTTTTACATGAAGAACAAATTTTTTCAATGCCGCGTCCCCAGCTTTCAATAAGCCCAGCTAAATAAAAAACATGGGCTAAACTTGGATTATAAGGGATAGACGCATGCTTGTTCATTAAATTTTCAACAGTCCAAGTATCTGGCAAACATCCACAATTAGCTATATATAGTTTGTCTTCATATACGCTTATTTGAATAGGTATACCAGACTGATAAGACTTATGACAAATGGCATTTAAAATTGCTTCACGCAAAGCTTCTTCCGGAACGAAATAACGTTCAACTCTTTGTACCCCATGATAAAATATCTTTGCTCTGATGTACTTAGCCTTTATTAGTTCGACTACTTTATCTACTTGTTCTAATAACGGACCATGAACTTCATCTTGATACAATAAATCAGCATTATTCGAAAAATATCCAACTTTTATATACGCACCAAGTTGCCAACGCTCAGGATCTTTACTAAAAAGCAACATAGCAGCATTAGTTAAATAATCACCATTAACAAGATGTAACTTATTTAATAAAGTCACATTAGATTCACTGAGCATACTGGCATCAACTCGGCCTTTTTGCAAAGCTCTATTTTTAAAGAGTTCGACAGCATCATCATATATATCATCGATAGAAAAAACCGGTAAAGGAAGGTTATCCCATGTAGCCCCACGCTTGCGTAGCAAAAAGGTCTCTAAAGCAGGCCCGCTGAGAATTTGTTTTGTACTCCCGCTTCTATAGTAATAGATGCCCTTACAAGAAATTCCTATAGGATAAGCAGGAACGTCTATTTCTAGATAGTCAACACCATCGTTATCTCTTATAAGATTTACTCCAACAATAATCCCCATAGCGTCTCGCACTTTATTGGGTATATCTTCTAAAAGTTTGGCAGAGTTAACTACACCAATAACTTGACCGTCATCATCACAACCTATATATATTTTCCCTCCCTGAGCATTAGCGAAACCACAGATCCATTCTAAATATTTATCGTCCCATTTCGCCTTCCACTCAATATTTTGTTGCTCTGGCATTTTTATATTCTCCAATAGACATCTTTAACAGAAGCGCTTTAAAAGCTGTGCGTCAATGAACTATTCCTTGCAATTTTTATGTTTTCAGTCACCTTTTCAGTCACCTTTTCAGTCACCTTCAATACTTCTTTTTGCCAATTTTTCGGAATTTTTCAGTTATTTTTTCAGTCACCTTTTCAGTCACCTAATAACCAGGCGGAACTACCTCTTCATCGGTAATGTTGGCGTTACTATCAGCCTCCGGCGCGTTAGCTGAAGGTGCAGTTTGGCTTTCCGGCGGCGGCACCTCTCCGTATAAAGAAGAGTTACCTTCTGCTGGCGGAACAGCACTCATGCCGCTATTTTCGCTGCCAGGAGTGGGCGCGGCCTCATTGCTTTCGGCAGCAGGTGCTTGGGTATTGGCCTCGGGCCCAGATACGTTGGTTGGAGCATTAGCACCTCCATTTTTAGGGCTCAGCGGAATATTAAAATCGCTGTCACCGCCATTAGTGTTACCTTCGGGTATACTCTCTACCACAGGTTCGTCAGATTCGCTGCCTTGAGGTAAAGAGGTGCCGTCAGTTACACCTTCCACAATAGGTCTTCCGTCCGGGCCCACGATATTGATTTGAGTCTGGCCATCAGTACTACCGCCTTTATTAATTTTCAATTTTATGCGCGGCTTAACGTACTTGGTAGGATTATCGGCAAAAGCACGCATATTTTCTTCACTTTCAAAGACAAAGGTCGTACCGTAAACTGTCAACCTATAGGGAGAATTATTAGGCACAGCTTGCTTGCTAACCGGATCTTTGGAAGTATATTCTTCCATTAAGGCAGGCGGAATTTCGTATTGCTGTTGTTCTTTGGCTTGAGGCATATTTTCCCCAACCACAGCTTGGTGATTTTCCATAAGCAAAAATACGGCTATAGCCAAAAAGACAATACCTGCTACCAAAACCCAAGTAACCTTGGGAATGGCTCCATCCGTCTCTTTGCGCTTACCTTTGCTCTCCGGCGGAAGCACATTGCTACCGCCTTCCAAAAGCGGTGCTTGGCGGCCATATTTAGCCGACATAGCGCTGCCCCACTCCGCCGAAGCACTCTTTTCTGGGGCTGCGCTGCCACGACTCAACGCAGAGCCCAAGCCTGCTCCGGGGGCCGCATCGGAGCCGTCGCCCAGCTCGATAGAGAACGGCCCACTAAGCGGCCCCCGGTAGTTAGGCGAGCCGCCCACCAAAGGCTGCCCCTGCCCTTGGATAGGTGCGCCTGGCATAGGAGGAACTGGCGCTCCCGGAACGGAGCCACGAGAAGGGTTAGGGCCTTGTCCCATAGGCGCAGCTTCAGGCCCTCTGGGCCCAGCCGCCCCCGGCGCACCCGGAGCGGGCAAAGGCTGCGGGGGCTGCCCTGGAGAAGGCGGCATGCCCGGACGCGGCGGCCCGCTAGGAGCGACGGGCCGCCGCTCAGGCGCGGGCTGGCCAGCCTGCTCTGCGCTAGGAGCAGCGCCTTTAGGCAGCGGCTGCCCTGGGGCAGGGGCCTGGCCCACAATAGTTTGCTGCTCGGCTGTTTCTGGCAAAGGTGAAGCAGCCACCTTAGCTTCCGCGCCGAGCCTAGGAGCACTCTTATCCTGCTCGGCGCGGACAGGCGCTTGGCGGCCAGCCCCCACAGGAACTTGGGCAGCCGCTGGTGTACGGCCAGCCTGCCTACTAGGGGCAGCCTGAGCATTAGTTTGGCCAGATGCACTAGCACCGCCGCCAATTAAACTATCAGCCACGGCTGCTGCCTGAGCAACCATTTTAGAAGAATTGGCGGCCACCAAATCTTGGCCAAACTTAGGGCCAGCCTGTTTAAAGCTTAAATCGAGCGGCCCTTGCCCAGCCGTAGCATGGGGCCTGTTGTAGTACGGCTGCTGGCCATAGCCAGGCACAGGCTGACCGTAACCGGGCACAGGCTGGCCGTAACCGGGAGCAGGTTGGCCATAGCCGGGAGCTGGCTGACCGTAGCCAGGCGCAAGTTGGCCATAGCCGGGAGCTGGCTGGCCATAGCCGGGAGCAGGTGGGCCATAGCCAGGCGCAGGTTGGCCATAACCGGGAGCAGGTTGGCCGTAACCGGGAGCAGGTGGGCCATAGCCGGGAGCAGGCTGACCGTAACCGGGAGCAGGTTGGCCATAGCCGGGAGCTGGCTGACCGTAGCCAGGCGCAGGTTGGCCATAGCCGGGAGCTGGCTGACCGTAGCCGGGAGCTGGCTGACCGTAGCCGGGAGCTGGCTGACCGTAGCCGGGAGCAGGTTGGCCGTAACCGGGAGCAGGTTGGCCGTAACCGGGAGCAGGTTGGCCGTAACCGGGAGCAGGTTGGCCATAGCCGGGAGCAGGTGGGCGCTGCGCCTCATCAGCGGGCATAAACCGCGTTTTATTTAAGTCAAAACCGACGGGAACTTGTTCATCATAACAAGCGTTGTTGTTATTGGCGCTGTTGCCTGTATATTGCTCTTTACTCACGCTTTTTTTAGCCTGCTCCTTCATTTTATCATTAACTGCATCTTAATTATTTTTTACTGTCTTCAAAACAATCTTGCCAAACGGTGATATTGATTTTTTCAAATTCGCGACTACGTTTCTGCAAATTGGCGCTGCAGCGATATAAACGACTGAGGGAATCTTGACTTTTATCCGCCTCAATAAGGGCAATCGCTTCGGCAAAGCGATAAAAACTGTCTAATTCTTGACTATAGGCCTCTTTTAATTTTTCCATTCCGAGAGGAACAGGACTTTGGGCACACTTTTTTGCCAATTTTTTAACTTGGTTGACAATAGCAGAAGAGTTAGCCTTATTACCTTGCGACAAATTATTTAAAGCAGAGGTCAAATTCTCGGCGCAATTTAATTCTTCAAGTTGCCAACTAATTAAATTAAGTTGGTATTGATAATAATTGAGGAGTAGAGCTCCAGGAGCAGCCGTCTTGGCCAAGCCTTTTTTCTCTTTTTCCTGCTGCTGGGCAGCTTTCATATTCTGAACTAATAAACGTACAGAGTTATGACGAGCCCTAAAATAACGGTTTTGAGAGCGATAGACGCTAGCTTCACCACTTTGTAAAGCCAATAGATCTAAGCGCTCAATCTTCTCTCTCTTAAGCACCCCAGAGGCAGCTTTTATTTGCTTAAGCTGAGAACGCATAAGATCAGTGGCGCAAGCTTTTAAGTTTTGATCGCTAGGAAATTCTATTCTCAAAAAACGGCTAAAATGGCTAGAAGCCGCAGCAGATATTTTTTCCAAATTTTGGGTAGCTGCAACTTGGCTTAAACGGCCCTGAGAAAAATCTTTAATAATTTGGCCGCTGCGAATAACTTCATTATGTTGCTTTTCTAATAACTGGAGCATCTCCCCATCGGAATGGGCCCAACTTTTCCAATCTTTGGCTCCAGGTAAAGCCCAAACACCATTGCATAAAAAAAGCAGCGCCAATAAAAGGCCACCCCATATAAAAGCAGATTTTTTGCTCATTATCGTTGACAACTACTCGCCCTCTCTTGTTGGCCTACCGCCAATTATTATTCTTATTCACCACTTTTCGGATTTTTTTACTAGACTAAAAAAAGGGCAGAACCCCTCCTCTTTAGGCAGGCTCTGCCCTACTCCCGAAGTAGCGGACTCTTTTACTTGTTATTAGCCAAAATAACCGACTAAAAAAGTCCAATCTCAGCCAACTACTCGCGAATGCTAGCTTTAAACTCACGCTCGGCGATCTTTTGCATCTTGCTCATAAGCTTAGAAATATCGTCGTCGGTAAGAGTCTTGTCCATAGATTGCAAAGTAAAGCGGAAAGCCATACTCTTGAAACCAGCGGCAATATGCGAGCCAGTATAAACGTCGAAGCACTCTACCTTAGAAACCAAAGCGCCGCCAACTTGCTTAAAGCGGGCACAAACTTCACCGGCAGTAATATTTTCAGCCATAACCAAAGCCAAGTCGCGCTCTACGGAAGGATAGCGAGAAGCCTTTACATACTGAGAAAGTTTTTTAGCTGCTCCTAAAGAGTCAATATCGAGTTCAGCCCAAATAAGCGGTTGCTCAATATCAAGCTCTTTAGCCAAAACAGGGTGAATAGCGCCAATCCAGCCTACTTCTCTTTTGTCCAAGTACAGGGAAGCGCAACAACCAGAATGGACCCAAGGTAATTCGGCACTCTTGTAAGTAAGCTCTACGCCTAAAGCGGCGGCCAAGTATTCTACAATACCTTTAACATTAAAGAAATCGGCCCCTTCGAAGCTTAAGGCGATACCCAAGCGCATAGGTTCTTTGATACCGTCGCCATCTTTTTCATAAATATGGCTAATTTCGAATAAACGCAAATTATTATTGCGCAAACGCAAATTGCGAATAATCACATTAGTCATAAAGGGGAAGAGACGGGTACGCAATACGCGCTGATCTTCGCTCAAAGGATTTATAATCTGAGCGGCGTCGTCCTCGATACGATATTTCTTCATCATATCGAGACTACATAAGGAAGGAGTAATAATTTCACTTAAGCCTAAACGCACAGCCATATCGCGGAAAAATTCTTCGTTGGCGTCGTTATGGAAAACTACGCTGCCTTGACTAACTTCAGGCACAGTATTGGGCAAGTTATCGTAGCCAGCATGGCGAGCGATCTCTTCCACCAAGTCTATTTCTTCAGGAATATCGATACGGAAACTAGGTACAGTCACTTTTAAGGACGTATCATCGATAACTTCCACTCCAAATTCCAACGATTTAAGAATTTGGCTAATTTGCTCAAGGGGAAATTCGATACCCAAAACGCGCTTAATAGTGTGTAAGCGCAAAGTAATGACGTTAGGCTTAGGAGCAGCGATGCTCTTAACGACGATCTTGGACTGAACCTGGCCGGCCAATTCACCCAGTAAGTAAGCGGCGCGCTGACTGCCAAAGATAACTCGCTCAATATCGATACCTTTTTCAAAACGCTTGGAGGACTCGGTACGTAAACCTAAACGCAAAGAAGTACGACGTACGTCACCATTATCGAAAGCGGCCGACTCTAAAAGCAATTGGGTAGTATCATCTTCCACTTCGGTATTCAATCCGCCCATTACGCCAGCAATACCGATACCTTTTTCTGCGTCGGCAATAACAATAGCGGTGGCAGGCAACTTTTGCTCAGTTCCGTCCAAAGTAGTCAGAGTCTCATCAGCCTTAGCCTTACGGACAATGATACGTCCGCCAGTCAAGTGGCGACGATCGTAAGCATGTAAGGGCTGCCCAGTCTCAAGCATTACATAATTAGTAATATCTACAACATTGTTGATAGGACGCATACCAGCCAATTCAAGGCGGTGGGCCAGCCAAGTAGGAGAAGGAGCAATTTTGACATCGTCAATTAAGCGAGCCATAAAGCGAGGACAAGCTTGGTAATCTTCAATAGTAACTAAATCTTCCCCCTCAGCGTTGATCACTTCCGGCTTAAAATCTTGCATAGTAGGAGGCAAGAGCAAAGGACGGCCCAATTTAGCGGCCAATTCACGAGCTACGCCCAAAATACTGAGCTGATCGGCACGATTGGCAAAAGATTCAACGATCAAAACCGCTTCAATGATGGGAAGAGCCTTCTGAATAGGAATACCAATTTCGGTATTGCTGTCGAGATCTAACACACCGTCGACACGCTTTTCTTGAGGAAGGAACTCGATATTGAGCCCCACCTCTTCAGCACCACAGAACATGCCTTCGGAAACGACGCCGCGCAACTTGCCTTTTTTTATCTTAGTGCCGTCAGCTAAAACGGAGCCGTGCAAAGCTACAGCAGTAATCATACCCTCATAAACATTGGTAGCTGCAGTAACTATTTGGATAGTAGAAGTACCAATATTTACAGAGCATACGCGCAGACGCTCGGCATCGGGATGGGACTCAATCTTGTCAATGCGACATGTCACCACATTACTTACCTGAGCCCCCTCATACTCAATATTTTCGACCGGTACCCCTACAGATTGCAAAATTTCGGCCACTTCTTCGGCAGATTCATGTAATTCTACGTAATCTTTTAACCAACAAAAAGGAACTCTCATTTTTTTCCTCGTTTAATAACTCTCCCCCGCCGTCATAGTTGGCAACTTGGCCTAACAATTAGAACTGACGCAAGAAACGCAAATCGTCCTCATAAAATTGGCGAATATCGTCAATAGCACAACTAAGCATAGCAATACGCTCTACGCCCATACCAAAGGCAAAACCAGTATAACGCTCGGGATCGTAACCTACGCCTTTAAGTACGCGAGGATGGACCATACCAGCGCCCATAATTTCGATCCAGCCGCTATTTTTGCAAACACGGCAGCCTTTACCGTCACAAACGAAACAGTCTACCATTACTTCGGCAGAGGGCTCAGTAAAGGGAAAATAAGAAGGATTGAAACGGGCTTTACGGCGTGAGCCGAACATACCCTTGGCAAACAGTTCCAAGGTGCCTTTTAAGTCGGAGAAAGTAACTTTTTCATCTACCAAAAGGCCTTCCACCTGATGGAACTCCCAGAAGTGAGTGGCGTCGACAGCGTCGCGGCGATAGCACTTGCCAGGACAAATAACTCGAACCGGCGGCTCTTGTTTTTCCATAACGCGCACTTGATTGGGAGAAGTATGGCTGCGCATAAGCAAACCTTCACGTAAGAAGAAAGAGTCCCACATTTCGCGGCTGGGATGATTGGCGGGAATATTTAAAGCTTCGAAGTTATAATAGTCGGTTTCAACTTCAGGGCCAGACATAACGCTATAGCCCAAGCCCTTGAAAATTTCTTTAATGCGACGCAAAGTAGCGCTTAATAAATGGATACGTCCAGGCTCAGCCCAGCGACCTGGCAAAGTAACGTCTAAACGCTCAGAATTTAATTTCTGGGTAATTTCTTCCTGATAGAGGCTCTCGCGACGATCGGCAAAAGCTTTTTCTATAGCGGCTTTCACTTCGTTGGCAACCCGACCAAATTCGGGACGTTCTTCGGCGGGAATATCTTTAACACCGCGCAAAATGGTAGTCAGTTCGCCACCTTTACGACCAAAAATTTTAGTCCAAAGTTCATCTATAACTTGCTGATTAGAAGCTTCGGCAATCTTCTGTTCAGCTAAAGTTCTAAGCTGAGTTAACTGTTCAAGAGTAGACATATAAAACTCCAATACCAACTAACACTATTTTGATAACTACGTTATTTCTTACAGCAGACTACCTCAGTAGCGCTGCAACTAAAGACGCACCTTTGCGGAAAGCTGCCTTCTCGCAGCTCTTCGATCGAGCTTTTTACGCCGCCATACCTAAAAATCCTGGCTTAGAGGCACAGCCCTAAAATATTGGGGCAAAAATAGGCAAAAGTCCATACTAAAAAGGGAAGAGTCGTTTTACTATTGAAAAGCGCCGCCGAAAGTGAACACTGAATAGACTGTATTTTTCGGTACTTCTACAGCAGTTTAAGAGAGATATTAAAGGAGATTTCGATATGCGTGATCATTATTTAGTTCTCGGAGTAAGCCCCAGTGCCAATACAGATATGATAAAAAATGCCTATCGCAAACTCTCAAAGATTTACCATCCCGATGTTTATCAGGGAGATCCTGAAAAAGCTCAGGAAATGATGGTAGCTATTACCAAAGCTTACGAAGTGCTTTCCGATCCCAAACAACGCCAAGAATACGATAATGTCGGCCTATTTAAGATGCGCGTTCCCAAAGATTTTGATGGCGACGTAGATATTGAAGCTATGGTTATGAGCTCGACTGAATTAAAAAAGCATCAACCCAAACCTACTTTCTGGCAAAAGATTATGGCTCTTTTTGGTCAAAAACCGAAGCCTAAGCGCGATAGTGCTAGAGCTAGAGGCATACTAGCTATGGTAATGGGTATGGCCGATCAGCCAGAACTGCGCGAAGAATGTCGCTTACAATTACAACAAGCCGTGGCCGCCGATCCCGAAGTGATGGAAATTTATTACGATTTGGCCGTTATATGCTATAAACTGGGGAAATTTGACGAAGCTAAACAAGCTTTACAAACTTGCTTACGATTAAAGCCAAATGACAGACACAGCCAACGCTTCCTCTCGATCTTGCAATAGAAAGCCAGCTAAAGCGCCAAGCCTACCATTTATACCCACTACTTTTATATTTTATATATAGAGAGTTACCAATCATAGGTAGCCAAGAAGCAGGTTCTAGCGCTCCCCCCTTCCCTCCTGGAGAAGGGGGGATTCTCTTTGTATAGTCTTTACCTAGCTATCCTTGCAAAAAGATAAATTCACCTAGATAAGGATAATTACTCAAATAAAAAAAAAGAGCTGGAACTAACCAACTCTCTTTATGGTATACCCGGAGGGACTCGAACCCCCAGCCTATTGGTCCGTAGCCAATCGCTCTATCCGTTAAGCCACGGGTACACATACAATTGAGAGGGGCCACTCCAATCACCAAAGTAGCTCGACTCAACAGCACTTTTATAGCACACTATACTAGGAGAGTCAAGAGATTATTAGTGATCTGGGATATTTTTCTAATTGGACGCCTTTAGGCAATCAGCTATAGATAAATAGCCAAAAAGCTTTACCAACTTAAACAAAAAAAAGAGTTGAAACTAATCAACTCCCTTTGTGGTATACCCGGAGGGACTCGAACCCCCAGCCTATTGGTCCGTAGCCAATCGCTCTATCCGTTAAGCCACGGGTACATATACATCTTTCCAGCCAGCTTGCTTCTGGGCAAGCTCACCGCTTACGCTAGACTTTATACCACACCAACATAGACGAGTCAAGGACTTTATAAAAAAAACGCTACATTTTTTCATCTTTCTCAAACTAAGCTGCTCTAAGGCTCATTAGAGGCAGATTCTTCGGCTTTTTTTTCCTGTTCATCATGCTCTTTTAAACGACGGCGCACATCCCAAATTAAATAACAAATAGCCCAGCCGCCAATAAAATAGACCATATAGGAATACCAAAAAGGCAAATTTTCTCCCCAGATCCAAATATAAACCCAAGGCGAAACATTAGTAGAAACGTTAAGAAAAACCCAACCGGGAATAGCATTCCACTTTTTTGCTAAAGCCAGCTTCACTATATAGATAATCGTCCACCAAAAGATCACACTTTTGATAGAGTACATAGTAATAAAAATTACCGGATTCACCTTATAATAATTTACACATAGATCCCACCAATGGGCGACAAAACCAGTTATAAAATCCATCACGACTTCACAATCTAAAGAAATTTTTCACTTGTGGATAAAAAATGGCTGCACCACTTCACTAATTGACTCTGCCCTACCTTTAAGCAAGAGTCCGTAACCGGTGAACTTTTTCTCTATAAATCTACTCCAAAAGGTCTAAGTAAATGTTCTAGAGAAAAACTTAACGGATTATTGGATGTTGCTTCACATCCACATACTAAAGAAAATTGTGAGGGTATGTATGAGCCAAGATCGTATAGCGCCCGACTTGCCAGATAATTCTCCACAGAGCGAAGAGAAGCAAGAAAAGCCGAATTTTGACGCTTATGATTATCAAATGCCTTCTCAAGAGCGAAACCAAACTCGTGACATCAGTCCTTATGTAGCGATAGGCTCAGGGTTATTGCTCTTTGCTATAGTAGTTGTCTGTAGCTGCATTTATTTTTTCACCCCTCAAGACAAAACTAACGACCTAACTTTGCCAGCAACTTTAACTCTAGGCCAAGATGCTAAGATCAATGTCAGCCCCTCAGAATGGAATAGCTTGCCAGTTCCTAGCCAGTTAACTAAAGACCAGATTATCAAAACCGGCTCAGAAAAGGTTTATCTTATCGAACTTCCCGGAGGAGCTACCTTACGCGCCTACGCCCATACCAGCTTCAAATTTAACAAAGTTAAAAAAGAAAACGATAAAACTTTTATTGAAGTAACTTTATACAAGGGTAAACTTTTTGCTGCCAATACTTCCGATACTAAAATCTCTTTATCAACAAAATATTGTAATATTACCCCTTTAGACGCCAAATATATGGTTAGTCAGCAAACATCGGGAGCTGCGACTGAGCAAAGCCAAATTGTAGTTAGCCAGGGCCAAGTGACCGTTATACGTACTGCCAATTCTTCAGTAAAGTTTAAGCTCCGCGCTGGACAGCAGCTAGAAATAAGCGAAAATAGCGCCAATAAACCTCACCAAGCGGAAAAAGACACCTGGTTTACTTGGAATAATCAATGGAATAGACTCTCCGATATACAAACCAAATATGGAATAAAGATCGATGAGCGCATTTTGGAGCCTCAAACTAAAAAGAAGAAGAAAGTAGTTTCTACCCCCAACAATCCTATTGAAGATAGAACTAACGATATGCAGGAAGATGCCGACTTCCAGCGTTTCCGTGACAAGAAAGCTTGGCAGCCCAACTTAGATCAGTCTTTCGATGCAGCTGAGACTACTCAAGTGCCAGCTAATGATGATGACGATTTTGCTCCTTCTATTCCCACTAATTTAGAGCCGGAACCTCCCTACACTCCTCCTCAAGCTGTCCCCGCTCCCCCACCTGTTCCGACTCCACCAAAGACAGAGCAGTCTTATCCACGTTATGAAGGGAAGAAAGCTTCTCAACCGCCCCGTCGCCCCTATAGTCAGCCACCTAAAACACCCAAAGTTTATCGCCATAGGCCTCAAGAGAATATCCCTCCCCTTCAGGTTGCTCCCCCGCCAGCTATTCCCGAATTGCCCAAAGTAGGAGGAAAGAACAGAAGGAACGATCCTGATCTCGGACTAGATCCGCTGGAGAATACTCCACAAAACAAAAGGGATCGCAATCCCCGTATGCGTTTAGACGCTAACGGTTTTATGTATCCCGAACATGACTTTGACGGAGCAGCCACCAACAAGAGCGGCGATCCCCTAGATGCTATTACCGATACGAGTAAAGATGTCCTTAAAGCTAAACCTCCATCAAGCAAAGCTTTAGATGCCGCTACTTATCGCTAAATCAGCTTCTCCAAAAAATTTCCAGTCCCAAAAGATAAAAAAATATGAGAAAGTTCTCCAGAAGGAAACTAATTAGCAGGAGAGAGCTTTAAGATTCTAACAAAAGAACCCGATTGCGGTGTTGTTAGTTCATTTCCCTTTTATCTAAAGGAGAATATAGATATGAAAAAATATATTAAAAGCTTACTTATAAGCTTATCGATTATCAGCTTAGCCTTATTGATAACATCTCCAGCTCGAGCCGACGAAGAAGTTAATAAAATATTTAGTAAAATAAAAGCTCTCAATCAGGGCCTTAAAGACTACCAAGCCAATATCGATATTTCTTTGCACGCTAAAGTGGCCTTTATTCCCTACAATCCCAGCATGAGCGGCAAATATTACTACAAAGCCCCCGATAAACATAAACTCGTTTTAGAAAAAGCTCCTAGCTATGTAAAGAAATATCCCAATATTTTTGGTTGGAACCTCCCCAAATTGGAGAAGTTTAACAGTAGAGTAAAAGAAACAACCACTTTGAACAATCAAAAAGTTTGGCATTTGCTCTTGCTTCCCAAACAAGGTATGGGTGATATTATCAGTGTAGAAATGTGGGTCAATTGCGAAGACTATACTGTTCCCCGTCAAGTAACTAACTATAAGAATGACGGTAAACTCAGCGTCGACGTAAACTACATTATTAAGGACAACTACCAAGTGTTCGATTCTATGAGCGCTCAGTTTATCTTCCCCAAAGTGGCGGTTAACGCTAACGCTACTGCTAAATACTCCAATTACGTCTTTAATAAAAACTTACCAGATTCGTTCTTCAAAAAGGAAGATAAGTAAACTTACACCAGCTTAGGAGATTTTATGAAATATACCTACATAACTAAAGGGACTTGCTCTCGAGCTATTCATTTCGATATTGAGGGCAATAAGATAAGCAACGTCCGTTTCGACGGCGGTTGTAATGGTAATCTTAAAGGTATAGCCAAATTGGTGGAAGGATATACCGTTGAGGAAATAAGCTCACTCTTGCAAGGTATTACCTGCGGCCTTAAG
Source organism: uncultured bacterium (assembly GCA_934644775.1). Taxonomy (GTDB): domain Bacteria; phylum Vulcanimicrobiota; class Xenobia; order Xenobiales; family Xenobiaceae; genus Bruticola. The sequence goes on along the minus strand of CAKUDB010000016.1, from coordinate 507 downwards.
CCAACCTCTTGCCCAGATCAACTGGCTAAAGCTGTGCGCCAAGCTCAACAAGAGACTAAAGGAGCCAAAATTTTACCATAGGCGGACAGTATAGACTAAACTTGTTTGGGCTGTGCGCTATATAATTTACGCCTGACTTTTAGGCTTAGCGCCTTTTGCACTGCGCGGCATAGTTTACACTCGCCGCGCATTTTTTTTGGCTATAGCACCTTTGGGGTGCGCAGTATCGTTGCACTTACTGCGCCTTGCTTTTGGGGCTGTAGCCCGTTCATTTCATAGCTGGCGAACATTTCATAGCGGAAGGCGGAACCAAGCTCGTTTTGGTCGCGCAGCATTGTTGCACGTGCTGCACCTTGCTTTTGGGGCTATGGCCTGTTCATTTCATAGCTGGCGGACAGTTTATAGCGGAAGGCGGAACCAAGGTATAGGGGCAAAAGTCTCCGTTTCTCCGCTCGCTGGCTACGTTTACGCCTATAGCAAGCTACAGGCGTATAAGAGCCTTTCGCT
>CAKUDB010000015.1 GCA_934644775.1 uncultured bacterium | reverse complement strand
ATAGCAAAGCGAAAGGCTCTTATACGCCTGTAGCTTGCTATAGGCGTAAACGTAGCCAGCCAACGGAGAAACGGAGACTTTAGCCCCTGTACCTTTGTCCCGCCTTCCGCTATGAAATGTCCGCCTATTATGAAATGAACGTGCTATAACCCAAGAGCTAGCGCAGTAAGTGAAACAATGCTGCGCGACCCAAAAGGTGGACGCGGCGAGTGTAAACTATGCCGCGTCGGCCCAAACGAGCTTTGGCCCAAAAAGGCGAGTGCTAACTATGTCACGCTGGCAAAAAGGCGAGCTGGCGCAGTAAGTGAAACGATACTGCGCTACAAAAAAGTGTTGGCGCGTCAAGTCCACCAATGCTGCGAGGGCCCAAACGGGCGTTATAAGAAGGCTAACTCAGAGTCATTCCAGCCACATTGTTTAAGATACTTGAAATAGTAAGGCTTCATATAAATATCTTTTGATTTTTTAGCACTTTTGAATAAAAAATCGCCGATAATTTTACAGCGGGCTGGATCGTTAGAGTCGATAAGCCAAGCCATAATTTGCTCTAAAGAGTAGTACATGCCACCAACAATAGGCAGATCGGTAGAAAATGAGCTACCGCTGTCGGGACGAACGACGTTAGGATCGGTTAGCAAAGAAAACCAGCGTATATCAAGTTTATCAATAGATCGCCATCCTTCAAAGCTTATATTAGTTAGGTAATCTATATAGCTATAAGGAATAGCGTCACAGTCTTTAATTTTATCGTGACAAATCCAAGAAATAGCTGCTGTAATTTGTAAACTGGCCTCTCTATGTCTTTTACTTTCCCATTTGAAGAAAGACTTACGTACAATTTTGTCGGCGTATTTATTGTATAACGCTTCACTGGATAAAGTCAGAGCGTCAGCTAAAAAGCCTACGCACAAAAAGGCCGGATATCGCTCAGCTAAATTTTTAGCGGTATCTTTAGCTTCGTCACAAGGATTTAAGACTAAACTTTTGGCCAAAGTTGCAGCTAATCTGGTAGTAATTTCGCCAAAATTTGTCGGCATATTATGTATATTTTTAGCTAATTCTGCCGCCTGGTACCAGCTATTTTCAATAGCGGCACTCCATTTACCAACTATCGTTTCTAAACAGTAAGACAAAGCCATTACAGTGTTATTGTCTTTATGGCCAGAAGCTAGCTTTTGCAACACTTCAATGAAGAGTTTTGCTATTATCTCTGCGGCTAACGGAGTAGGAGAACCGGCCAGCAATTGGATCGCTTCAAGAGGATTTTTATTTAGCTCAGTTTCCCATAATTCTTGAGTTTCGTAAGTATCTATATAGGCTAAGGCTCTAAACACCGCTTGGAGATTTTTGCCTTTTTCTGTATTTATTAGATCTAGTAATATGGGCAAATTTTTTTTATCTTTACCTAAGGCTAAAATGATGGCTTCTTTGACGCCTTTTTGAGCTTTAGGCAATTGCTCGAGCAACCACTTTTGGGCCTCGGCTGCGTAGGCTAATATTTGTACGCGCCTTACCATGTTGCGTTTGCCGGCCGGATCGAAATCTTCTTCCAAGAGTTTGGGACTAAAATTGCCTTCTTCCAGTTGGTTATGCAAAATTTTTACGTATAATGTGCCTAACTCAGCGTAGTTTTCATCTAGAGCCTTTACTAATTGGTAGATAAGGCGATAGTCGGTAAAATATTCGGGATGTTGCTTCCATAGCTCTTGAATAGGTACTAAACGGCCGCTGCCTTTACTGGTAATGGGCTCTAAAATTTCTTTAAGTTGGCTGTAGCGCAATTCCAAATATCGGCCTGGTTCTGTTTGCTGTTCTGTCAGATCGCCAGCGCAGCCGCAGCTACCTTGGGTGTAAACTACCGCATTAACTAAAGCTAATAGATCGAGCAAAATAGAATTGCGCTTCTCTTTGGGGGCTTTTAACAGCTTTTGGAGGCCTTCCCTAATTTTGGCAAAGACGGGGCTGGCTGCAGCCAAGGGGGCCAGAGCTTCTAAGCTTCTTGGTAAGCGAAAATCATTCTCTAATAAAGAAGTGCCCGCTATGGCCAACCGATTGAGCTGATCTTGCAGAATAAATAAAGCTTGTAAATTCATATTCTTTTAGGCTACCTTCTAAAACATTAAACGGACAATCTGTTGGGGAGTAAGGATACTGTAAGGATAAAAACAGATTGAATGATCGGAGTTATCGTAAAAGAGCAAGCCAAAAGCGGCACAGTTTTTATCTATAGGCAGAGGAAAGTGGCTTAGAGAAGTGATGGTATCGTATGTAGGAGCGCCTATGGGGCCTTGGCGGATAGCTAAGCGATTACCTACAGGGTCTATTAAGATCGGCTTTTTCTCAATGGAGGCAATTTGAGAAATAGGCAACAAAATAGGTAAATATTTAGGAAAGAGCGTATTCTTAAATTGTCCTTTGGCTTTCTTGACAGCCGTAGGAATATTGGCTTCGGCTAGAGCTGGCAAGCGTCTTTTAATATCTTCAGTAAGAGGGTGCTCCAGCCATTTGTCCCAGCGTACTCGGCAATCTAGGCCGCCGGGATAAATTAGCAATTCCGGTATTTCCAATAAATTAAAACAACTATCCGTTGCTTTTATATGCTTTAACGCTTTTACTGGGCGCAAATTGAGGCTATGGTAAATAGTCCCTCCATCAATATCTAACCAAAAGCTGCGCTCGGCATATTCTTTTTTGGCTTCGTCAAAATAGACGTCGAAGGATAACTGTACCAACTTCACATTTTGACGTACTAAGCCCAAGTTGCGCAAGTCTTCAGAGTGCCAGACTCCGCCTAAAGCTTCGAATAAAATGGCTTCTTCAGGAGTATTCTCTTGGCCGTCAAGCTGCTTTTGCAAAAAAACTTTGGATTTTTTGACAGTTGAGTATAAAGCTATGAGATTTTGTAAAACTAAATGGTATTGCCTATCGGCTTCTTGAGGTGTACTTTGTAAACGCTCTATAGCTGAAGCCATACGTAAAAAAGTTGTCTGTATTCCTGGTAGGTGACAATTGCTAAAATTTTGGGCCAATTTTTGATAACTGTCGAGTGAGCTTCCGGCCAAAGTAGCTAAGCCAGAGTTGAGTAACTCATCGATTACAGTTTCAGCTAAGGCCAAGCCTTCCAATTGTTTGGCAATCTTCTTTTTGAGTGGCGAATTGTTAGCTGCTTTGGGTTTAGTAGTGGCCATTTTTTTATTTTCATTTTTTTGTTGAGTTTTTCGGCGTTTCTCTTGCAAATCATGAGGAATATCAGCTATAGCAAATTTTTTGCCTATAGAAATTTCGCATAGTAGTCCTAGGGAATGTTTGCAAGGAAACTGTCTGCTTGGACAAGAGCAACGGCAAATTGGTTTTAGTGGGTCGGTAAAATCGGCGGAAGTTTGGTAGATACTTGGGCCGCTGCCTGCACATTCGGCCCAATAGAGCTTACCGTCTGCAGATTGGCAATGGTTGGAAAATTTACCCGCTTGGGATAATAGACATCCGTTTTTTAGTGCAGTTGGTGCAGGTGCCAGAGAAGCAATCAGATTTTCATCAATTAAAGACATGGCTCATTTTTTATCCTTTCTTAGCAAAAATAGACAGATCTTGCCTTTTTAAGGCTCTTTCCAGTAGCTCTGGAAGTCTCTCTGGAGAGCAAACCAAGCAAGGGATATTTAAGTTGGCAATTTTTTGCCCTGTCTTAACATCGTAGTAAGGCTGACCGCCGTCGGCGATAGCTAGTAAAACTACTATATTGACGCCTGAACTTTTCAGATCTTCCAAATGGCCTAATAAAGAGGCGCGGTTGCCTCCTTCTTCGAGATCGGAAATGAGAAAGAAGAGCGTTTTACTAGGTTGTTCTATAAGGCTTTGGCAATAAGCCAAAGATTTAGCAATATCAGTACCTCCACCCATTTGGAAGCCGAAAAGTAGATCGACTGGATCGCTACATAATGGAGTTAAATCCATAATTTTGGTATCAAAGGCTACGACGCTAGTTTTTAGAGAATTCATAGAAGCTAAGATGCAAGCCATAATTGAGGAATATATAATAGAAGAACCCATAGAGCCGCTCTGATCGATATCTAGAACGATATGCCAGCGGTTGCTAGATTTAAGTCTATCAAAAAAATAGACTCGCCTAGGGATAATAGCGCCTAATTCGCAGTTGAAATTTTGCAAATTGCGGCGAATAGTGCTGGAGAAATCGATAGCTGCCGCTGAAGGAAGAGGAGAATGAGTCTTTTTATTTACGGCAGAACTGACGGCTCTTTGCAAATTGCTGGCTAAAAGTTTGTCTATCTGTTCGACTATTTTTTTGATATAGTTTCGCGCTGCTTCTTTAGATTTAGTTGGAATTTGGTCTTTAAGCATTAAAAGGGTGGAAGCCATATTGACATCAGGCTGAAGACTGTCTAAAAGTTCCGGCTCAGTTAAAAGTTGTTTTAGGCCTTTACGCTCGATAGCATCATTTTGGATTATGGCTACGGTATCATTATCAAAAAGGGAGCGAATATCGCCTAGCCAGCGAGAAAGGCGCGGCCCTGAGCATTTATTGCCAGTTGCTCCGCTACCAAAAACCTCTCGAGTTGTGCCATAAATAGAGGCTAAGGCCTGATCGAGCATAAATTGCTCTTTGCTTAAAGGAGCTGATAGGCCCATAGAAGCTAAGCTAGATTCGCTTTCCGAGCCTAGAAGCAGTCGCCAGCGAGTTATTTTTTCTTGTTGTTTTTGATCCATAGTCTCTATTTTTTCCTAGATGTCGCTAAAGTCGAAGTCGTCTAATTCTTGCAGAATCTGTTTTTCTTGTTGATTGGGCTCTTCTCTTAAATAAGCGGCAGTTTGATTTAAGCCCCACAGTTCGCCTAAATTTTCGGCTATATCATTCTTTTCTTGGGGCGAAAAGTCGGCGAAAGTGCGGCGTAAAAAGACTAAAGCGCGGCGGAACGATAGTTCATCAAGTTGGCCAAGGTATCGATCTAAAGTTTGCCATAAGTTGAGGCGCATAATTAAAGCTTGGCGATTCTTTGAGGCTAGCCCTTCGAACCAACCTGCCCCTAATTCAGCCGACATACCTGGAGAGAGTCGTCGAGTTATTTCCTGGTTAAGCTCCGTTTCGTTAGCCGCGCCTCGTTCTAGTAAAAGGGCCATAGCAAATCCTGAAAGGCAAGCTTGCAAGTGATCGTTTAAAGATAAACTTTTAAGTAAATTTATCCATATGGAAGCGTCTAAAACGCTATGATTAAGTTGTAACTTGTTTAATAGATCCATGGCCTGCATTATCGGCTGAAAATCCTTAGTGGAGCAAGCTTCTTCCAATATTAAACAAGCACGCAAATAGAGCTGTTCAATTATAGGCAACAAAGGACGGGCATTAAATTGGCGCAAGCTGCCGCCGCGCACTATTAGGGACAAACCATTTGCCGTTTGGGCAATATCTTCAATAGCTGCAGCTTCTATAGAAATACTTTGCAAAGCTGATAAAACGTATTGGCAGGCCTCAGGTAGTCCGCTTAAAAAGGCCTCCTGGAGCAATTGGGCCGTATTGGCCATAGAGTCGCTCTGTTGACAGCGCTCTTTTAAGGCTAACATAGATGCTTTTTCTATAGTTTCCCCTAGAAGTGAGGCTTCGGCCAATTCTATTTCCGCTTCGGGGGTCCAGCGTAGCAGCCAATACTCGCCCCAATTGGCTTGGGCTTGTTTTTTTAATGAAGGAGCAGCGAAGGAAACTCCCAGTACCTGCAATCTATGCAGAAAGAAAGAGCGGCGCAAATCGAGGAAGGCTGCTTCTTTAGATTTTACTCGCAAATTTTCGCGCAGATCTAAATCTAAAGACTGGACTGTTGCTGTGCGAAAACGCTCTAAATGGAGCACTTTAAGTTGGCGGTAAAAGTCTTCCTGCACGCTGGTGCGGCTGAGACCTTCGGGCAAAAAGCCGATAGTTGTGCCTATTTCTGTATCGGCAAAAGCTGAAGCCAATTCGGAAAAATTGCCATGGCCTAGGCAAGTAATGGCTGCGTCATGTAAATCTGCCCAACCGGGATAGCGACTATTACGTAAAGCGGCCAAAGCCTGAGCTAAGCGAACAGCCTCTATTATTTCTGCAGAGGAAACGAAGTTGCCCAGTTTGCGCTGTGAGGCGGCGAAAGAAGCAAAATAGAGGTAAGCCATATGGGGCAAGCCGCCTGAGTTGAGGGCTTCCCACAAAAGGTGAAAATATTGAGGCGCTTTGTTGCCTGCTCCATAGCCGGAACGATCAGAAAGTCGGTAATAAGAGTAGGGCATAAGGGTCGCTGTACTTTCGACTTTAGGTAGAGCGGCTAACTCTGTGTCGCTCATTGGCTGGTTATGCTGCAGGCCTGGCACATGAAAAGAGCCGCACACACAAAAGATTTGCTCAGCCTTGTTACCTTGAGCCAAAGAGTCGACTATTACGCGCTTCATATAAGCTTCACGCACTATAGTCTCAGCTTGGCTAATTAAATTGTCGCAAGCTGAAATGCGCAATTCTTGACCAAAAGTATTGGAAGCTTGGACATATTGCTCAGCCTCTTCAATATGCTCAAAATTGCGCTCCCAAAAAGAGTCGTGATCTTCACCGCTAAGTAATTCCAATTGGCTGTAAACTTGTTCTGTAGTTAAGCCGCTCCCTTCTGGGGAGGTTTCGCCTTCTTTTGTAGGCTGTTCTTGGTTAGTTTCTCCTAAAGCTAGAAAAGTTGCTGAGGGCAAGTCCATAAAGCGACATTCCACGTTATTTTCGTGAGCCCACAAAATAGCTTGAACTTCTGGTGAGTATATGGCCAGAGGATACAAAATAGAGCGTACCGGAAGGCTCTTGGTATAGGCCAAAATAGCCAGAGGGTAGAGCGCTTGAGGATGGCAGAGCCATTCCATTTGCCCATTGAGATCGCTAGGCCCTTCTATAAGAACGAGTTTAGGTTTAAGCCTATCTAGCAAAGTGCGTACATGAAAAGCAGCGGTCGGAGAAAGATGGCGTATGCCAAAAAAATATGGTAAGTCCATCTTTTTTTAGTTCAACTCTCGGCAAGCTTTGTAAAGTGAGCTCCAATGGCCAGGCCGCTTTTTCATTACATTTTCCAAATATTCGATCCAAGCATTTTTGTCTTTTGTTTCGTCTTTGACTATGGCACCTTGGAGTGCAGCTGCTAAGTCGGCGTCGCTAATCGTACCACTGCCGAAACTGCCCGCCAAGGCCATAGAATTTGTCAACATAGAAATAGCTTCAGCAGTGGAAAGTACGCCGCTAGGACTTTTTAATTTTTGATCTTTTTCCAAAGTATTGCCAGAGCGCAGTTCGCGGAAAATTGTCACTACACGGGTAATAATATCTAAGTTAGGCTGTTCGGCTGTTAGATCTAGGCTTTGAGCCATTTGCTCTACGCGGGTATGGACGATCTCTATTTCCGTTTCCATATCTGTAGGCGTAGGCAATACTATGATATTGAAGCGCCTTTTGAGAGCTGCCGACATTTCATTGACGCCCTTATCGCGTGTATTGGCCGTAGCAATAAGGGAAAAGCCTTTTTGGGCTGGTACTTCCATATTTAATTCCGGTATACTTAAGCGCTTTTCTGACAAAATGGAGATGAGAGCATCCTGTACTTCACTGGCACAGCGAGATATTTCTTCAATCCTGACTATAGTGCCACTTTCCATAGCTCGATAGACTGGTGTTTTGATTAGAGCTTCAAGGCTGGGGCCGCCAGCTATAAGCATAGCGTAGTTCCAGGAATAACGTATCTGCTCTTCAGTAGTTCCGGCTGTGCCCTGTACAACTTTTGTCGAGTTGCCATTGATAGCTGCTGCTAAATGTTCACTTAACCAGGATTTGGCTGTACCTGGTTCGCCAATTAGTAGAAGGGCACGGTCGGTAACTAAGGTGGCTATAGCCATCTCTACTAGTCGCTTTGAGCCCATATATTTAGGCGTGATCGTTACGCCTTTTATTTTTGTATGGCCTAAAATATAAGTAAGTACAGATTGGGGAGACAATTTCCAACCGCAAGGGACAGGGTTAGTCTCATTGGCTATAAGAACTTCCAGTTCTAAAGAATAGAGCTCTTCGGCGCTTTGGCGCAAAATATTGTTGAACGACATATATCCCTTCTGTACCTACTTTATTTTGTCCCTATGGGGATTAGTTGGACAGTTTCGAACTAAAAAAGTAAACGCCCCCTTATATCGATAAATTTAGTCTAGCTAGGGAAACGGAGCTTTTGTTCCCTCTTTAGAAGGTAAAAAATGTTAACTTGTTGAAAACATTTTTTTATAAGCGATGTGCTGAGATTGGAAAATTATCAAATTACGGAACATTAAGTCCTTTGTCCCAGTTGAGCAAATCGTTTTGCCAACAAACATTCTGGAGGCAGTTATGCAAATCACAGTCAGCGGAAAGAATTTTGATGTGAGCAATTCACTCAGAGAGCATGTTATTGAAAAGCTGGAGAAAAAGATCGGTCGTTTTGATACGGTCGTTACGGCTAATGTAACTATGTCTACGGATCGCCATCGTCACATTGTCGAGATTACTTTGTTTGGCAAAGGCTTCGAAATGCGCGCCGAAGAGCGTGATTGCGACGAAATGTACCGCTCTATTAACTGCGTAGTCGAAAAGTTGGAAAAACAACTCGATAAGGCTCGTTCCAAGAACTTGGATGTCAACCGTAAGGATCGCGAAGAGTCCAAAGAAGCTGCCCAGAGTTCGGGAGAAACTGTTGAACACGAAGTTTCACCTATTAAGCAAACTACTTCTTATTCGGCCGCTCCCATTAGTGTAGAAGAAGCCATCGAAGTTATGAATGATAGAGATTTCCGCTTCTATGCTTTCCAAAACATTAAGACCGGTCGTATCAACGTTGTATACGCTTTAGACGGGGAAGGTTACGGCTTAGTCGATCCCAAGATCTAAACTTCTAGTTTTGCCTTAGAGCGAAGCTTTTTTAGCTTCCGCTTATTTAGGAGCTTTCTACCTCGCTAAGGGGCGATAAGTCCAGACTAAAAGGATGCGCTGTGTTATGCTATATTGTGACGCAGCGTATTTTTTTTATGGCTGTAAGATCTGTGGAGAAGTAAAGAATATGAAGCCTTCTCAACTTATTTTTGTAAAGTGCGAAATGTGCCAAGGTTTGGGCAAGGTAAAATGTCCTTATTGCCAAAAGGGGGAGGCCTTAGGGGAAAAAAGTAAAAACCAGGAAGATTCTCAAGTAGAGTCGGAAAAGTGCGTTTCTGGTTGCACTTTTTGCCATGGCAGCGGCTATATCGTCTGTCCCGGTTGCTGCGGCGGCGGGTATCTAGATATGCCGGCTTTAGCTTAGTTAATTAGGGCGGGAGAAAATATAATTTTTTATGAGTGAAAAAGCGCTTAAAATTGTAAAAGTAGTCGCTATTTTGGCTGCTGTAGTTTTAGCTTCTGTTTTATTTAATTATATTAACGGCGGCAGCAGCCTCTTTAATTTGGGCTCCGGTCAGCCTTCGACTGAAGTGGAAGCTACTCCCTCGGCCAATGGTAGCCACGAGGCTTACTCTAAATCTTCGCCGACTCACAATCCCGCCGACGAGGGAAAATCAGTCGATTTTACAGTTAAAACCCAAACTTTCGGCCCTGACGAAGATGTTGAGTTTATCTGGGATGAAGGCCAACCTGGTAAAGGGCCGTCTGGCAAGGCTCAATCTTCTGGCCAAAAGTCCTCAGATTCGGTCTCTAAAGCTAATTCCGACGACGATATTCCCGACAATTGGGTTCTGGCTGAAGATCAGAGCGTCGACGGTCAGACTCCCAAGCTGGCCACGAACCAAGGGGCCAAATCTTCCGCTACCCAATTAAACCAAGCAAAAAAAAAATCGGTTACTCCTAAGCAAGCTAGTGTAAAATCTTCAGCTATGGAAGCAGCTGCTGAAGGCAAAGAGAACGACGAACCGCTCAACAATAAAATGAGCGATTACGAATTAGATATCGACTATAAGGCTCTGTTGAAGAATCCCCAAGAATTGGGCTTCAAACCTACCAAAGAGCTTTTTGCCAATGCTTATTTTCGTATCCGCACTTCTTTTGTACAAGTTGTCAACGACGAGCAATTGGAAAAAGGCGTAGTCAAAGAGGTCGGTAAGCTAGTGCGAGCTGCTGGAGCTTCGGTCGACGGTTTACACAAGCTGGATAAAAATAAGAATGTTTTAACGCAAATTCTCAATCTTTACGGTAAAAATATCAATAAAGATTTGCTGACCTATTCCGCTATTGAGGGTATGCTCTATGGCTTGGGCGATCCCTACTCAATTTTGATGACTCCTAAGGAGTATAGTTCCCTTAAAGAGCAAGTCCAAACTCAAGGCTTTGGTGGTATTGGTGTCTATATTGAGGCTGATAAAGACGACTCTAACCAAGTTACCGTCTTTGAGCCTATGGAAGGAGCTCCCGCTTATCAGGCTGGTATCGAAGCTGGCGACAAAATTTTAGCTATAAATGGTACTACTACCAAAGGTTTAGCTTTAGATGTTGCTACTAAAATGATCCGCGGCCCGGTTGGCTCTAAGGTTATCTTAAAAATTAAGCGTCCCGGCGTGGCTGAGCCTTTTAATGTGTCTGTCACCAGAGCCAATATCCATGTAATTAGTTGTACTTCTAAAATGTACGGCCAAGTAGGTTATATTCGTATGCGCCAATTCGGTGCTGAGACGGCCCAAGAGTTGGCTGCCGAGTTAGCTAAAGTAAAATCCCAAGGCGCTACCAGTTTAATTTTGGATTTGCGCAATAATGGCGGCGGTTTTGTCCAAGCGGCTGTAGGCGTAGGCAGCCAATTTATTCGTCGCGGCGGTTTAATTGTCTACACCTTAGATAGGGCTGGCAGTCGCAGCAACTTAAATTCCGAAGGTGATGGCAAAATAAATATGCCTATGATCGTTATGATCAATCGTTTTTCGGCTAGCGCTTCGGAAATTACGGCTGGCGCCATGCGCGATCATAAACTGGCCAAATTGTTAGGGGAGCGCAGTTTCGGTAAGGGATCTGTACAGCAAGTCTTTCCCTTTGATGACGGCTCGGCTATGAAGATGACTGTGGCTCGCTTCTATTCTCCCAGCGGCCATGTTATCGACCACAACGGTTTAGTGCCCGATATTACCGTTAAGATGGAACCACGCTTTGTGGGCAAAAAAGACAAAGATATTCAATTACAGAAAGCTTTGCAAGTGCTTTCTGGTAGGTAAAGGTAAAAAATGGAAGATAAATGTAATTGCCACAATCAGGCCTTCGAGGATACGGCTACCTTAAATACTCTTATGGGAGCTTGTCAGACTATCGACTTAGGCTCTGAGGCAGAAGAAGTTCAGTTGCACTGGCCAAAAAGTTATTTTATCCAGACTTACGGTTGCCAGATGAATGTCTACGATTCGGAGATTATCGGTGCTTTATTGGAAGAGCACGGTTGCCATCAGGCCCCCCAAGAGAGCCAGGCTGAACTTGTCGTCTTTAATACTTGTTGTATTCGCGATAATGCCGACCAAAAGGTTTACGGCCGCATGGGCGACTTTAAAATATTCAAGGAAAAAAATCCCAACTTTATGTTGGTTATTGCCGGCTGTTTGGCCCAGAAGGACAAGCTTTCTTTAGTAGAGCGTTTCCCCCAGATCGATATAGTGTTGGGCACCCATCAAGTTAAGCGTTTGCCCGAATATATAGAGGCTATTTTAGCTAATCGCCGCACTTTAGCCGCTCTTAAAGCTAAAGCCAAAACTTCTTCCCAAGCTAACCGGGCTTTCCGACAAGCTAAAAAAGAGTTGGGTAGCGGTTTAGTTAAAGTTGAAAAGAAGGGCAATCATTTGGCCTTGAAGGCTTGTCCTTCTAGCACATTTATGGCTATGGTACCGATTTCTGTAGGTTGTAACCAGTGGTGTACCTACTGTATCGTGCCTCACGTGCGCGGCCCTTTGCAAAGTCGCCCCATCCAAGATGTAATTACCGAAGTTACCCGCTTAGTAAAAGGTGGCTTTAAAGATATTACTTTACTGGGCCAAAATGTTAACGATTACGGCCGCGATTTGCGTATGGAAGAGGGGTTTGCCCAGTTGCTTAAAGAGCTTACTCCCGAAAAAGTTGGCTCTTTCCGTTTGCGCTTTACTTCGCCCCATCCGGCCTATTTTACTCAAGCGGCTATTGAAGCTATGGCGGCTAATCCTAATGTTTGTCCTCACGTCCATTTGCCTTTACAAAGTGGAGACGATCGTATTTTGGAAGTTATGCACCGTCGCTACAATGGCCAAGAGTTCTTAGATTTAGTTAAGCGTATGCGCCAAGCGATTACCGGCTTGTGTATCACTACCGATATTATCGTCGGTTTTGCTGATGAGACCGAAGAAGAGTTTCACCATACTTTAGATGTAGTTAGAGCTGCTCAGTTCGATTCCGCTTTTATGTTCGCTTATTCGGAGCGTCCGGGTACTCCTGGCAGCCAATTGGCTAATCGGGTGCCTGAAGATATTCGTATGGATAGGTTGCATAAACTTATCGAAGTTCAAAACGAAATATCTGAAGCCCTCAATAAATCTAGAATCGGCCAAGAAGTCGAATTACTTATCGAAGGGCCTAGCAAGAAGAACGCCCACCGCTACACTGGTCGCTCTTGTCAACATTGGTTAGTCCATGTCGATAGTCAAGAAGATATTACCGGCCAATTGGTAAAAGTTCGCTTAGAAGAATCGTATATGTGGGGCTTTACCGGCAGCTTAGTTAAGTAAAAAAGTTGTCTTTTCTTTTGGGATAGCCTCAAATAGCTAGCTCTATCTAAGTTGTTGGAGTTTAGCTTTATTTAAAGCTAAGACTAAAGCTGGGATAATGAGCAATTGCAAAAGTGTGCCCGGAATGGTGGAAATAATGGCCCCACTAACAAAAGCTGCCCAGGTAAAAGGTTGGCTGGTGGGGGCCAAGAGAGCTAGCATAGCCAAGCCCCAAACTAATCGGCCGCCGATTATGGCCCCTATCAAAGCTTTATATAGAGCTTTGATAGGGCTTCCAGGCGATTTCTCAAATATGAAACCGGCCCCCAAGCCGTAAGTAGCTAGCTCGGCGGCCATAGCTAACCCCATAGGGTATAAAGGCGGCATTCCTAAGAGTAAGGCGCGCAGCAAGGGCAAAATAAAACCTACTAGAGTAGCTTCACGCTTGCCGCCAGTAAAAGCGCACAAAAATACTGGATAATGTAAGGGGGAGAGCATTATCCCTATTTGGGGGATTTGGCCAGTTAAGAAGGGCAGTATCAAGCCTAAAGCGATAAAGAGGGCTGTCAAAGCTAGGCTGCGCGTTGTAAAAAAACTTGGCATAGAGTGGAAAGATAAGCTGAGCCGAGCCTAGGGTAGAACAGGATAAGGGTTAGAAAGGGCCCTCGGCTCGGCTTTGGGGTAATGGATATAAAGATTAGGTGCCTATTTTAAGTTAATCTCTCTCATACCCAGAGCTTGAGCTATAAAAGAGAGAATATCGGCGCTTTCATCTAAGCGTTTAGAAATAGGCTTGCCTGCACCGTGGCCGGCTTTGCTGTCTATGCGAATGAGAATAGGCGCTTTCCCAGCTTGAGCATGTTGCAAAGCGGCAGCATATTTAAAGCTGTGAGCTGGATAGACGCGGTCGTCATGATCGCCAGTAGTTATTAAAGTGGCTGGGTAAGTGGCCCCTTCTTTTACATTGTGGTAAGGCGAGATCTTGTAAAGAGTGGCGAACTCTTTAGGTTTGTTGACGTCGCCGTAGTCGCCAGTCCAGTAGCGGCCGATAGTAAATTTATGGAAGCGCAACATATCCATCACGCCTACTTGAGGCACAGCTGCGCCAAATAAGTCGGGGCGTTGATTTAAGCAAGCGCCTACCAATAAACCGCCGTTGCTGCCACCATTGATAGCTAAGCGCTCGCTGTTGGTATATTTATTATCGATAAGATATTGAGCACAGTTAATAAAATCGTCGAAAGTATGTTGCTTTTGAGTTTTGGTGCCAGCTACATGCCAGGCTTCTCCGTATTCGTTGCCTCCGCGCAAACTAGCTTGAGCATAAATTCCTCCCATTTGCATCCAAGTCATAGTGCGAGTAGAGAAACCTGGCGTCATATCAATAGCAAAACCGCCGTAACCATAAAGCAAGGTAGGTACGTCGCCCTTTATTTTTAAGTCTTTGCGATGACTGATAAATAAGGGAACTTTAGCGCCGTCGCTACTCTTAACAAAAACTTGTTTAGTTACAAAATCGTTAGGATTAAAGCTAAGTTTGGGCTCATGCCAAATCGAACTCTTACCACTAGCAATATCGTAAGCATAAATAACTGAAGGCGCATTAAAGCTAGTGTAGGAATAGTAGGCCGTCGGACTACTCTGTTTGCCGTGGAAACTGGAAACACTGCCGATACCAGGCAATTTTACTTCGCGAAGAAATTTACCCTCTAAATTGTATTCAGATACGCGACTAGAAGCGTCGTGCAAGTAATTGACAAAAAGATGATCACCTACCAAAGAGACGCTACTTATGGCTGCTTTAGTTGGGGGAATAACCTCTTTCCAAGGCACGTCGATAACATTGTTAGTTAATTTGACGCTGACGATACGCCCATTAGAAGCTTTCATATCGGTAAAAGCGTAGAGAGTATCGTCTTTTATACCAATAATAGAAAACTTGGCTTGGAATGAATTGGGTAAAGTAATAAAGTGGCTGTTGGGATCGCTCATGTCCTTAGCCAAAATAGCCACATTGTCATTTTGGGAGTGGGAAACTTCTATACAAAGCCATTTATGATCTTCGCTACTACTGCCGTAAACGGACAGGTCGGGATTTTGCGGATTGCCATAAATAAGCTGATCTTGAGCTTGGTTTTGGCCGACTTTATGGAAATAGAGCGAGTGGTACTTATTTTCACCGGCTAAAGCATTGGAGTCTTGAGCCGGTTCCGGGTAGCGACTGTAATAAAAGCCGCTGCTATTTCCATCCCAAACAATGGTGGAGAATTTTACCCACTTTACTAAGTCGGCGGTAATTTTGCCTGTAGTTAAATCGAGTAATTGAATTTGGTTCCAATCTGAGCCTGATTTGGCAATAGCAAAAGCTAAAAACTTGCCGTCTGGACTAGGTACGGCATCAGTTAAAGCTGAGACTCCTTCTTGGGAAAAAGTGTTGGGATCGAGTATCGGTTTACCCAAACTATCGGCGGAATCGCTCATGTAAAGCACGCTTTGATTTTGCAAGCCGCTATTGTAATAATAGAAGTATTTGCCAGCTTCGTAAGTAGGAGCGCCGAAGCGGGGATAATTTTGCAATTTTTCCAAATGGCGACGGATAGCTTGGCGGTTGGGTACTTGACTCATGTAAGCGTTGGTTTTATGGCGTTGAACTTCGATCCAAGCGCGAGTTTGAGCGCTGTCTATATTTTCCATCCATCGATAAGGATCGGCCACTTTTACGCCGTGAATAGTTTCTGTAAAATCGGTGCGCTCGGCGGTAACATTTGAAGTAGGTACAACCGAATCCTGTGCAATTGAAGCAACTGCTGCTGGTTGCTGAGAAGGCTCGGCATGAGCGGGAAGGGAAGCCTTAAGAACTAAGGGAGTACTTAAAGCTAAAGCTAGAAGTAAAAAATTAAAATTACGCTTAAACATACCTTATCAATTTGCCACGGCTGGAGCTCTTTTCCTCTTGGCATTTTTACCACCGCTGTTAGAAATCTGCCTATAAAAATAAAGAAAAGAGGGACAAAGAAAAGCAAGCTGGAAAAAAAATCGACTTTGTCGAATGACGCACATTAAGGTAAGTTTGAGTTAAGAGAGATTATTGTCATGTTATCGTCCAAAAAGGCTGATAGAAATAGAACAATAGATAGACCATTTGATAAGTGTGGGAGATTTTTTAAACGTTGTATAGAAATAAATCAACCGCATGAAAGTTTAGATGGCATACTTGATAGAACTGTAAACGGTAATATCTTAGAAGTTTCCAAATTTTTACCGCGCCATAGCATGGATCTGATTATTGCCGATCCTCCTTATAATCTGACTAAATCTTTTAACGGTACCATTTTTTCCAAGAAAAAAGACAATGAATATGAAGAATATACCCGCCAGTGGTTAGATGCGGTGCAACCTTTGCTTAAAAATACTGGCTCTATTTATGTTTGCTGTGATTGGGAAAGCAGTTTAATTATTGGCCGAGTTTTGGGAGAATTTTTTAAGGTCAGAAATAGAATTACTTGGCAAAGAGAAAAGGGGCGAGGAGCCAAAGCCAATTGGAAAAATGGCCTGGAAGACATTTGGTTCGCTACTAAAAGCGACAATTACACCTTTAACCTTGAAGCGGTAAAAATTAGAAAAAAGGTTATTGCACCTTATAGAGTTGATGGCAAACCGAAAGATTGGGTTGAAACTAGTAAAGGCAACTACCGCGACACTTGTCCTTCCAATTTTTGGGACGATATTACTATTCCATTTTGGTCAATGGCCGAAAATACGGCTCATCCTACGCAAAAATCGGAAAAGTTGGTGGCCAAACTGATTTTAGCTAGCTCTTGTGAAGGCGATGTAGTTTTCGATCCTTTCTTAGGATCAGGCACTACTAGCGTGGTAGCTAAAAAGTTACAGCGCCATTATTTGGGCGTTGAAATTGAACCTCAATACTGCGCTTGGGCAGAAGAACGTTTGGAAATGGCTGATGATAGTTCTGAAATACAGGGGTATTGCGATGGAGTTTTCTGGGCTAGAAATTCTATCAATGGGCAAACAAAATAGCGTGACATAATTTTTGAGGAGAGTGAGAAAGTAAACATGTCGGAAACTGTTCTTGTTACTGGTGGAGCTGGATATATTGGCAGTACGGTCTGTGCTGAAATATTAAAGACTGGTCGTCGCGTAGTAGTTGTAGACAATTTTTGTCACGGACACCGAGCGGCTGTACCTAAAGATTGTATCGTTGAAGAATGCTCTATTGAAGAAACTGAACACTTAAAAGATATTATGCTGCGCTATGGAGTAAAAGCTGTGCTTAATTTTGCCGCTTTTATTGAAGTAGGCGAATCTATGCGCGATCCGGGTGCTTTTTTTGCCAATAATACTATGGGTACGCTCTCTGTTTTGCGAGCTATGGTTGGGGCAAAAGTTGATCGCCTAGTCTTTTCTTCGACGGCGGCCGTTTATGGCAAACCTAAGAAGGTGCCTATTACCGAAGATCAAGAGCTCGATCCTACTAATGCTTACGGTGAATCCAAACTTATGGTCGAGCGTATGTTGCGTTGGTTTGAAGAGATCCATGGCCTTAAGAGTGCTCGCTTGCGCTACTTTAATGCGGCCGGCAATACTCCCGAGCGCGGTGAAGATCATCACCCGGAAAGCCATCTCATTCCTTTAGTTTTGCAAGCGGCTATGGGACAGCGCTCCCATATTTCTATTTTTGGCACCGATTACCATACTCCAGACGGAACTTGTGTGCGCGATTATGTCCATATTTTAGACTTAGCCCAGGCCCATATTTTGGCTTTGGAAGCTTTGGAGAAGGGCGGCAACTTAGTATACAATCTTGGCAGCGGCCAAGGCTTTTCGGTGCGCCAAGTAATTGAAGCTGTGCGTAAAGTTACCGGTTTAGATTTTGTCGTTAAAGAGGAAGGGCGTCGCTTGGGCGATCCCGATTTCTTAATAGCCTCTTCAGAAAAGATCCGTAGCCAATTAGGTTGGAAGCCTAAATACGATTCTATAGAGGCTATCGTCGATTCGGCTTGGCAATGGCGTAAAGTCCATCCCCACGGTTACGAAGACTAATTCGGGCACAAAAAGGCCCTCGCTTCCTTATTTAATGGGGGCGAGGGCTTCTCGTTGTAGCCTTAAAAGCTACTTATCTTGCTTAGATTCTTTGTTGATTTTTAAGTTGCCACTTAAATTGACTGTGAGGCTGCCCAAGCTCTTAGGGCCATCGGAAGCTGGGGCTATTAGAGAATTACCCACGTTGATAGTCTGATCTAGACCGGCAATAGTTACGCCGCCAATAATTACTTTAGTGAAGGGGCCATACTTAGCTAAAGCTAAATTTTGGTTGCCGTCCAATTGGGAAAGGATAACTACTACAGTATCAGCTGGATCGAAGCCTTTTAAAGCTTCGTCTAAAGCCTGAGTAGCCGACGCCGTTTCCGTATCTTTAGGAGTTTCCGGGCAAGCCATACCTAAAACAACGATCTTTTCTTGGCCGCGCTCAATTACTTGACGATTGGTAAAGTAATCGCCTTCGCCTATGCCGCGCCAGTTGGTAGCCAAAAAGGGAAAATCGGCCAGGCGAGCCATCTTTTTAAGAGCTTTAGTATCCATAGCCTCGGCTCGACCCGGTACGACGGCTGTATATTGCAAATGATTATATACTCTAACGTGCGGCTCACCGCCATTAGGGCCTGGACAACCAGGGCCGCTAAAAGAGCCGGTATCAAAGAGCAACATATCTGGATATTGGGCCCGCTGTTGCTTAATAATGGTTGCTAAGTAGGGCAGAGCTTCTAAATCTCCGCCGATATTGCTAGTGTAACGTATCTCCAGTTTGCTGGAAGGCTGCCATGAAACTTTAGCTTTACTCATGCCGCCCCTTTTCGTGATTTTTGTGCTTTAGCCTTCACTAAGAAGCTTTTTGTCCTAAGGCTTCTAAATTTAAGACTAAGTTTAAGGAGAGAAGGGGTGGCATGAGAAAAAAAGGAAGGCGAAGACGCTTCGGTGAAGCTGCAGCTTTGTCTAATGTCAGCTTCAGCTGCAGTGCCGAAAGATACTTAAATATTTCATCTCGCCCTAAGACGCAAGAGAAAGTTCCTACAAATATGACTCAAAAAAGTGCTTTAATCGCTATGAGCGGAGGAGTCGACAGCTCTGTAGCCGCCCTACTTATGCAAAAGGTCGGCTACGATTGTATCGGCGTCACTATGAAATTATTCGATAATGAAGATGTGGGAGTAAGTCGCGAAAAGTCTTGCTGCTCCTTATCCGACGTAGACGACGCCCGCAGTGTCACTACCCGTTTAGCCATTCCTTATTACGTAGTAAACTTTGCGGAAAATTTTAAAGAAAAAGTAATTGAGCCTTTTGTCTGTGCTTACGAAAGAGGTTTTACTCCCAATCCCTGCATAGATTGTAATCGCTACCTTAAATTTAAAAAGCTTTATCAGCGGGCTAGCGAATTAGATTGCGATTATATTGTCACCGGCCACTATGTGCGTTTAGGCTACGATCAAACCCACAAGAGGTACACTTTAAGTAAAGCTATCGATAGCCATAAAGATCAAAGTTATGTCCTTTACTTTTTAACTCAGGAACAATTGGCCCACGCTCAATTTCCTTTAGGAAATTTGACTAAAGAGGAAGTGAGAGCTTATGCTGAGGAATACGGTTTAGTTACGGCCCATAAGCAAGAAAGTCAGGATATTTGTTTTGTACAAACTGGCGACTATGCCGATTTTATTGAAAACTACCGCCATAAACCCAGCCAGCCTGGGCCTATTGTTACTAAAGAGGGCCTTAAAGTAGGTGAGCATAAAGGGCTTATTCGCTACACTATAGGGCAGAGGCGCGGTCTGGGAGTTGCTTATAAAGAGCCCCTTTTTGTTTGCTCTAAAGATGTAGCAACCAATACTTTGATAGTTTGTACCGCCGATCAACTACACACTAAAAGCATTTTGGTTGACGAGGTCAATTGGGTTTCTATTGCGGGAATTGAAGATAAGCTGGAGTGCCAAGTTAAGGTGCGCTACTCTTCCCAGCCTCAGTTAGCCCAACTTATTAAAGGTAAAGATGAAACCCAAGTTAAGGTTGTCTTTGCTCAAGAGATCCCCGGAGCGGCTTGTGGCCAGGCGGCCGTCTTTTACAATGGCGACTTAGTGCTTGGTGGCGGTATCATTACCGCTTCTCTCTAAATTAGAAAATTTAATAGCCACACCTACTTTTTGCTGTAACAGCGGCTTGGTGGAGCTAGAGGCAATGTCTAAATTTTGGGAGAGGCTATAAAGTCTCTCTCAAATTTTAGGCACTGCCTTAGTAGTTGGTATCCTTCCTTTAGCTTTAGCCAAGATAATCTTTTTTAAGAGTTGCTAAAGCTTATATTACATTTTTGACAGTGTCCTTTTAGTACTAGTTCATAAGTTTCGGCTGTGAAAGAATCGAGTTGGTCGAGGTTCTGGAAACTCACTGCCTTAGGATCCAGATCAAACACCTGGTGACACTTGGTACAATAAAGATGGCCATGTGCCACTCGGGTATTTCTATCGAAGCGGAATTTCCCATCTGGAAAAGTTAGGCGGAGCAATTTTTGATTGTCGGCTAAGTTATTTAAGTTGCGATAGACAGTAGCCATACTTACATGTGGCATCAGCTTTCTAACTCTCTCATAGACTTCTTCGACAGTCATATGTTTGTCCGTGCTAAAAACTACCTCTTCGATAGCTCTTTTTTGTTTAGTATCGCCCATATAGAATGTATAATACCAGAAGTGGTAATCAAAGTTAATCTTCTATAGCCAGTTTTTAGAAAAAAACTTAAGCAGGACTATCTACTTTTAGTTATAATAATTATTATTAAAAATAGCAACCTTTGCTATTAGCTTATTTTTATGGTTGTTGTAGAGTTTAGCTAACTTTGCTAAGATTAAGACGGCCCTTTGTTGGTTCACCTAAGTTGGAAAACTCTTCAATGGGGCTATTTTTTATAAAGATAGTTTAGAATTTCGCCGCAGCGTCGGCATGAGGAGCTGTAAACATTATTCTTTTTTGTTTGGAGGTATTGCGATAAGTGGATAAAGCTGCTTTGTTTAAGTTAAGCTACGGACTTTATATACTTAGCGTTCGTGACGGCGAAAAGCTTAACGGATGTGTCGTCAATACTGTCACCCAAGTGGCAGATGCTCCCTACAGAGTAATTGTAGCCGTAAATAAAGCGAACTATACGGCAGAACTTATCAATAAAAGCCGACAGTTCTCCGTTTCAGTTCTAACTGAAAATACTGTTTTCGAAACTATCAAGCATTTTGGTTTCCAAAGTGGTAGCCATAATGATAAATTTGCACTTTTTCCCCACGAGATAGATTTAGCGAGCGGTTTGCCTTATTTAATTAAGGATTGTTGCGCTTATTTGCTATGTCGAGTCCTGGAAGTTAAAGATCTAGGTACCCACTATCTTTACACTGCCGAGATTTTTGATATGAAAACTCTCAGCTCAGTTCCACCTTTAACTTATGCTTATTACCACAGTAATATAAAGCCTCGTCCTGGAGCGGTTGCTAAAGCTGAGCCTGAGCCCCAACCGGCGCAAGAAAAGGTTGCACGCTGGGTCTGTGATGTTTGCGGTTATGCCTATGAGGGCTCAGAATTACCTAAAGATTTTGTTTGTCCTCTGTGTGGAGTTGGAGCCGATATGTTCCATCCCGAAATGGAGCAAAAGCGGCTATCTTCGGTTTCTACAGCAGAGGTCAAGACTGTAAAACGTACCAAAACTGTAAAACGTTGGGTCTGTACGATTTGCGGTTTCGTCTATGATGGAGACGTTCTTCCTGAAGATTATATTTGTCCTTGGTGTAAACATGGTGCCGAGGCTTTTGAGCTAATGGATATAGAGATTGAAGTCGAAGACGAGATAGAAAAAAAGACCGAAGAAAATACGACCATAGACGCAGTACCAGCTCCCCAAGCTGATGCTGTAGGAGGGAAGAAAATGGAACTTAAGGGTTCAAAGACCGAGAAAAATTTACAGGCTGCTTTCGCCGGTGAATCTCAGGCTCGCAACAAATATACCTACTATGCTAGCAAAGCTCGCAAAGAAGGTTATCAGCAAATTGCCAATCTCTTCTTGGAAACTGCTGAAAATGAGCGTGAGCACGCCGAGTTGTGGTTTAAACATTTGCATGGCGGCTCTATTCCTACCACTACTGAAAACCTTCTCGATGCGGCTCAAGGCGAAAATTACGAGTGGACTAATATGTATGCCGAGTTTGCCAAAGAAGCTGAAGAAGAAGGCTTTACCGAAATTGCCCGCCTCTTCAAAGCTGTCGGCAATATTGAAAAAGAGCATGAAGAGCGCTATCGCAAGCTTTTGGCCAACATTGAAGGCGGCTTAGTCTTCTCTCGCGACGGCGAAGCTATTTGGCAGTGTCTCCAGTGTGGCAATATCGTAGTAGGTAAGAAAGCCCCTGAAAAGTGCCCCGTTTGCGGCCACGACAAGGCTTACTTTCAACTCAAAGCTACCAACTATTAGTTATTTCTTTTATTAACTAATCATAAAGCCGTGGCAACTGGTTATGGTTGTCACGGCTTCTTTTTTTTCTAGCTTTGTTATAGCTACTTAAATTTTACTTGAAAATTTTTAGGCACTGAGCGATTACCTTTGCCGTCGGTAGCAATAATGGTAAAGACGGCTTGCATTCCGGGCAACTTAACTAAAAATCCGTAATCGGTTTCGAAATAACCTTCGGAATCGGAAGTGCAGGGGATAGAGCCCATAACGTCTTCTTCACTATTGCGGGTAGCTGGCTCGATATGATCGCTAAAGCCTATCTTAGGTACAATACTTATATGGCAATTAGGCAAAGTGCGCCCTTTTATTTTGAAATTTAAGGGTACTTGAGCCCTATCTTGAGGCTCTAAGATGACAATTTGGAAAAGCTGCCCCCAAATCGAGGCCGTCTCTGGAGCTGTCATAGTAAAAGTTTGCTGGCCTTTTTGCAAATAACCTACAACTCTAGCTCTAAGGCGATTATCTCCATGTTTAATTCGATAATATCCCTTATATAAACCTGGAACTTGGCTATCTTCTTGCAAGGGAATATCAAAGCGATAATCTTCAATCTCAAACCAAGCTTTATCGGCTCCCTTTATTCCCTTCAATTCCACGTTGAGATCTTCAAAAGCTCCCAATTCCAAACGACTAGTAATATGGACAGACTCAATAGAGCTTGGTTTTTGGATAGTAAAGATCCAACTAAATTCGCTAGGGGAATTAGTAGTACCAGTTAAGCGAACTTTTACTTCTACCGGGCCGTCATGGTAATCGATAAAAGGGCGATAACTTATAAAAGCTGGCGTCTTTAGGCAATTGTTACTTACTTCCGAATTGTTTACCCACATTCTGGAAAGCTCGTAGCGAATAGAGGCCGAGGCAGCGAAAGTAACTACTATAGAGGGACGTGCTTGAGTTACCACTGCTCCTGGAAGGGGATCGACAGTTAGCTCTTTAGGGATAGTTGTACTAACCGTTGGTGTCGTTGGAGGGATATTCTCAGGCTCTGAATCTGTAGCCTTAGCCCAAGTAGGCCAAGAGAAGAGTAGAATAGTTAAAGCAAGTGAAAGTAGCGACAATAAGAAGAAATTTATGGGCCTGCGCATATGACTATTTTTACCCAACTTTGCCCTAGCTCCTGCCCGTTAATAAGCTCCGGGAAACTCGTTAAGAGAGCCAACTTAGTTAAGAAGGAAGCATTTTTTAGGCGTGGAAGGCCAAAACGTTTCAAAAAAAACGGCAAAGGCTCCGCGGAGACGCATTTTCACGCGAAGGCCCCATTTTTGTGGCGCTTATTTTGGAGGCGTCGGCTTGAATTAGTTTGAGCTTGAGCTGTCCTGGTCGGCGGTTGCTTACGTTGAGGTTTTATTATATATGTCATTATCGGATAATACTGTAGTAATTACTGGTTTGGGAGTTATTTCTGCTCTAGGGTGTGGCGTAGATCAATTTTGGAAGAGTTTAACTGCTGGCAAATGCGGCATCGGCCCTATTACGCAATTCGATGCCACCAACTTTAGTGCCAGAATAGCCGCTGAAGTAAAAGATTTTAATCCCGAAGATTACATGGATCGCAAAGAGGCTCGTCGTCGCGATAGATATATCCAGCTAGCTTCAGCCGCCTCTAAATTGGCTTGGCAAGACGCCCAATTGGCCACCGATAATATCGATCCTTGGCGTGCCGGAGTAATTATCAGTTCTGGTATCGGCGGTATTTCCACTTTCGAAAGCAATATGAAGAGCTATATGGAGAAAGGGGCCGGTCGCATTAGTCCTTTCTTTATCCCTATGATGATCTCTAATATGGCTTCTGGCGTAGTCTCTATCGAACTTGGCCTTAAAGGTATGAGTTTTTGCGTAGTCTCTGCTTGTGCTTCCAGTACCCACGCTTTAGGAGTAGCTGCCGAGGCTATTCGTTCCGGCAAAGCTGATATTATGGTGGCTGGCGGTTCCGAAGCGGCCATGACTCCCATGGCTGTGGGTGGTTTTTGCTCTTTACACGCTCTCTCTACTCGCAATGACGAGCCTACTAAGGCTTCGCGTCCTTTTGATAAAGAGCGCGACGGTTTCGTTATGGCTGAAGGTGCAGCTACCATAATTTTAGAGTCTCTGGCCCATGCCAAGGCTAGGGGAGCTCGTATTTATGCCATTTTAGCCGGCAGCGGAGCCACTTCCGATGCTTACCACATTACCGCTCCCGATCCTGAAGGGAATGGGGCTAAAGAAGCTATGCGCTTAGCTTTGGCCGACGCCGCTATTAAGCCTGAAGAAGTAGATTATATCAATGCTCATGGCACTTCCACTCCTTTAGGAGACCCCGCAGAGATTAAAGCTATTAAGCAAGTATTCGGCGAACATGCCCATAAATTGGCCGTCTCTTCTTCTAAATCTATGTTCGGCCACGCTTTAGGTGCGGCCGGCGCTTTGGAAACGGCCGTCTGCGCTTTAACTATAAAAAATGGCATTATTACCCCTACTATCAACTACGAGTATCCTGATCCCGAATGTGATTTAGACATTGTACCTAATGTTGCTCGCCGAGCCGAGGTTAAGGTTGCGTTAAATAATTCGTTTGGCTTTGGCGGACAGAATGCTGTAGTAGTATTGCGCAGGTATGAAGATTAGTTTCAGCTAATATCCTTGGCCATTTTTTTAGTATATCTGCCGAGTTACCTATCTATTTTTAAGGCCGTCGGGCCTATAGATACTCGGCGGTGCGAGGTTATTTAATAATATGAAATCGGCAGTGCTGCCTAATTCCGATCTAGGAGTTTTGCAGCAAAAGATAGACTACCACTTCCAAGATCTTTCCCTTCTGGAATTGGCTCTTACCCACGAGTCCTATTCTAACGAGCATAATTTCGAGTGTGGCAATAATGAGCGTCTGGAGTTTTTAGGCGATTCAGTCTTAGGTATGATTATTTGCTTATATTTATATAAGCGCCATCCTAAAGCTAACGAAGGGCGTATGGCTCAAGTCAAAGGACTTATTGCCAGCACTTCCTATTTAGCTGATAAAGCCAGAATTTTAAAAATAGGCGAACACTTGAAGATGGGGCGGGGTGAGCTTCTTTCCAAGGGATACGATAAGTCTAATGTTCTAGCCGACGTTATGGAAGCTCTAATTGGGGCTATCTATTTAGATGGAGGTTTTGAGCCTGCTCAGCGCTTTGTCCTAAGTATGCTCAAAACGGCTATGGATAATATGGAAGGCTCGCAGCGTGACTATAAAAGTTTGTTGCAAGAGTTCTCTCAGAAGAGCTTCCATATTTTGCCTATTTATCAAGTTGTCAAAGAAGAGGGGCCAGCTCACGATCGCTTTTTCCAAATAGAAGTTTCTCTAGCTGGGTGCGCTCTTGGCAGCGGCCAGGGCCATACCAAACAAAATGCCGGTCAGATTGCTGCCGAGCAAGCGCTCCGTCTCTTGCGTTGGCAAATGGGCTTCGATCTAGAGATTAAGCCTATGATCATTCTTGACGATCCTATGTTGTAGGATATAGAGAGGATAGGCCAGTGTGGGGATTAAGTGAAACTTCCGAAGGTTGCATTTTGAGTATAAAGGTGGTGCCTCGAGCGGCCAACAACGCTTTAGTGGCCCCCAAAGACGAGAGCGACGAGGCTTGGCAAGTGCGCTTAACCGCTCCAGCTGTCGATGGCAAAGCTAACAGCGCTTTAATAGATTTTTTGTCTAAGTCTCTCAAATTGCGTCGCCGTCAGATCCGGATTAAGTTGGGAGAAAAATCTAGGCGCAAGGTTATAGTCCTAGAAGGCTTATCGGCTGCCCAAGTGCAAACTTTGTTGCTGGCCAACTCTTCTTCAACCTAGACTCTGCCTTAATTGGCTTGTTGGTAAGGCAGGTTTAGGCTTATAGTTTGCGAAAATACCCGAACTAAAGTTTTTTTTGATGTACTTGAAAGGAATTAGCATGAAACCTTCGCTGCAATTCTCTGTACCTTGTCTCGATGCCACTATGGAAGGCAACAATTTATCTTTCAATAGAGTATTTTTTGATCTACCCAGCCATGAGTTTCCTACTCCGGCTTTCGATAAGTTCTACATTGCCAATGGTTGGAGTATGGGACAGGGCCATTTCAATGTAAAGATGCGCATTCTTGATCCTAACGGAGAGACGCTCGAAGGTTCTACATTTGAGAGAGACTTTACTTTAGAGAATAAATATACTCCCTTCCTTACTTTGTTCCGTTTGGAAAATATTGTCTTCCCTATGTTGGGACAATATAAAGTACAGATCTTCTTAGATAACCAACTCCATTTAGAATACTATATCGAGTTGAGAAAAATTTAGTTTTTTTTAGTTCTCTTCGATTATAAGTTAGGCTCTGGGTAGCTTTCTAAGTTGCCCAGAGCCTAACTTGTTTAGTCGCGTCCGTCTTCCTTAACTTGAATAAATCTTTTGAAAATTATTAAAGCTATGGGAGTAGCTGCCGCCATTAGTCCCACGATTAGCCAAATGTAGTGGGAACTGCGTGGGCCTACTTCTGGACAGAAGGTTTGCAAGAGCCACCCTGAAAGGATACCTACAAAGAATTTAGCGATAAAGTAGGGCAGCATAGATAGAGACATATAAGAGCCTTCTTGACCTTTAGGAGCAATAGCGGCTGGATATTCGTACAAACGCGGCGAATAGAAAGCTTCACCTACAGATATACAGACCGTGGCCAAGAAGATGCTGATATAAAGGGGATTGACGGTAGGATCGGGGATGTTGAGCCAGGTATAGGCTATAAAATTGCCTAAAGGGCCGTCAGCCAAGCCTTGGAAATAGTGGGGAGGAACAGCCATAAAGAAGGGGCCTACAGCTGCAATGGCACTGCCAATAACTACCGTTTTGTAGGCGCTTACTTTTTGGGTCAAGGCTCCCACTAAGGGAACTAAAATAATAATTAAAATTGGATTTAAAACGCCCCAAAGTTGGCCAATGGGAGCCCCTTCGCCCAATTCGCGGATACCGTACTTGGGAAAAGTGTAATGGAAATGATAGAAAATTAAGCGAACGCCCACTACAATCGTTAAAAAGGCCAAGAATTTGTAGAAAGCGCTTTGGTGCCACAAACTACAGAAGATCCTTTTCCATTCAACTAAGGCGTTAGTACAGGCGTGTAAGGCTGAAGTTGTGGGTACTGACTCTTTTTTGAGCTCTTGGTAATGGCCCTGGGCGTCTACAGAGGCATTCTCTCGAATACCGAACCAAACTATAAGTAAGTTAGGTATAGTAAAGATAAAACTTAGAAAGATGATCGTTTGGTAAGTAGATAAATTTAAGCCCACTAAAGAGAGTGATCCGGTTTCACCCATACAGCGGCGAATCTTATCGAAGAGAAAGCCGGAAATAGCAAATCCTACATTCATAACTGCGTAGAATATAGAAAAGGCCATAGAGCGCTGGGCGGCTGTAGTATACATCTTTATGGCCGCTACCATAACTGGCACCATTAGAGCTTCGCCTACTGCCAAAGGTATAAAGCCTAAGGGGAGAACGATCGTCTTAATGGTAGTTATGGCCATAATAAAACGAGAGAAAATGCAGATTAAAAAGCCGATAATTAGGGCTTTCTTTATACCTATTGCGTCTACCAAAGATCCGACCATAACTGTAATTAAAGTCAGCAAAGTAGACCAACCTGCCACCATAAGGCCGGCATTTATATCTGAGAGGCCCAAATCTTTGGAGAGCCAGAGTATAATAACTCCGTTACAAAGTCCGTAAGCTACAATATGTAAAATTTTGCAGGCGAACATGTTCCAAAGCTCACGTATCGCCCCTTTGAGAACTAGCAGCTTACTTAGAATCGATTCTGATTTATTTTCCATTTAACCAGTCCCATGTAGCTTGATTAGTTGGGCCCCAGTTGTGAAACTTGGTGGCCCTCCTATAGTAAAGAGCAACCTTTTAAGTATGGTTTAGTCGATAAACATAAGGCTGCGAGCATTAGAGCCCAAATTATAAGAAGTTGCTATAGCTTTCGTTTCCAGATCGACTACAGCCACCTTACCTTGAGCCATTTGCAAAATATATAAACGGGCCCCGTCAGATAAAATCTGATCGCCTCCTCCTTGAAGGGCTAAGCGAGAGCCGCTTTTGCCAAAAATCTCACTAATGTTGCCCTGATCGTCTAAGCTATCTGTCTTTAAAAAGATCAGCTCTCCGCGCGTATTGTCGGTGACACAGCCTAAAGCTTCTGAAGCTAAATATATGGCTCCGGGACTAGCTAAATCGGTAGTAAACTCACCCCAATTGCGTCCGCCCATACTTTGCTCACTAAAATCTACAGCTCGTACAAAGCCTCCCGAAGAGCGGGTGCCGATAACCCAAACTTTACTATTATCACTATTAGGCTCAGCAGCTTTAGGTATATCGCCACCTAAACGCAAATTATCTGTATAGACTAGGTTGTGATTATTTATATCTACTAAACTGAGATCATATTCGTTCTCGTTGCAAACCCAAACTTGGCTATCGTTAGTCAGGTGGCTTATATAGTTGGCTCCAGATCCGGTGTAGACATAATCATAATTCGTTTGCTGAGTAAAATCGAAGAAGCGCACTAAACCTTCTTTAAAGAAAGATACAACAGCACTGTCGCCATTTTGGCTGCTTCTTACAAAGGCTCCGTCGGTAGGGAAAGCTATATCTTCAACGTCAATCTTCTTATCCACAAAGCTGGGAGTTAATTGTAAAATTTTAACTCCGCCGGTAGTAGCATAAAAAAGATCGCTAAAAGACGGCTTTTCGGTACGTTTAGCAAAAAGGTAGGCCGGATTTCCAGAATTAAGTTTGATACTGTCGATAAGGTTACTATAAAGACTAACGCGACTAATGGTGCCATTGGCCGTATGGGCGGCATACAAATAGCCGGAAGGAGCGGCTCCAGGCTGAAGCCAGCCTTTTATTGAGCGACTGTCGCCATTTACAGCTAAGCCGTCTTGGTAGTAAGCCAAAACATTATTGTTGCTATCTAAAGCCGAGACTCTTACTACCCAATCTCCGTCTTGGATTCCCTCTAAAGAAAGCTCTGGCTCGCCCCCTTCATAAGCTACCGAAGCTGAGTAGTAGGTTTTCTCTCCGCTTTCTTTTTTATCTTTGTCTTTACTCGAAGTACCGAAAGCATACAGAGGCTTCCCTTGGTCGGCTAATCGGCTTACAGTTTTGGCTTTACTATCAGTTTGCTCTTGATCTTCGGCTGGAGATTGGTCGTTTTCCGAAGTGGCAGAATTGGAGAAAGAGACCTTTTTGCCTGTCACCGAAGGCTCTTGAAAGACTTCTAACTTAATATTCTTGGTCGCTTCAGGAATAAAAATTTGGGGATCGGCAGGGGAGCCAGAGTTTATTACTTTAAAAGTTAGGTTGCCATTGTCGTCGCTATCGGAGCAACCTACGAGAGCTAAACTCAAGCCTAAAGCCGTAAAACATAAAGATAAACTTAAAAGGTTGGTGCTGCGCTTCATCTTCTTACTGCCTTTCCTACTTATTCTTTTTAAACCAATAATCAAGAGCATACTGGAGATTTCCAGCCTCTTGGTAGTACCAAGCTTGTTTAGCTGAATCATCAGGTATATTTATTTTGTGGGAAGTCGGATTATTCAAAGCACATATGTAAATATTGGGAGAATCGTACTGATTAGTCACATAGGCTACCGCTCCGCCGGAAGATACCGTAAGGTTGTTAGGAGTATATTCTAGATTGTCTGAAGAGAGTAGAGGCACGTTTTTCTGCTGATCGAAGTTATAACAATCGATACGGTTGAGAGAAACAAAAGTTAGGGCATGGGCATTGCTAGTAATTAAGGGAGTAATATTGCCCTCTTGAGGAACTCCGCGCAATTTAGCGGCCTGACAATTGTTATCACCATAAAAGGCGAAAAGTTCAGCTTCGTCGACATAGCGGGCCACACCGCCTAACCATTGGGAATCTTTAGACCAGACTACGCTAAGATCGCGAGCATTGTTAGCCGAAATAGTAGTCCAAGCCAAAGTCTGACTATCTCTATTGAAGAGCCAAACTCCCAAAGGGGTATCGTCATCTTCGCTTACCGAATTGCTTAAAGAAGCTACTACGGAAATTACAATAGCCAATCTTGCATTGTCAGGAGAAGCTACCACACTATCTACGTGCATCATCTCTTTCTGGCGCGAAGGAATAGATACTAAAACTTTGGCTTCCGTACGGCCAGGCTTATAAGAAAGGAGATTTATTTGGCCTCGATCTTTGTCGGAGCTTAAATATTGGGCTATAAATACTTCTTCTTTATTATGGCCGACGAGTTGGGCGTTTTCTATAGGTAAATTTAAGTAGCGAATCGAGCGATCCTCAACTTTTACTTCGGCAAAAGATAAGCTGGACTCGGCAGCAGAGATCCCCTTGGTAGCTTCGCCCACTTTTTGGGGATCGACTTCTACCAGTTTAATAGTCGCTTCTTTAGCGGAAGGCTCATTTGAAGTGGAGGAATCTTTCTTGGGGGGCTTCTTAGTATTGAGTTTGCTAAGATCTAAGGGAGTATTGGCACAATCGAGTACAATTATAGAATCGTTAGCGAACCAGCCTGTAAGTCCATATCTTGCAGGCAAATTATCTTGTAAGCGGGAAGCTTGATCTCCGAAGCGCTCAGTTAACCAAAGTGAGCTTTTGATGGCTTGGCCTTGAGAAAGTTCTTTTACTTCCTCGCGTATAAAAGCTAACGATTCCCCATCTTGGGACCAGCAAAGTTGGTTATAAAAGATATTGGGCCGTATATCGACATCATGTTTCCAAGTAAGTAAACTGTTGGCCCCCCAAGCTAATATACCGGCTAAAAAGATCCAATAGACTACCAATATGAGTAAATCTTGAAAAGTAACATTGTCTGGCTTGGAAGTAATGGAGGATAAGTCCTTTATCTTTCCATTAGTAGCTATTTTGGCCGCCTCTTCTTGGGGCGTAGCTCCAGAAGGGGCGGGCCCCTTTTGAGTAGGAGCCACCTCTTGAGAACTTACTTTAGTTTCAGAAACTGGATTGGCCTTAGCTGGCGATTGGGGCTTGATTTGGGAAGTTTCTAAGGGAGGAGGCAAACGGCGCTGGACACTTTGCTCAACTTCTGGCTCCTGCTTTTTAGAAGGCGGCTCGCTAGCTAAATTGTCGCTACTACTATTATGATTTGGACAACTGCCTTTGGAATTGTCAGAAGCTGCCGACTCAAAAACTGAACTAATAGACTCCTCTCCCGATTTGGCGGAAGAACCAGATTGAGCGCTGCTTTCTGAAGAATCGTTTAGAGGCAAACTAGGCTCGGTAATATTGTTATCGGATTCTGGAGCAGCTTCAGAAGTTGGTATATGGGGAGAGTGGTTGTCAGTCATATTTCTATAAAAAATCCTCAAATCAGCGGAAGTCCGTCGGCTGATCTTGTTTCGATCTCACTCCCGGATCCCTCGGTGGCGAAAAGTTCTGTTATAAAAAAATAGTCTCCTTCAAATTTTAGCTTACCAACTGATAAACTTAATTTTTTTAGTTTTAGTATCTCCGCTCTTCCCCGGCGCTCTAGGCAGGCAAACGTTTTTGTGTAGAGAAAAGTTTAAAGAAAGCAAGTCGGCAAAGTAATGGGCTGGAATTGCAAAAGTTAAAATCGTGAGGCTGAAACAAATGGCAGACGTTGTAGATCTTATGTTGATGGCGGCGGCTCGTGAACCGTATCGTCAAGCGGCTATCGCTCATTATCACGAACTCTTAGAAAAATGTGATGTCGCTGCTTTTGCCGAAGAATTGCAAGGTGAGTTGCGCAAACGCGACGTCGAATTTGGAGGTCGCTTTTTATGTCCGTTCCTGCGTCCCCATTTTATTGGACGCGAACAAATGCTGCTTTTGCAAGACGCTGTGCGCGGGATCTGTCGGGCCCTTAAAGCTATAACTCCGCGTCTGCTCAATGACGAAGAGCTCAAAGCCAAGTTGGGCTTAACTGACGACGACCGTTGCCTTATCGAA
This sequence comes from uncultured bacterium, assembly GCA_934644775.1. GTDB lineage: Bacteria > Vulcanimicrobiota > Xenobia > Xenobiales > Xenobiaceae > Bruticola. Next base: position 26,851 of record CAKUDB010000015.1, on the reverse strand, counting down.
ATCGATCCCCGCTATAAAGAGATTTCCGTGTCGTCGCGTTTAGACAGCTTTCTTATGGGCGGTACTTTGCAATTTGTAGAATATAATGCTGAAACCCCGGCCGGCGTCTTATATTCTGACGAAATGAACAGAAGCTTTCTACATACTGAGCTCTTCCACGACTTTATGAAGGCTTTCCCTTGCCAAGCTTATTACAGTGCCGATCGTCTGTTACAATCTTTATTAGATACTTACGAAGAGTGGGGCGGCAGAGAAAAACCCACTATAGGTATTATCGATTATGAAGGCTTGCCCACCGCTCCTGAGTTCCGTCGCATTCGCGATCATTTCCAAAAATGTGGTTATAAGTGCTTAATTGCCGACCCGCGCCATTTGGAATACCATAATGGGGTGCTCAGTTATCAAGGGCAACAGATCCATATTTTCTATAAGCGTTTGCTGATTAACGAATATTTAGAGCGGGCTACCGAGTGTAAGGCTGTTTGGGAAGCTTACAAAGATCAGGCAGCTTGTTTTATCAATTCTTTCCGCTGTAAGATCTACCACAAAAAGGCCATCTTTGCCATTTTAACCGATCCCAAATATCAGGAAAGCTTTAGCGAATCACAATTACAAGCTATCTATTCTCATATCCCTTGGACTCGTATGCTTGTTGATGAAGATACGACTGGCCCCAACGGAGCCAAGATCAATTTGCTCGAGTGGGTGCGGGCTAACAAAAATAATTTAGTTATGAAGCCTAACGACGATTACGGCGGCCACGGTATTATTATCGGTTGGGAAAGTACTCAGTCGTCTTGGGAAGAATCGATAGAGAAATGGCTCAATAAAGACTATTTAGTCCAGGTTAAAGTTAATGTGGCCAGGGAACACTATCCCAGTTGGAATGGCTCCTCGGTAGAGATGGGCGAGTATGCTGTCGACTTAGATCCTTATATTTTCGACGGTCGCGTCTCCAGCTTTATGACTCGTCTTTCAGGAACTTCGCTTTGCAATGTCACTTCTGGTGGCGGAGCTACAGCTACTTTTGTTCTGGACTGACGTTCTCTTTAAAAACTTGAGGCCGTATGGGTCAAATACTAGGGGTGAGTAATCGTCGCTCTTAAGCTGGATCCTAGGCGGCCTACCTTATATTTTTTTAGTTTAGAGGCCAACACTATGAGTAAATTATTAGCCAAAATTTTTACCTTATTGCTTACTTTAGGAGTTTTGTGCTCTTTATCTATAGGCGCTTATGCAGCCAACAGTTACAGTAATGAGAGTGGTAAATATGATGGCAATTTTGTCGCTAGAGTTAGAAATCTTACTACTAAACAAGTTATTGATGAAAAGATGCCTATCGAAATTGAGGGTATGTATGTTACTGTTAAATTTAAAGATGGCGATAAGCGTTGGAAATTTTCGGAAATTTTAGATCGTCGCTACGAAAAAGAGATAGTCGTTGCTCCTTTCGATAGTAAAGATCGTTTCGAAATTATTTACAAATAGGGGTTATGCTGGGCGCTCTGCCTCTTTGGCTGTTTCTAAATATTTTTAGAAACGGCCATTTTTTTAGGTTTAAACGATTTTACCGCTAAAAAGGATTTTATTTATGAAGATATCGCCTAGGCTCGTCTTGGCTACTTTGCTTTTGCTTGTATCGATTATAGGTGTGGCCAGTTTTCCCAAAAAATTCTATATAGGCGATCCCTATTGGATGCGGGCTCAGGCCCAAGCTTGGCTTGAGGGGCGAGACGATATTCCGGCCCAATATGCTTCGCAACTGGAAGTGGGGCAGTATTGTTTTTATAATCAAAGTAGCGGTAAATATTACAGTAAATACGGTTTATTTAATAGCTTATTTATGTTGCCAGTTGTAGCTTGGTGGAATCTCTCTGGCCATCCCCCCCTTTATAGTGGAGACCTAAGCTCAACTTCATTTGTTGGGGGGCTTAATTGCTACAACTTGCTCTGGACGCTGGGGCTGGCTGCAGCTCTCTATTGGGGCGCTTCTCTCTTTTGTCAGCGCAGTGAAATTGCGGCGGCCTGGACTTTAATCTCTCTATTTGGCAGTTTCGGCTGGAACTATTTGCGTGCCCAAAGTGGCGAAATATTTCAATGGACTATGGCCGCTATCTTTTTTGCCGCCGCAGTAAGTGTTTTGAGGGCCAAAGCTCAAAGCCAAAGGATCTCTCCCTATCTATGGTTGGGAGTTTGGTCTGGTTTAATTAGCTTAGTTATGCTTAAAAGTATCTATATTTTACTGGTGCCCCTTTGGCTAACTCTATTGCTTTGGCCTAATAAAGTGGGGCTCTCTTGGCGTTCGCCTTGGATTATTGCCCCTTTAGTTCTTTTGGCTTTTCTCTTTTTAGGGGCCAACTACTGGCGCTTTGGTAGTCCCTTAAATAGTGGCTATACCCAGTGGAGCCGGGAGGCAGACGCCTTTGCTGGCAATATCTGGGCAGGTTTGGGCGGTTTCCTTTTTAGCCAAGACAAGAGTATCTTTCTTTATCAGCCTTTGCTTATCTTTGCTTTGCTAGGAATAAAGCCATTTCTAAGACGCTTTAAGAGTGAAAGTTGGTTAATTGGCTCTACCTTCCTAATTTTCTTATTAGTTAATTCTAAATTTGTCAATTGGGGAGGCCATTGGGGATACGGGCCTCGCTATCTCTTATTTATTCTTAGTGAATTGTCTTGGCCAGCTCTCTTAGTTATGGAAGATTGGGTGGTAAATTTTTCCAAATTAAAGAGCCAAATAGGTTTAGCTCTACTTACCGTAGTGGTGGCTCTCTCTACCTATATGCAGATAGAGACTAATGCTTTAGATTTTTTTACCTACTATCGTGTCGAAGCCTTATTAAAAGCTTATCCAGTCCCTAAGGCGCAAAAGATGTTTAGTCGGCGTCCCTTCGGCTTAGTTAATCGCGATTTGATTAGATTAAATGAAGAGGGAATCTACCCTGAGTGGCTTTTGGAAGCTAGTAACGAAGCTCCTGAAGAGACTATGTATCTTCCCCAAATGGTAGTTAAATTTTGCGTCTATAATTAGCGAGGATCTTTTTTATGGTGTTGCTAGTTGTTAGTTAGTCTTATAACACAAGAAATAAAGCGACAGCCCCAACTTAAAAAAGATAAGGTGGGGGGCTGTCGCTTTTTACAACTATAGGAGCAGGAAGCTAACCGCGATTATACATAAGTCTGTAGGTACCAGGAGGCTCAATCTGTACGGAAGCACCGTTGCTAAACGATACGAACGAGTTGCGATTGCTGTAGCCGAGATCGACAATATTCGTACGACCAGCAGCCCGCTGCTCCAGAAGAGCCATTTGGCCCTCTAAGCTAAGGGTAACTCGATCGCGCAGCCACGGGCTTTTAAAGTCCGCTCCAAGGATGGAATTGTTGTCATCACCAATGCCTTGCACACCACGGGCTGCAGTGGCACCGCCGACTCCACCGACTCCGGCAGCACCGACTCCGCCTACTTGCTGTTGCTGCTGCTGAATGTCGTATGGATTGTAACCTAACTGAACGCTGTCGCGACTGCGTCGCGCTCTAATTTGTTCAATTTTATCCTGATGGTCATCTGCCATCTCGTACTCCTTTCATCGCTACCAAAGTAACGCCGGAAATACAAAGTCCTTTGTTGAAGAAAACTTTACTCTCTTAGAGTATATAATACCAGCTTAGATTAAATGAACCTGCTTGGTAACACTTTTGTTAATAAAATGTGAATAAAAAGCTCCTTTAGTTAAGAGTGGGCCTTTTTGTAGCGTTAATCCCCATAAATAGCTGGTTTAACCAAGAAAAAAGTCGGCCGCCTGCTCTGTCTAGCTGTTGACAAAAATCCCTCTCTTTGCTAATATCTTCGCGTTGCCTAAGAAGTTGATAAGCTTCGTTAGGTTCCCGAAGTTGGGTCTGTAGCTCAGGTGGTTAGAGCGCATCCCTGATAAGGATGAGGTCATAAGTTCGAGTCTTATTAGACCCACCACAACTTCTTCTAAGGGGTAGCGTCTGTCTTTGTAGGCGCTGCTTTTTAGAAAAAAGGGAAGGGGCAGCGAGACATGGGTCTGTAGCTCAGGTGGTTAGAGCGCATCCCTGATAAGGATGAGGTCATAGGTTCGAGTCCTATTAGACCCACCATATTGGTAGGTAGCTATAGGAGCTCTCCAGGGCTCCTATATCATTTTTCCCAAGTTTATCAATTTGGGGCTATGGCTCAGTTGGGAGAGCGCCTCCCTTGCACGGAGGAGGTCGTCGGTTCGAATCCGTCTAGCTCCACCAGTTCAAACCCCGATCACTCGGGGTTTTTTTTATTCCATCTTTGGGGCGGATTTTATATGAAAAAAATGCGGCGTTTTTCTAGTCTATTGGCTCTTTTAGCCTTTTTGGCCATACTATTCTTCGCTCAGAGTTCTTCCGAAGCTTCTGCTGCCGAGGGAGAAAAGACTGCCTCAAGTTGGCCTGCCGCTTTTTCAGAACCTTTATATTGCGCCGGTTCTGGTGACAATGTCGATATTACCTTTTCTGCTTCTGATTCTTTGCCCTCTTCCTTGGTCTTAGATATTTATAATTTTGATTTAGCCTCAGCTTTATCTCAAAATGTTCCTGTTAATTATGCCAATTTAACTAGCCAAGATTTTCAACGCTTGCAATTTGCCTTGAAGGAGAAACAGACCCTTTCTCTAGCTCAAGTTAAAGTTATCCCCTCTGGCGAAACTGAAGCTGGAAAGGCTCCTTGGCATCTTTACAGTTTGAGTTTACCTAAGCTTAAAGACGGCCTTTATCTTTTAAGGCTGTACGATAGCCAAACTCAAGGGCAAGAGAGCTTCCAAATAATTAGTATTTCCAATATACGTTTAGCCAGTTTCCATTCAGGAGTAGCTTCGGGAGTTGTCTGGATCCTGGATAGCCAAACTGGTCGCCCCCTCAGTCCCGATAGGATCTTCTATCAGACTTATACTCAAAATAAAAAATCTACTTATCTAACTTTAACTTGCTCTTCTAATGGTTTAGTAAATTTGCCCTCTCCTTTAGATAAGATCTCTTCTCTTTGTCTTGTTGCCAAAGGAGAGCAAAAAGGGGTTGCTATTTATTCCGATTCTGGACACCTTTCTCCCCGCTGGAAAGCTTTTTTGTGGTGCGATTCCCGTTCAGCTGCTCCCGGTCAAACTCTTACTTATAAAGCGGTACTCCATGATATTTTTAGCGGTGCCGCTTTAAGTGAAGATACTAAAGAGGTCTTCCAGGTCAGTTTACGCTCTTGGCGCAATGAAACTATAGTCAAATCTAAAGCTGCTTTGGGCTTTAGCGGTACTCTGAGTGGAGTTATCAAAATTCCCAACAACTTATCTCGCCAGCCCTACGTTTTGGTACTTGAAGATAGTCGCGGGGCTAAGGTGGCTAGTTGCGGTTTAGCTAGCGCTTTACCCGACTATGCTGATATAAAATTTAAGGTTGAGCCTAGCAAGCCATTTTTTAGCGTAGGCCAAGACGTTTTGCTCAACTTGTCGTTAACTGATGGCGAGGGTTTACCTATAACTGGTCGAGAAGTTACTTTAAGCTTTAGCTTGTGCCAAGTAAAGGCCAAAGTCGGCCACCAAGTAGGCAGTTTGGGAGTAGAAGCCAACTCTAGCTTTACTTCTTCATCTAAGTTGCCTGCCCTCAAAACGAATACCGATTTAGCTGGCCGCGCCCAAGTAAAATTTACTTGTCCTCCTTCAATTAGTAGCGAGGCCCAATTGGCTGTCGTGCGTGTCCAAGCTTCGGCCCGTGGCAGCCAAAATCGCCTTTACCGTTCGGTTTGCAGCTTTTCCGTCGTCTCAGCACCAGCTTTTTTAAGTTTAGAGGGCCCTGGGGAGATAAGAGCCAATTCTTTAGCTCAATATTTGGTTCAAGCTTTCGATTTTTCCGGTATGCCTTTAAAGGGCCTTAAATTAGAAGTGGCGGCTTTAAGTGAAAGTGGTGAATCTGTCGATATTGGCCAGCTTACTACCGATAGTAAAGGTTGCTCTTTGCTTACTTGGCAGCCTCCCGCCCAAGGGCGCTATACCGTGTCGGTTAGGGCTATAGGTGGAGCCAAACTTACTTCAGCTCAGGGGGAAAACTACGATCTCACTAAGTTGCAAGCCAGAAGTTGCTTGTCCGTTTTGGCTGACGATAGCGACAGTTTTGATATAGATATTGCCAACCATTTTATCAATGCAGGTGAAAATTGTGAAATCAGACTGTACGCTCCTAAGGCTGTAAAGAAGGCTTTGCTTATTCTGGATAGAGATGGAATCTTAAGTCGTTACCTAGTGACCTTGACTAACGGACGGGCTGCCATCACTTTGCCTTTTAAGAAGAAGTTCGCTCCGGCTGTTAGAATTACGGCTTTAGCTTATTTAAATGGTGACTTAAAAAAAGCAGAAGAGTTAGTTTATGTCCACGACTTGGAGCAAATTTTTAATATAAAAGCTTCTTGGGTTGCCCCTCCCTTGAGTGGTCAAGTGGCCAACTTAGATTTAGTCGCTTCAGATAACCGAGGTAAACATTTAGTCAGTTGGCTAAATGTCCGCCTTATCGGCCCTGAAGACCAACCTTATTTGGCCCAAGATAGCATTTTTAGGGCTTTTTGTTCTCCTGATAATGGGATGGGCGCTACCTCTAGTTGGACTACTGAGGAAGCTGATAAGTTAGCTGACAACTTAACCGATTTTATACCAGTAATTTTATATCCTGAAAACAAATGTTTAGAAGCCGCTAAAGTGCGTACCGCTCCCGATGGTGGTGCGGCCAGGTGCTCTCTAACTATGCCCAATGAAGAGGGCCATTGGAAATTATTAGTTACTGGCCTAACTGAAGATGGTAAGATTGGCCAAACGGTAGTACCTTTTATTCTGAAAAAAGATATTGAAGCCTCAGTTTTGGGGCCAACGGCTATAAATCGCGGCGACTTTGCTAAATACAGTGTTAAATTACAAAATTGTACCGATCAAGATCTAAACTTTACTGTGGCAGTAAAAGCTGAAGATACCTCCATATTGTTAGTACAAGATAATAGCTCCACTTTCAAAATTGAGGAGAGGGAGAAAATTACTCTTAAAGCGCGTGGAAGCCATACTTTTGACTTTATGGTTAAGAGTGGTTTGCCTGGAGCTAGCAATATTATCGTTGAGCTTAAGGGGGATAAAGGGGTTGAGCGTTACAGCCAACCTGTAGAAGTTTTACCTTTAGTTACTGTCTATTCTCAAGACGCCAACGCTCTTTTGCGTCGGGAAGCCGATTTGAAGTTAGATAGTTTTCGTAAAGATTTTATCGGACGTATTTTCGATCGCCATTTAAGTGTAGAAATTATGAATGGAGCGGCTGGAGTCTTAGCTTCTTCTGTGCATAGTTTGAGCAATCTCTCTGCCAATAGTAGTGAAGCGGTGTTGGCTACTTGGGCCTCGCCAGTTATTGGCAGCGCTCCTTTTATGAAGCACAACTTAAAGATTCCGGCTTATTTTAGTCTTTCTCCCGAACAGGCTCAAGATAATTTGCTCTCTTTGCAAATGGCCCAAAATAAAGATGGAGGGTTTAGCTGGCGTTTTGGCTTGGCTTCCGATCCTATCTATACCTCTATGATTGTGCGTTATCTTAATGCTTTGCATGAAACTGGAGTTAGCGAAGTAGAGCCTTTAATAAAAGGTAGTGAAACTTATTTACAAAAAGTTCGCTCTAGTTTGGACTTAGGCGAGCGCTTGATTCTCAGTCTAGCTTTCCAAAATCCCAAAATTTCGTCTGCTGATTTGGATAAAGCTTTACATAAGGCCCATAAGTTGGATAATCCGTCTTTTATAGCTTTAGTGCGCTATTTAGACTTAAATAATCGGCGTGGCGAGGCTAAGCGCCTTTGGCAAGGCGCTAAACAGCGTTATCAGGCGGCTAAAACTCTATCTTTTGTCAGTGAAAATGGGTTGGGAGCTGAAACGATCTTCTATCCAGGTAGCTCCCGGCTTAGCGATTGCAAAACTACCGCCTTGGCTCTAATTACTAATTTAAGTTTAGAAGGTGATAGCGCCAAGAGCCAAGCTTTACTAAATTGGCTCTTAGCTAACCGCTGTGGTCAAGCTTGGAATACTCCATCTGATACTTTAGTAGCTTTAGAGGCTGTTTCAGCTTATATGTATCGTTTCTATAAAGCTCCTCAGGAGTTTAGTTACGGTATTTGGATTAACGGTAACGAATTAGATAGCGACAATAGCCTAGCTGAAAAGAATGATTGGCACCGCTCTTTCTCTTTAAGCGTAGCTCAATTGCCTGACAGCCCTTTAACTATTAAGGTTATTAAGAGTGGCAGCGATCCTCTTTGGGTTCATATCCACGAAAGTCTCACTGTACATGGTTTGCCAGAAGTTGGTTATAGAAAAGAAGAACCCGTTTCTTACACCAATTCCGCTGCCCAAGCTCCTTTCTTTATCAGCAGTGAGTTCAAGATTCTAGAAGCGCCAAAAGATAAAGTCCATTCTGTAGGCGAGGCCCTTTTTGGCCATCTAGGCGAGAAGGCTTTTATCAACCTTAAAGTTAGGGCCAAGAAAGATTGGCGTTATGCTATTATCGATTTGCCTTATTTAGGTGGCTGGGAAGTTACTCAAATCGAAGGCTTAGAGCAACTCAATGCTCATTTTGATAAGCAAGCCAATCGTATTTATATAACTTTCTTGCCCCAAGGAGAGCACACTTTTAAGCTTAAGGGGCGCTTAGTCTACCAAGGTGAGTTCACGGCTAAACCCGCTTTATTACAATTTGATAATGCGCCTTTTGAATGTGCTCAGGCCGCACCTTTCACTTTAGCTGTAGGAGAGTAGTTGTACTATGAGCTCTTGTCCAAATAGAAAAATATTTAGCTCTTCTAGATCTTGGCTATTAGTTATTGGCTTGCTATTTTTGCTTAGTCCCTTATGGGCTTGTCACAATCTCTCCTGTTCTACCGAGCGCAATTTAACTACCTTATCTCCTCAAGACCTCTCTTGGGCTTTTGCTAAAGCGGTTTTGGTAGATAACGATCGTCTAGCAGCTTTGCCTTTCCTCTCTGCGGAAATGGAAATATCTCTAGATTCGCTTTTAGATATAGCTGGCGGCTCTGTGGAAAAGGAGGAAGACTTAAAAATTAGCTCCCAAGCGGCTAAAAATGGCCAAACCTATTTTTTTGTTACCACAAAAGCTACGAAGAGCCCTTTAATTAAAGAAATTAGTCTACTTATCAAGGTGAACGAAGGGTCGAATAAGAAGATCGCTAGCTTCTCTGCTCAAATAAAAAATAGTCGCGGTGCGGTAATTGAACTTTGACACACTCCCTGTAGCTAAAGCCAGGGGCGTTGCGGTACTTGTGGTAATTGAGCGCTTAGAGAAAAAGCTCCCCAACTTCCTAATTTTTTAGGAAATTGGGGAGCTTTTTTGGCACTTAGGTTGGCTGTCAAACTAAAAACCTACCGCCAACCTAGCTAGCTTCTACTTAGGGAAATAAACGTAGTATTCGTTGCCATAACCTTCGGGATAGACGTTGGCTACGTGGTCGGAAGTCTCTTGGCCATTGCCCTGAGATACGTAGATATGGCCATGTTTTCCTCCGCCATAACCACTACCGGCACCGTAAACTACGATAGCACCAGCCGGAAGCTGTTTAAGCTGATCTTTACTTATATCGGCGCTGGTAAATTTGACAAAGCGATCGGGATATTTAGAATCGATTTCACCTACGGCACAGTAAGCGCTAGGGCCGCCGATATTGATACCTAAGCGGCCTAAAGCGCCAGAAACGCCCGCATAGCACCAACCGGTCGTATTGAGTCTTTGAGCTTCAGCCAGAGAGCTCTGAGCAATCTGTAAACCAAATTCGGTACTGCCGCTCATTAAGTCTTCTAAGGTAGGCTCGCTCATAGCTTTAATGGCCGCTTCAGATAAGGTACCGGCGGCAATACGCTCGGCATAGCCGGTCTCTTTCTCTTTGGTCATCTTAATGCTGTATTCGTCGGACAGATTCTTCCAACCCTCAGCATCTTTAGCCATAGAGTCTACATTCTTCCACTTACGGCTGTAGGGAGAGTAATCGCTAGAAACAGCTTCATTGTACTTTTCAGAGAAGCTCTCAACATTGCGATTAGCCATATCTATAAGGTTGTCGCGATACATAGAGGTGGTATCGCCCTTGTAGCCGCCGCCATTAGGAATATCTTGCGGAACTGGCTTAAATCTGGAATCGGGGAATAAATCAGGCAAAGCCGTAGCTTCAAAGTCGGCATAATTATTTTCGTCCAGAAGCTGAGTAGCCATCTCGCCACTCTCATCTTGAAGAGCAGCCAGAGCTACAGGGCCGTAGTCGCCAAACATCGACTTGGCAGTTTGCATATCCAAATCGGTGTCAGGATGCTTCTCTAAATATTCGGTAATATCGGCGTAAGCATCGGTAACGCTCTGGCAAGCGCCCTTACGATCTAAAGCATTGATCGAATCGCGCATAGCGTAAGCTTCGGCCTTGGCATTTTCGGGAAGCTTGTCGACAGCTTTGTAAAATTCTACTTCCGACTCCGCTTCCAAAGCTTGGTGGTAGCGCTCGTCAGCTTTGACGCTGGCAGCAGTAGCGTCGGCGGCAGTTTGTACTAAAGCCCTATCTTCATCGGAAAGATCGTCTTTATCCAATAAGCCCTTAGTGTAGTCGGCAATAGCTTCTCGGACTACGTCGTTGACATTGCGGCCGTCGGCATTAGCTATAGCTTCTTGGATATGGGCATTGGCAGCGTCTTTTAAGCCGTCGGGTAAATTATTTACCGCTTCGACAGCTGCATTTTCAGCAGAAGCTTGCCGTTGCTCGAGGTAAGCCGAGCCCGAATCTAAAACGGCCTGAGCCTTTTCGTTGTTGGGATCTCGCTCTAAAGCTTCGCGAGCCCACTCGATAGCTTCGCCAGCTTTTTCCGGATCGGTGACGTCGACAGCTTCTCTCTCATTGTGGAATTTAAAAGGACTATCAAGGCCTAAAGGATCGGGATTCTTAAGCTCTCCGGTAGGATTGCCGACTTTATTAAGAGCCTCTTCGAAGTTTTCTTGAGCTTCTTCTTGGCGCAATTGCTGAACAGCGGTATCTTGCTTCTCTTTTAAAGCAATTTGGTTGTCCAGTTGCTTAATGAATTTCTCTTGCTCACTTTTCTGACTTTCCAAATTGGAAATTTCAGTCTCTAAAGCTTGGAGCTGTTCGTCTTGCTCGATAGCCTCTTTAACGGCAGGATTGCCTTCTTGGATAGCGGCCATCTTCTCATCCATAATGGATTGAGCACGGGTCATTTGCTCTTCGTAGTTGGTAAGGCGCTGCTCTTGAGTAGCTTTCCTTCTTTCCAAATTGGAATTTTTCTGCTCAAGCTTGGTAATTTCGCTTTGGATAGCTTTTTCTTCGGCTTTAAGCTGATCGACTTTGGCTTGCAACTCGGCCTTTTTGGCGTCGTACTCTGCTTTGGCGCTATCGTAGGCGGCCTTAGCTTCTTTGTCGTCGCCGCTGGGAGCTGAAGGAGGCTTAAGTGAACTTAATTCGTTTTGGGCAGAACTTAATTCAGCACTCTTAGCTTGCTTTTCGGCAGCCTTAGTGTAAAGATTTTGTTGATTCTGAGCTATATCTTGGTTGGTCTGGGTATTATCCTGCTGGACTTTGGCCTTTTCTTGCTGAGCTCTGTCGTAGTCGGCTTTGGCCTTGTCGTAGTCTGTCTGATTCTTTTGCTGTTCGACTTTCTGCTGAGGAGATAAACCGTCGGTACCGATCTCTTTGGCAATATCAGATTTGCGCTGATTTATTTCGGACTTTTTAGACTCAATTTGAGAGCCCAAGTCGCCGACTTTAGTCTGGGCTTCAGCCTTTTGCTGCTGTAAGCCTTGCAAATCTTCGGCCATTTCGGGGGTGTTGGAAGCAGAGGCGGCTTCACTAGAAGCGGCTGCCGGACTGGCGCTACCTACGTTGCCTACTGAGCCTACTGAACTGGGACTACCTACACTGCCGGAAGAGCCTACTGGGGCGGCACCGCTGCTACCGGGACTGCTTTGGCTGGGCTGACCTGACTGAGCTTGGGGGGCTTGCTGAGCCATTTCGTTGGCTTGAGCTGGCTCGGCAGCTTGTTCGGCTTGCTTGGCTTCCTCGGCTTTCTTAGCTTCTTCGGCTTCTTTGGCCTCTTTAGCAGCTTTGGCGTCTTTGGCGGCGGTTACTTCTTCGCCATTTTCGTATTGATCGAGAGCTTTATTAATGCCTTCCATTTGCTCGTCGGTCAATTCTTCGATTCCCAGCTCGGCTAGAGTTTGGCCTAAAGAGTCGACTTCTTGGTCGTCTTGATCTTCAGCAGCGACTTGGCCGCTTTTAGTCTCTTCGGCTTTTTGGCCTTTTTCAATTTGGCTTTTGTAATCGGTTACTGAAGCCTTAATAAATTCGTTTAATTCGTCTTTAGTGAGAGGATCTTCGCCCTCTTCTTTGCGTCTAGCATTCTCTTGACTAATATTAAAGAGAAGGAAACTTAAATCTTTACTTTGCTGCTCAGTAAGCTCGCTGGCGTCTTTACCAAATAAAGCAGCTACATCTTCGGTAGTGAAAGATTTGTCAAAATTTTCTCTCTGAGCTTTCATTACCGCTTCGGCATCTTCAGTACCTTCCAGTTGGGCTGAACCGGTAATTTGTACTGAGTCGTCTATATTGAAATTGACCCCCATCTGGGTGGCAAAATCTTGGCTGCCCAAAATAGGCATATTGCCAGTAATTGACGACATTAAATTAGTTAAGGAAGTGGAGTTAAAAGACATGACGCCTCCTTTATTTCACAGTTACCTATAGATCCCGACAAATGGGGCAAAAGTCTAGGCTTTTCTTTATTATTAGTTAATTTTTTATCCTTCATAAATATAAAATATGAGTTTTATAAATAAAAAGCCCTCCTACTATGATATGTACCACGAATCCTGGGTACATATCATTAGAGGAGAGCTTATTTTAAAGCTAAGTTATAACTAAAATTTAGCTGCGAGTGACTGTGCGGCTAATATCAGCTATCTTTTCGCCGTCCAGGTAAGCTTCACCGTTAATAGTTACTGTCATACCTGAAGCTAAGGAAGAAAGGTCTACTTTAGTTTCAAAAGCGCCTTGAGAATCGGCCGTAGTTTCGATAGTGATCGCTTTACCTTTAATAGTAATAAGGTTCATTACAGAGGCTTTACCGACAATTTCAAATTTGATAGTGGCTCCAGGAGCGGTAGTTCCCACTAAATGGAGAGTATTACCTATCTTTTCGTTGGCTTCGGGAACGCTGAGTTTAAGGGTATAATCTTTAGAAGCCGAAGCGGTACTCTTCTTACCGCAGGTAAAAGTCCAAGAGTAATCGATCTTCTGCCCTTCGTTGTCGATACCCAAAACTTTAGCATTGTGTTTACCGGCAGCTAAACTGTTCTCGGGAACATAACTAATAGCTTTAGTATCGTAATCGCAGGAGCCGGTTACTTCGTTGTCGTCTAAGAAAAGGCGGATAGAGCCTTCGCTGATCTTATTGACAAATTCTACTTTTACGGAATTGGCGCGGCGCACAGAGGCGTTAGGGACTGGATGGATAGCCGTAAAGAATTTGCTTAACTTGGGATCGTTAGCTACATTAACGGCGGAAGAGGAAGAAGAAGTGGAAGACTTACCGTTAATAGTAATAGTCTGAACCGCTTCTTTAGAGGCGTCTTGGCCATCTTTAGCTAAGCGGCCAACTAAAACGGCGTCAGAAACTTTCATATTTTTGAGGATAGTTAAAGAACCGGAATAGACGCCCTCTTTATCTTCGTGCATGGGAATATCACTTTTAAAGCCAACGATGTCGAAAGTGGCCTTACAACCGGCTGCACCGCGCATTTGTACAGTAAGGGTGTCGCCGGTGCGCAAAACGCGACGAGGGCTAACGATCAGCTCTTCAATAGCTAAGTTGCCGGAAGCTGCTTCTGGGCTGTTCACATAAACAGTCTTGGTAGCGCCTTCCCACTTTACCTGAGCCCCTAAAGCTTCACCGATAAAGCGCAGAGGAACCATAGTAGTGCCATCTACGGAAGCGGCCGGAGTAGAAAGAACTTTCAAAGCACCGTTAATATAAGCGTCAGTTTTGCCTAAGCTGAGGCGAATTTCGGTAGAACCTTTGGTGGCGGTGACTGTACGGGTAGAACCTTCCCACTTTACTTCTGCTCCCAGGGCTTCGAATATCGCCCGCATGGGAACTAAAGTAGCTCCGTTAAGCATAACGCCCGACTGAGACAGCGGCTTATCGTCTACTAAAACTTTGATAGAGGGCGAAGAGGCGCGAGTGCTCAAGCTTAAAGTCAGAAATGTACTTACAACAGCCAAAGCAACGACTAAACTTTTTATAAAATTGCTCTTACGTTTAAGCACGATATACTCTCCTTGTTAGAATACACCGAAAAATAGATAGCTAGTTGGTAAAAAACTTACTACTTAATTCTTAAGTGGGTTCGAGATAATTACCTAAGAGAAGCTTTCAACTTAACTGAGGGCAAAAACCTTTATTTATATCTTATTTTGGGCCAATAGTTGTTTTTTTTCGTAGATCTTTCTATTTTGCCTAAGTAGCCAACTCTTAGGCGCTTCTAAAAGTAATTGTTGACTATTACAGGGACTTTCTGTTATAACTACTGCGCCAATGGGCTGTGTCTTATTTATTCACCTAAAAAATAGGTGGTTATTTTGTTGTGCGAAAAATTATCCGTCGCCGTTCTAGGTGGCGGCAATTGCGCCCATTCTCTCTCTTGTTATCTGGCCCAGTTGGGCTGCTCAGTCCATATGTGGGCGCGTAATTTAAGCCATTTATGCCCTTGTGTCGTTAAAGAACATCATATTCAAGCTTACGGCAAGCTGGAAGGCGATTTTTGCCTTTATTCTGTCAGCTCCGACTTGGCAGAATCGGTTCGGGCTTGTCGAGTGATTTTTGTTGCTACAGTGACTACCGCTTACCACGACCTGGCCATGAGGTTGGCACCTTACGTTAAGCCTGGCCAAATTATCGTAGTCTTTTCTTCTAAATTAGCTGGCTCAGTAGAGTTTGAACAGACACTGGGGGAGTACAATCCTTCCCTTAAAGGAAAGATTGAAGTTGTGGAAACTGACGCCCTCTTCGCTTCTCGTTTGCAAGCGGACGGCAAAGTTTGGGTACGCGGTATAAAAAAATGGAACTTAGTTTGTACTCCCCAGCGTCGCAACCTGGAGCGAGTTTTGCCTCTAATGCAAGCGCTCTTCCCCGGACTTAAGCCCGCTGACAACGTTATCCAACGCGGCCTTACCGATTTTGGCGCTTTGGCCCATCCGTTGACGATGATCGCCAACATGAATAGGGTAGACAGAGCGGAAAACTTCCTTTTCTATTGTGAAGGCTTCACCGAACATACTGTAAAACTTATGCGAGCTTTGGAAGAGGAATTTCAAGCCGTAGCCAAAGCTTACAACACTAAATTACTTCCTGCCGAAGAGTGGTTAGATAATTATTATGGGTGTGATTTACAAGAGCACTCTTTACTTAAAGCCATGCGAACCGTCCCCAATTATAAAACTAGTGTAGCTCCGAATAAATTAAATCACCGCTATTTGCGCGAAGATGTTTGCTCTACTTTGGTGCCTATGCACTATTTAGCTAAATTGGCCGGAGTAGATACGCCTATCGCCGACGCCATTATAAATATCGCCCAAGTTTTAATTGGCGAAAACTTTTTTAAAAATGGGCGCACTTTAGAAAAATTAGGTTGGTCAAAGATGGCTTATCCCGAATTACAAAAATGGATATCTTAAGATGAGTGGCAGTGCTATATGTGTACTTTTAGCCCTTTTAGCTGCCTCCATTGAGCCTATTTTAGTAAAGTTGGGCTATAGGGGGTCTGTCACCCCATTACAACTACTGGTACTTAAAAACGTTGTGGCCGCTTTGGTAATTTTGCCTATGACCAGACATTTTCGCTTAGTACGTTATAGCGACGCTTTGCGTATAGGTAGTGTCAGCATCTTACTGCTTATTACTAACGGCCTTACCCTTTATGCTCTGAAATATATTTCCGCTGTGGAGGTTATAACTATTGTAACCACCACTCCGGCTATCGTAGCTATGGCCAATTGGGCTTTGGGGCGCGATCTTTTGACTTGGCGTTTCTGGGTAGGCTTTGCTCTTTGCTTTGTCGGCGTGTTGCTGACTATGGATATTTTTAGCAGCAGCTCAGCTACTTTTTCGCGCAGTTGGATAGGCTATGTAGCTATTGTCGGCGCTGTAATTAGTTCTACAGTATACCGAGTGCGCATGGAGTCGCTTACCCAAGATTTTGCTCCGGCCTTAATTTCTACCTGGATCTTTTGGATCAACGCTCTGTTGGCCCTCTTATTTATTTGGCCCTTCCAAGAGCCCTTTCCCAAAGAATCGCTCTCTATCGGTATCTGGATTGGTTTAGCCGCCGCTGCTGCCAATGTGGCTTTTCTGTGGGCTATAAAATTGGTCGGTTCAACCAATATGTCTATATTCAACCTCTTGCAGCGACCGTTAGTTATTGTAGCTGCAGCTCTTATCTTGTCTGATCCACTCTCCTGGATCCAGTGGTTGGGCGTAATTTGCGTTTTTGCTGGCATTCCTTTAGCCAAAGTACAGCGCAAAAAGGTAGCCGAAAGGGAGGAAGTAAAACAAAAAACTTGTCGTCAGAGCAAAAATAACTATTTGTCCATAAAGTAGGAATACGAGAATGCAGCCAAGGAACTTTCTGCTTGAAAATATATAAATAGCAACTACGCAATAACCGTCCACCTTCAATTGCTTACACAGATTCGGTGGACGTGTCTTTATCACCATACCTGAAGGCAGGGGCTTTACGGCACTCGTGGTAAAATGGGGGCGGTCTTAATTCTAGAGGAGACGCAGATAAAATTGGCCCGTCTTTGGAAATGGATAGTCGGCTTGGGAGTCGGCTTATTCGTGGCTCTATTTATTATAATCCCTATTGCTGTTCTGGGCTTAACCAGCTTTACAGGTGAGCCTATCCCTATTTTGGAGTATCTTGTCCAAGGGCAGCTCTCGCTAGCTTGGCAAGAGTTGAGCCACAATTTTACCTTCCAATATTATGGAGAATTGCTCGATACTCAACGTTACAGCCGAGGTTTACTCAATACTGTCGGCCTAGTGCCAGGTTGTAGCGCCTTATTTTTGCTGATAGCTTTAGTCGGACGAAGTGTCATAAGTTTAATCTCCGCCACTTTGGCTAAAAAGATCGATTATTTACTGAGCTTAAATGGTCTTTTGCTAGTAGCTATTTTGCTGACTGTCTTTTCACTAACTTGGTATTATTGGTTGCCCCCAAGTAGTCGACTCTACTATTTTATGTCTTGGCTAGCTCCAGGCCACTCTTGGGAAGGGCGTTTTTTGCAAACTTTTGGTTTTTGCTCTTTAGTAACGGCAGTCTCTTCTATGCTGGGCCTTACGGCCGCTTTTTGTATAGAGCGAGTCCAGATACCTGGTCGAGGACTATTTAAAGTTCTTAGCATAATCCCCCTAGCTTTGCCTTCTTTTTTGGGCGCTTTGGCTGTAAAAAATATTTTAGGCATAAATGGAATCGTCACCAAAGCCTTGGCCAATTTGGGTTGGGGACTACCCTTTGAAGCCCAGTCTATTTTGGCAGCCGGACTTACCCAAGTCTTCCTTTATTTTCCCTTTGTCTTGCTTACCGTCTCAGCCGCTTTAGAATACTTTGACACTTCCTTAACAGAAGCGGCTCAAATAATGGGAGCTAGCCATCTTTTTTATTTTTTGACAGTACGCTTGCCTCTGCTTAGGCCAGCCGTCTTTAGTGGAGCTTTCCTAGTATTTGTGCGCTCTTTTGGCGATTTCTCAGCCATAAGTTTGCTTATGCCCTTGCAATATCCCATGATTGTGGTGGAAGCCTATCGCGATTTGTCGGGCTCAACTTATTGGGGCGGAGCTTGTATGCTTTCTGTACTCATGATGTTGACTGTTTTGGCCCTTCTGGCCTTACAAAAATATTTTCTAAGTTGTGCCGACTTCGAAATTGTGGGAGGTAAAGGCCAGCCCCAAACACCCCCTTCTGCCAATCCTTGGCTGGGCGCGTTGGCCGGAACCTTTTGTGCGGTAATCTTTGGCGTACCCTTATGTTTTGTAGTTACAACATTTGTAGTCAGCGTTGCTGGTAGTTGGGGAATTGAGTTTTTGCCCAGCTCTTACACTTTAAGTCGTTATGCTCAAGTTTGGGAAGCTTCTTGGGCCGCCGACTCTCCTTTGGCCAATTCTTTTATGTTGGCTTTGCCAGGCCTCTTCTGGTCGCTGCTTTTAGCTACCATTTCTGCTTTCTTTATGGCTAGGAGTAACAGTCGTTGGTGCCATCTACTCGATTTTTGTCTCTTGTTGCCTTTTGTTGTGCCCGGAGTAGTCTTTGCTGTAGCTTTAATCTGTACCTTTAACGGGCCTCCTTTAGCTTGGCACTTAACTGGCGCTTTAGTTGTCTGTGCTTATATTTTAACTAGTATCCCTTACGGAGTTCGCTCTATCGCCGCTTCTTTTAGCCAAGTGAGTCGCACTTTGGAGGAGAGCTCTTCTCTTTTGGGAGCCCCCTCTCTCTTAACTTTTATCAAAATAACCGCTCCTTTAATTCGGCCCGGCATAGCTGCTGGAGCGGTTATGATCTTTATAGCTTGTATGCAGGAAGTGGCCATTACCTTAATGACTTGTCCACCTCAGTGGCGTCCTCTTTCGACCTATATCTTTATGGAAATTCAAGAGGGTAACGTCTTTAATGCTTCAGCTTACGGAATAGTGCTCTTTCTCTTAATCGTTATTCCTTACTCTCTATGTTTCTTTTTTAATAAGAAACAGAGTACCGCTACCTACAGTTAGCTTATCTCTTGGGAAAAGGCCAACAAAAAAGGCCCGCCGTTCTTATAGAAATAAACAAGAGAGCGAGCCCTGGCAATTGTTTACAAAAAAAATTTAATCGTTAATATCGATAATAATTTTAAGTGAATTTTGGGCTTGGCGTGAGAGGGCTACAGCATCGTTGATCTTTTCTAAAGGAAAATGGTGAGTAATCATTTGCTCTGCTGTCGATATGCCATTATTTATTAACCAACGGGCTTCTCTAGTTTCGGTAGGGCCGCAAGAATAGCTGGATATAAGATCTATCTCGTCAAAGTAGATTTTATTCATATCTACAGAGAGCATAGTGCCAGGTTTGGGCCCCATAAAGAGCAATACTCGGGAAGAGCGGCCAGCACACTCTACGCCTTCCTGCATAGCTTTGGGGTAGGTGGGACATACCATAACAATATCGGCCCCTTGGTTATCCGTTTGGGCAAAAACCGCTTTGGGAAACGATTCTTTTGTATAATCAATTACGTGATCGACGCCTAGCTTAAGGGCGTGCTCCATGCGAAATGGCACTTTGTCGGAAGCGATAATCTTGGATGCTCCCATATATTTAGCCAAAACGGCCATCATTTGACCCATAACGCCTAACCCCATAATAGCCACTGTATCGCCGGGAATTAAGCGAGCCCGTTTGTAAGCTCTGACTACACAAGCCAAAGGTTCAATTAAAGTACCCTCTGCATAAGACATAGAGTCGGGCAAAATAAGCGTATCTTTATCCAAATTATTGGCTGGAACAAGGCAATATTCAGCGGCCCCGCCAGGAATTAACTTAGAATTGCGCCAAGTTTGACACATGACGAAGTTGCCGTTTTGGCAATGGCGACACTTCATGCATGGAGCGTGGTGATGAATATAAACGCGATCGCCTACTTTGAATTTGCTTACTCCTTCACCCAATTGAACGATTTCACCAGTCGGTTCGTGGCCAATGACAATAGGACATTTTTTATGGACGTACCAAGGGGTGACGTCGCCCATACATATGCCTAAAGCGTGAATTTTAACTAATGCTTCACCGGGGCCCGGCTGAGGAACCTCCATAGTTTCTACGCGAATATCGTCATAATCGTGGGCCATAGCCACACGCATGGTTTTAGGAATTTTCACCTGAATTTGCTCCTAAGCTTTGCTTATTTTCTAGCCAGCGACAATTGTCATTTGGTCGTAGTGTAGGCGATTAGTAGAAAAGTCCAGTATAGGTGGCTGGGGATCTTGAGAGCGCAACATAAGTACCGAGCCTTTGGCTAGACTATCTATAACTTGTGTAATACATGTGGCTAAGCGATTAGAAATAACAATCGCTTTGGTAAAGCCGTAACCTTCGGTAAAAGCAGCTTTTAATTCTTTCAGTTGTTCTAAAGTGGCTGTTTTTATATCGGCAGCCAAATTAGCTGCTTTTTGGCGTCGGGAAAAATTGTCGTCAATATAGACAACTAGCCCCTCACCGGCAGCCACAACTTGGGTGGCCAAATGGCAAAACTCCGGCCCTTCATCGGTATCGGCCACAATTAGAAGCGCCTCCTGGGGAGAGCAGTTCAGCTTATGCCAAGCTTCTTCTATATTTTGTTGCATATAAATCAAAAAATATTCCTTAAGTAGATAAGTTTTGAACTTACAAAATTGCCAACTTTTTTCAGCATAACGCTCCAAAAGGCGACTCAGGCCGACAAATAATGCACCTACAGTCAGCAAAAACAAGTTGAAAAAGATTATTATGGGGCTACCAAGGGAAGTCCATCAGAAGCTGATTTTTTTTGGCGGCTTCCCAAACTTTGCCTACATAAACTTCGAATTGTTCAACAAAACCGGCTAAAGCGCGGGCCTTATCGCTGGATTCAAAACCGGTCAGTTGCACAGTGAGTAACATAGCCGGAGCTAGCCAATTATCCAGACCGCTTTTCTTGCTTTCGGTCAAGACTTTGACAGCCCAATCTATTTCTTTCAATGCCGTATAGTCGTAAGTACTTAAACACATAACTGTAGAAAATTCTTTGGCAAATTCTACAGATTGGGTTTCTTTGGCACATTTTTTATAGATATAGGCAAAGGCGAAAATAGTAAGTGATCGGCCAGTTCTTTCCGGATCGAAAGGACAGGAAAAGCCTGCTTTTAAACAACGTTGGTTTATTGTTTCGTTGGTGCGCGGGGAATAAACCAAACTGCGTATTAAGGATGAGACGACAGGTATAGCGTGCAAATAATCTTTAATATTTATATTTAACCCGTATTCAAACCTAGTTAAAATAGAACTCGTTTCGGGCAAGTGGATCAGCCGATCCTCTATTTGCAGGCGAGCTCGTTCCAAATCGGCTAAATAAGCTTTAACGGCAGATGAATCCACGACAGGCAGTCTCTCTCTGATTACATTACGTTTCTATTTTGAGGGCGAGGTTGATAGCGAGGACGGCGATCCCGATCTTGGCGGCGAGGAGTCCTGCTTTTGCCCAATGTACGATGATCGCGGGCTACAGGAGGATGAACGGAGAACCATTGAGCTTCCACGAAGGGCTGTAACTCAAAAAACTCTTCATTGCTGATACTTAAATGGATGGAATTGTTACTTATCGACTCTATAGAGTCTACACTGACTAAAAGACCTCCCTCAACTCCGTCGACACGATCTACCAAAAGCTGGGAAATTTGATAAGGCGGAGTGGGAATAGACATAGCAAAACGAAGAATGCCCACCTTTTCGTTGCTTTTGCTATATACAGAAGAGCCCATTTGTAAATCTTGGCCATTCAATTCTAAAGACATAATAAAGATATTCCTCTCGTAACTATTGACAAAGAAAGTTCCGATCTACGCATTGACAAAGGCAGCCCCTTTATTGAAGGCTTTTTCTTAGGTGAGGCTTGCGTCTCTTATCGTTGTGAAAATGCATCAAGCCTTTGTTTTTGTCCCTCCCACTCCACACACTACATAAGGAAGGCCTTTTGTTGAGCAAGTCGAAGCTACCCCGAGCTGTTCGGTTCTTGGCTGTTTCCTCCCTGCTGAAATGGGGACTCAAGGAAGTACTAAATTTTCCGGTGCGGCGTTGTCTATTTTCTTGGAGGATAGTAGCGCCAGAGGCGCTCTGTCTGGTAAAAAGTCTTCGGCCTTTGGGGGCTGGAGACGTTAAAGTTTTATTGTGCGTCTACTTTAGTTAGGGGAAGGCTCCCAACTAATTTGAGGTGCTTTTAGTTTGGAGGATTCAGTTGGGGATAAACATTGATGGAATGCTGCTGGAGCTGCTTACCAAGAATGGCTCCGACTTGTTTATTACTTCTGGTCATGCTCCCACCTTACGAGTAAATGGTTTGCTTCAGCCGCTCGATATGCCGGAAAGTACCGCTCAAGAGGTTGAAAGTATTGTTCGCCGTTTCGTTAGTGAGGCTGACTTTGAGCGTTTAGAAGAAGAACAGGATATCGACTATGCCTATGAGGCTCGTTTGCCCGGTTTCGGTGTGCGCCGTTTCCGTGGATGTGCTTTTTATCAGCGCTACGGTTTAAGTATTGTATTGCGTACTATTCCGGTGCAAATTCCTACGCCCAATGAGCTTTTACTTCCTAAAGAAGTTATGAAGCTTATCGACTTCCATCAAGGCCTCGTATTGGTGACAGGCCCCACCGGTTCGGGTAAAACTACTACTCTGGCTTCCTTGGTAAACCATATTAACAATACTCGTCCGCTCCATGTAATTACTATCGAAGATCCTATCGAGTTTGTTTATCCAGTCAATAAATGTATGGTTGTCCAGCGCCAGGTCGGTACCCACGTAGAATCTTTCAGCTCAGCCCTTCGTTCAGCTTTGCGTGAAGACCCAGATGTGATTTTGGTTGGTGAGTTGCGCGACTTGGATACCATCCAATTGGCTATTACCGCAGCTGAAACTGGCCACTTGGTATTAGGAACTTTGCACACCTTATCTGCTGCTCAAACTATCAACCGTGCCGTAAACGTGTTCCCTCCCTCCCGTCAGTCTCAGGTTCGAGTTATGTTAGCCGAATCTTTGCGCGGTGTACTTTCCCAACAATTGATCCCTCGTATCGACGGTAATAGCCGTGTAGTAGCCACTGAGCTAATGATTTGTAATAGCGCTATTAGTACCCTTATTCGCGAAGCCAAGCTCCATCAGGTCAACTCAGCTATTCAAACTGGAGCCAGACAAGGAATGCGCTTAATGGACAACTCCCTTTTAGAGTTGGTCGAGAGTCATCAGATCGATCCTCGTGAAGCCTTAGATCGAGCTATTGACAAAAATACTTTTGTAAATTCGATAAGGAGCTACTTAGAATAAGATGAGTGCCAGCCCAATTCTTGAAAGTTACTTGCAAGTTGTACTCGATTACGGTGGCTCCGACCTTCACCTCGAAGCCGGCGCTCCGCCTGCGGTGCGTATTAACGGCGATATAAAGTTTTTGGAAGAACCTCCCTTAGAGAGTACCCAAACCGAAGATATTCTTTTACCTATCCTTTCAGAGCGCCTTTCTCAGGAGTTTCTCGATACTGGCAGTGTCGACTTCTCTTATGAAGTGGAAGGTATGGCCCGATTCCGTGTCAACTTCTTATTGCAAAGTCGCGGTATGGGGGGAGTTTTCCGTATTATTCCCAATCGTATCCCTACTTTTGACGACTTAAATTTGCCTCCTATCGTTAATAATATCGCTCGTTTCGATAAAGGTTTGGTAGTTGTCACCGGCCCTACTGGTTCAGGAAAATCGACTACTTTGGCCGCTATCGTCAACCATATCAATCGTACTAGGCAGAAGCATATTATTACTATCGAAGACCCTATCGAATTTGTCCATAAATCCGATAAGTCTATGATTCAACAGCGTGAGATTGGTACCCATGCCCGCAGCTTTAACCAAGCTTTGCGAGCTTCTTTGCGTGAGTCTCCCGACATTATCTTGCTCGGTGAGATGCGCGACTTGGAAACTATCTCCGAAGCTATTCGAGCTGCCGAAACTGGCCACTTGGTATTCGGTACTTTGCATACCAACTCTGCAGCCCGTACTGTAGACCGTATTATCGACGTCTTCCCGGCCGAAGAGCAAGAGCAAATTCGTCAAATGCTTTCTCAGTCTCTCAAAGCTGTAATTGCCCAACAATTGTTGCGTACCCGCGATCGCAAAGGGCGTGTAGCCGTCCAAGAAGTTATGTTGGTCAACTTTGGTATTGCCGGTCTGATTCGTGAAGCTAAATCAGCTATGATTCCTTCCTTCATCCATATGGGTGCCGAGGAAGGTATGCAATCGATGGATACCCACTTGATTGAGCTTTGTAAGAGCGGTTGGATCGATACCAAGACCGCTTTTGATCACTGTATCGACCGTGGCGTATTATCTCGCGCCGGTTTAGTCGATCCCGAAGGGGATGCCGCTGCTTCTACTTTACCAGAAGAAGACATGTAATTTCGCTATCCAAATAGTAAGCAGAATAAAAGAAGCGCTTTCTCCAATTTTTCTAGGAAAGCGCTTCTTTTTTATAGCTGGCTAATAGGCAAAATTCGAGCCGCCGATAAATTCACGTAACAGTGAATTGGAGGGAATGTCGTCGGGGAAGATAGGCACAAACAGATCCAAAAAGCGCAAGAGCGGTTGGGCTCTAACTCGAGCTGGTGAATTGCGAGGCACTTCCAGTAAGTAACGCCAAGCGAAAGTCTTCAAAACTGCCGTTTCGTACACTAAAGCAGAATTAAACATAACGTCGCAATTTTCTTGGAAGGGGAAGATGTTGCGCTGTTCGCCGCGACGCACACTGGGCCAACGGTCGATAGTATCGGCTGCGGAAGTCCCTCGGTAACGGCGGTCACGTACTAGACGGCGCAGCAAACGGGCGTCGGAAGTAGGTATGCGCGTATGCTCATCGATAATTAGCTGAGTTAAAGCGCTGACAAAGATACGGAAGCGAGCACTAGTAGGTACAGCGTCGGCAATAGCTGGATTAAGGCCGTGAATCCCTTCAATAAGCAATATTTGGTTATCGCTAAGTTGTAAAGGGGTAGACTTGCTGGCTGGAGCCCGCTTTCCGGCTTCAAAATCGTAACGCGGAGCCATAACTTTGCCACCGTCGGCTAAGGTTTGCAAATGCTCGGTAAGTAAAGGAATATCTAAACACTCCAAAGCTTCATAATCGATATTGCCATGCTCGTCCATAGGGCGGTCTTCGATATTGCGATAGTAATCGTCTAAGCTAATCGTTACCGGATCGAGGCCAGCCACTCTGAGTTGTACAGAAAGGCGCTTAAGGAAGGTAGTTTTACCTGAAGAGGAAGGGCCAGCTATACAAATAAGACGCAATTTATTTTTGCGCTCGGCAATTTGGTCGGCAATTTGGATGATCTTCTTTTCGTGTAAGCCTTCTTGTATACGAATAATATCATTGATGCGACCATTTAAGATCGCTTCGTTAAGGTCGCCTACCGTAGCTACGCCGATCATTTTATTCCAATTGCGATTCTCTCTGTAAGCGGAAAATAGGCGCATATTGGAATTGGGCACCGGTGCAGCCTGTTTGCTGTTGAATTGGAGGAAGATACCTTTTTCGTAAGCTAAAATACGAATCCCCTTGCAATAGCCCGTCGAAGGGGCGATAGGGCCGTATTGGATAACATGGAAATGGTTTAAGCTAGCTACAGGCACTTGAGAGTAGGGCCAAGTCTCCAAGAGACGAATCATCGAACCACTGCGATCATTAAGTAAAACGCAAGCAGTCTCTACATTATGAACTTTGGTAGTAAACTTCAGATCGGAAATAATGGCTTCACCGACAGCTTTATCGATCTCTTCCGCCAGCTTGACAAAGTCTATATCTTGAGCAATACCTTCTTCGAGACCGACTAACTCATAGTAACAGCCTTGATTAAAAGCTTGTCCCACTTGGAAACGGTAATTTTTAAAGTGAATAGCTAAAATATAGTCTAATAAGAGGGAACAAGTGCGATTAAAGATCTGGCGGCCTTCTCTGCTGTTGCGGAAGACGGGATAAAGATTGACGGGTACGCTTAGCGGAGTATTTAGTCCCACTACATCATTACTAATTATACCGCCGATAATATCTTGGTTTTTATCAGCACGTAGAGCCTCTCCTACAGTAGTTTTGGGGACGATGCTCATCACTTCATTGTTGACGATAATGTTTATATACTCTTCAGTCATGAAAATACCCTTACAAAAAAATCTCCCTTAAAGCCGACAAAGCTCAGCCAAAAAAGCCCTGTCGCTATAACTTCGACATGAAGAGTAAAAAACCGTTTCCACAACTAAAGGTTTTACTAAGTTAAGTTAGCGCTAAATACGCTTACCTCTATACCGCTAAATGATATTTCTGGCTAAATTTCATAAAAAACTGCCACCTACCCAGAGGCAGGCGGCAGCCTTAACTTAAAACATTACTCAATAGCAATAGCGCTACTGGAAGAGAGCTTCTTAAAAAAACTCGCAGGTTGTCACCATATACCGACCCTTGGCTAGGCCTCTCTCTAATATTGTTTGGGATCAAGGGGCCGGACTTCTTTTGTATACGTAACTAATTAAAACGTAACTAATTAAAAAAACAAAAAAGAGAGTTTAGCAACTCTCTCAATTGTGGTCGGAGTGCCCGGATTTGAACCGGGGGCCTCTAACGCCCCATGCTAGCGCTCTATCCAAGCTGAGCTACACCCCGATATAAACTTTTATCCGCTCCAGAACTGTATTCCCTAGCGCCCGAAGATAATAGCAGGTAAGGAGACAATTTGCAAGGCCCTAGGCTATAAAAAGTAGTGCTTTTCCTATATTTATTTTGTTTGTAAGTTGTAATATCAAGTATGATGGAGGAGAATATCTTGTATATGCTTACCTAAGAAAGAACAAAAAAGAGAGTTTAGCAACTCTCTTAATTGTGGTCGGAGTGCCCGGATTTGAACCGGGGGCCTCTAACGCCCCATGCTAGCGCTCTATCCAAGCTGAGCTAC
>CAKUDB010000014.1 GCA_934644775.1 uncultured bacterium | reverse complement strand
TGGTGGTTCGTCCAAGGCTTCCGGCCGAGATTGCCGGCGTCTGCTTCGCCTAACGGCTACGCAGCCATACCGGCAATAGGCCGAAGCCAAGGACTACACCAAGTCTGTTTGTGTGGCGCAGTATCGTTTCACTTACTGCGCCGACTTTTGAACCAAAGCCCGTTCATTTATAACTGGCGGAAAGTTTAGCCCAGCCAGTGCGGCGCATTTTTTGGGCCAACATGGACATGAGCCCGCTGCTAACACGAAATAGCTAATAGCGGGCCTATACTATTAAGCGTCTCTACATAGCAAAAAATGCGATACCTAACATAACACAGGCCAAGCCCAAATGGCCTTGGCCTGTTTCATTTAATAACTGGCAGAGCGTAAAGCTAGACTAAAGGGCTTAGCTCCACAGACAAACCTGATTGCCGCCAGCCTGTTGGGCTTGTTGCATGGCTGCCGAAGCGCGCATAGTAAGTTGCTCGGCGTTGGCAGCATCGTGGGGGCTGCCAGCGGCACCTACGGAAATGCTTACTCTAATGCGACGGCCACCTACTACAAAGGCATGGTTAGCAATAGCGTCACGCACACGCTCTCCTACTTCGGAGCATTTTACCCTATCTGCGTGGTCGACTAGCAAGGCAAAGGTATCGCCTTCCAAGCGGCCCAAAACGTCGATCTCTCGAGTAATTTTGCGAACGACACCTACAACTTCACGCAAGACGTTATCGGCCACATCTTGGCCCAGGTTGACTACAATCTGGTTGAAACCGTCTAAGCTAAAGAGCAATAGAGATACAGAATACATATAGCGGTTGCCACGTTTAAGCTCTTCGCGCATACGCTCTTCTAAGAAAAGCGTGTTGTAGCAATTGGTCAAAGGATCGCGTAAACCGTTGTTGACGGCTCTTTGGTACAAAATAGAGTTGCCCAAAGCCACGCTAGCCATTTCGCAGAAGTCAATTAAAAGATCGAGCTCGTCTTCGGTGAAAGCATGATCGGCAGCTCGGCCTAAGTAAACGACACCGATAGTTTGGGCAGGCACAGCCAAAGGAGCTACTAAGGCGCTGCGCTCTTTGTCTACTACGGTAGAAAGAACTGTACCGTTAATATCAACGCTGCCATCGTCAATTTTGAAAGGAGTAAGAGTGCTGACCGCATAGCCGGGAGCGCCTTCGCCGATTTGTAAGCTGTAATTGCGGAAAGTATCAGTAAAGGGACTGGCAGCTACCTCGGCAAAAAGTTTTTTCTGCCCTTCAACTTCGTCAAGCATAAAAATAACGCAACTTTGACAAGGAAGGAAAGTTTGTAATTGTTCAGTTAAAGCTAAAAGAGTATCGGACAAGGCCAAGCTGCCGGAAAGCTTGCGGGAAACTTCCACTAAACGCACTTGGCGCTCCAAACGCTGTTGCATAATAGCCAACTGGCGCTGAATCTGTAACTTTTCGCGACGGGCAGCCTGAGAGGCTTTCTGACCTTGTTCTTCGGCAGCCTTCTCGGTATCTTGCAAAGCCAAGCGGGCCTCTTGCAAACGCTTAAGGCTAATATCCAACTCTTCTTTTAGGCCGGCGTTGTCGCGGTTGAGCATACGCAACTTATTTTCACGCTCACTCAATTCGGAAGTCATCTGATCATTTTGAATACGAGCGGCCTGAATCTCTTGGAAGAGACAATCTTTTTCACGCTGCAAACCACTTTCACTCTTGCAACGCTCTACATTCTCTTGAGCGGCTACCCAGCAAATCCAGATTAGCATATAACTGCAACCCATCTGAGCAAAGCTGAGTTTGAAGAAAAGAGCAAAAGTCTCGTCGTGCATCGATTCCAAACGGGAAACGAAAGCAAAAGCCGCTATCAAAATATAGATAATAGTACCGAAAACTGAACCGGTTACTAATACGGAAGTTTTGCCCCAAATATAATAGAGCATCAAAATAGGCAGAGCAAAACTCAAAATTAAGTAGCTGGGGCCATAGAAATAGGTTAAGCCTAAGCCCAGTATTATATCAAATACGGTTAGTATAATAGGCGCTCCGCCTTGATTATCTTTCCAAATACAGGTGAAAACAGCCGCAGCAATATTATAGACGATTACCGCAAAAGTAATAATAATGGGCAAATCATCAAAATCATACGGAAAGGGAGTACATAGCGACTCCTTGCTGTTTCCGCCAGTCAAGATCAGAGCTAAAATAACGCCAACTACCCTGATCGCGACCATAAATATCTTCAAGCGAACTGACGCCTGATAAGTCTGGTCGGAATCCATAAGTTATCCCTCAAACAAAAATAATAACGTTTAGCAAAATGTAAAGCCAAGCAAACGGATCTACCTGGCCATAACTAAAGCAATTTCGGCTATTCTCTTTTGGCCTCTTGTTATCCTGGCAAAGAAGCTGGGCCATTTTTTAGCAAAAATACTCCCTAAATTGCTTTGCGACGGCGCTGTAAACTGCTAAACTGCACAGAGTTTATTTTTTATATTATCTTTGATCAGCTCCAAACGCTAAAAAATATGAGTAACTACAGATCTTCTTCATTAAGAAATATTATCAGCGCCAATTTAAACCACGCGAATAACCAACAATCTTCTCAAGCCCCTTCCGCCCCTACTGCCGAGGCAGAAACTGCGACAAAATACGATAAAGTTCAGCAACAAAAGCTGGCCCAGCGCAATTGTTTTCAGGCTAATGTTTACTTAAGCGAGTTGTGGCACCGCGCAACCCAGAAGAGCACCCTTTGGCAATCGTTGCAAAAGGCTTCAGCCACCGTCTGTAGCGGCTTGACCGCTTCGGCTCGGCCCCTTTTTATCCAAGCTTGTCACAGTGGCTTAAATTTAAAACCGATTATTTTATGGATTACTCCTACTGCCGATAGTGCCGAGCGCCTCTTTCAAGATTGTCATACTTTCTTCCATGAAGAACAAATCTGGCTCTTCCCGGAAAAAGAGTCGCTTAAAATGCTCGGCGACGAGGCTGACAGCGCCGATCCAGCCCGTTTGGCCGTACTCCAAGCTTTAGATCGCTACCGAGAAGAAGACGGCCAAGAGCAAGCAGTTATTATCGCCCCCTTGCGGGCCGTTATGCAGCCTACTGTCCGGGCCGAAAAGTTGGAAAAGAGCAAATTAACTCTACATGTGGGAGAGAATATCGACATTGAACTGTTATTGGAGATATTAAATAGCGAAGGCTATAACCGGGTGCCCATGGTCGAAGGGCGAGGCCAATATGCTGTACGCGGCGGTCTAATCGATATTTATCCTATTACCGGACAGCCGGCCCGCCTGGAATTATTTGGCGACGAGATCGAAACTATAAGAGCTTTTAATATCGACACCCAACGCTCTAGCGCCAACCTTAAGGAAGTAGTCTTGTTACCCGCCGTTCCCGGCGATAGTCGAGACGAATCTTGGCTGACCGACTATTTACAAAAAAAAGCGCCCCATACTTTGGTGGTTTTGGAAGAGCCGGTACAATTGCGCCTTACGGCCAAAGAATGGAACCAAGAGTGGGAAGCCCAAGCTTCTAGCGGCGCTTCCATAGGTTTTATCGAAGAGAGCGAGACTAACTACGTGTGGGAACGGCTCGAGAGTATGCTGGCTAAGTTTCGCAAAGCTTATATTTCGGCTTGGGTTTCCGATGTAGAAGGGCTGGGCCGCTCCTCTTTCAATAGCCACAATTTCAATATCGATCCTACCCACCGCTTTGAGGTAGGCTTTGAGTTGGCCGTACCTTTTACCAGCAAGGTAGACGATCTCTTGGCCGTTTTACCTACTTGGCAAAAAGAAAAGCGGCGTACCGTCTTGCTTACTTCCCAATTTATGCGCCTTAAAGAGCTACTGGAAGAGCATGATATAACCGATTTTACTACTAAGCCCAGCCTGTTAAAGGCCGGCCAGGTTTTACTTTTGCAAGGTTATGCCAATGAAGGGTTCCGCCTGAAATTAGACGACGGTTGGTTAGAATTTTTAACCGATAGGGAGATTATGGGGCAGCGCTTGCGCCGTCGCCTTAATAAACCGGCTGACAAAAGTGGCAGCGCTCTGCGCTTAGACGAAATAGCTCCGGGCGACTTGGTAGTGCACTTGCAACACGGTATCGCTCGCTATATAGGTATCCAAACACTTTCTCTTAACAATGTAGAGCACGATATGCTTAAGCTCGAGTATGCCAAGGGAGATTGCGTCTTTGTCCCTGTCGATCAGCTCGACTTAGTACAAAAATATGAAGGTATCGACGGCAAAGAGTCGGCTTTATCGAAGATGAATGGGGCCGACTGGCGCAAAACTAAAGCCAAAATAAGGGCCTACGCCGCCGAAGCGGCCCAGAAGTTGTTGCAAGTATACGCCCAAAGAGCTAAAGCCCAAGGCTTTGCCTATCCTGCAGATACACCTTGGCAACAGGAGATGGAAGACGCTTTTCCCTATCAAGAAACGCCCGATCAGCTTAGAGCTATACGCGAAGTTAAAGCCGACTTAGAGAGTCCGCGCCCTATGGATCGCCTTATTTGTGGAGACGTAGGTTATGGTAAAACTGAAGTAGCTTTGCGAGCCGCTTTTAAAGTGGTCAATCAAGGTAAACAAGTAGCCATCTTAGTGCCTACTACAGTGCTAGCCCACCAACACTTTATGACTTTTACCGAGCGCTTGGCCCCTTATCCCATCCATATCAGCTTACTTTCCCGCTTTAAAACTGCCGCCGAGCAAAGACAGACGGTCGAAGCTTTAAGTGAAGGTAAATGTGATATTGTTATCGGCACCCATCGCTTACTCTCTCAAGATATCAAATTTAAAAATTTGGGCTTACTGATTATCGACGAAGAGCAGCGCTTCGGGGTTATGCACAAGACGAAGCTATCCGAGCTGAAAGCGGGCATAGATATTATGTCTATGAGTGCCACGCCTATCCCCCGCACTTTGCAAATGTCTTTTTATGGCATTAGAGAGATGTCAGTTATCGAAACTCCGCCGGAGAATCGTCTGCCTATTAAAACTTACCTTTTTGAGCATAATGGCGAATTGATAAAAGCGGCTATCGTGCGCGAATTGAGCCGCCACGGCCAAGTATATTTCCTACATAATCGTGTCCAAAGTATTGCCAGAGTTGCTGCCGACTTACAAAGGCTCGTTCCCCAAGCCCGCATTGGTGTAGGCCACGGCCAAATGGGCGAACAAAAGCTAGAAAAAGTTATGATGGAATTTTACGAAGGCCAATACGATGTGTTAGTGTGCTCTACCATTATCGAAAGCGGCCTAGATGTACCTAATGTAAATACTATTATTATCGATAACGCCCACACTTTGGGGCTAGCCCAACTTTACCAACTGCGCGGCCGCGTAGGGCGCAGCGCCAAACAAGGTTATTGCTACCTACTCTATCCGCCCAGCCGCAAACTTACCGATCAGGCCAAAAAGCGTTTGGAAACTATTCGCGACTTTACTCAGTTGGGAGCCGGCTTCCAAATAGCCAAACGCGACTTAGAGATTCGCGGCGCAGGCAATATCTTGGGTGCCGAGCAATCGGGCCACGTAGCGGCTGTCGGTTTTAGTTTGTATTGTCGTATGCTTAGCGACGCTGTAAAAGCGCTGCGCGAGCATAAAGATCCTGAGCAAGAAGGGGCCAGCACAGAGCAGAATGTCGTTATCGATTTGCCCATTTCTACCGGCTTACCCGACGACTATATTGGCGATCCCCAACAAAAGGTCGTACTTTACAAGCGCATAGCTTCAGTAGAAAACAACCAAGAGCTCCAAGATATACGCGAAGAGCTGCGCGACCGCTACGGTAAGTTGCCCGAACTTACCGAGTATTTGCTTAGCTTGGTGCGCCTAAAATTGAAATGTCGCTCTATGCTTATACCTTCAATTAGGGTAAAAGGCGGCGTAATGTGGTTTGTGGCTCCTTTTATGCGCCAACTGACTCAGCGCGAGCTAGGCCAACTGTCCAATTTAGTGGGCTGGAAAGCTAGTCAGGATCAGATGGCCTTGCAATTAGACGCCATTTGCGGTCGCGCTGCGGGCAATTTAGATTATCCCAAGCCGCCAGTTTTAATTAACAAAATTGAGCAAGTGCTGGCCTATTTAGAAGCTTTGCCCAGCTAAGCGGCTTCGTCTTCAGCCTGGGCAGAATCGTCGACAGCTGGGTCGCAACCTTCTAAACCGGTATTGACAAAGACCTCGTCTACTAATTGGCAGCGCAATTTCTGATCGGAAGTAAGTTTAAACCAGTTATCTTCACAAGAATAGAAGTCGCGCAAATAATCTTGGTAAGCTTCGTCATCCTCAGCCAGTTGGCGACGGAAGTCGAGCCAAGTTTGAGGCAAAGTGGGTCCCTCCACCGCTTCGCTGCGACGGCCTTTTTCTGAATCGACATAATTTAAGTCCCAGCTCAAATTTTCGGCCAAACCGCTTTGGCGATTAAACTCCCAAGTAGTGCGACGGTAGTTGGCATAGTATCCGTATTTCTGAGCTATCGAGCCCACAATAATTATAGGTACGGTCTCAGTTTGGCTTAAACAAAGAGTGTGCAACTCATTGCGATGGGTGTGGCCGGAGGTAATTATTACGTGACAATTGGTATTGGAAAGGATCTTATGGAAAGTCTTTAACGATTCGCTGTCCCACATAGATTGATGATTATAAGCGTCGGTGCAAGGAGGCACGTGACAAATAATAGCTGCGGTAGATTTTTCTGACACTGCCGACAAAGTGGCAGCCAACCAACTTAAAGTACGCTCGCGCTGACTCTTAAGTTGGTCAGGGGGGCAGGAATTTATAGAAGAAAAAATTAGAGAATTGAGAGTAATCCAGGTGACACCGCCCATACGCTCGGGATAAACACCATTGCCCAGTTCGTCTAAATAATATTTTTCGCCCATAGCTTTACGCCATAAGTCCATAGTAGGAAGCATATTTTCCGGATCGGTACTGTAATTTATATAAAAATCGTTATTGCCATAGGCTACTAATACCGGCTTACCTTCTTTAACTAAAGGCTCCAAATAAGAAGAGCAGAAATCGGCTACCCGCTGGTTAAATTGCAAATTATCTATTTCTTTATTGTCAACTAAGTCGCCACTTAAAATATAGAAAGAAGCTAAATCGTCGCGGCGACCGGCCTTAAAAGCTTCGTCCCAAACTGAGCGGGGCGTATGACTTTCGCCTAAATGGATATCCGACCAATGGATAAAAGAGACGCTTTGGGTTGGAGGAACCCCTTGAGATCTAATCGGCTGGGCGTAAGCGTTAGCCACTAAGAGCAAAAGGCAAACGGTTAGCCAAGTTAATATTTTTTTCCCAGAATACATATCGATAGTGGGCCTTTCCCAAGATATTTTTTAGGGAAACTATTTTGGCAATTTTTTTTTGACAACCTCTGTTAGTAGCCAAAAAAGAAAGTTTTCTGCCTATCTTGCGCAAAAAAATAAGTCTTTGTATAATTGCGGTGTTTTGAATATTTACGCATTAAGTGATTTACATCTCTCTTTTGGCAACGATAAAGCCATGGATATTTTTGGCGAAAAATGGCGCTGCCATTGGCAGAAGATTGCCGACAACTGGAATAGTACAGTGGGGGCGGACGATATTGTTTTGGTAGCTGGCGATATTTCTTGGGCTATGCGCCCGCCTGAAGCCCAGCAGGATCTACATTGGCTTACCGGTTTAAGTGGCCAAAAAGTGCTTATTAGAGGCAACCATGACTATTGGTGGCAAAGTATCAGCCGTTTGCGTGATACTTATCCGGGCCTTATCTTTGTACAAAACGATTCGGTCAATATTGGGGGGGTAAGTATTTGCGGCTCCCGAGGTTGGGCTTTGCCTACTTCTCCTGAATACGACGCCCAAGACGAAAAGATCTTCCAACGCGAGTTAGCCAGACTAGAACTAAGCTTAAAGAGCTTAGATTCCCAGGCCGGTTTGCGCTTAGCTATGATGCACTACCCTCCCCAAGTGGGAGCCATGCAAAAGAGTCAATTCAGCGCCTTGTTGGAAAAATATCAGGTCGACGCTTGTATTTTTGGCCATATCCACAATTATACCAAGCCAGGTTTAAGCTATAACCAAAACGGAGTAAATTATTACTTAACTTCAGCCGACTACTTAGATTTTAAGCCCGCCTTAATTTGGAACGGTAAAAAATTAACTCCACCGGAACTCTTTTAGAAATATTAGTCTGTATTTTTTCGGAACAACCCGGCCCAATTACTATCCAAAGGAGCTAAGGCCGGGCTTTTTTCCCAAGTCAATGGACTTAGCAAAGGAAAGCTACGAAAGGCCGCTAAAGATCCTACTTAGGTCTTTTCCTCATTTTTTTAGGGGGTTTTTGCCTTATGTCTTTTAAAAAAACTGCTTATGCAAGCGCTGCCTGTTGGGGATTTTTAACAGTAAGTTTATGGATAGCTAATCCGGCACAAGCCGATCAGTCGCCTTACAAAGTCGGCCAAATTGTGCAAACTATACGCGCCGATCTTGATGGTGACAGATATTGCGAAGCCATTAGTCTCAAAGTATTTAAGATCGATCAAGAGAATGCTTTTGCCAAATTGATAGTAACCGATCGTCATGGGAAAGTGTTAGGTAGAGGCCCGGAAATAACTTCTCTTAACGACGCCCGCGCTATGGGCTATTTTGTGTGGGGCAATTCCGATTTGCAAATGGCTGGACAAATAAAAGGTGACAAGCCGCAAATATTCGTCTCTGTGCCCCGCTCCGATGTACGCCCAGCCGTCTTTGCCATTTGGACTTGGGATAACCAAAAAAGAACCCTAACTTATGAATCCAGCCAATGTTTGCTGGGCAAAGGCTCCGATAATACTTTCTATTGGAGCAAATTGCCTCAAGATTACGGCCCTCAGGCCAGCTGGATCGACACTTTAACTAATCCCAGCGGCCAACTTAAGCCCAAAGGTCTTGTGGGCAAAGTCTTTGAATACAGCGAAAATAGCCAGCCAAAATTTGGGCGAGCTGAGTTGATTATCGTTAATAAAGCTCTCAAACTCAAACAGTGGGTTCCTGAGAAAGATACCGAAAAGTAAATAGCGATAATAATGCCATACATCGAGCGCCTTCCTTTAATATTTGACCACCACAATCACCTTAGCCTCAGTGCCATGCTGAGCTCTTACCCCTATGTCGGTCAATACACATCTAAGGAAGATGTGCTCTCTTACGTGCGCAACCAGGTAGGTAGTGACGATGTTTTAACTGTGGTTACTGGCTTACACCATGAAGCTATAAAGTTGACAGAAACCGACTTGGATTCACTTCCACCACTGGTTTTTCTCAACAATTGTTTGCACGGTTATACTTGTAACGCCAAGGCCGCCGACATGCTCAGAAAAGAGCACATAGAACCTTATCCTCGCACAGCCAAACAAGCCGAAAAAGAAATGGCCAAACTTTTTTTCTTCTTATCGGCAAATCCAACTTTGTGTCCAAGCGCCGAGCATCTAGCTCCAGCTTTCAAGCGTTGTGTAAATAGTTGGCATCAGGCTGGACTTTACGGCGCTGAAGATATGATGTATACGCTTCCCTACGCTTGCGATGCCAAACTGTGTGGCAATTTTAAGGTAAAAACCCGTCGGCCTTGGCGTGAAAGTGACAGCCTAGAAAAGGAGCAAAACGCGCCCATAAGTTCTGCAACTGAGAAGATACGCCTCAAACTTTTTGCCGATGGAGCTTTGGGAGCTGGCACGGCTGCTATAAGTGAAGGCTACGTTAAAGATGGCCATCCCGTCCTTATTTACGAGGACGATGAATTAGCATCTATTTTACGTAAATGTATAGCTTGGAAAGCGGATACGGCCATCCACACTATAGGAGATACGGCCATTGCTCAAGTGCTGCGCGTTTTGCAACGTTGTGGCTCCAAACCAGCAAATTGTCGCTTTAAGTTGCGTCTAGAGCATTGTCAATTTATTACTTTAAAGCAAGCTCAAGAGTGTAAACAATTAGGAATAACGCTTTGTATGCAACCTAATTTCAGTCATGACTCATTAGTTTACGCTCATAAGCTCAGTCCGATTTGCTGTCGACGCAATAATCCACTACGTATGCTTATCGATCAAGTCGGCTTTTTGCCAGGGAAAGATTTGCTTTGGGGATCAGACGGTATGCCTTCAGGTTTGGCTCCAGCTTTGCAAAACGCCCTTTTCCCTCCTCAACCAGAGCAAGCCCTCACTATAGAGGAAGTACTTTCTGGTTACAGTGCCGATTCAGTTTTTGGCTACCAGGAATACATTATCGACGAAGAACGTCAAAGCGTAGTTTTGAAGCAGTGAAAGCTTATCGAAACTCGAAAGGTCGTGGGTCGCTTAGGGGCAGGTTTTGCACTGGGGGACTAGAATTGAGCGGCCTTCTTGGAGATGATTTATCATGACCGATAATACAGAAATTCTTTATGCAGGTAAGTTTGTAAATTTAGTGCGCCAAGGGCGCTGGGAATATGCTCAGCGCAGCAAGAGTGTCACCGGTATTGTAGCTATGGTGGCTTGCACTCCCAACCGGGAAGTAGTGCTAGTAGAGCAAGAGCGTATCCCTTGTCACGGCAGAGTTATTGAGTTTCCAGCCGGCTTAGTGGGAGACAAAGCCAAATGCCATTCCGAAAGTTTGGAAGAGGCGGCCCAGCGCGAATTGGAAGAAGAGACCGGCTATCGAGCCGAAAAGATGGTCTATTTAACCGAAGGGCCAACTTCAGCAGGCATTACTTCAGAAATTATTACTTTTTATTTAGCCCAAAATATTAAGAAAGTTGGCCCTGGTGGCGGTGACAGCAGCGAAAATATCCAAGTACATTTAGTCCCTCTAGACGATATTGATCAATGGCTTAGATCTAAGATGGCTGCCGGCATCCAAGTCGATCTCAAAGTTTTTTCCGGCCTCTATTTCTTGTTAAATAAGAGAGATTAACTGAATTTAAGCGGACAGCTTTTTAATATTTATGACTACTTGTCAATCGGCGCAGAGCAAAAAAAGCTTTAGTTGGGGGATCATCCCTATAGCTTTAGCCTTTGTCGGCTTGGCGCTGTTTTTTTTAATATCCCTTTATCTTTATAAGTCGGGCCATTTTCAAATAGATAGCGTGGCTATAAGCGATTTGAATTTGGCAGCCCAAGCTCCCAAAGTAGGCATGAAGTTGGCTATAGCCAATTCAGCTCCCACCCTTTGCGTCACTTATTCTGGTCTTCCCCCTTCTCCTATACACATTAACGTAGACGGAGAAGAACTAAAAGTGAGCAATACTTGGTGGTTGGGACGGGCGGTAGCTCAGCCGAACGCCTTAGCTGACGGAGAGCATATTTTTGCCATAAAATCGGACCAATATGACGAGCGTTGGCTAGTAGTTATCGATACTATACCTCCCAAAGTGAGTATTTCTCACCCGGTAGTCGGTTATAAGTCCAACAAAAACAAAATTACCTTGCAAGGGACTGCCGATCAGCCCGGCGCAGTCGTTACCGCTTCTATTGGCGACCATTCAGTAACGGCCCAAGCTAACGAAAAGGGCTTCTTCTCTTTAACTTTGCCTACTCAGCGCGGCCTTTGTACTATCAATTGGAATGTCCACGACGAGGCTGGCAATTCTACTTCCGGCCAACGCGAATTTATTTGCGACTTTGAACCTCCTCAAGTAGAGCCGGTGATAGAGCAAGTTCCAGTAACAGCAGCTAACGGAAAGAGCTACAATCGCATAGATGTTGGGCCTAAAGATCCCTATACGATTTTTATCAGTAAAGATCTCACTTTAAATGTAAAAGCTACAGACGTCGATTCGGGGGTGGCCAAGTTAGAGGTCTATATAGACGGTATTTTGCGCCAGAGTATCGACAATAAAGACTTTACCGTACTTAAAGTGGAAGCTGATGGCCAAATAGGTAAAGAGGTAGTCTCTCAAGCTGTGGAAGAAGACTCCAATTCAGTTTCTCTTTCTCAAGCTACTTCTGCCCCCAAAACTTTCAACTATCGCTACAAATTGCCCACCCTTTACGAAGGTACTCACATAGTGGAAACTGTCGTCTATGATAGTTTCGGCTTATCGACTAAACGCGCCATTACTTTCGGATTGAATACTACTGAAAAATATGGCCAAGCTCCCTTGGGTTTAGGAGCTATAGGCGATGATGTGGCCGAATTGCAGCGCCGTCTAGCTTTGCGAGGCTACTTGTCAGAGGGCTACGTTAAGGGCAAATTTGATAAAAAGACTCAAGAAGCGGTCAAAGATTTGCAAGCCGACGCCAATTTAGGCCAAGACGGCATAGCTGGTGTTTTGGTAACTAGTGCTCTAAGCACTCGCTTATATGTCAATTTGTCCCAATATTCGCTAGTATTAGTCGATGAAGCTAATAATACTCGCTATTATCCAGTAGCTATAGGAGTTGACGAGCATCCTACTCCGCTGGGAGCCTACTTTATTTCCGATATGGCTAAAGATCCCACTTGGTTGCCTCCCAACTCCGAATGGGCTAAAGATGCTAAACAGATTCCTCCCGGCCCTAACAATCCCTTGGGAACGCGCTGGATTGGCTTTGGTGACTCGGTAGGTTTCCACGGTACCCCCTATCCTGATACGGTAGGCACCAAGGCTTCTCATGGTTGTATGCGTATGACTATTCCCGATATTGAAGATCTTTATGAGCGCGTCAATGTGGGCACCCAAGTGTGTATATTTAAAGGCGACGAAAAAGATCCTATTATCAAACGTTACTGGCCTTAAAAGGCTAGAAAATATAGTTCGCCCCTTCTAAGGGCGACTAAAACAAAGAGCGGATAAGCGAAAAAAAAGATTCTCGCTTATCCGCTCTTTGTTTATAAACTATAAGTTAAAAAATCAGAGGGCCAAAGAAGGTAAAGAAGAAGCCCGAAGGTCTACGTCCAGGCTGGTAAGCTTCGGCAGAAAATTTATTTCCGGCCAAAGGAGCTTTTTCATCGGGCACACCTTTAACCACATAAGCCACTTCACCCTTACTTACCATGCCTAACTTTTCTCTAGCCGCATCTTTAATACCATCGGCTTGTTGCAAGCGGATCTTCTTCTTTTCCAAGATGTTGACCTGAGTTTGAGCCTTGGCCACATCGCGCTCACACTCTTCTAACCGGGCTAACTTAATGCGATATTCCTGACGTTGTTCAGAAATAATTAAGCAACCATAATAGACACCCACAACGAGCAACACTAAAAGCACAGCGCCAAAAGCACCGTTCACAAAAAGAGAAGACCTAAAAAAACGTCTAAGTTTCGTTATCAAAACCGCCCCAGCTCTTTTGTTGGAAGAAAATACCCCCGCCCCCAACAAAAAAAAGACCGCTAGAATATTCTATTTTGCTTTGAGCCCTTTCCTGCTTTTTAAGCTTCAGCTAAAAAAAATAAAAAAGCCCGGCCACCTTATAACTAAGGCAACCGAGCTTGAGGCCTACTTTGGGGCCTACTCCCTATTTTTAAGGAGAAGAAGAGTAGAGTAAACTACTTTTTGCCATTAGTTGGAGAAGGAGTCCCAGTTCCAGGCTTTTTCTCTAACTGATTTAGCCCTGGAGCCTCTCCGTCTTGGGGCATAGCACTACTAAATCCGGCACCAGCTTTAGGTACAACTCTGGGGCGGAAGACTCGACTTTTGCGATCGAAGATCCTTAAGTCTTCCATATCTTCATCCAAAAAACGTACACCATAAACCCAAACGGTTCGATCGTCGACCACAATTACAGAGCCATCTTTAATATTCATATAAGCTTGGCCCTCAATACGCCCTTTGCCCAAAACTTCCACATTTTCAGGCAATTTTTCTTTAGGGCTAACCACAATAGAACCAGTGTAGTTAATTTGAGCTACGTCTATACCCTTTTCATCATGGCTAATATCGGCGATAGTATATTTGAGACGATGCTCCAAAGTGAGAGACTTACCAGGAAGAGTATCTATAGGGTAATTGATTATCCAACGACTGTCCCAAGGTTCGCCTATGCGTACCCTCTTACTGGGACGACCAATCCATAGAGAAGACAAAAGCTCGGCAGTATGCGTTTCGTCCATCAAATTGGATTTGCGCCCCTTAATAAGTTCGAAACCCTCAATAATTCCTTGGGGACTTAAACGCATAGTAAAGATATTATCTAAGAATGAAGCTGGCTTATTGACGCCGATCTGGGCCAACTTGGCCTCTTTAACCAAATAATTGACTACCGGCTGAGCTCCGCCACGCTCTGTCTTTTCGATAAAGCTCAGGGCCAAATCGTAAACATCGGGCTGGACACTCTCATCTATTTCCAAATTGGGTTGAGCACTCAATCCTCTGATCTCGCGCCCATGCAAAAGCATGGAAACAACATTCACCACATCGGCCTTACCCTCTTGGAGCTTTAAAGGTAGAGCCACACCGAAAAGTCCTCGACGCATATCGGGAATAAACAATAGGGCCAGTAAGCCGACAACTATTAGAGAGCCTATGACAAAGGCTAAGCGTTTCATATATATTTTTTTCCCATCAATAAAATCGGAGAAGGAAATTGCGTTGCCCGGCCCCTTATTCCTGCCCAATTCAAATAAAGGCTCCTGCCTCTTAAAGGCCTTCGATAG
This sequence comes from uncultured bacterium, assembly GCA_934644775.1. GTDB lineage: Bacteria > Vulcanimicrobiota > Xenobia > Xenobiales > Xenobiaceae > Bruticola. The sequence goes on along the minus strand of CAKUDB010000014.1, from coordinate 49,335 downwards.
AGCATAAAAGGCTAAATGGGCCCATAATAATACAAAATACTATTATATATTTTTTATTTAACTACATTTTGTAGAGGACATTTATAGTTGGCACAATAGGTGGGAGTTGATTCTTTAGGTTCAAATTGATAGAGTGGAAAGGCCTGCCCCACGGAAACTTTATATGAAAGTTTGAGCTATCTAATATATATATGTTCGCTCGTTATAAGCAAGTTTTATTTTCTATCCTGCTCTTAGCTACCGCAGCTGTTTGGGGAATCTCCTTTATGGTGATGAAAGACGTCCAAGAGATCGTCCCCATGAATTATATTTTAGCTATCCGCTTTGGAGTAGCTGCCGTAGGACTTGCTTATTTTCTCTATCAAGGGCGAGACAAATTTGGCTGGGAGTTACTCAAACACGGTTTTTTGGTAGGCACCTTGCTCTATTTAGCTTACGCAGTCCAGTCCTACGGACTTTTTTTTACAACCGTAAGTAAAAATGCCGTCTATTGCTGTCTCAATGTAGTGGTAGTGCCCTTTTTGGCCTGGACTTTATATCGTGAAAAGATTGCCGTGCCAGTATACGTAGGGGCCGTCTTATGTTTTGTGGGCGTCTATTTTATTGCCGGCCCGATCTCTGTCACCAGTTTCAACTACGGAGATCTCTTATCGCTAGCCAGCGCCGTTTTATTTGCCGCTCATATTATCGCCGTCTCCAGATGTTCCCGCACTTCTGAATTGTTGCCTTTAAGCTGTTTGCAATTCCTCTTTGCCTCTATGTGGGGGTGGCTCTTTGCTATTTTTGGCAAACCCTTCCCAGCCGAACTTACTTGGCCACAGTGGGGAGGCTTAGCTTGGTTGGCTATTATGGCCACTTTAGTAGCTATTACCATGATGAATATCGGCATTAAATATATTAGCCCTACGGTGACGGCGGTTATCTTTGCTACCGAATGTCCCTTCGCTTGTATGTGCGGAGTTTGGTTTAAGGGTGATCCTATAACTAACCGTATAGCTTTAGGTATTGGCTTAGTCTTTATCGCTTTAGTCTCTTCTCAGTTGGGAGGCTTAACTTCCGGATCGGCTGACAAATCAAAGCCCAATGAGGACCCACAAGCTACTCCATCTTCCCCATTAGCCGATTCTACTCAGGACTTATCTGAAGATATTAAAGCCAAGCCAATTTTACCTTCAGTAGAAATGGCTAAATGGGAAAACCCCTAGCTTTTAAGGTTAGTTGGCGGTTCAAACCCTGCTTTGGGCAGGGTTTAGACCGCTATTTAGCTAACATTGGGGGTATGTTTTAGTTCGCCCGGTACTGCGGCTGAAATATATTCTTTTGGAAAAGCGTTGGAAATATACAAAAGATTCCGCTCCCGGAACATTAGGGCATAAAGAAAAAGTCTGCGGCCCGTCTCCAGCGCACTTCTCTTATTATAAAAGGAGAGGCCGCCATGGCAAAAATTTTAGTATATTCAGAAGCCAGCCGCAGTCAGATTTATCCTCTCGTTCCCACTTTACTAAAACTGACTGAAAATGGCCATCGAGTCATTGTCAAAACTGGACGCCACTGCGTAAAGACATTGCGCCGAGCCGGTTTAGAAGCTTCTCCTATTTCCGATTATGTCGAGTTTTTTAGGCTAGACGACTGGCAATGTGAAACCTATGAGCAATCTCTAAGCAAACTTATCGAATATTTAGTTCAGCGCTCTCGTTTCGATTTTAACGATTTTGCAGCCGCTCTGCGCTATGACACTCCCGATTTACTAATAGTCAACGCCACTTGTTTGGGGGCTGCCGCCGGAGCTATGGCTTCTCGAGTGCCATTAGTTAGTTGGAGTGCCGATTTAGTCCCCTTCCCCGCTCAAGGTATTCCTCTATTTGGCCCAGGGCTCCCCTATTCTCAGAGTACTTTCGGAGCTATCAAAAATTGGGCTCGCTCAGGCTCGATCCAAAAATGTTTCGAATGTGAGCTAGACTCTTTTAATGATTTTCTGTTGAAGTTAGGCATTCTTCCCTTGCGCGACATGCAAACTTGGTTTTCCCAATTGCCCAACTTCCTCTACTTCACTTCCGAGCCTTTCGAATATCCGCGCCCCTGGCCCGACAATGTCAACTTAGTAGGCCCTTGCCATTGGGAGCCCAAGACGAATTTTAAGTTGGAATTAGCCAACGATTCACGCCAAATTATTTTGGTCAGCTTAGGTTGCTCTTATCAAGACAACGCTTATTTACTTAAGCAAACTGTAGCGGCTATGCCTTCTAACAGCTATCAAATAGTAGCTACCACTTGCAGCATCCCCTTGGACGAATTTAAGAATATGGATGAGGCAATTATTACCCGCTTCGCTTCTCACAATAAAATTTTAGAGAAGGCTTCTTGTGCAGTTTGCTGCGGAGGCTTGGGCTTTGTACAAAAAGCTTTAGCTCACGGAGTGCCAGTTTGCGTAATTCCTCAAGTGCGTTCTCAGTTAGAAGTAGCTCAGCGCGTCTTAAATTCCAACGTCGGCACTACTCTTGAGGTCAAGAAGGTTACTCCCAGCGCCTTAAATTCAGCCATTCGCAAAGCTATAGACAAACGTCGCAAAGTCCAAGAAATGGCCGATATTTTTAGCGATTCTGAAACTACCGGAAAATGTTTACGTATTATTGAAAATATTTTGGCCCAAAGCCAAAAGAACTAGCCGTTCACCCCAGCAGTTCCCGAAGCTTTTCGCCCTAGGGAGCGCCCTATTTTTTAGACTAAAAAGAGAATCGATAACCTAATGGACTTTAAGAATACTAATTGTCAGGATTTTTTAGATAGATTAGCTTCTTCAGATCCCGTACCTGGAGGCGGAGGGGCTGCCGCTCTAGTCGGAGCGCTCGGTACAGCTCTAGGTCAGATGACTGGAGCCCTAACTATAGGCAAAAAGAAATATGCCGAGTTTGAGCCGGAACTAAAATCTTTGCAAATAGAATTGCAACAGCTCCGACAAGAATTAAGCGAGCTAATCGAAAAAGATGCTCAAGCTTTTGAGCCGCTGGCCGAGGCTTACCGATTACCTAAAGATACCGAAGCCGAGAGACTACACAAAGAGGCCGTTATGGAAGAAGCGCTCTATAAGGCCAGTTTGACTCCCTTGCGCATTATGGAAAAATGTAGTCGCAGTATAGAAATATTAGAAGTTTTGGCCATAAAAGGCTCGCGTTTAGCGATAAGTGACGCCGCTTCAGGCGCTTCTTTTTGTGGAGCAGCTTTACAAGCCGCCGCTTTAAATATTTATATTAACACCCAAGCTATGGCCGACAGAATAAGTGCTCAAGAGCTAAATAAACAAGCTGAAGTTCTCTTAAATGAGTATGGGCCGCGAGCCGAAGCTATTTATAGCCAGATAGCCCAGCAACTGAAAGGTTAAGCGAGGTTCCCTTGTGCCTTTAATTTTAGACGGAAAAATTATTACCCAAGAGATCGCCCACCACTTACATATTCAAGCCCAAGAGCTTAAAGACAAAGGCGTAGAGCCTATGTTGGCTACTGTGCGCTTAGGTGAGCGCGAAGATGATATGGCTTACGAAAGAGCAGCTTCCAGACGCTGCCTCTCTGTAGGGGTTAAAGTGCGCAATATCGTCTTACCCTTGGCTACAAAACAGGAAGATTTGCTTAAGCAAATCCGTATTCTCAACGACGATCCTAAAGTGCACGGCATTTTAGTCTTTATGCCTCTACCTAGTCATATAGATAGAAATGCCGTCTGCGCCACCCTCGATCCCCATAAAGACGCCGATGGAATTACCCTCACTTCCCAAGTGGGAGTTTATTCTGGCCAACCGCAAATGGGTTTTCCACCTTGTACAGCTCAAGCTTGCCTAGAGATTATCAAATACTACGGCTTTAGTATTGAAGGCAAAAATGCCCTCGTATTGGGCAGGAGCCAAATTGTAGGTAAACCGGCGGCTATGTTACTTTTGGAAGAGAATGCCACTGTAACTATCTGCCATAGTTATAGCCAAGACGCTTTCGCCTTAGCTCAAAAGGCCGATTTACTAATCGCGGCTGTGGGTAAGCCCGACTTAGTGGATAAAAAGTATCTACACCCTGGCCAGATCGTTATAGACGTAGGTACTAGCGTAGATAAACAAGGTAAGCTTTGCGGCGACGTCCGCTGGGAAGATGCCCAAGTTGTACAAGCGGTCACGCCCGTTCCTGGTGGCGTAGGGGCTGTGACTAATGTAATTTTGGCTAAACATGTTATCCAAGCTGCCAGGGCAACTCTACACAAAAACTAACCCCACCTTAGCTGAACCTTAGCTAAAAGTTTCGGGGTTGGATCTACAAAAAAGCTAGCGGCCCATAAGCTTTAACTTATATGGGCCGCTAGGTTAGTCACAATTAGCGAGGGCTTACCGACAAGAATTGCAATTTAGGATTCTTTTCTGCCGTATAGTCTAAGTCCCACTGGGAGGGGAAGAGACAAACTAAGCGAGCTTGGCCGTCCGCTACTTTTAACGCTAAACGCGAAGGCTCAAAGGTTTCCAGATCTTCGGGAGTACCTACCACCCATCTAGCCAAGCGGAAAGACATAGGCTCAAACCTAGCCTCTACACCGTAATCAGTTTTCAAGCGATGGGCCACAACTTCAAATTGTAATTGGCCTACCGCTCCCATAATGGGCATACGAGCACTCTCTTCTGGCGGCCAAAAGATTTGGATAGCCCCTTCGCGCTGTAACAGATCCAAAGCTTTATTAAACTGTTTGCGTCGGGAAGGATCGTCGACAATTACTCTACAGAAATGCTCCGGCGGGAATAAGGGAATAGGATCGTAGTGAATATCTTCTCCTTCAACTAAAGTATCGCCCAAGATAAGCTCGCCGGAGTTGACTAAACCGACGACATCTCCAGGGAAAGCCTCGTCAACAGTTTCTCGCTCTTGGGCAAATAGACGCTGAGGATAAGTTAAGCGAATTACTTCACCGGTGCGGGCGCAGTGCACTTTCATGCCACGCTCGAAACGGCCAGTACAAATGCGCAAAAAGGCTACGCGGTCGCGGTGGCGAGGGTTCATATCGGCTTGAATTTTGAAAACAAAACCGGAGAAAGAGGGCGTTTCCGGGGGGATCAACCCCTTATCACTGTTGCGAGCTGGTGGAGAGGGAACCATATCGATAAATTGATCCAAGAAAAGTTGCACACCAAAGTTGGTCAAAGCACTGCCAAAGAAGACGGGCGTAATTTCACCACGATAAAAGGCTTCCTTGTCAAACTCTTCGCCAGCTAATTGCAAAAGCTCGATCTCTTCGCTAAAGTTTTGGAAAATATCGGAAGGTACCAGAGAGGCCACTTCTTCAGAATGGGGGTCGACGATTTTAACTTCGGCTTTGCGAGCTCCATGATCGCGCCTTTCAAAAAGGTGCAAACGAGCGGTAGAAGGCTCAAAGACGCCCTTAAAATGTTCGCCACTGCCCAAAGGCCAGTTCATAGGCACCGTATGGACATTGAGGACTCGCTCAATTTCGCCAGTAAGCTCCAAAGGATCTAAACTGGGGCGGTCGAGCTTGTTAATAAATGTTACCATAGGGATATGACGCCGTTTACAAACTTCGAAAAGCTTGAGAGTTTGGGCCTCTATACCCTTAGCGGCGTCGAGAACCATAATTACACTATCTACAGCTAAAAGGGTGCGGTAAGTATCTTCACTAAAATCTTGGTGGCCGGGAGTATCTAACAAATTAAGTAAGCAACCGTTATATTCAAAGCTCAAAACGGTAGAGCTTACCGAGATACCACGCTGCTTTTCTATCTCCATAAAGTCGGAAGCGGCACTAGTTTGGGAGCGACGAGCCCTAACTACACCAGCTAAATTGACGGCTCCTCCGTAAAGGAGCAACTTTTCTGTAAGGGTGGTCTTACCGGCGTCGGGGTGAGAGATAATAGCAAAAGTGCGCCTACGGCGAATCTCCTTTTCTATACGCTCATCGACAGCTATAGCTAGAGGGGGGGCAACTTGTCCCTTAGCGACAGCTTCGGTATCTATCTGTGTATTATCCATATTTTCCTCATTTTTTTAGTAGCGCACCAAGCGCTTGGGGTTTTATAGTCAGTCAGTAATGGGAGGGCTAAGTCCTAGCAACGAAGGGAGCCGTCCCCAGCCTTAAGCTGACGACGGCTCCTGATTGAGACTTATCTTTTTAGAACTTGCCGACTAAATCGTAAACGGGCAAGAATACAGCCAACAAGACGTAACCTACGACAATACCCATGAAGAAGATCATGATAGGCTCGAGCATGGAAGTGAGGGCTTCCAATACATGTTCAACTTCCAAGTCGTAGAAGTCGGCCAACTTATCGAGCAAGGTAGGTAAGTTACCAGTCTCTTCACCTACAGCAATCATTTGATAGAGCATAGGTGGGAAAATTTTATATTTTTTAATAGGCTCGGAAAGGCGCATACCTTGCTTCAAGCCCATTTGTACTTCTAAGAGAATATCGCCTATAACGGAGTTGCCTACTGCCTTACTGACAATTTCTAAAGAGTGAACGACAGGTACACCGCTGGCAATTAGAGTGCCTAAAGTACGGCAAAAACGAGAGAGAGCCACTTTTTGGATAACCGGCCCTAATAAGGGCATATCTAACATCATGCCATCGAGGGCGCGTTTACCCTTTTCGGTACGGACGTATTGGCCGACGAAATAGGAGATTAAACCGATAACTGCCAAAGTGCTGACTACTACAAAAGGATTAGTAGCCATCTTGGTAATCCAAATAAGGCTGCGGGTAATGGCCGGAAGTTGGACGTCGATACCTTCAAACAGAGCCACGAAGGTAGGGAATACGTAGTTGACCAAGACGAAAGTTACCAAACAGCAAGCGCCAAATACTACCAAAGGATAAGTAGTAGCTGAAGAGACTTTGGCTCTCAAGCGAACTTCGCGCTCGAGCAAGTTGGCCAAACGCTCCATAATATCGCCCATAGAGCCGGACATTTCGCCAGCTCGAACCATGGCTATGTAAAGCTGATCGAAGACCAAAGGGTGCTTGCTCATAGATTTAGCTAGCGTATAACCCATACGAATATCGTCATGAACTTCTCGCACGGCCCGACTCAGCGGCCCGTTGAGAGTTTGGCGGCCCAAACCATCTAAGCTTCGTACAGTGGAAATACCGGAGTTAAAGAGCACAGCAAACTGTCTAGTAAAGATGGCCAGAGCATAGAGATCGGCCCTCTCGAAGCGAGCGGTCAAATCTTTTATGATACGAGTGGGATCGCGACGCTCTTTAATAGTCGTTACTGTATAACGAATATTGCGCAAGTCGCGAATAACGGCCTGCTTGTCTGGCGCTTCTACAGTTCCGTCGACACTCCGTCCTCTTGAGTCTACTGCAGTATAATCAAAAACCGGCATAGCGCTGATTATTCTCCAATTCTCCGGCACCGACACTGAGCTCTCCAAGACCGGCACCAACTCTACTCTTTTGCTAAAAAAGCTTTTCTTTCTTCTACATGCTTGCCTTTTCCCCTAGTAACATAGGTACAATTTTTGGCAGGGCCGCCAATATCTAAAGCGAACAGAGCCAGCACTATGAGATTAGATAAATCGGAGAGAGTTTACTCTCAACTAACTTCCATTATCCCCGGTGGCGTCAACAGTCCCTTCCGCGGTTTTAATCAAGTCGGAGGCTTCCCTCCCATTATTGCCAAAGGCGTAGGTAGCCAAGTCTACGATATTGACGGCAATTGTTATTTAGATTTATGTTGCGGTTGGGGGCCGCTCCTCTTTGGCCACTGCCATCCTCACATCGTCGAAGCTGTCAAGAAAGCGGCCGAGCGTGGCACCTTATTTGGGGCTTCTACTGAAGGGGAATTGAAGCTAGCCCAAATGGTTCGCCAGGCCTATCCTTCTATGGAAATGTTGCGCTTTGTCAACTCTGGTGCCGAAGCTGTCAACTCTGCTTTGCGCGTAGCCCGCTCAGTTACTCGCCGTCCGCGTATTATGAAATTTGAAGGTTGCTACCACGGTCACGTTGAGTGTTTAGACTCAGTAGGTATCGAAGCCGAAGAGAACGGCGGCCCCTTAGCTTTGGGCGCTTCTCCTGGAGCGGCTGCCGAGACCGTAGTGGCCGATTTTAACGACTTAAAAAAGGTAAAAGCTTTATTTGAGCAATATCCCGGCCAAATTGCCGCCGCCATTTTAGAGCCGGTGACAGGCTCTATGGGAGTTATCGCGCCCGAGCCCGGCTTCTTAGAAGGGGTGCGCGATCTGTGTCACGCCCATGGAGCTCTCTTCATTTTAGACGAAGTGCTGACCGGCTTCCGCTTAGCCAAAGGCGGTGCTCAAGAGCGCTTCCATATTGCCGCCGACCTCACTTGTTTAGGCAAAGCCATTTCTGGCGGTTTGGCTATGGGCGCTTACGGCGGCAAGGCTGAATATATGAAGAGCGTTTCTCCTACCGGCCCGATCTATCAAGCCGGCACCTATTGTGGCAACCCTATTAGTGTTTATGGCGCTATTGCCGAACTGGAATTAGCTTTCCAACCCGGAGTTTATGAGCGCTTGGAAACTCTATCTAACCGTTTGGTCGATGGCCTCAAGGAAGTAGGCGGCATGTTAGTCCAAAGCGTAGGCTCTATGTTCTTTATAGCTTTTGGCCCCAAACAAGTGCGCAACTACCAAGACAGCACCCAATTCGATTATGAGACCTTTGCCAAATTCTTCCACGCTATGTTAGATGAAGGTATCTATCTCCCACCCTCAACTACCGACGCAGCTTGCATTTCTGCCGTCCATACCGAAGCGGAAATAGATCGCGTAATCGAAACAGCCGAGCGAGTAATCAAAAAACTCCACTTAAAGTAAGTAAATATCGAACAAGGCAGCCCTTTGGCCCTAGTTAAGTCCTATCGACCCAACTAAGCCAGAGGGCTGTTTGGAAAGGAGCATCTTTATGGCTAACGGCTTTTTTAGCGCTACCGGTGGCCTTATGAAAGGTTTAGCCGACGCGGCGGCCAGAAAACGCGATGAATTGGTAAGCTCGGCCGAAACTAGATTAAAGATAGAGCGCCTCAAAGCGGAAGTGCGCACTCTGCGCCAAGAGAAAGACGGCCTCTTAAATAGTTTAGCTCTCAAAATTTACGAGCGCTACGTCAAAGGCGAAATTCAAGATCCGGATTTAAGGGCTACTTGCCAAACTATTCAACTCAAGCAATGGGAAATAGACGAAAAATGGGCGGAGATCAATCGTGTCAAATCGAGTAATCCCTAAACTACTTTTAGCTACCGGCAACAATCACAAAGCCGCAGAAATGAAAGCAATTTTAGCCGGTTGGCCCATAGAATTGGTCAGTTTAAGTGAAATCGATCCTCAACATAGGATCGCCGAGCCGGAAGAGAGCGGCCACACCTACTTAGAAAACGCCCTTATTAAGGCCAAACACTATGGTCAAATGGCTCATATGGCTTGCCTGGCCGACGACTCGGGGTTGGAAATAGAGGCTCTAGAAGGAGCGCCAGGCCTCTTTTCCCATCGTTTTTTGAGCCAATGTCGGAGCCAAGCCGAAAAGAACGAGCGGGTCTTGGAAATTTTGCACGAGCAGCCTTGGGAGAAGCGCCGCGCCCAGTTTCGCTGTCTGTGCGTCATTTGCGGCTTGGACAAATTGGGTCTGGCCGCCTCGGCGGAAGAATATATTAAAGCTGAAGCTATTTGCCCAGGCCATATTGCTTTTGAAGCTTACGGCCAAGGCGGCTTTGGTTACGATCCTATATTTATGCCCGATTTAGGAAAGGGGCGTCATATGGCTGAGCTTAATGAAAGCGAAAAGAACCAGATCAGCCATCGCGGCCAGGCCGTGCGCCAAGTCGGCCGTCTGCTGCTTGACAAAATAGCCTAAAGCTCCAGGCCACTTCTACAAAAAAAGCTACTGTTGAGCGCGGCGCAGGATAAAACGTACCGGATAGTTGGAAGCTCCTTCTGGCAGCGTAAGGAGGCGCACAACCGCACTTTGCCGGGCAGCCACCCTAAAAGAGGCGGCCTTATATTCAGTAAAAGGCTCAGCCTCTTTAGCTAGTGAGCGATCGTTATATTGGTAGTTCCACCCCCAGGAGGCCAGATCGGCTATTTGTTCACTTAACCAAGTGGTTGGTTCGATTATTCTATCATAAAGCTCAGTTTGCTCTAAAACAGTAGCTGTAGCCTTGCCTCCTCTGGGGTTGATAATAAGATCAAAAGTAGCTTCCTTTTTAGTTTCGTTAACAAGCAAAAATTGCAAAGCGTAGACTACACCGTAGTCGCCCCTAAGCTCGGGGCCATTTATAATATTAGGTTGCCGAACCGCCCCTACGGCAGCCCGAACTTCAGCAGCTTTATCATCCTTAACAATAAGTACTTTATTGATAAATTGATCGGCACAGGCATAAATACCGCGAGCATGTACATCCTTAGGGTTGGAGAGCAAATTAAAACTTAACATCTCTTGCGGATCTTCCAAAGCATTTAAGTAAAAACAGACGTCGCTGCCCTCTAAAAGGGTGAATTGGGCTGTGCCGCTAAGCACTTGGCAATAAGGCAACTTTTGGCAAAAAAGAGTTAAACTCTGGCCAGGCTCTATTTCTAAAAGGCGACCACAACCGGCGCTGAGACGGCCTAAGAATTGGACGTTGTTTTCGTGGCCAGCTTGAAAGTAATCGCTATTGGGGCCACCTTCTCCCTCGATAAGCATAAGGGTAGCTTTTTGGCGCGGCGAATTGTTGTGTAAATCTAGGCGAAGCCATAATCGATTATCTTCTTGGCCACCTTCGTGATAATATTGAAAACGCAAAGGCTTAAAAGGAATTAGACCTCCTTTAAATAGCAAACCGCGCTCTCGAACTCGCTCAGGATGATCGGAAAAGACTAAAATTTCGCTTCTAAGTTGAGGATAAGCGATATTTCTAATTAACAATCCGTTGGACAAACGAATTTGTTCACCCTGGTAAAGATCAGGCAAAGTATCATCAGTAGTTATTCCCAAACGCTTTACTATAGTTTGTAAGTAAGAGCTGCTAACCGGATGGCCAAAGACTGTCAAAAACTTAGCTTTAGCCGAGGTGGACTCTGAAACTACATTTTTAGCAACTGGAGTAGAGTATTCTCCCTTTGTGTCGCTAGTTTGGGCCCCAACTGGAGAAGCAAGTAAGCTTAAAAGCGCCCAATAGCACCCCAGACCTAGCCCTAAAAGGTAATAATTAAACTTCATATAGCTTTTATAAAAACTAATCATCCTCGGCGAACAACTCTTCTATACTGTTGGGAGAGCGATGAGTATAAATAAAAGAGAGCATCTTTCCCTTGGTACGAGAATTGGGCAAATCTAAATTTTCGCTGCCCAAAGCATTGTCAAGATAAGTTTTTAAAGGTATGACCAGTTCGGTATTTTCGGTAATAATTTGGTAAATAATGGGATGACTGCCTGAAGAAAAGATGCGTACTGGTTGTTTACCTTCCAGGTTGGCTATAACCAATTCGATACTGCCGGTATGACTTATCCGCGGATAGACTCTAACAAATAAGGGGTTGTCAGAATCGTAGCTGTCAGAAACGACGTCTTCCAAAATGCGCAAAAACTCTTGTTCTTTGCTATTGAAATTGAATAAATAGGAAGCGTGGCGCGAATCTTTGGCCAGCTGGGGCAAATTAGAGCCCGGCTTATAGACCGTATCATACAAAGGTAAGGCGTAAGGATAAGAGACCCAGCGGCGCGTGCCTATATACTGAGTACGATCGAAGCGCTCGCTGCCAATCACCCTGTCGAGCCAACCTTTAAAATCGTTGGCAAATTGCGTGCGTGAGGTCATGAAGGCACAAGAACAAGAGAGGCCACTTATACAATTGAGTTTTACTTTTTGGGAGATACCTTTGATAGTAACATATAAAACTACCGGAGAAGCTGGATTATAGCGCGGTTGCAATTCAAAACTGAGCTGGTTTTGATGTAAAAACTCAATTAAATATTCTTCTGTAACTGTTAGACTGTAAATAGGCTCTTGCACATAGCGAAACAAAGTAGGTTTACTTTCCAACGATTTCCAGGTTAGATGTTCGACCATGCGCCGCTGGCGTCTTATAAGCTCTTGTCCTGATTCAAGCATAAGGTTGTATTTCCTTAGAGAGGTAAATTAGCCTGCTCCCTTTCTTTTAAGGATCAGACCTAGGTGGAGAGGTAGTCCACTCTAAAGTGTCAACCGAGCCAGAACTTCGCTCTACTTCTAAACGAAAGTGGTGAGGGCCCGGACTTAAAGAAGCGGGATAATAGATAAAACCCGGATGTTTAATTTGGCCGCTACTAACCGGCTGACCGTCTATATAAAGGCGCAAAGAGTTGTCAGAAAGCAGCTCTGGAGAAGCGTAAAACCGGACAAAGACGGGCTCTCCTCCTTGGCCCTGACCTTGAGGGCCGTAGTCTAAAAAGGCAAAATCACAAGAAGACCTATGGATAAGGGCTAGAGGATCTAAATGGAGTTCGGCTACCAAACCAAGTTCGTTAAGATGAGCGCAACCGACCATTTTAAGATATTTTTTGCCTAATTGGCTTACAGGCAGGGGCTCACCTTTTACAGTTATCTTAGCTTGAGGGGCTAAAGTTAAATTGTTGGGGCCTAGCAAAATATCACCATAGCGATAATCATAAAAAGTTCCGCCTACCACAACTTGTCCCTGAGCCAGCGCCCAGCCGCTCAATAGATATAAGCCAAAGGCTAAAGATATAAAAAAATAGGGACGACATTTATTAAACATAGTAGCTCTTAAAGTAAAATAAAAGAGCGGCTTAATAGGCTGCGAATCGTCAGTCGCCGCTCTAAAAAAACCGCTTCAAAATAGTTTCAAATTACCAAATTAGAGGCTATTCGTAACGCAACAAAGCTACGGTAGTTTCTACTGGCAAAGTCTCTTGGGAAACATCCATAGACATACTGGCCATATCTTCGACTCTGTCCATACGTACTACAAAATCATCCAAAGTGTTGGAGCATAAACTTAAGTTGGCAATCTTGTCAGTCTTATAGTGCATAGGCAAGACGATATTGGGTTGCAATTGGTTGATAACCAAACCAGCTTCAGCCGGGCCTAAAGTAGTATTTCCGCCTACCGGAATAAAGAGGACGTCAGCTTTACTGATCTGCCCTACCTGAGTTTCGGTTAAAATATGGCCCAGATCGCCCAAATGGACAAAGTGGATACCTTCCCAATAGAAATGCCAAACGGTATTGGGACCGCGGCGACGACCATTAAAATTGTCATGGTTGGTAGGGACGCCGTAAAAAGTCAGATGCTCATTCGTGCGAACGACGTTAAGTTCATTCTCCATAGGGTAAGGGGAAGTGGGCTTAACCAGCATAGGATTGCCGCCAACTCGGTAAGAAGCGTTGTGATCCCGGTGCTCGTGCGACATAACCACAATATCGGCGTCGATATAAGGAAACTGATAAGGGATATTACTCGAATAAGGATCTAAAACTAGAGCAGTACCCTTGGAAGAACGAATATAAAAACAAGAATGACCTAAATATCTGATAAACATTGGACGTACTATTCTATTGGCTAGCTTTTCAATAGTTTACATCTCACTATTGGGTTTGGAGGGAACTTCAACTGGCGCAACCATAAGAACCAGCTCTTTGTTGACCGCAATAAACTCCAAAGTATCTACAGGCTGGCCGCTCACGGGATCGAAGAGAGTAGCGTTGGTAAGAGGAATAAAGCCTCGCTCACGGTTTATTTCATCGAGCAATCTTCCGCCCGGTACTACGTGCATATCACCTTCGAGACGATAAGAAGTAGTTAGAACAATTACGGGAACTTTTTCTTTTACGGTCTTTACCGCCATAATAACCCTCCTGACTGACGCTGCAGCACAAATAGGTATCTTCGTACAAAACTTATGCCGCACTCTGAGCCGCAAACTTGAAATAAGCAAGCTACAGCTACAGCGTTGAAGCCAACTATGATTAGTCACCAGTTGGCTTCTTCCTGCTTTATACCGCTTTTCGGCGAAGCTTTTGCCTATTTGAAGGCGACAACTCTGCAGGACGGCAGGTTTTGGGCGCGAACTGGCGAGAGTTATCGCTTATAAACGGCGGCAGCTATTTTTTCCTTTCAATGAGGTGTTCGTATGGAGAGATTTACCGGATTGCTCGGTATCCTATTCATCCTAGGTATTGCCTATGCGTTCTCCACAAATCGCAAAAAGATCAATTACAAAACTGTAGGCGTCGGCTTAGGGTTGCAAATAGTCTTAGGACTATTTGTATTAAAGACAAAGATAGGCCATGATATTTTCGCCTTTTTGGGGCACCTCGTCAATAAGCTCCTTGAGTTTACCAATGAGGGCTCCCACTTTGTCTTCGGCGCTCTGGTGCCCGCCAGCAGCAACGATCAAGGCGCTTTGGGCATGATCTTCGCCTTCCAAGTGCTTCCGGCTATTATTTTTGTCGGATCTTTGGCTTCTATAGCTTACTACTTAGGTATTATGCAATTCATTATCAGAGTTGTAGCTAAGTTGGTGGTAAAATTTATGAACACCTCCGGTGCCGAAAGCCTCTACGCCATCGGTACCGTATTTGTAGGCCAGAGCGAAGCTCCCCTCTTGGTTCGTCCCTACTTAGAGAAGATGACCCGCTCCGAGCTCAACACTATCATGACTGGCGGTATGGCTACTATTGCCGGTTCTGTGCTCTTTGCCTACGTAGGTATGCTCGGTCCCGAGTGGGCTCCCCACATCATTACCGCCTCCATTATGGGCGCTCCGGCCGGCTTAGTCCTTTCCAAGATCCTCTGCCCTGAAGAAGGCCAGCCTGAAACTTCCGGCGTCGTCGAATTAAAGACCGAATGTAAAGAGAAATCGATTATCGAAGCGGCTTCCAAAGGAGCTATCGACGGTATGCATCTAGCTTTCATTGTCGGTACCGTCTTAATTGCCTTTATTGCCATTATCGCTACAGTAAATGGTGCCTTGGGTTACTTTGGCCATATTTGTGACATTGTAGCCGGTTGGTTTGGTCAGACTTTCCTTTATGCTGACAAAATTTCCATCCAGAGCATTTTGGGTATCGTCTTATGGCCGGTAGCCTGGTTGATCGGCGCTCCTGCTTCCGACGCTCAGATCGTAGCTTCCTTAATTGGTGAAAAGCTCGTCTTAAACGAGTTCGTCGCCTACTCCGATCTTTTGAACCATATGACCGTCGGCGACAAAGCTGCCGTTTTGCAAGAGCTTACCCAAAAGGGCAAACTTATCGCCACTTTCGCTCTGTGCGGCTTTGCCAACTTCTCCTCTATCGGTATTAACGTCGGTTGTATCGGTGGCTTAGCTCCCAGCCGTCAGTCTGAATTGGCCAAACTCGGCGTCAGAGCTATGTTCGGCGGCGCTATGGCTTCCATGATGACCGCTTGCTTAGCCGGTATTCTCATGTAGAGATATGGGGTTCTTATTGGCTAACCAATAAGAACTAATCATAAAAAAGGGCAGTTCTGATAGGACTGCTCTTTTTTTATGGTGAGCCTACAACTTTTCTACCTAATTAAGCTTCAAAAATACACAAAGTAAACATTCAATTAACTAAAAAAAACCAAAATTTTAACAAATAGCCTCTAAAATAAAAGTGCATTCGTAAGGGTATCGGCTTTGGGGTTTATCTTTTTTGCTGGGTTAGACTCTCTATTCTCTGCCAAAAGGTGGAGAATATTCTAGTAGATTGTTCGCACAACTAATTTGCGGTAATATCATAGTGTATTTCGAAGAGTTTGCCGCCAACCTCGGGGGGTTGGAGAAAGAGCCTGTTGTACTGATGCGTAATTCTAAATCTTCAGCAGAACAGAAAGGTACCGCTGTTTCGATAGAGAGAAATGGCAAGCTTCTTCATTTTGCCCAATATCACAATCCGGCCAGCTTCCGTCAGTATTGCCATTTGGCCGGGGCTTTGCAAGGGC
Source organism: uncultured bacterium (assembly GCA_934644775.1). Taxonomy (GTDB): domain Bacteria; phylum Vulcanimicrobiota; class Xenobia; order Xenobiales; family Xenobiaceae; genus Bruticola. The sequence goes on along the minus strand of CAKUDB010000014.1, from coordinate 33,412 downwards.
AAGGCAAATACGAAGAAGCCCAATCGGCTTGGTATAAAGCTGTCGAGCTCGATCCGGAAAATATCAATATTCGTATCGATTTTGGCATATCCTTAGCCGAAACTGACGATATAGAAGGTGCTCTGGAGCAATTTGAAGCGGCAGTCAAATTAGATCAGACCAACCTAGACGCCAACTACCTTTTGGGCATGGCCCATTTTCATCTCGAGCACTTCGACTTAGCCTTAAAGTATTGGAAGCGCTGCTTGGCCGACAAAACTGGCCAATTGGAAGACGAAACCGGTTTGCGTATATGTTTAGCTGAGGCCTACCGGGCTTTAGGTCGCCCCCATAAGGCTATATTTCAGCTCAATAATATTTTAGAGAGAAATCCCGCCGATATTGATGCTCACAATCTATTAGGTATGATTCTCTTAGAAATAGGCGAAAATGCTTTTGCCATAGACATATTAAAGCGAGCCGTAACTTGCAATCCAGACTTTTACCGCTCCCACTTGAATTTGGGCGTAGTTTACTTTAATTGCGGAGCTATAGATTTTTCTATTCATGAATTTAAAAAAGCTTGTCAATGCAACCCTAAAGACGCCGATTCTTTTTACAACTTGGGGCGAGCTTTAACTATTAAAGGCGAGCTCCAACAAGCTTGCCAAGCTTTGGAAAAATCGCTGGAGCTTTCTCCCAGCCAGCTCGATTGTCTAGACTTTTTGGGCAATTTAGAGCTTCTGCGCGGCGATTTTCAAGCTGCTCAGGGCCATTTTAGCAAGCTTTTGGCTGACGATCCCAACAACATAGAAGCCCTTTGCTCTATAGCCGAAGCCGAACATCGCCAATATAATTACCAAGAAGCTGAAGAATATTTGCAACAAGCCTATAAATTAGCTCCAGAAAATCCTTTAGTTCACTATTCTTTGGCTTTACTGTATCGCGATCAGAGTAAGAAGTTGGATAAAGCGGCAAAACATATGCGCAAAGCTGTCGATTTGCAACAAAATAATCCCGAATATCAATTGCTTTACGGCGATATTTTGGCTCAAACCGATAAAGAGAGTAAGGCCAAAGAGGCTTGGGAAAAAGCTATAGAGTTAGATCCTTCTCTAGCCGACGACGTGCGCTCCCGCTTAAAAAAGATAGACAAAACCTAAAAATTCACCACTTAAAAGCTTAAAGGACGAGCCGTTCTTTAAGCTTAATATTTTTATTTTCCCAGAGACTGACCTGACAAGCAGGCTAAAAAGTTAGCCAAGCTGAATAGCGGAGGGCTTATTTGAGTCCTTTTTTGTCGGGAAAGATCGTTTAACATGAACATTTCACTTTTGGGCGACGGCAAATTGCTCTTTATTATGGCTCTAGCTGCCCTCGTCTCTATGCTAACTACCCTAAATACTGCTGCCCGTCCGGCCGCTATTCGCACCAAGCAAGTGGCTTTATCTTTGGCCGTATCGGCTATTTTCTTTATGTTTACCCGCTTTGCCAACCTCTTTTATTTGCCTATCTTGGGCAAATATGTTGACAGAGCTGTCCAAAGTGGCAATGTAAACATACTTTACGAGCAAATCCAATGGGTAGTTCTTAGCTCGGCTTTAGGCGCTCTATTCTCTTGGTTGCTCTTACCTACATTTACAGCTATTTACGAGCGGGGTATTGGCAGTATAACGGTGCGCGGCTCCATGTTAAAAATGCTTTTGGCCCTACCGTCGCGGCGCGGTCTCAAGGCTTTATGGGGTTGTCTGCGCTCCCCTTTAGAACTTAAAACCTGGGCCCATCCTCCGGTTAGCTCTTCAGAAGACGCCCCTCCCGACGAGCCTTTTGTCCTGCCTTGGGATTTGCTAAGCTGGAATGTTTTTGCTACTGCCATTTGGACAGTAGGTGCCCTGGCAGCTTTGCAAGTAAGCGCCCTCTACCCAGATCTAGCGGCCACCGCCGTCCTTCTTTCCGGCTTGGTCAACTCATTTGCCGCTATTGCTTTTAGCCTTTTTGTCGATCCCAAGGCGGCCGTTATTACCGATCAGGCTGTCTCCGGTCAACGTCCAGCCAGCCACGTCTTACAACTCACTTTCCACTTAGGCTTAGGCAATTTTATAGGCGGTTTGCTCGGACTTTTCACCTTTCCGCTAGCTATCAAAATTATCAGCTTAGCTACCGAAAGGCTGGGTCGAGCCCAGATGGCCGAAAATATGTGGCTAGTCATAGGGTTAAACGTAGTTGTCAGTTGCCTAATGTGCACTTCCTTAAGCTCGCGCATTTCGGCTGTCATTACCAAAAATGTGGCCACAGCTCTAGCTATTTATAATGTTTTCTTCCTGATTACCCGCCTAACTACCCAAGTGTATGCCCCTATTTTAGGCTCAGTTAGAGACTCAGTAGTAAAAGGAGCAGCTTCAGCAGCTGAATTGTTGCCTCTCTTCCGCTGGGTAATCGGCGGTGCCACCTTGGGCACTATTTTGGGTTGGTTGCTTATGCCTACCTTCGTAGCCATCTACAATATGGCCATTAAAGCCCTAGAAAAAAGGGGTGGATCTATGGCCACCTTGCTCCAAGATTTAGCTAAACCTAAATACTGGGGCCGGGTGTGGCAATGTCGGCGTCGCCCTTCAAGCTTCGGAGTGTTAATTAGCGATCTAAAATTGTTACCCAAAAGCTTTTTAGTGGCCAATATCTTTGTAGTGGGTATCCATGTAATCGGTGTTTTGGCCGCTATCCAAGCTGGTGCCGAATTAACTGGCCATTTGGCCCGCACAGCTACCTTGCTCTCTTCAGTAATAAACGGAGCGGCTACTATTTTAGGTAGTATTATTGTCGATCCTACAGCTGCCAAAATTACCGATGAAGGCGTAAATGGCCAACGATCTTTACATGAAGTCGAGGCTATGGCCGTATTTCTGTGCTTAGGTTCAATTTTAGGTACCGTACTTTCCCAACTATTCTTTATTCCCAGCGTTAAAATCATTATTTTGGGAGCCGAAATTTTGGGAGCTTTATTCTAAAAATAAAGCGGAGTAAAAAGTTATGAGTGAAAAAAGCACCAACGTTATGCGCCTATTAAAGCAAAAGAAAATACCCTTTATCGAGCACACTTATAAGGCCGATCCTAGCAAAACGGCTGAAGAGATCGCTCAAGAGGTAGGCTTACCCCCAGAGCGCGTCTTCAAAACTTTGGTGACGATTGGACGCAGCAAAAATCATTATGTTTTTGTAATACCCGCTTACGGCCATCTAGACTTAAAAAAAGCAGCAGCCACAGTAAAAGAAAAAGCGATAGAGATGATCCCCCAAAGAGAACTTCTGCCTCTAACTGGCTATGTTCATGGTGGTTGCTCACCTATAGGTATGAAGAAGGCCTTTCCTACTTTTATAGACGAAAGTTGCCTCAAATTCGATACTATTGCTATTAGCGCCGGTAAAGTGGGTTTCCAAGTTGAATTAGATATAAAGCTACTCCATTTCCCCACAGCTTCACTAATATAATTTTTTTAAGCCAGCGGCCAAGCCCTTAATATATCGGTCAGGCACATTTTTAGCGCTGAAGCGACAGTAAATATTGGGTTCTACCTCCAACCATTGGCTATAAAATTCAGCCTTATCTTTAGCTGAACCACTTTTTAAGTAGGCTTGGCCCGAGCCGAAGGGGGTAGGTATAGTGTAAGCATTAAAACCGCTTTTTAAGGGAATATCGCCAATGCCGCCATTGCAACCTTCGATAGTAAGCTGGCCACCTTGAGTAGCAAAATAAGTCAGCTTATAAGCGCAGTAGGGCCCTTGAGCAGTAGCTTGAACTTCTTCTAAAGAGAAATTGGCATCACTGCCAGGATAATAAACAACCGAGCAAGGCAAGGCTTTAAGTAAAGCGGCCTGATTTTGGTTAAAAGTGTCATTATAAGCTTCGGGCAAGCTTTGAGCTACCAGCTTGGGAGAGGAACTACTCGCCATATCGGCCCTATCATTAAGATCGGCCCAAGTACCTAAACTTAAACTAAAAAAGATAGCTACTGCACTTACAGAAAAAAGCACTTTATTCATAGAAATACCCTCCTCCTTAACTTGGCCCAATCAAAACTTATTCTAATTCGATTAAACCATCGACTATTTTTTTAATGAAGCGCTCCGGTACATCTTTACCGGAAAAACTATAATAAGAGCCTTTGCGCCAAGCGCTAATCCAATTGGCCCTAAAAGATACCCCCTCTTCTGAGTCTTTAGGATAGACCTCCGCCGTGCCTTTGCCATAAAGGATATTGCTAAAAGTTACTTGCTTTTCGCCAGGGACAAGATCGCCAACTCCCCCGTTACAACCGTAAATTTTTATTTCTCCGCCCATATCGCTGGAGTAAGTTAGCACATAAGAAGCTCCCAAAGGCGACATATAATCTACTTCAACATTGACTAGCTGCAAATCTTCGTCCATGCCACAATAATAAAAGACAGGAAAAGGTAAAGCTTTCAGCTGGTTCATCTGCTGCTCGTTCATATTATTTTTAAGACCTTCCTAGTGAGAAAGAGTGAAAGAACTGCCCCAAGCTGCCGACAACTCGGACGGCCACTTTTCTTTCGTCTGGCCTTAGATAAAAGCCTGCCCTAGATAAGGCCCCTATAGACAAGCTTTAAGTCCGGCCGCTAACTATTTACCCGCTCGACATCGGCACAAGCTATAGGTAAACATTCTCCGGGCCGACTTTTAAAGCGTACCCACAACTTGCCAGAAGCTATAAAAGATACGGTACCCAAACCGTTAATTTTATGGTTGATAGTACAACCAGCCGGGAACTTAACGGCAATTTCGCGACGGCGGAATTGCCGCACTTGGGGTGGCATAACCATTATCGGCCTAGCTTTTTCCAGCGAGTTGGCCTGTTTATCTTTAAGCTCTTCGCTGCCAGAGCGGAAGGGCTGACCAGAAGAGAGCTTTTGAGCTATAGCTTTAGCTTTCCAGCCGTTGCTACTTTTTACTTCAATCTGTTTAAGAGGCATTTCGTAGATAAAGCGAGACAATTCCGAATCTTGATCGCCGCGATGACAAGCTGCCGTGAGATATAACATATCTTTAGCTCTAGTTAAACCCACGTAACAGAGGCGCCGCTCTTCTTCTACTCCCTTGTCGCCATCAGCTAAAGAGCGATGGTGGGGTAAAAATCCGTCTTCCATACCCACCAAGAAAACTACCGGAAATTCTAACCCTTTGGAAGTATGGATAGTCATTAGGACTAAACTGTCTTGTTTGTCGGCACTTTCGTCAAATTCGTCGCGACCAGAAATTAAGGATATTTCATTTAAGAAAGCTCGCAAAGGCAACTCGCCCTCATAATTGGGACTATGGCACTCTTTTTGAAAGCGTCGATCAAAGTCGCTCAGTACATCCAACAACTCCTGTAAATTTTCCCAACGCTCTTGGTCTTCTTCCAAATCGCTAGCCAGCAACTTCTCCCTATAACCGGTCTCTTCTAAAATAGTCCTTACCAAAGAGGCCAAAGAGCAATCTAAACTCAGGGCCTGCTGGCTCAATTCTTGCAAGCGAAGATACAATTTTCGACAACGCCCTACATAGGAAGCGGCCACAGCAGCCTGATCGGCTAAACCTAAAGCGTGCATAATAGGAATAGCGTTATGAGCAGCATAAGAAACGATCTTGGCTAGAGTGCTCTCTCCCAAACCGCGCGTATTCTTAATAATTCGACCTAAAGCCACTGAATCGCTTGGGTTGCCCAAAACGTAAAGGTAAGCCAAAATATCGCGAATTTCCTTACGATCATAAAAACGACGGCCGCCCACAATTTGGTAACTTAAGCCTTCTTCACGCAAGAGAACTTCTTCAAAATTGCGACTTTGAAAGTTAGATCGGTATAAAATGGCAATATCGGAGTAGTGATAGCCACATTGTTGTACTAGACATTTGCAAGCCTGCACTACAAAGAGAGCTTCACTGCGGGCATCATCAGTAATATAGACATAGGGCCTAGTACCGTCGGTACGGTTGCTCCATAAATTTTTAATTTTGCGATCGGAATTATGGCTAACTACCAAGTTAGCCACGTCTAAAATTTGCTGTGTAGAGCGGTAGTTTTGCTCCAACTTAATAACTTTGGCGTCGTGAAAATCTTGTTCGAAACGCAAAATAATCGAAATATCGGCACCGCGAAAGCCGTAAATACTCTGATCGTCGTCACCTACGGCACAAAAGTTTCTCTCTTCATTTAACAGTAAACGCAATAATTCATATTGGATAGGGTTGACGTCTTGAAACTCGTCTACCAAAATGTAGCGCAAATGGCGGCGGTACTTTTCGCAAACCTCGGGATTTTGTGAGAATAGCTCGACAGTATAGACTAAAATATCGTCAAAGTCGAGGGAATCGTTTTCGCGCAAACGTCGATTGTAAGCTTGGTAGATGGGAATAAGCAAACGTTCTTGAGCTAAAAGGGGGCTCAAATCTTCTGGTCGGCGACGACTATTTTTACAAGCACTGATGGCGCTAAGCAAATCACGGGGAGCATGTTTTTGGCCGTCGATATTGAGTTCTTTTAAGATCTCGCGCATTAAAGCTATTTGGGCTTCGGTATCATAAATAGAGAAGCTGGAGCTAACATCGAGATATTTGGCCTCTCGACGCAACCAACGGGCGCAAACGGCGTGGAAAGTACCGACATTGGGAAAGAAGCCACTGCCGCAAAGGCCTTCGATACGCTCGACCATTTCTCGCGCCGCCTTATTAGTAAAGGTGACGGCCAAAATTTGGGAGCGCTGAGCTAAGCCTGATTGCAAAATCCAGGCAATACGCTTAGTTAGCACGGTAGTCTTGCCGCTGCCAGCTCCAGCTAAAATAAGCAGAGGCCCTTGGGTAGTAGTGACAGCCTCGGCTTGTTGTGGATTCAATCCTTGGAGAATAGACTCATCAGTCATAGCAAAGTCACCCCTTTATCAATCGTGCAAACGGACTTTGTAGCCGAAGCGATGTTGCAAGACGTTAAGTAAAGCCGGCATAAAGATGGCCGAACTTAACAAATTGGCCCCTACTCCCAAAGTCATAACTAAGCCCAAAGTAGCTACACCTTGATGGTTGGCAATAATCATGGTAGCAAAACCGATCATGGTAGTTAAAGCTGACAGTGTAATAGAAGGGCCAGTAGAATGGCTAAAAATACCGGCCCCGCCCTCTTCAGAGACGCGATGGATAATATGGATACCAAAGACTAAACCGATACCCAAAATTAGCGGCAAGGCTAAAAAGTTGGCGCTGTTAAAATCACAATGTAAAAATCCCATCATGCCAACCATCCAAACTATACCTAATACTTTGGGCAACAGAGCCAAAAGGGCTACGCCCAATTTGCGGAAATGGATAAAGAGCAAAACCCAAATAGCATACAGAGCCCAAGTGCCGGCTTTTTCATTAGATTCACGCAGTTCTTGGCAATCGTAATAGCTCATAATGGGCATACCTACCACCTTAGGATCGACGCTTTGCACTTCGCGCACAAAACGCTCCTGGGCTGGCCGCTCCCAAATATTTTCTTTAGGAAAGATGCGCACTTGGATAAGTCCGCTGCGACCTATTTCACGATTTCTCAAATCTTCGGGAATATCATTGATAGTTAAAGGGGGAGCATCTTTTTGCCAATGCAAGAATTTGACAACATCGGCCAAGCTTTTATAGAAGTGATCCTCAAAAGCGTCTAAGCCTTCTTCAATAGGGCCCGGCCCCATAGTAGCCATAAGGTCAAAAAGTTTATCAATTTTTATTTCTAAACGTTTGGCTACTTGGCTAATTTCCGGATCGGAATAGCCTTGCCATTTATGCAAAATCGAGCGTATCTCTTTATCGCTACTCTCAATAGAATGGCCTAAAGTCCGAAAAGAAGCGATGCGACTTTGCTCAGGATCGCGATAAATTGGGCGAGGTACGGGAATAGAAGAAACATTTTCGGCTATATCCTTTAAGTAAGGATATTTCTCGCTGTAGTGGGTAGGAATTAACATAGCCACCGTTTCTACGTCGGAAACGGTAGACAACTGAGAAAATTGTTGGGCCAATTGGCAAGCCGTAGGTATATCTTTGGCTAAGGAAATACCGCAAAGTAATGAATGCTCGCTGGCATTTATTAAGTGCATTTCAGTACGTACCGATTGTAAGCCCTTGGCTTGCAAGTTGAGTAAATTATAATCGTAACTGACATTCTGACCATACCAGAAAGCGGTCAAGGTAACGATAAGGCCAACAATTACTACCCCTTCGGAGCGTTCTAGCAGCCACTTTTCTACGTTGGCCAAAAAGGCAAAGCTGGAAATGCCCTTAGCTTCATAGACTTTATTTTTATCTTCGGTTAGGAAAATAAGCGAAGGCAAGATTAACATCATAGCCAAATAGCAAAGCAAAATACCGCTGCCAGCAATAATACCCAATTCGGCAATACCGGTAAAATCGGTAAAAGCCAACACGTAAAAAGCCAAAGCGGTACTGACGGCACCAGTCAAATTTTCGTAGCCAGCTCCGCGCATAGTGGCTTGCATAGCGTCAAGGATATCGGCTCTGTGGACGCGCTCTTCGTCGTAGCGATAGAGAAAATGGATCCCAAAGTCGATACCTAAACCCATTAAAATAGTAGCGAAAGTTACGGTCAGTAAATTTAAGTGGCCAATAACTAGCGTAGTAAAAGCCATAGTCCAACCGATACCCACTATCAAACCTAAAACGGCCATTAAAGGCTTAAAGATCTCTCGGAAAGCCCAAATAAAGATAATGGCAATTAGGACTAGAGAAAGGATAGCCGACTGAGTGGAATCGGCGGTAGAAGAATCGGCTTCGTCGACATTGAGAACTAATTCTCCAGTTAGACCTACCAATACGTTGGTATGAGAGCGCTCCAAAACTTCTAAAATCTCTCTAATACGGCTGACCGCTCTATTTATGGAAACATCTTGGCCTTCATTGTCGCTGTAAACCGGACGACAAAGTAAAGCGTAGAATCGGCCCTGGGCAATAGTATTGTACTGAAGGATCTTGTCTTGAGAGAACATACTGTTGAGAGCATCTTCATTCTCGCCGCCTTCTTGAGCGAATTGCTTAAGCATAAGATCGGTCCAAGGGGAAGCTAATGGGCCTCTTCCCCTAGTTTCCATACTCTGAGTAAAAAGATCGAGAAAGCGCTCGGCTACAGGCAAGGCTTCTTTAAGCTTACTAGGATCAATATCCCCGACTGGCCCCATCTCCTGAGAGAGCTGAGGAGCCCTTTGCATAAGATCGACTAAATTGGCAGAAGAAGCTAAAGCCTTTAGTCCTGGGCGATAATCCTTTAACTGTTGAGCAATATCAGCTAATTGCTGGGGCTCTAAGTAATGGAGGGCGTAATGGCGCAAAAAAGTAAGGTCTACTTTTTCGAAGACATCCTTAAAGATTTCTGGCTCTTCCCGCAGGCGATTGGCTAAATCATCGACAAAAGCTCGGCGCTCAGCTTCCGTTCCGTCTTCTACGATTACCACAATATCTTCCGAGCGCGGAAAGTCGTTAGTATAACGATCTTGTTCGGCTTGTAACCCGGCTGAACGTTTGATTAAGTTGGCTTGATCGGCGTCAAAAGTAAGATATTTGGCCGTGTAAGCCATACCTAAGAGGCAACTTATAATACCGACAACTATAATTAAGCGCGGAAAACGAAAAGATAACTTGGCCAACAGGTCCAGTATCTTGTAAGTAAAAGCCCCTTGGTTAGGCGAACTTGTAGCAATTGCTGCTTTTGTTGCCGCCACCACTTTATCAGAACCTGGCTTACCCATAATTTAGAGAGTATCCAACCAGTGGAAATTTTCCAACACGGCCCCTATCGAGCGCCAGTTGCTAGCCTTAAAAATATGTTGAGCACTAAGTTTCCAACGAGCACAACAAGCCGCATGGACAGCGTCGGCCAAAGAAACGGCACAATGTTGCATAACGCTAGCGTCACGATAACAATCGATCATACACTCAGTACAACCGTCGCGAATAATTTGGCTGCCATTAAATTCGCAAACATGGCACATAGGGCGACGCCAGTTGCAGCAGCGCCATAATTGCAGTTCCCAGTCTAAATAGAATTGCTTAAAACCACCTAAACAAACGAACTCTTGGGGCTCTTTGTCGAGATAGCGGTGCATATCCATCATTGATGCGGTGGGATTGAGCACTCGATAGTAATTCTTCAATTGGATTACTTCGTCGATTAGGCAGTGCATCTCTTCGGGAGTGTAATTTACTAAGTCAGAATCTTTGCACCCTAAATAGTTAGAATCTAAATTGATAAGGGGGAAAGAAAAAGTAACGGCCTCAAAGCCCATCTTATCTAAAGTAGAGGGCAAAGCTCGAATATCGCCCAAAATCTTACTTAAAGTTACTGAAGCTACGCGCCCTACCTTATGTTGAGCAAAGATACGATTGGCCGCCGTAATGCGCTCGGTAACGCCTGGCAAGCCGCGATTTTTTTCACTAACAGAGGGATCGACAGAATCGACTGAGATTATTACTTCTCTTAAGCCATTGTCGATTAAAGAATTAACTTTATCGACCGATAGAGTAGAACCGTTAGTAACGATTAGGCTATCCATGCCCAATTGGCGACAATGGGCCATAAACTCTTCCAAATGAGGGTTTAGAGTAGGCTCCCCACCGGTAAAGATTAAAAAACGTACTCCGTTGCGATAGAGACAATCGATAGCATTGAGACCGGCGGCCAATTTAACTAAAGTTTTGGGACTCTTATCATTTTTGGCTTGTTCTCTGGAGAAATTACAAAACTCACACTTGGCATTACAAGCATTGGTAATGGCAAACTGACAAGTAGAGGGGCCGCCATCCAAAAATACCTGACTGATAATCTCTTTCCAATTCACTGATTATTCCTCCGCCAACCTTTTCCACTAAGATTGGTATCTATCTTCTCACTACAAAAATATCCCAACAGCCCAACTTTTAAGAGAGCACAACTATCACTATACCGCAAAAAATGATCAAAGTCCCCGCCCAGCGTAAAGGTGAAACGTGCTCTTGTAAATACATCTTGGCTAAAAAGGCGTTAATAATGTAATTCAAAGCTGTCAAGGGCAAAAGCAAAGAGAGATCGGCCATAGAGAGCATAGCCAACCACAGAAAAAACGATAGGGTCAAAAGGCCCGCCCCCAATAATACGTTACCATTAGTAATAACGGCACCGATTATGCGTCCAATATCGCTTAAGCTATGAATTGAAGAGTCGATAGAGCGCATCCCTTTCGAAACAAAAATATCTGCTACAGCCGTAACGCTGACGCCAGTTAAAATAAGGAGTAAAACTTTTAACATAGTCGCGCCCCCTTCGCCCCTAACATATTTTCCGCCTTCCGAAAGTACAGGCGGCCTAATTCTGTACTAAACGCTAACCGCCTATCATTTTTAAGACTCCAAGAGAACATTTTTCCAGGGTTAAGGAACTAGACAGGTATTTTATTGACTTTTAAAGAACCACCTACGGATTATAAAGTTTACATCTGACGAAGGGAAGAGATTGGCTTTGCGCAAGCTCGTATTATTGCTTTCGGCTCTTGTTTTGGCAACGGGACTGAGTTTTGTCAGTTCAACCAAAGATGCCATAGCTCAAAAAGGTTCTCCTAATAATTCTTTAATTTTAATCCAATCGGAAATTGCTGGTACAGAAGTTTTCGGCAGCGGCGTTATCGTGCTGACTGGTCGAGAAAATTGTCAGGCTGTCACCAGCTATGAAGCCATCAAAGGAGCTTCCAGGATTACGGCTTTGGCTGCCGGCTACTCCCCCGTTCCTGCTAAGCTTTTGCGTTTTGCTCCTGAAGCTAACTTGGCCCTATTGGAAATTCCCATTCCCGCTTTGCCCGCTGCCAAACTTGGAGACAGCGAAGTTGTTAAGAATGATACTCCTGTAGCTGTCGGTTATACCTTGCCAGTTTTAAGCGGTAATGTGGCCACTTCCTTTGATAGTGGCAAACGCGCTGGTAAAGTGATAGATACTATCAACCGTCCCGGCGGTTCGGTTATGCGCCTTAAGTTTTCCGCCCCTTTGCAAGATGATACTAGTGGTGCTCCAGTTTATTTGCCCAACACTAATGAACTGATTGCCATCTCCCTCTCTCTGGAAGCGGCTTCCGGTCATAGCGATATGCGCTTTGCCATTCCTATTTCTATGGCTGGAGCTCTCTCTCCCAATATAAAGTCTTCTTCCGATTCTATTGCTAATATTAGAGTGTTAGACGGAGTAGACGCCCCTGTACTTGAAGGCGGAAGCGGCCAAGGTGGCGATGGTGAAGAGGGTAGTTCTCTAGTTCCCATTATAGTGGGTGTAGTAGTTTTGGCAGTGCTTGGTGGCGTGGCTTACTTTGTCTTGGGTGGCAAAAAGCGCAAAGCTATCGAGCCTTTCTCAGTTTTGCCTCTCTTGCCAGAAGATACTCCTATGGCTTTTGTTACTGCCGAGGGTGCCATCCTCCCCTTCAGCAAAGATTCTGTTATTGTCGGACGCTCTGAAAGCAGCGATTGGTGCTTCCCCGAGTCTAGCGTATCGGGCCGCCACGCTCGCCTTCGCAGGAGCCGTGACGGCTCCAGTTATGAGCTGGAAGATTTGGGTAGCAGTTACGGAACTTTCATTAGAGGTAGGCGCGTAGGTCGCAGTGACGTTATCCATCCTGGAGATATTGTCCGCTTTGGAGACGTTATCCAAGTAAAGTTGCTTACTAGAGCCGAATCTCAAGCTAAAAATGCGCTCAATGCAGCTAAGCTTGAAGGAAAAGACGAAGAGTAACAATCTTGGGACTCCAAGTTTAGGTAGAGTTAATTACCACGAGTATCGTGAAGCCTCTGCCTTTAGCTGTGGGGAATATATCAATAGTAGTGCAATATGGCTCGACGTCAAGTTGGAGAAGTAATCGATAAGCTCTATCGCGTCACCGATTATTTGGGAGAGGGGGCGCAAAGCTATGTCTATTCTGTCAGCGATGCTAAGCGCCCCTTAGCTCGTTGGGCCTTAAAGCAACTGCGCCTGGAAGATATTTCCACTTCCGAGCAGGACGCCGCTATCGAGATGTTTGCTAGAGAAGGGCTTATTCTCAAGCAATTACACCATCAAGCTTTGCCTAAGCTTATCGATTACGGCGCTCCTGTTGGCCAAGCTCCCTACATAGTAATGGAATTAGTTAAGGGGCAGCCCTTAGACGAGGTGTTAGCTAAGCGCACTACCCCTTTGCGTTTAGAAGAGGCTTTACCTATAGCTTTGCAACTGACCCATTTATTGCAAGCTCTACATAACCAAACTCCTCCTATTATCTATAGGGACTTAAAGCCTTCCAACCTTATCTTGTCAGATAGTGGCATGATTCGCTTAATAGATTTTGGTATTGCCCGTTTTCGCAGCGTCGATTCTCTCAAAGATACCCAAGAGTTGGGTACTCCAGGCTACTGTGCTCCCGAGCAATATCGGGGTTATTCTTCAGTTCAGAGCGATCTTTATTCTTTGGGAGTGACAATTTATTATATGCTCACTTTCCAAGATCCCCAAAGTTTGAATTTCAATTTTCCCCGCCTCGATAAGTTTATTCCCGGAGTTGCCAGCCAACTTACCGATTTATTGGCTTCTTGTTTAAGTATAAATGTCAATAAAAGGCCCAAATCGGCCCAAGAAGTGGGCCGCCAGCTTTTTAGAATACTACAAAACCATCAAGTTCTAGCCAATAGGAGCACCCAACCCCTAGAGGCTGGCTTGCAAAATCTTAGTCATCACTTATCTATGTTAGAATTTTGATCTATTAAAAGAAAGAACCTACAAAAAAGAACCGACTAGATTTAGCCGGTTCTTTTTTTGTATTCGTCGAAGCCAAATTATAAAGGCAAGAAGAGCCTGTACTTTTCAGAGAACTTTTCTCTCTGGCTGCGAATAATATTGGAAGCTTCTTTTCCCTCGCCTAAAGCGATAGAGCAACTGCCCAAAGGATGGGTAGCGTCGGTAGCCCAAACGACTACCGCTCCGGCAGGCAAGTCTTTAAGCTGCTCAGGAGTAGAATCGGTACATTCTACAAACTTATCCGACTTAGCTAAAGAATCGGCCAATTCAGCGGCAATCTTGACTCCCACTTCGACTCCTTTAGCAATTAGAGCCTGACCTACAGGCTTAAAGTCGAAGAAACCTGGCTGGTTGGCCTTCTTCTTAATCTCCTCACCTAACTCGTTGCCAAAATCGGTAGTGGTAAATCCATCTTTGGCTGAGGAAGAGACTTGCTTAGCTTGAGGAGCGGCCGCTTCTTCACCACTGCTCTCTTTTTCTGGAATAGGCTCGAAGTAGTAGCGACCGACACTTTCAATTTGCTCGTAAGCGTCGGGATAGTAGAAATGCAAGAAGATTAAACGCGCCTCTTGCAAACCTTTTAGAAGCTGATTTTCATCTTGGATCTTTTTCTTTTGCTCGGGAGTGCCGCGATCCATAATTTTCAAAATGCTGGTGACAGAGCGTACTTCGGGAGCTAAAGAAGAGAGCTCGGTAATAGGCTCGTCAACTTCTTCATAGCATTTATTAACGTAGCTTGTATAAGCATTGAAATCGGAGTTTATATAGGCACTGACCATACCTACAGTAGCGGCCGTCACTCCGCTGTTGCGCCCTTGGCGATCGGCCGGATTAACTAGCAAACCGGAAAGAGTCGACGAAACGGCCAACAAACCGTCAAAAATAGCCGCCGGAGTATTGTATACATTTACACCTATCAGCGATGCTACAGATCCTAAACTAAACTGACCAAAGCCCATTTGTCTTAATTATTCCTCAGCGATCTGAACAGAATCTATCTTCAACTGGTTATACTTAGATAAGTCGAACAAGAAGCCCTTTTAGCAAGGGCCTAGCTCCAACTGATATGGAGCCAAGTTCTGCCAACAATAAACTCCTGACCATTTTTTAATGCCACACTACCGTAAAGACGCTCTCCGTTGACAAAGGTTCCGTTAGTCGAGCCCTTGTCCTCGAGGATAACCCCTCCGGCAGTCGGCTCCAAAACGGCATGATGACGACTGACGAAGCGATCTACACTCAAAGCCACATCACCTTCGCGGCCGATTTGGACTCGCTTATTAAATTGAAAGACATACCCGTCCAAGGGTCCTCCCAGCACTTCCAGCATTATTCTCATACTTATTGCCAATTGCCCCTTTCATTGTTGTCGGCGCTCGGCTCCAACCGGCGGCTAAAAGGGCCTGGTGAGCCGGGCTGAGGCGGACGGGGTGGACTAGCTGGAGGAGCAGCCGGAGCAGCGCCATAGCCACCCTGTTGCCAACTACCCAAAGACCCGGAAGGAGCAGGACGTTGTCCTACCCCGCTACTATCCCCTGAAGGCCTGCCCTCAGGAATTTCACCGCGAGAAAGTTGCCCGGAGCGAGCTCCCCCATAGTTGCTTCGATCCGGCTGGGAACTGCTGCCCGACCGCTGAGGATAAGCGCCTGGCCGCTGGGGATAGTTACCCGGCTGCTGGGGATAACCGCCCGGCTGTTGAGGATAGCTGCTCGGCTGCTGGGGATAGTTGCTAGGCTGTTGAGGATAACCGCCCGGCTGCTGGGGATAGCCGCCCGGCTGTTGAGGATAGCTGCCCGGCTGTTGAGGATAGCCGCCAGGCTGCTGGAGATAACCTACCGACTGCCGGGGATAGTTGCCTGGCTGCTGAGGATAGCTGCCTGGCTGTTGGGGATAGTTGCCTGGCTGCTGGGGATAATTGCTCGGCTGCTGGGAATAGCCGCCGGGCTGCTGGGGATAGCCGCCAGGCTGTTGGGGATGGCTGCCGGACTGCTGAGGATAGCCGCCAGGCTGTTGGGGATAGCTGCCGGGCTGCTGAGGATAGCCGCCAGGCTGTTGGGGATAGCCGCCGGGCTGCTGAGGATAGTTGCTTGGAGCCTTGTCATAAGGCGAAGGGCCTGCTTCAGCCTTAGGGCGGCTGGAAGGCTCGGTAGTTGAGGGTGAAGAGGGAGAATCGTCACCCCCGAAGGTATCAGCTAAAGCGCGATTATCTAAAGAGAAGTTGACCTTTTCTTCATCTTCGTCCATATCGGCCCAAATAACCGTATTAGGTGGTACTTTGTGGCGCAAGACATATTCGGCGAACGGTCTAGTTAGCCAAGTATCGATAGCTCTATTTAAAGGACGGGCACCGTATTCTGGGTGGTAGCCCTTATCGAGCAAGAAGTCGATAACCGCTTTGGTGACATGCAAATCTACCTGGCGACTCTCTCGGATACGCTTAATACATTTAGATAAGTTGATATTGACGATACCTTGTAAATCTTCGCGTTTAAGAGTTTTGAAAACGATAATTTCATCGATACGGTTCAAAAATTCTAAACGGAAATGGCCCCGCAAAGCCGCCTGGTAAACTTCGGGCATGTCATCTAATTGGCCGACATATCCCCTATCGGTAGGCAAAATATTAGCCAAAGGATTTTCCATCTTGGCTAAAGCACCCATCTCCTCGTCACCGGTAGCCTTTTCCAAAGCAGCGCCGGCGGCCGCAACTTGAGCCGAAGCCATATCTAAAGCTTTGCGCGATCCCAAGTTGGAGGTCATGATAATAATGGAATTGGTAAAGTTGACCGTGCGCCCTCGAGCGTCGGTTAAACGTCCATCGTCGAAAACTTGCAAAAATAGGTCGAAAACGTCGGGATGGGCCTTTTCTACCTCGTCGAGCAAAATAACACAAAAGGGCTTAGTGCGCACAGCCTTAGTCAGCTGGCCTTCACCTTCGTAGCCGACGTAGCCTGGAGGAGCGCCAATTAAGCGGGCGATAGAATGCTTGTCGTGAAATTCTGACATATCCAAACGGATCATGTCGCGCTCTGAGCCAAAGAGGAACTCGGCCAAAGTTTTGGCCAGCTCAGTTTTACCTACACCACTAGGGCCCAAGAAAAGGAAGACGCCACTAGGCCTAGTCGGTGAAGAAAAACCGACGCGCACTACTCGTATAGTGCTGGCCACCGCAGCTACAGCGTGGTCTTGTCCAACCACACGGCCGCGCAGCAAGTTTTCCATATCTAATAAGCGAGCCTCTTCTTCGTTGGCGATACGAGAAATAGGCACCCCCGTCCAATCGGCCACAACTTCAGCAATTACCTCTTCGGTAACTTCTTGCATTCCTTGTTGTTGACAATTGCCCCGAGTTTTGATGCGAGCCGCCGCTTCGTCTATTAAGTCGATAGCCTTGTCGGGCAAATTGCGATCAGGCAAAAATCTTACCGACAACTTGACGGCGGCTAATAAAGCTTCGTCGGTAAATTGTACGTGGTGGTGTTGCTCGTATCGCCCTCGCAAGCCCTTCAAAATTTCTAAAGCGTCTTCTTCGGAAGGCTCGCTGACAAACACTTGTTGGAAACGGCGCTCTAAAGCCGGATCGGCTTCGATATAGCGGCGGTATTCGTCGATAGTGGTGGCCCCCATTACCGCCAGATCTCCGCGAGCCAAAGCCGGTTTGAGAATATTGCCCGCATCCATACCGCCGCTGCCACCGGCCCCGACGATCTGGTGTATTTCATCGATAAACAAGATAATCGAGCGATCTTTGCTGACTTCTTCGATAACTTGCTGTAAACGCTTCTCAAATTCGCCCCGGTGGCCAGTACCAGCTACCAGCGCACTTAAGCTCAGTTCGATCAAATGATGATCTTTTAATATGTCCGGCACAGTACCGTCAGCTAAGCGCTGGGCTAAGCCATAAGCTACCGAAGTTTTACCTACACCAGCTTCACCTACCAGCACCGGATTCGACTTAGTTTTGCGCGTTAAAATTTCCAAAACGCGACGCACTTCGTCGTTGCGGCCGATAACTGGATCCATCTTCTTCTGACGGGCCAATTCGGTTAAGTCGCGGCCGTATTCCAAAAGCTGTTTATGCTCACGGGCAAACTTTCGTCCGTCAGCACTCATATTCTTATCGCCGCCGCGACTAAAAAAGCCGCCGCCCCCTCGACTGGAAGACTTGGGAGCTTCAGGACGACGAACGCCCCGAATAGAATCGCGTAAAGCCAACAGATCTACATCTCGAGAGATTAAGAAGCGACAAGGCACACTGCGCCCTTCACGCAAGATTGCGGTAATTACGTGCTTAGGCTCAACTCTAAGGGCTTGCTCCGATTCGGCCTCTTCTGGAACCATAGTTTTCATAAGGCGAGAATAACGCGGCGTTTCTGGCAATTTTTCCGAAATATCCCACATAGGTTCGTCGTCTGAAGAAGGTACAAACTCTAAAATACCCTCTTCAAGATCAGAAAGGGGGACGCCGACGTCTTCCAGAGCCTCGGCCAAGGAGCGATCTAGCTGACAAGCAGCAGCAAAAAAATGCTCAATGCCCAGATAATAATGTTTCCAAGAACGAGAAAGCTGATTGGCTCTGGCAATAACTCGTTCGGTAGCTTCGCTGTTATTTATGGCCATATTACTTCCGAATAATGTGAGCTACGCACTCAACGTGATAAGTTTGAGGGAACATGTCGATAGGTTGAACTTCTAAAACTGTGTAGCCTTTCTCTGTTAAAATTCCCAGATCGCGAGCTAAAGTAGAAGGATTACAAGAGACGTAGGCTATACGCGGAATACGCATTTTGGCGATAGTCTCCAATACTACAGGGTCGCAACCTTTGCGAGGCGGATCCAATACGGCGGCACTAAAACTGGTGCGACGCTGCAACAGAGAGCCCTTACTACATAATCCAGGCAGAACTTTTTCTACTGTGCCATCCATAAAAGTGGTATTGGTTAAACCGTTAAGATCAGAATTAACCACTGCATCTTCGATAGCTTCTTGACATTCGT
Organism: uncultured bacterium; assembly: GCA_934644775.1. GTDB lineage: Bacteria > Vulcanimicrobiota > Xenobia > Xenobiales > Xenobiaceae > Bruticola. Next base: position 14,618 of record CAKUDB010000014.1, on the reverse strand, counting down.
CGATGCCGAAGACGCGCTTGGCCTGGCGGGCCATATATAAAGCCAAAGAGCCTACGCCACAATAGGCGTCCAAAACGGTGTCGCGGGGCTGGAGCTGGAGGAATTGATCTAACTGAGAGTAGATCTTCTCCAAGCCTTCAATATTGACTTGGAAGAAAGAATTGGCAGAAATGTTAAACTTTAAGCCTGCTACTTCTTCGACGATATGATCGCTGCCCCATAAAACGGAATTGCGAGTGCCTAAGATAACATTGGTACGGTGAGGATTTAAATTGAGCACCACCCCACAAAGAGAGCGTACACGTTTGCGTACAATATCCACAAACTCTCGGACTTTGGGCAAGCGAGGCTGACTCGAAACAATAACTAACAAAGTTTGATTAGAATAATAACCGTGGCGAGCCACTAAATAGCGAATAGCTCCGCTGCCATCTTCGCTGTTATAAACTGGCCATTGCAAACGCTCGATAGCTTCGCGACAAGCATTCATCAATTCGTTATTGACTTCATGTTGGATAGCGCAATTATCTACTCTGACGATCGAGTGGCTGCCCTTGGCATAGTAGCCAATATAAGGATGGAAGCGCGGCACATCGTCTTCTTCTTTTTGGTCGACGCGCAAAAGGTAAGGCTTGGCCCCCACTACCATTTGGGTCTTGGAGCGATAGTTCCAAGGACGGGCCATCCTCTTGCAAGGGCGCACCTTGACCCCATCAAGACCGGCGATATGGCGCAGAGCATCTTGCACCATCTTAGTTTTAAATTCTAACTGAGAATCGTAATTTACATGTTGCAAATGGCAGCCGCCACATTCGTTATAAACAGGACAGCGGGGCTGAATGCGACGCATGGAAGGGACGATAATTCTGTGAATACGGGCTCGACCGTAGTTCTTCTTCAGCTCGGTAATTTGGGCTTCTACTTTATCCCCAGGAGAAGCGCCGGGAATGAAAAGCACAAAGTTGCCCACCCTCCCCACAGCTTCTCCACCCACAGCAAAGTCATTGATAGTCAGCTCCACTCGCTGACCGATAGATAAAGAATCGGCCATAAACAAACTCCTTGAAGTATCTCTCCAACTGCCGCCCCAAAAAAAACGCCCCCTTCTTTCGGCAGGAAGTCAAAATCTGCAGAGAAACACACCTAAAACGTTCAATTAGAGAGCGCTTTTTTCCTACTCGACCACCAATTAAGGAGAAGAGCTTGGACAAAAAACATTTATCAGTAGATTTGCAATCGGCCCAATCTTATCTTGAAGAAGCTTTAGAAAAATTCGACGAGATGATCGATTTTTTGGAGAATTTGAGTGAAGAAGAGCTAGAAATGGCCCTTCCTAGCGGTGCCTTGTCGCAAATAGAGCGAGCTCAAGCTCTAACTTCTCAAGCTTCGTCTGCCTTAAATAAAATAAAGTTTCACTAAACACCTACGGGAACGGCCGCTAAATCGGTAGAACTTCCTAGGTAATCTTGGCTAATAAACGAGGTGTATAGTAAGTTATGCCTTTTAATTTGGGGCCAGGGGAGCTCCTATTCTTGATAGCGGCGGCCCTGTTACTCTTTGGCCCCCAAAAACTTCCAGAGATAGGCCGCGCTTTGGGCGAAGCCTTGGGCTCTTTAAAAAAAGCCTATAACAGTGCAACTAACCTTGAAGATAGGCACTATCGGCCACCTGAGCCAACTACTGCGCCCACTCGGGCTGACTCTTCCCTAGCGGAGGGCTTTCTTCCACCTACTCAAAACACTACTAAGCCTCCCGAATCGACTACTCTAACTTCTCAAAAGCCAAATACTTAAAAGCTTTTCTAAGAAGTCCTCAGTTATAGTCTAAAAAGTAATTATCCCCTAAAAAAAAGAACCGGCTTTCTTGTCCCTTATAATTGGGACTTGCTAAAGCCGGTTTTTCTTAGAAATTTGGAAAGATTTTATAAGCGCAGGCCTTTAGCTTAGTTAAGTTGAGGCGACTGTTTAGCTTTGTAGATAAAAAGCGGAGGCAAGTCTAAAGAGCGGATCTTCCAACCGGCCTTGGTCTTTTCAAATTCCCAAATCCAGGGAGGGGCGTCGGGATACTTAGCATCGGCCACCTTGATAATAGCTACATTGCCAGAAACACGCTCGTCGACTACTACTCTAGTAACATAGACGCTCTTGGTGGAAGCCATAGCGAAATAGCGCTCCAAGCCTTCTTCGAAGCCTTTGAGATTCACTCTCATCTTGGCGTCGACGCCTAAAGCGGCGTAAGCTTCTTTATATTTCCTAGCTTTGATATTATCTAAAAACTCGCCAGCTATAACGAAGGGGCGGCGACTTATATCGGGAGGCGGCACGAACTTTTCGTCACTCTTTTGGTTGATAGGAACTTCCGGAGTCGAACAAGCCACAGCTAAACATAGGATAGGAACAAACAAGACCAGGAAAACTAACTTCTTGCCAGTTAGCCAATTTTTAATCTTTTGCCATTTAAGTCTAACTTCCAATATTGTCTTCCTCGCTTCCTGCTTGGGCCTAAGAAATCACAAACCGCCTACAAATGGACTATATCAGCATAACTGATATAAAGGCCGGCCCGAACTATGCGCACGACAACTTCTTTACCTACTCGCTCAGCAGCATTGGCAACTTCCACTAAACAACCGTCAATTACAGCCAAAGCCGAATTGTTATTGTCGGGAAGATGGCCGTCTAAGAGTAAGACTTTGGCTTGCTGACCACAAGCTAAAGGAGTGAAGTCTAAAGAAGAGGCCTTATCTGCACAAGTAACGTTAAAATGCTCGGGGTGGATACCCTCAGAAGCCTGGACTACGATTACTGAATCGGTCTCTTCGACTATTTGGTCAACTTCGACACCATTGGGGCCGACGAATTGGTAAGCCGCTGCAGGCGATAAAGTAACTACAGCCGCTTCCGGTTTGATAACTCCACTCATTTCTCGCAATAAATTACGGCGAGCTCGCAAGGCTACCGATTTGGGAGAGAGCACCTTGCCGCGACCGTGACAGATAGGACAAACCTCGCGCATAATACCATCTAAGTCTTTGCCCTCACGCTTGCGAGTAATTTGTACTAAGCCCAATTCGGTCATGCTGACTAAATGGGTGCGGGTACGGTCTTTCTTAAGCTCGTCGCCCAAAGTTTCCAAGATCTTGCGCTGATCTTCAGAGCTATCCATATCGATAAAATCGACGATAATAATACCGGCCATATCGCGCAGACGCAATTGGCGACAAATCTCTTTGCAAGCTTCCAAATTGGTACGCAAAATCGTCTCGGCCAGATTGTTCTTACCGATAAACTTACCAGTATTAACATCGATAACCCAAAGAGCTTCGGTGCGATCAACGATTAAATAGCCACCCGAGGCCAACCAAACGCGGCGCGAAAGAGCGTTGTCAATCTCTTGTTCAACCTTGTACATGTCGAACAGAGGATAAGTATCGTTGTATAAGTGGACTTTTTCCAGAAGTTCGGGAGCGGTATGCTCCAGACGCTCGCGCATATTTAAGTATTCTTGGCGATTATCAATAACTAAACGATCGACTTCCTCAGTAAAGAGATCGCGCAAAATCTTCTCTACCAAGTCGAGTTCTTGGTAGACTAAAGCCGGAGCGTGGCAAGTTTTGGCCTTAGCTTGGACTTTCTTCCAAACTTTAATTAGGTAGTCTAGATCCATCTTCAGCTCTTGGCTGTCGTGACCCTCGGCGGCAGTGCGTACCACTATGCCCATACCTTCGGGACGAAGTTCGTCGGCGATATGGCGCAAACGATTGCGCTCCTCGTCGGTAGAGATGCGACGGGAGACGCCAACATATTGGGCTGAAGGGAAGAGAACTAAGTAGCGACCAGGTAGAGTGATATAAGAGGTAATGCGAGCTCCTTTAGTACCGATAGCTTCTTTGACTACTTGTACTAAAGTCTCTTGGTTGGGGCGTACAATTTCGGCGATGGTAGGCTTAGTAAAGCCGTTATCACCTTCGTTAAAGCCGGCTATGGCGTCGTTGGCACATAAAAAAGCATTGCGCTCTAAACCGATGTCAACAAAAGCGGCATTCATACCTGGCAAGACGTCGGAGACTCTGCCTTTAAAAATGCTGCCTACCTGACGTTCTTCGCGAGCGATCAGGATTTCCATGGGGCGTCCGTCTTCGAGTACGACCGCTCTCCCCTCGCGATCGTCGATAGATATTAAAATTTCTTTATACATAAATAAAAATAAACCTTAACTGTAGTGGGGCCGCGCCCCCCCAGGCCGCCGGAAAAAGCCACTCTAACAAAACCCAAGGGTTGCCAAGATTAAAAGAGCTAAAATCCGTGCGCGGCAAAATCTTAGAGATACGAAAAAATGGGCAACCCGCTTTTCACGTTTTGTGTCCCTACTTCCTGCCGTAGTAACCGTTTCCCCACTTCCTCCACCCATTCCCAAGATCGGCCCACTTAAGCCTACAAGAGAGCTAAAGGGCAGCGCCGTTAGCTAAAAATATAGGGTACATCTAGTGAAAGACGGCTCAGTTATTGACGGGGAATTACATAAAGTATATAATATGTCACATTGTTTAGAAGCTTGCATTTCGTGCCTGTAGATAAGGGTTAGAGTGTTAGCTAGACTAAACAAAGGAGATAAGCTTGGCCATACCAAGCAATCGCGAAACACCGGAAAAGAAGTGAGGCAGGCTCATTAGGTTATGTTTGAATCTCTTTCAGAGCGGCTTAATGACATTTTTAAGAAAATATCAGGCCGCGGAAAGCTGTCAGAAGAAGACGTAAACGAGGCTTTGCGGGAAGTGCGTCGCGCTCTTTTAGAAGCTGATGTGAGCCTGCCTGTGGTAAAAGAGTTTATCTCCAATATCCGTGAGCGCGCAGTCGGCGAAGAGCTTATAAAGAGCATGACTCCGGCCCAGCAAGTAATCAGATACGTTCGCGACGAGCTCATTTCTCTCATGGGCGGCGAAGCGGCCAAGCTTACTTTTGCGGCCAAGGCTCCCACAGTCTTTATGGTTTGCGGCCTTAACGGTGCCGGTAAAACTACCAGCGCCGCCAAGTTAGCCTCCTACTTAAGAGGCTCGGGCCATCATCCTCTCTTAGCTGCTACCGACGTCTATAGGCCAGCAGCTATCCAACAGCTAGAAGTTTTGGCCAAGCAAATCAGCGTTCCGGTATTTAAATTGGAAGGTTGCCAAGATCCGGTAGAAATTACTTCCGAAGCTGTAGCCAAAGCTAAAGATTTAGGCAGAGACGTAGTTATTATCGACACCGCCGGTCGCTTGAATATCGACAGTGAGCTTATGGAAGAGCTCAAAAAGCAGCGCGATGCCGTCTCTCCAGATGAAGTTTTATTAGTAGTCGACGCTATGACTGGTCAGGACGCCGTCAATGTCGCTCGCGATTTCAACGAGCTCTTAGGCATTACTGGCATAATCATGACCAAGCTAGACGGAGATGCCCGCGGTGGTGCGGCCATTTCGGTGCGCCAAGTTACCGGAGCTCCCCTTAAGTTTGTAGGTACCAGCGAGCGTCTAAGTGGCTTGGAGCCTTTCCACCCCGACCGTATGGCCGGTCGTATTTTAGGTATGGGCGATGTGCTCAGCCTTATCGAAAAAGCCGAACAGACTCTGGATAAAGAAAAAGCTCAAGAGCTTTCCGAAAGGCTTAAACAGAACAAATTCGACTTAAACGATCTTTTGGAGCAGATGCAGCAGATCCGCCGCATGGGGCCTATCAAAGATATTATCAAGATGCTGCCCGGAGTGGGTCGCGCTTTAGATGATCTTCCCATTGGCGAAAAAGAGATCAGACGTGTCGAGTCCATTATTCTTTCTATGACTCCCCGAGAGAGGCGCAATCCCGAGATTCTCGACGCCTCCCGCAAGCGTCGCATAGCCAAAGGCTCAGGCAGCGACGTAGCCGCCGTCAACGCTATTCTCAAGCAATACAACGAACTGAGAAAGTTCATGAAGAGCATAGGCGGTTTGGCCAAGGGCAAGAAAGGCAGGAAGCTGGGTTTCTTTAAGCTTCCCTTCTAAGACTGCCTCTAAGATCGGTTCCTTCTCTGCCTTTCTTACGCAGCATAAGTTTTAGCGCTTTAGCCAGGGCGCTTATAAGTGTTTCTGTCGAAATAGTCTTTCACTTCGGAAAAGATAATTCGGCGGGTTTAGGAGCGAAAAATCTTCGCCGAGCACCGACTCTTGACTTCCGCCGGGAGAGTGCTGAAATTATTACCTAATAATTGCTAATAGCAGATAATCACCACAGGAGGCACCCCATCAATGGTACGCATTAGACTTCGTAGAGTAGGACGCAAGAAACAGGCCAGCTACCGCATCGTAGCTGCTGACGCCAGATGTCCCCGCGACGGTCGTTTCATTGAGATTCTTGGGCACTACAACCCTCGCACTAATCCCCCCACAGTCGTTATGAAATCCGACCGCGTTAAGGCCTGGCTCTCTAACGGCGCCCAGCCTACCGACTCCGTCCGCAACTTGCTTATCGGCAACGGTTTGTGGAAGGAATTCTACGGTACCGATTACGTTTATCCCACTCCTAAAGCTGCAGAGGCTAAGGAAGAAGCTGCTCCCGAAGCCTAGTATTTTCCCCACTCCTTTTACTGCAAAGTAAGAGTTTTTGTTGAGGAGAGGAGAGTCGCTATGAAAGGCTTGCTGGAGTATCTAGCCCGCCAACTCGTCGATTGTCCCGATCAGGTTGAAGTCCGTGAACTTCAGGGAGAGCGCTCAACTATTTTAGAGTTGAGAGTAGCTCCGGAAGATATGGGCAAAGTTATAGGTCGGCAGGGTAAAACTGCTCAAGCGATCCGCACGCTCGTAAAGGCTGCGGGAACTCGTGAGGGCAAACGGGTTATGGTAGAAATAATCTAGTTGATAAAACCGGTGCCATACGACTTATGCCGCCGGTTTTTTCATTTTCTAGTAGGTAAGAATATGCAGGAACAGCCCACCCCAGGTCTCAAAGCCCAAGATTTTGTGGCTATAGCTTCTGTTTTAACTTCTTTTGGAGTGCGCGGCGAAATAAAAGCTCGTATTTTAACAGATTTTCCGGAACGCTTTAAAAAGACTAAGGAAGTTTACTTAGTTGCCAAAAACGGAGAATACCGCCGTCATACTCTGGAAAGTTCGCGTTTTCATCAGAGTTATGTCTTATTAAAACTTAGCGATATTGATTCTCCCGAAGAAGTGGCCCCTTATCGCGATTGGTATATTAGTGTAACTCCCGACAATTTGATTCCCTTGGAAGAAGGCGAATATTGGCACTTCCAATTAAAGGGTTTACAAGTTATTGACCAGCACAACGTCTGTCGAGGGCGTATATTCGATATTTACTCTTATCCTGGTTGCGATCAGTATGTCGTGCGCGATGGAGCGGGCCACGAGCTTGTAATACCGGCTGTAGAGCGCTTCATAAAAAAGGTAGACCTAGAGAAAGGTTGCCTTTTGGTCGAACTGCCTGAAGAGGAAGCTTAAATGCGCCTGGATATTATTACCCTTTTTCCCGAGATGTTTGCTCCGCTCTACACTAGCATTCCGGCTCGCGCCCAAAAACGCGGGCTGGTAGAGCTGGGCTTAGTCGATTTGCGCACCTACGGAACTGGACGCCATTTTCAGACAGATGACGTGCCTTACGGAGGCGGCAGCGGTATGGTTATGCAGCCGGAGCCTTTGGGGCGAGCCATAGACGATATTCCCCAATCGGCCCCAGGAGCCCACATAATCTATCTTTCCCCCCAAGGCCAACGCTTAACTCAGAAAAAGGTAGAAGAACTGACCCACTCTCATGAGCATATCATCATGATTTGCGGCCATTACGAGGGTATAGACGAGCGTATTTTACAAAAATACGTAGACGAAGAGATCTCCTTGGGAGATTTTGTTATCTCCGGCGGCGAGTTGGCGGCTATGGTTGTAGCTGACGCCATTATTCGGCTAGTTCCGGGGGTAATCGATGCCGATTCAGCCAAAAACGAGTCGTTCAGCACCGGCATATTAGACTATCCTTACTATACCAGACCTCTCAATTATCAGGGAATGGAAGTCCCTTCGGTACTTACCAGCGGCGATCACAAGAAGATTGCCCAATGGAGACGCCAGCAAGCGCTATTAAATACGGCTCGCAAACGTCCCGACTTACTAGAAGGTTATCAACTCACTTCCGAAGAGAGAGACTTTTTAAGTAGTTTAGGTATAACCCAATTTAATAAATAATTTAGCTTAAAGGCTAAACAGGCTTCTGACAAGTCTGCCATATTTGTCAGCGGAGTTAGTAAAAAAGACAAGTTCTTTGGCAACTCCGGTCTGCTGCCTCGGCGGCGTAGCCTGCCTAGAAGGGCTTTAACTCTTGATTTTTTTAGGCCCGTCTGGTAAAATATTCGAGTTCTGCTATAGGCTGTTTTTAGGTCAGCTTAGAACTGCCGTCCTGAGAGGGATAAGTTGGGCAGGACGTATTTAGTCAGCGTTGAACCCGCTCGGCTAGTACCGTGAGACACACGGGAATCTACGCTTGAGGAGAATGGCCAGACTGCTTTCCCCACGAGAGAAGAGGAAGTAAGGCCATTCGTTGAGCCAAGAATCCCCCTGGTTTGAGCCGTGGGGAGTGTCAATTGTGAGCAGGCTATAGCCAACAGGGATAGTATCCCCCAGAGGCAAGCAAGATTCGTTAAGAGAAGGATATCCACCATGGATCTGATCAAGAGTATTGAGCGCGAGCAAATGAAAGAAGAATTTCCCAGCTTTGGCCCTGGCGACACCGTAAAGGCTTGGCTGAAGGTTATCGAAGGCGGAAAAGAGCGCTTCCAGGCTTTCGAAGGCGTTTGCATCAAGAGAGGCAACTCCGGTCTTAAAGAGAGTTTCACTCTTCGTAAAATTTCCGGCGGCGTCGGTGTAGAGCGTACCATTTTGGTACACAGCCCCCGCTTAGACAGAGTAGAAGTTATCCGTCACGGTGCCGTGCGTCGTGCTCGTTTATTCTATCTGCGCGACCTGGTTGGTAAGAAGGCTCGCGTAAAAGAGAGACGTGTAAACCGCTAGTTCCCCGCCTTTTGGTAGAGCTTGCCAGGTTTACCCAACATCAATGCCGCAGAGAGTGGAGAGAGTATTCCCGCCGTTCGCTGCGGTATTTTTTTGCAAAGCAAGGCTCCGTCCCACCAAGGACACTCTGCGTAGCTGGAATTTAGCTGGCGGGGTGTTTTTGTTTTAATTGCGAAGGCCTACTTTCCAAGCTGTTAAATATTAGTGAAGGTTTCCCATTATGAAAGAAGGGCTGTTACTTTCCATACTTTATCTTTTAGTCGCTATCAGAATAGCACTTACTCTATTTCGCAAGCGGATCTCCCCTGCTTATAGGAGTATGCTTAAAGAGTACCTCGACTCTTTTATAGTAGCTGGCATTTTAGCTATCTTTATTATTACTTATGTGGCACGCAGCTTCTATATTCCCTCAGAGTCGATGTTGCCAACCCTTAAAGTGAACGATTACATATTAGTCAATCGCTTTGTCTATAAAATGGCCAGCCCCTCTCGCGGTGAGGTTATTGTTTTCCATCCCCCTCATGTCAAGAATCCTGAAGAGACTGATTTTATAAAACGTATAGTAGGCGTAGAAAATGACGTAGTGGAAGTAGCTAACGGAGTGCTTTACCTAAATGGCCTTCCTCAAGATGAGCCCTTTATCAAAGAGGCTATCGAAGCCGATTTTCCGGCCTACCGCGTTCCCCCAGGCCATGTCTTCGTTATGGGAGATAACCGCAACAATTCGGACGATTCCCGATATTGGGGGCCACTGCCGCTAGAAAATATTGTCGGTAAGGCTTTCGTAATCTTCTGGCCATTTTCTCGGGTTGGCTCGCTGAAGTAAAGCTAATAGGTTGCGCTACACTTCAAAGATAAGGACAAGAGAGGATTTTCCTATGGAAGAAAATGCTTCCCCCCAAAAACAGAGAGGCTTTTCCTGGTTTCCCGGCCATATGCGCAAAGCGCTGCGCCAATTGGAAGAGAGCCTAAATTTAGCTGATATTGTTCTTTTGGTAATGGACGCCCGTATACCGGCGGCTTCTCGCCAACCCGACTTAGAAGAGCTCTTACAACGCAAACATAAAGAACTAATCTTTGTTTTAAATAAAACCGACTTAGCCGAAGAAGCGGAAACAAAAAGATGGCTAGCTTGGTTTAAAGCCAACCATTTAGCCGCCGTGGCTATGCGCTCAACTGCAGGCAAAGGGGCCGGCCCTTTGGAAGGAGCTATTGCCCGCCTGCGCCGCAGCCTAGAAGAGAAACGCTCGGCCAAGGGCTTGCGCCCTCGCGATCCACGCTTGGTAGTAGCAGGCATACCCAACGTAGGCAAATCGTCTTTATTAAATAGGCTGGCTGGTGCCAACCGAGCCAAAACCGGAGCCAAGCCCGGAGTTACCAGAGGCAGCCAGTGGGTAGCTGTGCCTAACCATTGGCAAATATTAGACTCTCCAGGCATTCTCTACCCTCGCATAGACACAGTGGAAACCTTAACCGCTTTGGCAGCGGCCAGTTGCGTGCGCCACGACGCCATTCCCTTAGAAATGGTAGGCAGCCTGCTACTAGAGCGCTTATGGGCTAAAGGCAAGGTAAAAAATGTCGTTCCGCCAACCCTAGCAAAAAAATGGGAAGCCCAAGATCAGCTAGTGGCAGAACAAATGCTGATCGATTTGGCCCAGGCCAAAAACTTTTCCTTAAACGGCCAAGAAGCCGATTTACCTCGCTGTGCCCGCTTTGTGCTTAAAGCTTTTGCTCAAGGCGAAGTTGGCCCTATTACCCTGGAAACAGCTCCGCCTATCGAGCCTCCAACGGCTTAATAATCTAAAGACATAAGATCGAGTATATGTCGCGCCTTTCTTTGCTTAATATTTTACAAAATCTGCCCATCGGTTGCTCTTATGAGGAGAGTCTTAAAATTATGCCTCAAGCCGAAAGTTGGCTCGTTAAAGAAAAAGAGCGCCTTGAGCAAATGTATGCCTTCCAAGAAAGTTTTTGGCCAATAAATAGCAGCGCAGGCTGCGACGAGGTAGGACGCGGCCCTTGGGCCGGCCCTCTAGTGGCAGCAGCCGTTATTTTGCCCCAACATACGTGGATTCCCGGCCTTAACGACTCTAAAAAGCTCACTGAAGAGGTGCGCCAATTACTTGTGCCTTGGATCAAAAAATTAGCCAATTGGTCTATAAGTGAAATATCCTTAGCCGAATTGGACGCAATAAATAATATTAACAGCACTTCCCTTTTAGCTATGCACCGCTCTCTAGATCAGCTAAATTCTAGAGCCCAATTTGTCTTTATTGACGGCCGCTCTAAAATGGCCAATTGTCCAGTCCCCCAAGCCGCCCTTATTAAAGGAGACGCCCATATTCCAGCTATCGCCGCCGCCTCTATTATTGCCAAAGTTTACCGCGACAATTTGTTAAATGAAGCCCACAATAGATGGCCCCAATATCAATTTAAGGAAAACAAAGGCTACGGCACAGCTGCCCACCGGCAAGCTCTGGCCCAATTCGGCCCTTGCCCCTACCATCGGCGCACTTTTGCCCCCATTAAACAACTTATCGAAACTTCCCAACTTATTCCTGAACAGGCCGTTCTCTTTTAGAAGATACAACAAAAAGGGGCTTTTTCTTCCCAAGTTTCTCTAGCTATGTTATAATTTTAAAGCTTTTTGCAGCTGCTAAAGTGAGGATTTTGTAAATATGACTGAGCAAACTGGCCAAGCTTCCGAGCGTTCAAAATCGTCTCAAGCGAGTTTAGAAAAAGCGCGTAATTGGTATATAGATGATTTTGTGCGCTACATTACTGTAGAGCGCAATTTAGCTAAGCGTACCGTTATCGAATATCACGACGATTTAGCCATATTCTTAAAATATTTTCAGCCACTCTTCGAAGACGGCCTTACTTTAGGCTCTATTGATATAAATACTATCAGCGACTTTTTGGCTGATTTAAAGCTCAACCATAATTACGAAGCTTCCAGTTTAAATCGCAAGATTGCTTGCTTAAAAAGCTACTTCAGCTTCTTGGAGTTGTACGGCTATATTACCGATTCGCCTATGGATAAATTTAAGAGCGTCAAAGAAGGGCGCGTTTTGCCCAAAGTGCTCAGCCAAGACGACGTCAGCCAAATTTTAACTTATGCCCACAGTCAGTCCGATCCGGGCGGAGATTGGAAAGCCTACCGCAACACGGCCATTCTGGAGCTTTTTTACGCTACAGGTATGCGTTTAGCCGAGCTTACCAGCTTAAATTTATCCGATCTTAATTTTGATGACTATTCGATACGCATTACCGGTAAAGGTAACAAGCAGCGTATAGTCTTTATGAATCAAAGTTCTATCGACGCTATAGAAGCCTACTTGAAGGCTCGTCCCCGTAGCAAAGATTCGGCGCTCTTTCTCAACAGATTCTACAATCGTTTGTCCCGTCGCGCTGTTGAAATTCTCTTTGACAGATTAAAAGAAGAAGCTGGTATTTTCAAAAATGCCTCTCCACACACTATGCGCCATTCTTTTGCTACCCATTTATTGGAAGGTGGGGCCGATTTAGTCACTATTAAAGAACTGTTGGGCCATGCCAGTTTGCAAACGACTCAAGTTTATACCAACTTATCCAGGGTAACTATGCGTGGCGTCTACGATAAGAGCCATCCGCGCAAATAAATCACTCTTCAGTTAACCGACTATATTTGATACTTTAGGTGAAAAAATGGACTTCAATTCGATAGAGCATATTTCCCCGCCAACTGGACTCGGAAAGCAAGGTATCCATCAAGAATTTTCCTGGGAGATTATCGACTTTTTACTCGAAGGTAAGTCCCCTATCGATTTGGGCGCTTTAACTGTAGAAGAGCGCTCCCAAGCTCACAAGTTTCTTTTTAATTACGGTTACGATTACAACAATAAAGAAGATCACGAAACAGTAGATGAAATATTTGCCGAAGCTATTCGCTTTATAAAGTCGTACTTTGTCCACGGCCACAGCGCTTGCCCCACCTATTTTACTATTCCGGCAGAAATAGAACGGCTCAACGATGTGCGCGATTTGCTCATTTGGGCTTCAGGCCCGCATACTACCGAGCGCCAAGCTTGGTCTTGCGCTATTTTGCGTGTTATGCACACGATCCACCATTTGGACAACACTATGCGAGCCGAATTTTTTCCAGAAATTAAAAGGCAAATTCTAGACAAGTTCCGGCAAAATATTACCGAAAAGAACGGCCAAGTCTACCTTGGCTCCGGCAGCGATACTATTCCCCTTTTCGGCGTCTTTTACAAAGAAGAGAAAAGTCGCGACAGTTTAATTATGAAATTGCTCCATAAGCCCAAAAATGTGGCCGAAAAGATCCACGATCGCTTGGGAGTAAAGTTAGTCACTTATACTAAATTAGACGTCTTGCGCACTCTTTACTACCTTTATATTCATAACGTCATTATGTTTGCCAACCTTACTCCCGGTCGCAGTCGCAACACTATTCTAGATCTGGAGAGGTGCCAAGCCCTCTTTGCCGAGCTTTTAGATTGTGAAAAAGAGACCGACTTTGTAGAGAAAGAAAAAAAGTTGGCCCAATTAGCCGATAAATTAAATACTATATCTCCTCAAGAGCAAGCAATTATGGAAGCGGAAAAGAAAACTTACAATCCGCTCTCCAGTTCCGATTATAAATCTTTACAATTTACCGTCCAAGAATTGGTAAAATTAGAGAATCCCGGCTTTTTTAAAGCCAGACGTTTGCGTACTCAGCTGGAGAAATACCATTTAGGCCCCGATCTGGAAGGTTTACTCCAAGAACTGGAAGGGCCGGTTGCCGAGCAAGAGATTAGCGTGCTCTTCCCTCTAGAAGTACAACTTATCGATAAAGACAACTATGCTCAAAGTATCGATGGTACAGCTTCTCACGACGCCTACAAGCAGCGCCAACAAGATCGCGCTTGTCTGCGCGTCCTAGCCGGCGTATTTGCTTTACATCCCGAATTAAATCCTCTCAACAAAGCCAAACGCGAGTCCGATCAAATTGAGCTCGGCTTCTTGTAGCCTGTCCATTTCATTAGCCGGCGAACAGTTATAATGGAAGGCGGAACTAAGCTCGTTTTGGTCGCGCAGTATCGTTGCACTTACTGCGCCAGTACGTTTGAGTTATAGCCAGTTCATTTCATAGCTGGCGGACAGTTTATAGCGGGAGGCGGAACTAAGGTACAGGGGCTAAAGTCTCCGTCTCTCTGCCCGCTGGCTACGTTTACGCCTATAGCAAGCTACAGGCGTATAAGAGCCTTTCGCTTTGCTATAGGCTAAACTACGCTACAAATATTACAGAAACGGAGACTTTCCCAGTTTGTTGGTTCGTCCAAGGCTTCCGGCCGAGATTGCCGGCGTCTGCTTCGCCTGACGGCTACGCAGCCATACCGGCAATAGGCCGAAGCCAAGGACTACACCAAGTTCGTTTGTGTGGCGCAGCATTGTTACACTTGCTGCGCCAGCTCTTGGGCCAAAGCCTGTTCATTTCATTAGCTGGCGGACAGTTTATAGCGGGAGGCGGAACTAAGCTCGTTTTGGTCGCGCAGTATCGTTGCACTTACTGCGCCAGTACGTTTGAGCTATAGCACGTTCATTTCAT
>CAKUDB010000013.1 GCA_934644775.1 uncultured bacterium | reverse complement strand
GCCTATTGCCGGTATGGCTGCGTAGCCGTTAGGCGAAGCAGACGCCGGCAATCTCGGCCGGAAGCCTTGGACGAACCTGCAAACTGGGAAAGTCTCCGTTTCTGTAATATTTGTAGCGGAGTTTAGCCTATAGCAAAGCGAAAGGCTCTTATACGCCTGTAGCTTGCTATAGGCGTAAACGTAGCCAGCCAACGGAGAAACGGAGACTTTAGCCCCCGTACCTTTGTCCCGCCTTCCGCTATGAAATTTCCGCCTGCCATAAAATTAACATGCTTCAGCCCAAACGTATAGGCGCAGTAAGTGAAACAATGCTGTGCAGGCCCAAACAGGCTTTTTACTTTAATTGTTGGCTTATATCTTCAAATATGTCGAGGATCTTTTGGGCCGCTTTTAAGAAGGTCTCTTGTTCAGACCAAAGTTTGGCATGATCGCTAAGGATCTGCCTATAGTTAGGGTTAATCAAAATATTATAAATTTCATGCCATAACTTTTGAGCAGTATAGCTTTGGCGGGGGATTATAACTCCCGTGTGGGGTCGAATAGTTTGAAGCGAGCCAGGGGTTTCTATAGCCACTACGGGGGTGCCTTGCTGCATAGCTTCCATGGTAGTTAAACCATAGCTTTCATGTTTACTGGTTGTAACAAAAACTGTAGCTCGAGCCAATATGGCCGCTTTCTCGAGGCCGCCTATATGGCCGGGAAAGATTAAGCGTACTCGCTTTAAGTTTTGACTCAATTCTTTCAGTTTACGCATAAATTTGGGCCCTTGCATAAAAGAAGCGGCTCCACAGATAAAGACTGTCAAATTTGAAGGCATACGACCAATTTGCTCGCCCCAGCTGAGAGCTTCCAGAAGTTTATTTTGAGCTTTTTCTGGAGAAATTCTGGACAACATTACAATAACTGGATCGTCAGGATTAAGATTATATTCGCTATTGATTTGGGGAATGGCGTCTTCAACTTCCGAATGGCTAAATTGAGGCGTAGGAGCGCCCCAGGGAATTACTTCTATTTTTGAACTTAGGTCGTCATTATTACCGTAAGTATCTAATAAAATTTGTTTCATACCTTGAGAAGGCACGATTAGCTTAGGACAATAGCGAACAGCTTCAGCTTGTTTATCGAAAACTAAGCGCAAAATATCGGGAACTATAGGCAAAAAACTTATTTTCTCCCAGAAATTGACCATTTTTTTAGGAGTACAATACTCCCTAAGATACATACGACAGAAAAAATCTACCACATCAACATGGAATATAGGGATACAAGGAATCTTCTGCCTATTTAATTGCTTAAAATTGGGCCCTTCGCAAATATCGTGAGTAAGAACAATATCAGGTTTTAACTCTAATACTTTTTTAGTGCTGGCCTTTTCGAATTGGCGGCAGAATTTGGCATAGCGAAACTCGCTTAAAGTGCAGGGAGTCTCTCCTTCTTTGAGGAGAGGAATTTTTATAATGGTAACTTTAGGAAGTTTTTCTTCTGGAACGTTATCAGTGGAGCCTAATTGAGGAGCTATTTTTTCTGAAGGGGTAGTCTCCTGGAAGTTTTGCGCTTTATAGTAGCCAGGTACAATAAGGGTTATTTCCAATCCCTCTACATTCTGCCAAGCTTGGAGCAGACGTTCACAAATGGCTGCGCCGCCTCCTAAGGGAATCTTATTAGAGTCACTGCCGCCGTGAGCGGCTAACATCGCTATCTTTATGTTTCTGTCTGCCATGAGAAAATGCTTTCCGTT
The DNA here is from genome assembly GCA_934644775.1 of uncultured bacterium. GTDB lineage: Bacteria > Vulcanimicrobiota > Xenobia > Xenobiales > Xenobiaceae > Bruticola. Next base: position 64,496 of record CAKUDB010000013.1, on the reverse strand, counting down.
AGTTTTTCTTTATAGCTAAATATCTTCAATTCTTCTGTATTTTCAAGGATTTTCCTTATTTAAAGGGAATTGCCGCTAGGCTTATTTCTTGTTGTAGCGGCAAGAAATTTTATTTATAGCCTGTTTAGTTGGAGGAAACATGACTTTAGATGGCGTCTATAAACTTCATGTAGTTAGTGGCGCTGATGCAGGAGAAACTGTAGCCCTGTCGGGTTCATCAATTAAGTTGGTGGGCGGATCAATTACCGCTCTCAATGAAAATGAGGGCTTTCTAAGTATAAAAGATAGCTCTATTGGCGGTCTACAAGCCGTTCTAAATTGGGATAAAGAACAAAATATATACAAAATTTCTAATCGTTCGGCTTTTTCTCCTATTGTGGTTAACGGAAAAGCTTGCGCCCATGCTCTTTTAGTTAATGGAACGACCATTGCCATAGGTAACTCTGTTCTTCAGGTAGAAGCTCCTGAAGGTTGCCAAGAACAGACTAATGCCAAGGTTTGCGAAATAACCTCCAATGTAAAAGAAGAAGCCGTCTACTTAGGGGCCCCTCCTGCCGAGCAATCTGCTAAAAGTTTTACGCCAGCTTGGTTACGCCGTGGTGAAGATGCGCCGGAATTGCCTGCTCTAAGTATGGAGCATGTCACTTCGGATAGTTATGTAGGCCACCACGAAGCTTTATTGGGAGCTATGTCTGGCTCTCTGAGTGCCGATGACAAAGCTCATATCTATGCGCCCGCCTCTAGGGCCGGTCGTCCTCCGGGGCCGCAGCCTCGCTCGCTTGTCGATCCTGATATTGACAGCGCTCAACAATTGGGCATCGATTTAGCACTTTATAAACAGGCTAAAGCCGCAGGATTCGATCCTATACTTTATACTCAGGCTTACCAGGAAGGGATCGATCCTTATGTGTATATGCAAGCTTGTCAAGATGGTCAAGATCCCCACCTTTATGCTCAAGCCTATAGTTTAGGTTTAGAGCCTCAGGCCTATATTGAAGCCTTAAACAAGGGTTACGAATCTGATAATTCAGAGCAAGTGGCTGGGGAGGAAGTTGCTCCTGTTGCTCAAGTGGCCACCACTACTAGTAATCAAGAATATTATGAAGATAGTAACGAGCCTGACGAGTCAGAGGGTGAAGGGGAAGCTGATTTTGCCGATTTTGAGCCGGGAAGCGAGGGAGGTTTTGCCCATTTATTTACTCCGCCGCCTAGTTTTAATATAGAAGAGCCGGTAGCTTTCCAAGTTCCTGAAGCAACTTCTGGTATTGTTGAAGATCAGCCTATTGATGAGGAAGACTCTAAAGAGTCGGAAACTACTCCAGAAACTGAATCTGTTCCTAGTGTTGAAGACCAGCCTATTACTAGTGACGAGAGCTCTGGAAATTCGACGATCGTTCCAGAAGTTGAATCTACTCCTGGTATTGAAGCTCAGACAATTATTACTGCTGGAAAGGCTGAAGAGCTGACTGACGCTCTGGAGTTTGGCACTACTTCTATCGGTGAAGCTCAGACTATCGTCGATGACCAGGGCTCTGTTAATCCAACAAACGTTCTCCCAGTCGGGAAGGTGGAAGGTGCAGAAGATAGCTCTGCTGAGAGAAAGTATGAAGTCGTTTCTGCTCCCGAAGAGCCTAAAGACGGTCAACGCCCTAAGGGGAGGTTAGTTGTTGTCTATGGCCCGGATCGCGGTCTTACTTTAGATGTTTATGGCAATGTTACTATTGGGAGGGCGAAAAGTAACGATTTAGTTTTGCATGACTTATCGATTTCGCGCCAACATTGTTCAGTCCAATTTCTAGAGGACGGTATCTATTTAGTTAATCATAGTACCTCTTCTACTACTAAAGTTGGTCGTATGCCTATTAAGAGGCGGGCCCGCTTAACTAAAGAAAATTCTATTACTTTAGCTAATAAAGTACGCATCCATTGGGAAAGCTACGTATAATTGCTAACGGGGAATAGTTTTGATCCCCATAAACCTAAGCGCCGCCCGACCCTACTGAAGGAGTCGAGCGGCGCTTAGGTTTTTTAGGTAAAAAATATGTAGCTAGATATTAACGAGTAGCTTGCTTAACGTATAAGCGACCGTCAGAATTGAAAGCCCAAACATCTTCTTTGGTATGCTCGAGCAATCCCCAGCCGGAAAGGCGGCCGGCTACAGCGGCAAAGGCTCCGGGAACGGTGCATATAAGGGCCAAATAGGTGGCCACCATAGCTTTTTCGGAAGGGTCGCTAGTTAAGTAACTAAAGAGCGGAGCAAAAGAAGTGCTAAAAATCATGGGAACGACTACGCCTCCCAGACCGCCGCAGAAACCGCCTATACAAAAAGCATAAAGCAAAGAACTTTCGGCAATGGAAGTAAAGATTAGCCAAGCCATAATAACGCCGGCGGCTGCATACATGATAGTGTAGCTTAAGGCTGATGAAGCTAACACTATTTTGCCAATTACCAAATAGCAAGCTAAAACTAAAAGCAAGGCGGTCGTACCCATAGTTGAGGGCTTTTCACGGCGAGGCATACCCAAACGGAGCAAATATGTGGATAAAAGGCCTATAACTACCGATAATAAAGAGGCCATAACGGAGGTTTCTGTAGAGACAAAATCGACGCCTTGGCCCATAGTTATGCTAATAAGTACAGCCACCACCAAGCCTAGCAGCAGTCTGAAGTTGCTGGGAATTTCATTTTCTTTAGTCATTATTATTCCTCAAATAGATTGCGGTATCTAAGATTAGTCTAATTCTATACTAGGGGCGCTGAACCCGCAAGGGCAAGCTCTGGGGGGAGCAATTTTTCCCTTAAATTTGTAATAAAGTACCGGATAATTGGCCGCTAGGGGATTACAAATATAAAGACGCTCATTTTCCGAAATTAACCGGTAATAGATAGGCCAGTGGAAATGGCCTTGCCGACAGCTAAAGATGGCTATATTGGCTTCAGGTTGCAGCCAAAGCCAGGTTAGGCGTTCCGCTTCCAAGCCGAATTGGGTGGCTATTTGTCCGCCTTGGCTGAGCATTTTCTTTATGGGCGGATTTATTTCTGAAATAATTACCATAATTCGGCTGCGCTTATCTAAACTAAGCTTACCTTGGGCAGAAATTACTGGCAGAAAATCTATTAAATCGGAGCCGCCAATTACTAAACGAACCGTCTCGGCTTGCTCCGACCATTTTTGCAAGTTCTGCCAAGCCTGGAGGAAAACTTCCCGACGTAGCGGTGTTGCTGCTATGGTGGGGAGTATTAAATCCAAACTCTTCTTAGTTTTACTAAGCAGAGGGAGCGTTTCTCGGATTTGAGCTAGTAAAAAGGAATGGGCTTTAGCCTTATTATCGTCAACTAAGTTTAGGTAATTTACTTTTTGCCTAGTTAATAAGCCCAATTGGGCTCCTTGACGGAGTAAAGTCTTTTTAAGCCAAGCTAAAGAGCGTCCGTCGTAGCGACGTACTGGGAGGAGAGCAGAAGTTGCCTCTGCCTCTATTGGAGGCCAGAAATTTTGTCCAGTATAGAATGAAGCTGAGGAATGGTCTATTTCCACATCTTTCCAGAGCGCCAATTGGGCCTTTAATTGGAGCCATTGTACAGAAGGTAAAGGGATACGGGGCAGCAGATCTTGGTGGCCATAAAGTGCGCCGTTATAGAGCAAATGGTGGCACCAATTTTCGATTAGAGCTGCTGCAAAGAAGCGATCTTGTCTGGGAGTAGGGGCGGCAAAAGGCTGGCTTTGGGAAGCTAGCCTTACCATCGAGCCCTTATGCTTTTTACTTAAGCGCTCTAAGCGTCGGCGTATTTTTGTATCGGGGTGGGCGCTAGGGTGGTGGATCGGGCCACGTCGGTGCAAAGAGTGGCATTTAGGCATTGACTAATTCCTCCCACAGTCGGGCATTATATAATTTGAAAAATTCCAAAAGATAAGGCTTACAATCTTCAGTTAGTTTCAATCCTTTGAAATTGAGCGGCACAAAACTGCGAGAAGCGAACATATAATCTAAGCGCTGCCCTTCGGCTAGACGAGCGGCGGGAAACCAAGCGCAAGGCAGAAAATAGGCTTGCCATAGCTGGGCTTGAATTATGGGATCGTAAGCTGAGGCCAACACTTCCAAATATTTGGTACCCAACTTCTCGCAAGCTGCGGCTACCGACTCCAAAAGGCAGACCATATCATATTTGCCCGTTTCTAAACCTACCATAGTGGCGTGGCCGTCTACCGGTTGAAAGTTTAAGAAAGCTCGAACCGTCTTTTCTTTGTTGATAAGCATAGTATTGGGCTCGAGTAAAGGACAAAAACCAAAGCGCAGTGAGTTGGCTTGGCGCAATTTTTCCCTTTCAGCTTCGATACCGTTGGGATAGTCTTCCGGGGTGGCCAACTCTAATATTGGCAAAGGTTCCGTACAAGGTGGTAAATCGACTGAGCGCATAATGGCCGGCCCCAAATTAAGTTGACGGTTTACCAATCGGTACATAGTTTGTACTTGATTATAAATACGCGGCAGAGGGCGTCTGTCTTTCAAAGCGTCGGGCCCTAAGCAAATTTTGAAGCTATGCGTTTCGTAATCTCTGACCCGGCGCACGTTGGGGAAGATACCCGTGTCTATATAACCCAACTCCTTTAAGTGTTTGTGGAAGTTGGGAGAAACGAAAGTGCGCACCATAGCATAGATCATGGTACAGGGGCCGCCTTGGCAAAGTAAGCTCTCATGCGCTTTGCGCATCATAGAATAAATAAGCTTACAACCGCGAAAATCAGCAGCAATAACGCCACTAAAGGCCTTACCTAAATGGTGATAAGGATCGACTGAAAAGATTACACTGCCTACAATTCTGTCGCCGTTTTGGCTAACGATCCATAAATAATTATGGCGATCCTGGAGAGCTTGAGCCATCTTTTCCGTATTAGCAATTTCTGGAATGGTATAAGAATTGCCATATACATCGGTATAAAGTTTCTTTATTTTCTCTTGATCTTCTGCTTGCCCTCGGCGGATAAGAACTCGACGGCCGTCATCTAAGGTCAGTTCCTGGGATTCCATATGGAGTTCTGACACGATAAAAATCCTCTGACTAACTTTTTCTTAATCTGTGTTCTTTCTGCGTTAGCTTTTATTTTACTTGTTTTTGGCTAGGTAGTTGGAGTTAAGTATAGGCCATTTAGTGGCAATCGACTTGACAAATTGGGTAAATCTGCTTAATTTTGGGGTGTATAATATGGCGCTATTTTTTTTCTGGTAGTGCCTTTCATATAGGGGGGTAAAATGAAGCAACGCTTTTTTGTTTTCGTCTCTGTTTCAGTTCTGATCCTTTTGTTTATTGCCGTCTTCCTTCTTGTAAATGGGGAGAGGTTGCGAGCCCAGCCTCAACATGTGCGCGGATCGGCCAACGTAGCCGTAAGTGGTTATGGCAACTCTTGTGGCAATTTTATTCTCTGGTCTAATGGGCGGATCACTTCTTCTGACGGTAAAGTAATTAACGAGGCCGATCAATATACTCCCGAGCCTACTATAAAAATGCCTGCTCGGGTTAAGGGTCAGTGTGTGGGCGCTTCTCAAGTAGCTGTAAGTGTCTTTGTCAACGGAAGTGGCAGCTACGTTGTCTTTGCCGATGGCTCAGTGCGCCGTCCGCGCAACAGTAAAGCTGCCGCTGGTAAAGGAGAGTTTACCGTCGTGGCTGGCAATGTCTTCCAAGAGCCGCGCAGTCTAGATGGAATCCCAGATATTATACCCCAGTTTAATAGCGGTTTTAGCAGAAGGTATTTCATGAACGGTATTACTATGAATGTACGTATCGATTTTGACAAGCCTTTTACTAAGTCGCCTGTAGTGCTTTTATATACTTTCCATAGAGCTACCCCTGCCAGCGAGACCTCTGCCAAAGTAGGTCTCAGATACGTCACCAATAGCCATTTCATAGTTGAATATCAAGAGAGTGCTAGTTACGGTGTGCGGACTATGGGCGACAAGTGCTTTTTTATAGCTTTAGGGGAGTAAAAATAGGCAAGATTTTCTCCTGGAGCGGCTAATTATGGTCCTATGTTGTTGCAAGTAACCAAAGCCCAAGAATTATCTCAGTTCTATACCAAGCGTTGGAAGGAAACTAAGCTGGGAGAAATTGTCAAAACGCTGCCTAACGCTATCTTTTCCGCTTCTTCTTTGTTGGAAGCCAAGAAAGCGGGAGCCAGATATGCTCTTTTAGGTATTCCCGAAGATATTGGCCCCAGAGCCAACGGAGGTAGGGGCGGTTGCCGAGGGGCTTGGTCGGCTTTTCTCTCCCATTTTCTCAACCAGCAGAGCAATTACTTTTTAAGTGGGGAAAATTTGCTGGTAGTTGGTTGTATACCTTGCGACGATCTGTGTGCCGATGCGGAGCATATTCCGGAAAATACCGAGGCCCAAGAATATTGGCGGGCTTTATGCTCTCGCCTAGATGAGCGCGTTTATCCGGTAATAGCAGCTTTAGTTGCTTATGGATATATCCCCATAGTGATAGGCGGAGGCCACAACAATGCTTATCCTATTATTAAGGGTACAGCTTACGGTTTGAGTTTGGCTTCTTTACCTGAGCTGAGTTTGGAAGAGCATCCTCTAATCAAAGTTGCTTTTGGGCAAAGTGGCAGCACTTTAGGCGAAACTCTGGCTAAGCGCCCTCTGTCAGCCCCCAAAGCGGCCTCCCAATTGGCTATGGCTTTAGAATATCTTACTTCCTCAGGGGGCGAACAACCAGCCATCTCTATTAGTGACAGTATCTGTGCCGAAGAGATAAGCTTAGCTGAAGCGGTGCGTCGCCACTTGCAACAATCGAAACCAACTCAAGCTAATAGCCAATATCTGGGCCCTTTAGACGATGGCGGACAACATTTTCTGCCTATTTCGGTAGTAAATTGCGATCCCTGTGGCGATTTTCGCGCTTTAGAAGGACGCCATAGTGGCAACCCCTTTAGCTACGCTAAATTAGCCCGCTACTTAAAGAACTATTGCCTAGTAAATTACCACGAAGATCTCAACTCGGCCAATATGCTGGCTTATATGAGAGCTCAAGGGGTGCGGGCTTTCTCTTATGAGTCGGTCTTTATTAGGCACGAGTTCTCTTATGCCGATACCTTAGATTTTATTATCCAGCTTATGGGCAGTTCTAAAGATATGATCGGTTTAGAGCTAGATTTACATTCTATTGCCCATATGGGCGCCGATAGAGGCTCTATCTGGGGACTTTCCTTGGAAGAGGCTGCTTTTTATGTCCATGCTATGTCTGCCTCTTTGCCTATAGTCTATGCCCATTTTCCCGAAGGAGCCCCATCTTTGGTCGACGGTGGTGCCCAGAGCATAGGCCAAGGTTTAGCTTTGTTAGTTTCAACCTTTATAAAAGGTTGCGAGCATTGTGGCCGCAGCCGTTTTGCTTAACTATTTTTTATCGCTCTTGGGGTAAAACTTGTAAGTCTACTGGCGGCGGAGGCGAAATTAAATTAGGAAATTCGTTGCTCTTATTTCGTTTAGGTAGTCCGCTCGCCGGATCTAACTTATTGCTTAAAGCGCGTACATGTTGGCGGAAAGGGCTAGCGTTGGCCGCTAATTCTTTAATTTGCTCTTTTAATTTCTGCTCTTGATTAGATAAATAGTCTAGATCGCTCTGGGCAGCCTCTAAGCAAAGCTGGGCCTCTTCTTTGTTCAAGTTGGTATTGAGTTTAGGCAAAGGGCGCAGCACTTCGATATATTTATCGGTGTCAGTATTTTTTATCAGCTCAAAATGGGGATCAGCTATCAACAAGGACGCCCTCTGGGGGCGGCTATTAAGCACCTTGTAATTGCGGGCTAACTCTTCCTTATAACTATGTAGCAACTTTTGGCCTTTTTGGTTAGTCTCCAAGTTATGAGCCAGAAAAGTTAGCTCTTTATCTTTGCGTAACAGCAAGCGAATAGTGGCATACAACTCGACGGGCTCTTGGGGAAGCCCTAAGTCTAACTTTTTTAAGCAAGAGCGCATCTCTTCCAAATTAGCTTTTAGAGGCAAGTTGTCGATATTCTCTCGACATAAGCTTAATTCTGGGGCTGGAATTAAGCGATTGAGCCTAGCTAGCCAGTCCCAAACCCTGGCTTGTACTATAGCTTGGGCGGGAGTTAAAAAGCTTAGCCCTAAAATTAAGGCTAAAACCCACTTAGACCAGCATTTTTTTATAAGGCTATTCTTTATCATGGCTTAAGAAAAGGGGCGCTCTCTCTCTATATATATCGATCTATTTTTTCAAAGGAAGGAGCTTAGTTAGTAAAGCTTGGCGATCTTGAGGATTACTTAAGATGAGAGTAGGCAAGTGGGGATTATTTTTAGTTAACTCTCTAATATTGAAGGGAACCCCTTCCAGAGTGTCTACACAACCGCCTGCCTCCAAGAGAATAGGCAAAACTCCAGCTACATCCCAATGATAGATCCGCATAAAAGCTCCCGAAGCGTCACCCCTAGCTACGGTAAGGGCGTGAATTACCGTAGAGCCCAAACTGCGCACTTTACCACAGTAGAGGCTAGCGTCGTACTTTTGGTGGAAAGTAGAGGGCACTAAAAGCAGATGTTCTTTTTGGCTTAAATCGACATTTTTAATATCTAGTTTCTGTAAGCCAAAAAGGGGAGACTCTACGTAAGCCCCCAAGCCGCGAGCTCCCCAGTAAAGTTCGTTTAATACTGGCAAATAGACTATACCTAAAATAGGCTCGCTGCCCTTAATTAAACCGATACTTATACCCCAAGTTGGCAAACGACAAAGGTAAGCCGAGGTTCCATCAATAGGATCGATAGACCAAATATAACTAGAAGCGGCTTGGTGAGCTCCACTCTCCTCGCCGATAATATTTTCCTGGGGAAAATTATCCTGTAAGCCTTGGATCAAGCAAGCTTCTACTTCCTGATCGGCTTGAGTTACAAAAGTACCGTCAGCTTTATTATGGCCGCAAATGTGACCGAATTTAGCTAAAGCGATTTGAGAAGCTTGCTTAATTAAAGGCTTTAATATCTCTAAACGTTTTTGTAAATCCATAGCTTGACTCCACTTGCTTATTAAACTGTCTCTACTTATCTACTTTTTGTCTTTACCTGACGCTCTCCTTTTTGCCTCAACTGGCAGCTAAGTAAGCAAAAAAATAACCCCTCCTACCCCAAAGGGCAGAGGAGCTACTTTTAGACGAAAAACACCTATTAGGCGTTGACAGCGGATTTGGCGATAGCAGCGAAAGCTTCCATATCGGTAATGGCCAAATCGGCTAACATCTTGCGGTTGATTTCCATACCGGCATTCTTGAGACCACTCATCAACCTGCTGTAGGAGAGACCACAAGCGTGGGCGGCAGCGTTGATACGAACGATCCACAGGGAACGGATATCGCGTTTCTTAGCGCGGCGATCTCTGTAAGCATAATGCTGAGCGTGATGGAAAGCTTCTTGGGCGCAGCAAATGCGACGGCTACGAGCGCCTCTGTAGCCTTTTACTGCCTTTAACAAGGTGCGGCGTTTTTTCAGCGAGAGAGTTCCACGCTTTACTCTTGGCATTTTATTCCTCCTGAGGGGAGCGACTTAGTCGCAGCAAAAAAATATTCTTAATACCTAAACTGTATCTTCCGAAAAACTAGGGTAACTTATAGCCTATAGCCTAGAGATAAGGAACCAGGGCGTGCATACGCTTGACGTCAGTCTTGTCAACTAAAACGATCTGACGGAACTTACGGGTTCTATCGGGAGATTTCTTCTCGCGGATGTGATGGCATCCAGAAAACTGGCGCATTCTCTTCATCTTACCGGTACCGGTAACGCGGATACGCTTCGCTACAGATCTTCTTGTGCGAATCTTAGGCATGTGTAGCTCCTTTCATACCTTAAAACAGCCCTGCCTAGTATCATATCAGCAGGGCCCATTTCTATGTGCTTCTTTCTCGGCCTGACCAGAGTCGTCTTGGGTGGGACAAAAAAGCCCTTAGCCCAAAACTAGATATTTCCAGCTACTTTAGCTTCTGGCTTAGTAGCCTCTGGAGTAGGAGTCTGAGAGGCTGCAGCCTGAGGATTGGCTTTAGGCTTTGCCTGGGCTTGAGGGCCAGTCTTGGGCGCTAAAACCATAACCATCTGCCGTCCGTCCATGGTAGGTTTCTGAGCTATAACAGAAATCTCTTGAACCTTTTCGAACAGCGACTTAAGCAGCTCTTTGGCGAGTTCCATGTGGACGATCTCGCGGCCACGGAAACGCAGAGTGACTTTGACACGGTCGCCGGAGCGGATTAAACGATCGATCGTTTTTACTTTGACTTCAAAATCGTGATCGTCAATTTTGGGACGAACTTTTACTTCACGAAGCTCTTGGGGCTTACGCTTGGCTCGGCTGTCTCTCTCGGACTTGGATTGCATATATTTATACTTTCCATAATCCATAAAACGACAAACCGGTGGTCTGGCTGTGGGATTAACTTCCACCAAATCAAGGTTGTGGGCTTGAGCTTGCTCTAAGGCTTCACGAGTAGACATCTGCCCCAACTGGCGTCCCTCTTCATCGATAACAAAAACGCGGGGGACTCTGATTAGGCGATTAGTTCTCAGTTCCTTGGAAATCGGTTTACCTCTGTTGCCAGCCGAAAAAACATTACGTGAACCAACATCTGCACGTGGTCCGGTTCCAGTAAACAAAAACCGGTAGGCCCTTAAATAATGAAAGGCTCCTAATTGACCACTACCTCTGAAACAACCCCTTCTTGGCGGCGTCGCAGGGTGAGAAGCCGGTGCAGCTTCTGCTTTTTTGGCCTGTAGTATATCTCTACACGCTTATCAATAATGTAGCGCGGATAGTATACTATTGAAAGTAAATCTCTGTCAAGGAGAAATGGCCCTTTTGCTCGCGCTGATCCTAAAAAAATTAGTTTTCGCGCATAGCTCCGCTTTCTAATAAGTGGCGGTGGGCCGGGGCGCTCATAGGGGGAATATTAGTACGCTCAAAATTTTCCCTAGCTTCTTTTATGTGGGGCCAAAGCTCTCCTCGGTAGCGCCTGGAATAGTGGAAGAGGTAAAGGTTGTCCACTTGTAACTCTTTGGCTATGCGTCCTACTTGGCGGGCTGTAAGGTGGAGGTTTTGTACGGCTTTATCGCGATCGCAGTGGCGATAACAAGCTTCGCACCATAATTCGTCTGCTCCCTGCCCCACCCAATGGATAGAAGCCATACTGTCGCGATTAAAAACGGTATCGGTTATGTAAGCGTAACGATTGGGCTTAGGGTAATAGACAAAAGGGCGCAATTCGTCGATAGTTTTGATCTGGTTGCCAACTTGAATATCGTGGGGCTCAGAAATTTGGCCAGAGCATATTTTTAGCAATTGACCGATCCAAGCTCCTGAAGGTAAACCAGATTTTATAAATTCATCTTTTTTTATGCGGGCTTGTAAGGGCTCGGTAATAGAGTAACAGAGGCAGGGGACGCCGTGTACCAAAGGGGCAAAGCGAAGCATAGTACCGTCGCCTAAACGCAATTCGGGATGGGTCAAGGGATGGGCCCGCCTGTCGTCTATATCTTCAACGAATTTATTGGCCGCTCTAAAAAGGTAGGAGACGACTTGGGTATCTTCCAGCTCGCAGCACTTGATAGAAAAATTGGAATCTTCAGTCAGATTCCAGCTATAACCTTGTAAGCGGCAGCCTATCTGAGAGGCTAAGCCAACCGGGCCAAAAAAGACTAGCTCTTTAGATTCGCGCAAGTTCATGCGCATAAGGGTATCGAAACCGATAAAATGGTCGATATGGGTATGAGTAACAAAGACCCTGGTAGTGTCGATCAGGGTGCCGACGCTTAAATTCCTGAGATCTCCACAATCGAAGAGCCAGTATTCGCGTGTATCATTGACACGAACTAACACCCCGGGATCTTCCCAGGGTTGATTTATTAAGGTACAAGTGTATTTCATATAAGGGCCGCCCCCATGTTAGGCAAGGTCTAGAGCTAACTCAAGCATATTCTTCAAGGAAGTCTGGCGCTGTTCGGTAGTTAATATTTCCGCCTGATCCATTACTTCGCTGACCGTCAAAATAGTCAGAGCTTTTTTGCCGTGCAGTGCGGCATTTGTATAAAGAATAGCACCTTCCATTTCGCAGGCTAAAATTCCTAACTTCGTCCACTTTTCGTAACTGTTGGAAGCATCGTAGAAATAGTCGGAGGTAAGGATATTACCTACATGGGCCGATAATTCTCTCTCTCGGCAGAGTTGGTAAGCTCGGGAAAGAAGCTCAAAATCGGCCAAAGGAGCAAAAGTACCGTTAAGTTGAAATTGGCTTATAAAATTAGAGTTGGTGCAACAACCTTGGGCCAAAATAATGTCGCCGAGCTTGAGATCGGAACGCATACCGCCACAAGTGCCGATACGGATAATTTGCTCTACGCCCATATAAGCGAACAATTCATGAGAATAGATGCCCATAGAAGGGCCGCCCATACCGCTAGCCATTACCGAGACACGTTTACCTTTATAAAATCCGGTATAGCCTTGTACTGAGCGAACGTCGTTTACTAACTCGGCCTTTTCCAAATAGTGCTCGGCTACATAACGGGAGCGCAAAGGATCGCCGGGCATGAGAACTGTGGGGGCAAATTGGTCGGGACGACTGTGGATATGGGGCGTACCTACCGACAAACTAGAAATATCGAAGGCCGAAACCGTTCCTCCTTCCACCTTAGAGGGGGTAGAAACGGTTTTTTCCAGGGGGTGACTGTCGGTGGCGGCAACTTGGGAAGTGGCCTTGGAAGTAGCTTCCGGAGGAGTCTTTACTTCACAAAAGGGCAGGCCGCTAGCTGAAGTTTGGGCTTGCTCTTTGGCCGCCTTGGCTTCGGCTTTGCGTCTAGCTTGTTGGCGATAAGATTCTATTAGCTCTGGAGCCATAGCGGCTAATTCGTCGTTAAGCCAGCTCTGGGGATGGTTGTCGACAGCACACAAGACGAAAGCGTTGGCCAATTTCTGGCGGAACGATTTCCCGTAGCCGGCCAAAACTACTTCTAAAGGATCGCCCTCGTAGATGTTGTCTAGGCGGGTTTGGATAAGGGGATGTTGTAAAGAATCTTTATGGTATTGGGCTTCTGGCAAATAGCGATAACGGTTAAAAAGATCGAAATGCCAAAGTAAGAAATTGCTTACTGTGCGCTGGCCGTGAGTATCGTTGCCAAAGTGCTCCAACATATAAAAAGTCAGCCGCAAATAAATAGCAATGCGCTCTTGAGGAGTAAGATTTAAATCGCGTTTTTCGCGGATCTCTTGGAAGATCCAGGGCTTAATAAGAGCGCCGCGCCCAACCATAATAGCTTGAGATCCGCTTTGCTTCTTTTTATCTTCCGCTTCGTACCAAGTGAGAATATCTCCATTGCCTATAACCGGAATATGGACATTTTCCACAGCCCTTTTAACGATATTCCAATCGGCAGCGCCGGTATAACGCTGCTCTCGGGTGCGTCCATGTACGGTAATGGCACTAGCGCCGTATCTCTCGGCCAACTTAGAAGTGGTTTCGATATTTATATGGCCTTCTTTGTAGCCGGAGCGTAATTTTACTGTATAGGGAATATGGGCATTCTCTTTTAAAACGGCCAGAAGTTGCTCGAATTTTTTAAGGCGATCCAAAAGCTGGGCCCCCATACCTCTGTTGACAGCTTCATCTATAGGACAACCACAATTTAAGTCGACAAAATCGGCTCCGGACTCTTCGATTATAGGTAAAGAATTTTTCAGATCTTCGGGGTCGTTGGTTAAAACCTGTACCCCAAAGCACTGCTCTTGGGGAGCTCGGCGCAATAAAGCCAAATCTTTGCGGTTGCCTTTAGAAAGGGCAGAGGCAAAAATCATTTCGGATACGGTTACGTCTACTCCGAAATCACAGCAGAGACGGCGAAAAGGCAAATTGCTTCCCTTGCTCATAGGAGCGAGAATGACTGAATTATTCCAACTACTAATCATAGGCGGGGGAAGTTCCGTGTTAATAGTTATATTCCCTTTTTAGTTAAGCCTAGGAAATATTGTTGTCTAGAAAAAAATGTGGCCCAAAAATTAGAAAAAAATAGTTGCCAGAAACTAGGCGCAATCACTGGCCCAGAGCTTAAACAGGTAGTTCTGCAGGTTTATAGGTGGCAACGGTGAACCTCTGGGCGCAATTTTTGGTAATATTTTGGAGAATAACATGGTTCGTGTACGTTTTGCTCCCAGTCCTACAGGTTACTTACATGTAGGCGGTTTGCGCACCGCTCTTTACAACTATTTAATGGCTCGCCACGAAGGGGGCCAATTTATTTTGCGCATTGAAGATACCGACCGCACTCGTTTGGTAGAAGGGGCCGTCGAAGCTTTGCTGGACTCTTTGAAGTGGGCTGGTCTGACTCCCGACGAAGGTGCCGTAGTGGGGGGAGATCGCGGCCCTTATGTACAGAGCGAGCGCTTAGCCATCTACCATAAGATGGCTAAAAAATTGGTCGACGAGGGCCACGCCTACTATTGTTTTTGCACGGCTGAGCGTTTAGAGCAAATGCGGGCTGAGCATAGTGCCAAAGGTGAAAGCACTGCTTACGATCGAGCTTGTCGCCATCTCTCTCCAGAAGAAGTATCCGAGCGCTTGGCTAAAGGCGAGCCTCACGTTATACGTTTAAAAGTGCCTGATGGTCGTACTTTAACCGTACATGATATTGTGCGTGGCGAAGTTAGCTTCGATTCTTCTTTGATTGACGATCAGGTATTGATTAAGACTGACGGTTTCCCCACTTACCATATGGCCGTAGTCGTTGACGATCATTTAATGGGTATTACCCACGTTATTCGCGGCGAAGAGTGGCTCTCTTCTACTCCTAAGCACCTTTTACTTTACGAATTTTTTGGCTGGGAAGTCCCTCAGTATGCTCACGTGCCTTTAATTATCAACGAAAATGGTAAAAAACTCTCTAAACGCGACGGCGACGTCTCTGTAGAGTCTTATCGGGAGAAGGGCTATTTGCCTGAGGCTATGCTCAACTTCCTTTGCCTTTTGGGTTGGAATCCGGGGGATGAGCGTGAATTTTTCACTTTAGAGGAATTGTGTCAGACCTTCACTATCGAGCGAGTACGTAAGTCGGGAGCCGTTTTCGATTTTGACAAGCTCCTTTATATTAACGGTTTACATATGAGAGCTAAGTCTAGTGAGGAATTAGCCGATTTGGCTTTGCCCTTCTTCGATAAATTGGGTAAGGATCGCCCCGAGCGCTCTTATTTAATTAAAGTTGTGGAAGTAATGGCTGAAAGGGCTAACCTTTTAACTGATTATGTCACCGAAGCCCCTTACTTCTACGAAGATCCAGAGAGTTACGAAGAAGCTACGCTGAAAAAGCGCTGGAAAGCTGCCAGCCACGGTCTTTTAGCCGGTTGGCTTTCCATTTTGAGAGAGCTTCCCGAATTTAGCCCCGAAGTATTGGAAAATAGCTTGCGTGAATTTGCCCAGAGCCAAGGTGTAGGCGCTGGCCAGCTTATCCATCCGGTTCGTTTGGCTTTAAGTGGAGTTGGTAACGGCCCTAGCCTCTTCCATATGATGGAAGTTTTGGGTAAAGATACTTGTTTGCGCCGCTTAGAAAAGGCTTTAGCCGTTTTACCTAACGGTTAGGGGCGCTTTAAAGCTTAAAAGCTCGATAGGGCTGAACTTTTTAAGGGTGTAGCCGCTGTCTTTTTTATCGAATTAGAAAAAAAAGCTAGCGGCTCTTCTCTTTTAAGTCTAGAATATTGGTAAATATTATAAATTGAGCAGGTGGCCGATATGGACAAAATAATTGCTGCCAATAGGCGTATTTTGGCGCTAGATTTTGATGGAGTAATTTGGGATACCGAGCGTGAAGGCTATATCGTCGGCCAAAAAGTTTGGCGAGAAATTTTCGGCCGCTGGGCTTTCTGCCCTATGTCTCTTTTCACTTCAGGTCGTTGGTTGGCTCGCACTGGTGAAGAATTTGGCTTAATTTTGCTTATTGGAGAGCGCCTTTGTTTGGAAAAGGGCGGGCCTGAATATGTAAAGGAAGAGAGTGGCCTTAGGCCCGTAAGCGCCCCAGCGGCAGCGGCCAATTGGGAAAGGGGGGCTTGGCCGACGGTTCTAGCGGGAAAGGCGGCCCAATGGAGCTGCGGCCCCGAGCCTTGGGGGGAAGAGGCAGAGCCATTCCCTGGCGAGGTTAGCTCTATAAATTTGCAAAATTATGCTTGGTCAGACTTTGTGGCCCAAGGGGCTGCCCTCAAAAACTTTTTAGCCTTTTTCGGTCGGCGTTTAGCTTATTGGCGAGCCCAATCGCGCCGCCAAAATTTGGCCGACTGGCTAAAACCACAACCTATCTATCCAGGCAATTTAGAAGTTATTAAGCAAGCCTTGGCTAGTTTTGACGGTGTCTCTATCTGTACTACTAAGGACAGAGCCTCAGTAGAAGCCCTTTTAGCTACTGTAGACTTAAAAATGCTGATCTTGTCTAAAGAGCATACCTTTGATAAAAAGGTACAACTTTATATTTTAGCTACCAGCTTTGGGGTGGAGGGCGAACAGATCCTTTTTGTAGACGACTTATTGGACAATTTATTAAAAGTTCGTCCTTTGGGAGTACAGGTAGCTTTGGCTGGTTGGGGATATAATTGCGCTAAATCGAGGCTGGAAGCTAAAGAATTGGGTATACCCGTACTTAAACACCTATCTGAAGTGTTGGAATTTGCCAAGGGAAGGCCTTTTAACTAAAACTGCTCCCCTTACTAACTTGGGCCTGGGCCCACCTAACCCGCCTAAAAGAGGTGGTTTGGCCCAGGCTCGGCTTATTTTTATAGGGTGCGATACTCAGCTTCCGAATCGGCGATAACTAGCGAGCGTAAAGGAGCCTTAGTGCTGGTGGGAGTGGGGGTATATGTTTCGATAAAAGCCTTCGATCCGGGACAACCGTGTACGTCGATATTGATCACTTTATCGTCGTAGGCGCGAACATGCTCAGTATCGCGAGAGAGAGGCGTGTGGCCAATTACGCAACTGGTGCACTCGAAGGCGTCGAGCATAGTTTGCAATTCGTCGTCCGTAAATTGAGGGGTGCGGGTGCCGGATTGATAATCGTAACCCCAGACTCGACGCCCCCAGATAAAGCTCTCTCTGGCTGCCAGATAAGTGCTTTCCGGCAACTCGGCCAGCTCTTGCATAGGACGCCAATAGTCGCGGTTGTCCGGTACCGAATGGGCAAATAAGCGATTATTGACAATAACGCCCAAATAGAGATTATCTTCCAAGTATTGGTAAGCGCCGTTGTGCATTACTTCGGCCCATTTTTCTAAGCCGCCAAAACCCTCGGCCGTCCCTTCTCCACCTTGGTACCACCAGTTAATAAAGCCCATAGCTTCTTCAATTTGGTTAGAATCTAGGCCTTTATCGGAGAGTTGACGTCTGAGCAAAGGATAGATACGGCTGGTTAAGAGGGTATCGTTAATAAAATCGGCGCTCAGATAATTGGTGACTTTGGCCGAAGAGATCATCATTAAGTCGTGGTTGCCCAAAATGGGGTAAAAACGGCTGTCAAAGTTGGGATCGAAGCGACGCAAACGAGCCATATCTTTTTGCAAACTGACGATCAACTCTAAAATTTTGCGCGGCCCCTCGACTGCACTATTATTAGTCTGGTCGAAAGGAGCTTCTAAAGGCTCGCCGCGCCAGTCGACGTAGTCGCCGATAAAGATGAGATCGACGCGATCGGCCTTAGGATTCCAAGAGATAGTGCCGGGAAGCAAAAAGTCCATTTCTCTCAAATAGCGGAGTAAACGATAATAGTCGCCGTGTAAGTCGCCTACAGCCATTAAAGTGCGGGTTCTATCGTCGATAGGAGGTCTGCCGTTATCGTCGGCCGGATGAGCCTCCTGGGCTGCCATATCGCCATTGATGTGCTTATCTGCTATAGAGTCCATGTACTTTTTTCTGTCTCCCAAAAACTATCGATTGAGCCAGCGCTGTAGGGAAGAATCGGACTATCAGTCGGCGTTGGCCCAACATCCAAAACGCCCTGCTTATTCTAGGTAATCTCCCTTTCTTCCTGTCCTGCCCTTTGGCTAAGAGGAGGAAAGGCGGCCATCCGGTAAAGAATCTTTTAACCAAAGTTCGTTCTGATACAACCAAGGAGAATACACTATTTATGCCCTTATTCAAACGCTCGAAGAACTCCCGTGATTCACGTAATCGTTCAGGAGGATATGCCTTTGGCCAAGAGCGCCGTACCGGTTCGCGCAGTTATTCGGATAGTTCTTCCCGAGGCGGCGAGCGCTCTTCTAGAGGAGGCGAGCGCAGCCAACGCTCTTCTCGAGAGCGTGTTATCAACCCCGAATATGCCGATTCAGCCGAATTGGTAGCCGCCGCCCAAAAGGCTCGCCGCCGCCAGCGTGCTTTGCGCGAAGCTCAGGCCCCAGTTAGCCCCGAGCAAGAAGCTGCTTTGAAGGCCTTATCTTTATTCCTAGACAAATATTGCCAACTTTTTGCTCCTTGCCAAGAGTGGCTCTTCTTGCGAGCTCACTTTACGCCTGAGCTTTTCTACCAAGACCCTACCTCCGGCTTAGCTAATTTTGCCTTTTCCCCTAATGGCCAAATCACGTGTGAGCAAAGTTCGGCTCGAGCCTATCGCCGTTTGGCCGCCCATACGCTTAATCCCAAAGACCGAATCCATCGCCAGAGCTCTGAATGTTTGCTTTTTGTCAATTACCCCGACAAAGTCGTCCCTGAAGTGGGGTTAGTTCAGCCTTGGGAAGAGGGTAAAGAGTTTAAGCCCCTTTACGACGCCGCTTTAATTTTGGGCACTTCTTCGCGAGCCGAAAATTATGTAAATCTGGCCCGAGCTTTGCGCTCTGTTAAAGCCGGAGGCCAGATCGTCTTTTCTATTGCCAACAGCTTAGGGGCGGGCAGCTTTGAAAAAGCTATGAGCGAATACGTACCTTTAAGCGCTCAGCAATCTAAGTTCCACTGTCGCACTTTCTCTATAGAAGTTCCGGCTAATCTTCAAGAAAAAGAACAGATGGCCGAATTGTTGAAAAAGTGGGAAGATGGCTTTAACTATCGGTATTGTGAAGATAGCGGCTTACTTTCCCGCCCCGGTATCTTTAGTTGGAATAAAGCTGACGGTGGCTCCAAATTGTTGGCCGAATACATTAAGACTAAAGCTCAACTTAAAGGTGTAGGGGCCGATTTAGGGAGCGCCAACGGTTTCTTAACCAAGGCGGCTTTAGAGTCGCGCTCTTGTTTAGCTGGTGAAATTAGTCGTATCGATCTTTTTGAAGATGAATATTTGGCTCTGGCCGCCGCCAAAAAAGAGCTTAAAAAGCTCAATCTTAAAGTGCGTTTAGGCTACAGTTGGGCTGACGTTATTTCCGACGTCCCTTCCGAGCAATATGACTGGATCGTTATGAATCCGCCTTTCCATCAAGGGCAAACTCGCGTACTCAATTTGGGGCGCGAATTTGTTGCCAGTGCCGCTCGGGCTCTAACTTGGCGCGGGATATTATATGTAGTTGTCAATCGTACTTTGCCTTACGAAGAGACTTTGGCCGAATACTTCAAAACCTACGAAAAAGTAGCCGAAAATAACAGTTTTAAAGTATTTATGGCTTCAAATCCTATCGGTAGCAGCGCCCACTAGACCATTAGCAACCAGAAAGGCTCAGGATCTATGCAGGTTCGTCTGGACAAATTACTTTCCGAGCGCGGCTTATGTAGGCGCAGTGAAGTAGAGAGGCTGATCCGCTCAGGCGAGGTTAGCTCTCGCAGCGGAGTCAAACTTGTCGCTAAACAAAAAGTGGAAAGCCAAGATATTCTTTTCCAAGGCGAGCCTCTCGATCCTGATAAGCTTTATCTCTTGATGTATAAGCCCCAGGCCTTTGTTTGTAGTCATGATGATCAAGGGCAACTTATTTACCAACTCTTGCCTGAGCCTTTTAAGCGCCGCCGTCCGCCTTTAGCTAGCGTAGGCCGTTTAGATAAAGATACTACTGGAGCTTTATTCTTTACCGACGATGGAGAACTCAATCATAGGCTTATCTCTCCCAAACATCATACCGATAAAGTATATGAAGTATGGTTGGAAAGGCCTATAGCCGATTGGCGTTTGCAATCTTTGCGGGAGGGCGGCTTATACTTAGAGGGAGAGAGTAAGCCTCTGTTGCCTGCTCGGTGTTGTCTTTTGACCGAAAGTAACTCAGCAATATTATCTATGGAAGAAGCCAGCCGGGCTGTGGCTCAGGCTCAGGAAGGGAAGATAGAAGAGAGCGATCATTTGCTGCTCACTCTAACTGAGGGGCGCTATCATCAGGTAAAGCGCATGTTGGCGGCTTTAGATAACTCGGTAACGCAACTCCATAGGGTAGCTTTTGCCGGTTTAGATCTTAAAGGCTTGGAAAAGGGCCAATGGCGCTTCTTAACTGAAGCTGAATTGACAACTCTGAAAAGATCGATAGGGAAGCCTTAAGCTATCTTTTTCCTTCAAAGATTTATTATGATTGACTCACAAAGTATAGAAATTTGCCAACCAGATACGGAACTGATTAACAAAATAGCCCAACAATGTCGCTGTAGTAATTTATTGGCTCATTTGTTAATCAATCGAGGCCTAAAAACTGTAGATCAAGTAGAAAAATATTTTCGGGCCGATTCTGAAGAGATATATGCTGCTGAAGCCTACCCAGGTGTAGCTGAAGCTGTAGAACTGATCGTGGCCGCTCTAAAAAAAGAAGAAAAGATCTTTATTTGCGGCGATTACGACGTCGATGGCATAACGGCCGCTTCTATTCTGGTTTTGGGTTTGCGCACTTTACATGCCCAGGTAGAGTGCCATTTACCCCACCGTTTCTCTGAAGGCTTCGGTTTATCTCCAGAGGGCGTAGAAGCGGCCATAAAATATGGTGCCAGTCTGTTAATTACTGTCGACTGTGGTTCTTCGAGCGTCGAAAGTGTAGATTATGCTCGCCGCCAAGGCTTAAAAGTTATTGTCACCGATCACCACCAAATAGAAGGCCAAGCCGCCCAGCCGGACGCTTTTGTTAATGCCAATTTAGAGGGGCACAATTATCCTTTTAGTAAATTATGTGGTGCCGGCGTAGCTTGGAAGTTACTTTGTGCCATCTTTAAGCGTTACTCTTTACCCGAACCTCGCCAATATTTAGATATGGTAGCCTTGGCTACTTTGTGCGATATGGTGCCTATGAAAGGCGAAAATCGGGTTCTAACTATGTTAGGTATGCCTATTTTTGCCTCTCTGGAGCGTCCTTGCTTTAAGGCTTTGGCCCAAGGGTGCAAAATTAGTCCTGAAGCTATCAATGCTCAGTCGATGAGCTTTTCTATCGGCCCTAAGATTAATGCTTGCGGCCGTATGGATACTCCCCAATGGGCTCTCGATTTAATGTTGGCTCAGAATTTCGATATTTGTCGAATGAAAGTCAGCCGCCTTTTAGAGCTCAGTCAAGAGCGCCACAAGGTAGAGCAAAAAATCTTTCGAGAAATTGAAGAGATACTCGACAATGATGGTGAGGTTAAGCGCTATGTTATCTTTATTTACGGCTCTTGGCATAAAGGTATTTTGGGCTTATGTGCTCAGCGCTTGATGGATACTTATCGCATACCGGTCTTTGTGGGCACCACTATCGACGAAAATGGACAGATTATGGGCAGCGGCAGGGCTCCCCAAGGTATAAATCTATTAGATATTCTCAATCTTTGTAGTGATTGCCTGGACAAATACGGCGGCCATGCCAATGCCGGCGGCTTTACCTTAAAAGTGGGGGGTGAAGCCCAATTTGCTCAAGCTTTGCGCCAAGCTTGCCAGAAGTTAAATATAAAACCTCCCAAGAAGAAGGTCGATTGTTGGTTGCCCATTCACAAATTGGATATGGATCTTATCCATGAGCTGGATCGTTTGGAGCCTACTGGCAAAGAAAATGAAAAGCCGCTCTTTTTGGCTCGAGGGGTGCGAGTAGTAGGCCCCCTTAAGCCTATGGGCACTTTCGGTACTAGCGTCTCTATGCAGGTAGTCGACGACAATTTCCCTTTAGGCAGGGCCCCCATTAAGGCTATCGCTTTTGGTAAAGTCAAGGATTTAGCCACCCTAGACACTCAAAATTGCACTATAAGTTTCCTTTATAATGTAGAAGAAAATATCTTCCGAGGTCGCCGCGAGTTGCAAATTACTATTCGTGACTTCCTAGCCCCCGATCCCCGAATGGCAGCCTTATTGCCTGCCGAAGCTGAGCAAAACGAAGTCTTTTCCCCTTTTGAAGAAGCTAGCCGCTTGGTAAGCCATTTTGACAGTCAGCGCTATTTAGCTAGCGTATTTGCCCACAGTCAAATTGCGCCTCGCTTAGTCGATAGCCGTCAGGTTATCAATAAAAAATTATACTTAGAGCGCCTCTGCCAAACTCAAGATCTTAAAGAGGCTTCTTCCCTTTTGCTTGTTAGCGATACCCCCGAGCAATTTAAGGAGTTTTCCGCTTGCGCTGCTCTCAAAATAGTCAATTCTTGGGAAACTTACGTGGGAGCTCAGGCTGAAGCGGCGGCCTTTTATCAGGCCAAAAGTTATAAGCAGGTAGTTCTAGCTGCCCCTCCTTTGCAAATGGATTTTTTTAATCATCCTTGTATAGCTGGGGCCGAGCAAATTCACTTGCTTTTCGAATATTTCCAATTATTCCGCTTGAAGCGCCAATTAAAAGCTTATGTGTTAGATCGCGAGATTATGAAAAATGTTTACTGTTGGGTTATGCGCCTTACTAAGGGGGGAAAGAGTGACTTTAATCTTACAGAAGCTCAAATAAAAGCTGCCGCTCAAGAACTTAAGTTGGAAACAATTACCTGGCGTCGAGCTTTAAAAGTTTTGGAGCAGCTTAATTTGCTTAAGTTGAGTCGCCTAGAAAGAGGTTTACTGAGAGGACATTTTTGTAAACCGGAAGCTTCCCAAAAGCTGGATTTGCAAGCTTCTCCTCTTTATAGTAGCGCTTCTGAGCTAGTGGCCTCTTTTGGCCAAGTACAGCGCCACTTGTCCGGTCTGGTGGTGGAGGATGATTTCTTAGTTTAGAAAAAAATGGATCAGACTTTAGGCAGCATAGCTATATTTTGAAAGGGTTTTATTGATGAAAAAAAATAAGCTTATCGGTATTATTTTTCTTCTTTCCGTATTCTTGATAGGTATCTGTGCCGAAATGGCCTCAGCCGAGCCTTGGGGGCCGCCGCCTCCGGGAGGTCGTCGCCACAGGAGAGAGCCTAAGTGTGAAGTAAAAGTCCAAAACGACGCCGACTTCCCCATCTATATAGTATTAGATGGGCGCAATCAGGGCTCAGTTTGGAAGAATAGCTCCGAAACTTTTAAGATTGAAAAGTGGGGCTCGATCAAAGTAGAGGCCGAAATCCAAAACGAGACGGCTAAAAAGTGGGTGGAGTTGCGCCCCGACGACCAAAAAGCGGAAGTCACCTTTAAAAACGACGATTTCCCCGCTATCGATCCTAAGACGGTTAAGTATTAGAGACAACTTACAATAGAAATTAAAAACGGACTGAGATCTAATATTTAGATTCAGTCCGTTTTTTTAACTAAAGGCCGACTTATTCTTTTAGATAAAGGGTCTCAGGCTAATTATAGGGGGATATTACCGTGCTTTTTAGCCGGATAGTTAATATTTTTGGTACTCAAAGCCATTAAGGCGCTGCGCAATTTCGTCCGCGACTCTTTAGGATGGATTACTTCGGTAATAAAGCCTTTGGAAGCCGCTTCGTAAGGATTAAGAAAACGCTCTTCGTATTCGGCTATACATTTAGCTTTTTCGGCTACGGGATCCTCAGCTGCCTTGATGCGCTTTTTAAAGGCGATATTGACGGCCCCTTCAGCACCCATAACGGCAATTTCGGCGATAGGCCAAGCGTAAACATAGTCGGCACCCATATTTTTAGAATTCATGGCAATATAGGCTCCGCCGTAAGCTTTGCGCATAATGAGAGTAATTTTAGGAACTGTAGCTTCGGAATAGGCGTAAAGCATCTTGGCACCGTGGCGGATAATACCATTGTGCTCTTGCTGAGTTCCGGGCAAGAAAGCGGGTACGTCAACTAAAGTGATTAACGGAATGTTGAAGCAATCACAGAAGCGAATAAAGCGAGCCGCTTTATCGGAAGCGTGATAGTCTAAAGAGCCGGCCATACAATTGGCTTGGTTGGCCACTACGCCCACTACGTCGCCTCCCAAACGGCTAAAGCCTACCACGATATTGGCGGCAAACTCTTTTTGTACTTCCATAAAACTGCCAGCGTCGAAGATAATATCGATCACTTCTTTGACGTCGTACGACTTTTTGCTATTATCGGGAACTATGCTAGTTAGAGTATGACATCTGTCGGCAGTTTCAATATCTTTATTATGCTTAAATAAATTGGAGATACTGCTAAAGAGAGAAGCTTGCTTGGGAGTGGCGCTAGGCAAAGAAGCCACATAAGACTGGGGCAAGTAACTAAGTAACTGACGCACGCCCATTAAGCACTCGTACTCAGAGTCGTAAGTAAAGTGGGATACGCCGCTCTTATGGGCATGAATATCGGCTCCGCCCAATTGCTCGACGGAAACTTCTTCGCCGATAACCGTTTTAACCACGTTGGGGCCGGTAATAAACATCTTGGATACGCCGCGCACCATAAAGATAAAGTCGCAAATAGCCGGAGCGTAACAAGCACCGCCGGAGCAAGGGCCCAAGATTAAAGCAATTTGGGGAATAACCCCGGACGCCAAAGTATGGCGCTGGAACATGCCGGCATAACCGCTCAGAGAACAAATGCCTTCTTCAATGCGGGCACCGCCGCTGTCGTTAATGCAAATAAGGGGAGCTTTGGCTTCCATAGCCATATCTTGAAGGCGACAAATTTTCATAGAGTGGTATTCACCCAAAGTTCCGCCGATAACGGTAAAATCTTCGCTATAGACAAAGACTAAACGCCCCCCAATTTCGCCGTAACCAGTAATGACGCCATCGCCTAAAGCGCGCCTTTTGTCTAAATCAAAATCGTCAATGCGCGATTCTACAAAATTGTCTGTTTCCACAAAGGTGCCCGGATCGAGCAATTTCTCTAAACGCTCGCGGGCGGTCAGTTTACCGGACTGGTGTTGCTTGTCTATTCTTTCCTGGCCGCCACCTAAAAGAGCTTTAGCTCTCTTGGCTTCCAGCTTCTCGATAGCTTCATTCCAATTCATTCAGTAGTTACACCTCTTTAAGTATCGATAGGTATTTATCAGTAATCGGCCAGCCACTTTCCTTTGCTTATGGTAAATCCTCTTTTAGGCAGATTAGGGGAGCGAAAAGTCGATAGCTGACTTTTTGTTAGAAAAATCTGGAGACGGTAACATTTTGGCCGATCTTGGCACTAGCGGAAATATCTAGGCGAGAACCGTTGGGGGAGATAGGCTCTTGGGTTTGCCAATTTACCTTTATCTCTCCTTGGGGAGGGATAGTTTGATTATAGATTGTTTCTCCTTCGGGAGTGGCAGCTCCGGTGCGATAATTGTGCAAATAGTCGGACCAAACCCACCACTTTATAGATAGGGGGCCGCCGCAATCAAAGGGACGGTTGCCGATATTTTTCAAAATAATAAAGCCGCTATTGGCTGAAGTAGTTACTATCTCTTTTACACGCAAATTTTCGTCAATATTTTCTGAAACTAAGTAGTCGGCCTGGGTTTGGCCTTCGAGCCTTTGCCAGTCTTTCCCGTCTGGGCTATAAGACCAAGAGAGTAGGTAATGGCCTTCATCTAAGGGTGGAGAGAGCATTACCCTACTATTTGAGCCTTCCACCCAAAAGGTAAAGGGACAATCGGTTAAGCGTCCCTGATCGGGGCGGTTAGTTTGGCCCTTAAAGGAGGCTTGCAACCAGCCTTTTAAGGGCTGGGAATAACTTAAGCTAATGGGGTAAGCTTGGCCGTACATCCAGGATCCGGCGGCGGGCAAGCCGGTTACTTTTATTTGTATAGGAGGCTGGGCCGCTGGGCTGGGGCTAATTTCGCCCTTTGGGGGTAAAGAGTTAGCCAATTTATAGAGCCAGTATTGGCGTTGGCCTCCGAAAGTGCGCACCAATGTGGCTATTGGCTTAATCGTTGGCGATACAGAAGAATTAGCAGAAGAAAAATGGCCCAATTCTCCTTCCGGCAGTGGTTTTTCGCTAACTAACCAGTTGGCACCTAGTCCTGATATTAAAGGCCAGGAAGGCTCTTTTTGAAAAGCTACCGTACTGCCGTTAGGTAAATATGGGGCTGTGCCCATAGGCTGCCAATGGGGTGGTAAAGCATGTTCGCAGGACAAAGTGCCGGCCAAGCCGTTAATGACGGCGCACTTTAAAAATTGCTGTGGCGTATAATCATGCTCGCGCCAAACTATATTTTTACATCCAGGCTGTTGCCAGAGCCAAAGGGCCAAGTCTAGATCGCGCTGATTCAGTTGCAATTCCCGACAACTTAACAACCAGCGATAAGTATTGGGGTACCAGGGCCATAAGACTTTGGCGGCCGCTTGGGGTGACTTTTGGGCTTCAATGATAATGTTATTAAGTAGCTTTTGGGCCCCCACAATATTGGCTATAACAAAGACTAATAGGGTTGAATAGATAAGGCGACGCCAGCTTCGGCTTTTGAGTTGAACACTGTAATCGATTAGATCGGCTAAGGCTAGAGCCATAAGGCCAGCAAATCCCACTCCAGAGGCAAATTCCCAGCGGAAATATTGGGCTTCTTGAATAGGGCCAAAATCGATTAAAGCTGGCGTCAAGTAAGCAATTAGGCCCAAAAGTCCGAACATATAACCACAAATGCTGCGTCGTCTTATGGCCCAGGCTAAGGTGAGGGGAGCCAACCAAGTAGGTATCCAGTGCAAAACTAACACTTTCAGGCTAAAAATTGAGCTGTAGCCTCCGTCGTCGAGTACGGGCTTGTAATGGCGGAATAAGGCTGTATTTAAAGCACTGGAAAAGCGTTGGTAAGGGTCGGCTCCCAGGCGAATGGCCAACAAATGGCGTTTGGGAAAAGAGATGGAGGCGTAGTCGGAAGTTGGCCCCACCTCGGTTTGGCGGTCGGTTTGGCGGTTGTCGGGAATAGCCCAAAGCTGGTGGGCCCTTTGTCTAACCAAGCTGCCCAGCACGCCGCCGCCGCAAATGCTAATGGAGAGACTGCCCAAAATGCTTAGAGCCGTTATACTAAGCAAAGTTTTGGCAATAGAAGTGCGGCGGCGGCACACGATTAGCGAGCCGGCGGCAAAGCAAGCCAGCACTAAGGCTAGGTAGCTTTCACAAATAAAGCCATAGAGGCCAGCCAACACGGTAGTCAGAACTATTTTGGGCCAGTGTAAGGGCCAATGCTCTCTAGCTTTGTAAATTATGTCGACAAAGAGGCCCAAAAGTAGGCCCAAAATAGTAAAGACTAATAAATCGCCATTGTCGAAAGCGTCCATAAGTCCGGCTTTGCCGCCTACATTGACGCAGAAAAAGAGGAAAAAGGCCCCCCAGGCTCCGGCCCTGGCACTGTGGGAAATTTTTCTAATTACTAAAGCCCAGAGCATAATGCCGCTGATTAAAAGAAAAATTTCGCAAATCCAAGTGGCTCGAATAGTATCTTGGCCTACCGCGCCAGCCAAAGTGCCGATTAACAGCTCTTTGGAGAAATGGCCGTTGAGACTAATCCAGGGAAAGAAAGGGTGGATAACTGGTAGCCCGCTCTTTATTAGCGAGCGGGAGATGGGATAAAATGAGCAAAAGTCGGGCGCAAAAGTTAGAAGCTGGACAGAATGGACATAAAAAAGGCTGGCGCTAACGGTAATAAAGAGCAGCAATTTCTGCCCACGGCTAAAAGGCGGAGGTGTCGCTCCCTGAACTTGGGGAGTTTTGAGAGCTAAACCTATTATGGCAAACAAAAGAAGACAACTAAGCAGACACCCCCACAGGGGGAGCCAAGGTGCCAGTAAAGTGGTTATACCTATAAGAGATATTAAACCTATAGGTAAAGCCATAGCTTTAGCCAGACTGTTGTCGTAGATCTCCAGACCGGCCACCGCTATTTTATATCCGCCTCCAGCCAAAATCAGGAGGGCGACAATGAGCAAAATGTCCAGCATTTTATATTTTACTGTATCCTGAGGCGCTTGTACGCAAAGTAAAAGCGGCGGAAGAAAAAGATGTCAAGCTAAAACTCTCGCCCTCTCCGATTATTTTTTATAGAGATCGGCTTCAACAATTTCACAAAGGATATGGCCTATAGTAATGTGGCTCTCTTGGATACGGCAAGTGCGTTGGGCTGGCACCACTATAGCTACATCGCTAAGTTCTTTTAAGGCTCCGCCGTCTTTGCCAGTAAGTCCGATAACTAAGCCGCCTTTTTGGTGGGCCGCTTGGGCGGCTAAATTGATACATTGGGAATGGCCAGAAGTAGAAATAGCTATTAGTACGTCGCCGGGACGCATTAAGGCTTTAACCTGACGTGAGAAGACCGTATCGTAACCAAAATCGTTAGCTAAGGCGGTTAGACAGGAAGTATCGGTCGTTAAGGCTATAGCGGGCAACTGATTGTCATGCTCGAAGCGTCCTACCAATTCGGTGGCAATATGTTGAGCGTCGGCAGCGCTGCCGCCATTACCGGCTAAAAATAGACAGTGGCCTTCACGCAAACATTTGACTAGCATTTGGCCGGCTCGATTTATCGCTTCAGTATCTTGGAGCAGTCTAAGTTTGGTATCGATAGATTCCTGCAAGGAAGTCTCAATAAGCTTATTCCAATTTGCTTTCATCGAATTTCTATTTCCTCTTGCAATTAGGTAAAACCGCTGCTTACTAAATAAGGAGCGGATTTAGGGGGGAGAATTACCCTTCTTTTCCTCTAAAGGGCCGAGCCACCCGAAAAACGTCTTTCTCTCTGCTCTTAGGTTATAACGGGCCGAGAGAAGTTTCTTTTGAGGGTAAAAAAGTCCTGGCTACTCCTTGGCAAGCGGCAAAAATCAGAGGTTATCCCAAGCAATTTTGCTGAGATGGCCTATGGCCTGAGCGGCCCTATCGTTCTGGCCGCAACCTACATTTTTTACAAAAACCGTAATGGCCAACGGGTTGCCCCGTTTACTAATAATAATGCCGCTATCATTAACTACTCCGCTAATAGTGCCAGTTTTGTGGTAAGTTTTGGTACCTTTAGGCAAATAACGAGGAATGCGCGAATTGTATTCCTGAGCAGCCAGAATAGAAAGCGCGTATTCTGTCCAGTCGGGAGCTAGAATCTCTTGACGCCATAATTTGGCCAGCAACATAGAAAAATCGTCTGGCGAGCTTTGGTTGTCGACCGTCTCGGCTACGTTTCTTTGCTGAGTAAAAGTATATCTAGCTCCAGAGCGATCTTCTAAAGCTTGGAATTGGCTCTTACTCAAATTTTTATTATCTTCTTCGACTTCTTGGGCCAAAGCTAAGCGCTGTCTGGGAGTAAGTTGCTTCCAAGTATGGGCAATTTCGTCGGGATTGTCACTTTTTATCAAGCTACCCTTACCTAAACAAATTAACCAAGCCTGACGATTACTCATAAAGATATAATTATCATTGAGTTTTAAATCGCGCATAAGGCGATGGATATTGCCGGCCCCTATTAAGTGGACGATCATATCGGTAGCTGTATTGTCGGAAATGGTAATCATCAGATTGAGCGCTTTATCTAAAGTGATCTTGCTATTGACGGGAGCCTCGATCAACTCGCCGCTACCTATGCAAAAGTCTTCTTTTTTAATAGTCAGTTGTTTGTCGACATTAAAAGGCAGTACGTTATCTTGCAATTGTAAACAAGTTTCGATTAAGACTGGCACTTTGAAAACGCTGGCCAAGGGATACTGTTTGCTACCTTGGTTGGAAAGTTTGGCTGAAGTGGGGATATGGATAATCGAATAGCCTATATCTAAGCCGGGATAAGCTTTTACTTGAGATTGGAGTAATTCTTGTACTTTATTGACTCGCTCGGGAGTAACTGGGCTAAAAGCTGAGGCTTGCGCCCTTATCGACTTTGAGGGTAAAGGTTGGCTAGGGGTAGGGGAGTCGGCAGAGGCTGGACCAGCCAAGAAAACTAGACAAAAAGCTAAAATAGAAGAGATAAATAATGATTGATATTTATTCATGGCCATTTTATTTTTTTTACGAAAATCAACTCTGAGACCTTCTACTAAATCGAAAAGAAATCCCTGCTTGGGAAGTCCTGAGCCAGCAGAATTGTTTGGTCAGATCTCTTGTAAAATCGCTGGCTTTGTTGTATCCTATCAGACGGCATAGTGCCCTTTTTAGTCTTTGTTAAGGTTCCGGCACTCCTTAGCCAGCGATAGTGTTCCCTCTTCTGAAAGGGAGCGCCGGTGGTGCGCCTTGGTAAAAAGAAAATATTTTTCCATTTGCCTGCAGCTTAATAGAGGCAAGCTGGGCTGATTCTGGCTTTGGATTCCTGCCTTTTTAGATAGAGGAGCTCGCTTCCCAGTCTTGAGCTATCTCTCTAAAAGATAGGAGGTCGAATTTGACAGTTTGTTTGGTTCTGTGATAGACTCTCCTCTCACTTAACCTGGATCTGCGGGTTGCCTAGTGCCTTTTGCGCTGGGTTAAAATTTAGGAGGTTACTTCAGTGTACGCCGTGGTAGAAACAGGGGGCAAACAGTACCGTGTTGCTCCTGGACAGAAAGTTCGTGTAGATCGCTTAGAGGGCGAGCTCGGTTCCGAAGTTACTTTGGATCGCGTCCTTGTCGTGGTTGACGACAATCATAAATTAACTGCCGGTAATCCTACTGTTGCCGGTGCCGCCGTGTCCGCTCGTATCGTTGAGCAGCACAGAGAGCGCAAAGTATTAGTCTTCAAGTATGCGAAGCGTAAGCGCCGTCGTGTGAAGACCGGATCCCGCCGCTATTACACCACTTTACATATTGGTGAGATTAGGAACTAACCTCTATTGATCCGGGTTAGTCTGCAGACCGATACCTGCGGTCAGATCAAAATTTTCGCCTGTCTTGGACATGCAGGACTTACTGTTGAAGACGGAGGCGAAGATCTTTTGTGCGCAGGTGTTTCTGCTTTATGTGGTGCCCTAGCCATTGGCCTTGAGCGAGTGGTTGGGGCTTCTGTCTTTCTGCGGGAGTGTCGCGGTCTCTTCTATATAGAACTTCAGCCCATGAATTTGGAAGTGGCCGACCAGGCTCAAGTCCTTTTAAAAACTGCTAGGGAAGCTTTGCAAGAGTTGGCCCACTACAACGAAGGCTTTTTATCTGTGCAAACATACGCTCAAGAAGATCCCTTCCCCACAGTGGAAGAGTTTATGGCTCAAGCTGAAGCAGAAAATGAGTTTAGCGATCAGGAACTTTAGGAAGCTGAATATTGAAGGCTGTCGGTGAAAATAGCCTCGGTTTCGTTGGATCGTTTAGTTTTTGCGGAGGGGCTGGGGTGGCTGTGTCCATTTTAGGCCCGAAACCGAAGCTGGGCCTACTCTTAAAGGAATTGCTTTGTTGGTCAGTGAAGTGAACTGGGAACTTGGTTTTCGAACCCCACGGATAGAAGGAGGAGCAACATGACTGAATTCATAGAAAGAATGAGCTTAGATGACCTCGATTTTGGAGACGAGCGCCGTCCCGGTGAAGATACTCCTTTTACTCCCGCTAAGCTTATCGGTGTAGCTTGTTTAGGCGCTGCTGTAGCTTTATCGGGGTATTATATCTACTCTTCCTTGGGCAGCGAAGATAAAGCCCGTTTGCGTGACAATGTGATTGGTTTCTTCTCCGAGCAAGTAAAGCCGCTCATACCTCCGCGCGGTTAGATCGTTATTTTGGGCTGAAAGAATGCCTATAGGTGGGTTGTCGCAGCGTAAAACAAGGAGAAGATGACTAGCTCCTTGGGCACATAATAACTGAGTTTAGATAAGTCAGTCCCAAGAATTTGACCCTATCTTCTACTGTGGTCAGGTTCTTGTTCTTTTTCGGCTGGGTTAGTATTTTTTTACTGAGAAGTCGAAATAGAAAGGCTGGCTTTTTTAGGAAGGGCGTGCGCTTTTTTGACCAGGATCAACTTATTTATCATAGCCATATTAGTAATAGTGGCCGATTTTTATACTAAGTATCTAGTTTATACTCGTATGGCTCTCCATGAAACTATAGAACTGCCGGTAAAACTTATCCAATTAACTTATGTGCAGAATTTCGGTGGGGCTTTTGGCATCTTCCAACATCAAAAGCTCTTCTTTATAGTCGCCGCTGCCGTAGCTGTCACTTGTGTCCTCTATTTCTTCGAAGATATTCGGGAGCTGGGTAAGCTTAGTTTCGTATCGGCTGCCCTTATTTTTGGCGGTGCTATTGGCAACCTCATCGACCGCATTCGCTTTGGATACGTGGTAGATTTTTTAGACTTGCGTTGGTGGCCGGTCTTTAATGTGGCCGATATTGCCTTGACAGTCGGTGTGAGCTTACTCTTTATCGAGGTAATTCGGTTTGGACAGAAATTGCCTCAAGATAGTGAGCCGAGCCGAGTAGAGACTTCGGCCCCAGAAGAAGGGGCCACCCAAGCTCCAGCTCAAGCTCAAGCCCCAGCTCAAGCTCAGACTCCGGCCTCGGAAGAGCCTCTCTCGGCTCCACCTTCACACGTTTAGCTTTTGCCATTTTTTTACTATCGACCCTGGAGGTCTCTAAGTGCACCCTATTCTTTTCCAGATAGGCAATTTCCCTATTTATACTTACGGTCTAATTTTAGCTTTAGCTATTTCTAGCGGCCTTGGTTGGGCTGGCTACTTAGCTGCTAAACGCGGCTGGGACTTTTTAGATATAGCCGATATTGGTTTGTGGGCGGTAATTATCGGACTTATAGGAGCCAGGTTGGGCTACATTATCCAGCGTCCTGAGACTTTTGCCGACAATTGGTGGAATATTTTCAACTTCCGTACCGGCGGTATTACCATTATAGGAGCTATTATTTTCGGTAATTTGGCTTTGGCTTTGCTTTGCCGTCGCTATAAGCTTTCGCCTTGGTTTTGCGTAGATATATATACTGCACCGCTGCTTTGGGGAATGGCTTGGGGGCGCTTAGGTTGTGTGGCCCAAGGGTGTTGTGCCGGTAAAGTCTGCTCCTCAAGCTTACTTTGGGCTATCCATTATCCGGCCAACAGCGCTTTGGGAGCTTTGCCGCGCCACCCTTCGCAAATTTATGAGCTTTTGCTCGACTTGTTGCTTATGGCCTTTTGCTTATGGTTCTTCGACAAAAAGGCCAAATTTCAAGGCCAAACTTTTTGGGTAGGCGTAGGTGGCTATGCTTTAATCCGTTTTTGTACTGAGTTTTTCCGCGACGGCAAAATTTTAGGCTGCTTCTCTCTGGCTCAATGGTTCTGCCTGGCCATGTTGATAGTCGCTTTATTAGGGGTTAGAGGAATCTTTGGAAAAGCCGCTTTGGCTGTGCCTCCGGTTAAAGATACAGAGAAAGAAGCAATTGGCTCTACTGCGGCTAATGGGAGCCAAAAATAAGGCTAGAGATATCGATTAGCAATTTATAGGCAAAAAAAATAAACCGCTCCATAGCTGGAACGGTTTATTTTTTTAGAGAACATTGCCTTAAGTGGCGTCTCCGGTGCGATTTGAACGCACGGCCCCTCGCTTAGGAGGCGAGTGCTCTATCCCCTGAGCTACGGAGACATATTGCCCACGTTATTCTATTATCGATAGCTTCTAAAGTCAAGGGAAGGCTCCTAAGTCTGAATTGACATTAAAATAGCCAAAGTAGGGTGAGTTTCCCTTTTTTAGCCAGGGACAGGGGCTCAAGTTTAGAAAATAAGCCCTTCCCTAATTAAGTTGAGCAACATTGAGAAGAGGTTTGGCCCTTGGGCAATTATTGGGGCGTATTGCCCTTACCGAAAATAAGTTGGCAAAGCTATTTAGTTTTGGCTTTGATTTTAATTTTTGCTGGAGTATTGCGCGGTTGGCGCTTAGGCTATCCCGAATCGCAATATTTTGACGAATGTTACTATGCGCCGGGCGCTCTAAGTTATATAAATGGCACAGTCGACGAAAATGCCGTCCATCCCCCTTTGGGCAAATTACAGATCGCCGATTTTATCTTGGCTGGGCGTTGGCTTAATAGCCTGGGTGGCCACTTTAGCGAATATACTTTGTGGCGCTTAGCTTCTTTTACTTTTAGTGAAGCTATTTTGTTATTAACTTTCTGGTTGGGTTGGCGTTTAAGTCGAGGCTCGGCTTCTTTAGCCAATTTGGCTGTTTTTTTAGTCTCTATAGACTTTATGAGCCTAGTTATGGCTCGTATATGTATGCTCGATATGGTTTTGGCCTTTTGGATGTTAGCTGGCGTTGGTTGTAGTTGGATGTATATCGAAGCCAAAATTTGCCAATCTCCGCGAGCTCTAAGCTGGGCCTTTCTTACTTCTATAGCTTTTGCTATAGCTACAGCTTGCAAATGGAATGGCCTTTTTGGCGCTTTTATAGCTTTTGGGCTTATGCTTTTTTTGCCCAATTTAATAGATATAACTTCTTTACAAACTGGAGTTGCCGCTGGGGATGTTCTTTCTTCTCTTAAGCCAGATCTGTCGCCACTGACTAATAAATTAAAAGGTAAGGGTAAAAGCTTACTTAAACAGGGCTTCATTTTGGCTCTATTCTTTACCGTTTCTACCTCAGCTATTTACAGTGCTTCCTATTTGCCCCAGTTTATACGGGAAGGTTTTAATGGCCAAACGGTCAGGAATATTACTGGAGCTCATCTAGTAATGGTGAAATTCCGCTACAATGCCAGACAATTTACTCACCATTATTGCTCCCAATTTTGGGCTTGGCCTACGGTAATACGTCCAGTATGGTTTAAATTTGAGACTGGCGACAAGTTGGCTTTAGGTATCGTTTGCTTCGGCTCGATCTTTTTTTGGTGGCCCGGCCTTACCTTTGTATTGGAATTTATTTATTTAGGCTTAAAAGAGCGGCGCTGGATTTGGCTTTTTTTGGGCTTAAGTTGGTCTATCCCTTGGTTATTGTGGGCTCTTTCCACTACGGGCGGTTTTATTTACTATATGTTGCCGGGCATACCCCTTATGGCTATAGTGGTGGCTTGGGTAATTAGTGATTGGTATCAAGAAGGTTGGAATATCCCTATTGGGATCTATCTAGCTATTTTGAGCTCGACACTAGCCCTATATTATCCCTTCTTAACTTACCTACCTATGGATAGATCTCTTTTTACGACTCTATTTCCAGTGATATTTACTCAGTGGCGTTGACAATGGACAATTTATATTTTGATGATTATGAAAATGGGCAGACTAAAGAAGCGGGTTACTATTCAAAGGAAGGCTCCCAACATTTTTTTACTGTAGATCTGCAATATAAGGGTATGCGTTTAGATAGCGTCTTAGCTGAGCTTATGCATGTCTCTCGAGCTCAAATTCAAAAATGGATTAAGCAACAATTGGTACTTTGCCAGGGCCAAATAGAGAGTTCTCCTGCCTATAAGCTTAAAGGTGGCGAAAAATTAGAAGTAAACGAGCCCCCTCTTTTGTCGGCTCTTCCTAAGCCAGATCCTAGTGTTCCTTTAGATATTATCTATGAAGATAGCGATATTCTGGTGCTTAATAAAGGGCGCGGCCAGATTGTCCACCCTGGTGCGGGAGTTTATAGTGGTACATTGGTGAACGGTCTATTAGCCCATTGCCAAGATCTCTCCGGTATTGGTGGGGTAGAGCGTCCCGGTATCGTCCATCGCTTAGATAAAGACACTTCCGGTTTAATGGTTATTACTAAAAATGATGCGGCCCATCTCAATTTAAGTGAGCAA
Organism: uncultured bacterium; assembly: GCA_934644775.1. GTDB lineage: Bacteria > Vulcanimicrobiota > Xenobia > Xenobiales > Xenobiaceae > Bruticola. The sequence goes on along the minus strand of CAKUDB010000013.1, from coordinate 28,694 downwards.
TTTGCTAATAGACAGGTGACAAAATATTACGAGGCGCTAGTTTATGGAGTCCCTAAGCCGTTATGTGGTTTAATCGAACAGCCTATCGCTCGTCACCCTGTCTCTCGCCAATGTATGGCCGTAAGGGCTAATGGCCGCCCCTCTAAAACCCAATATCGTACTATCGAAGCTTTTGCTAATAAATATGCCCATTTGTCGATCCATCTTTTCACCGGTCGTACCCACCAAATTCGTGTCCATATGAGTTGGCTGGGCCATCCTTTGCTAGGTGATCCCCTTTACAAGCCTAAAAGTAATCCCTGGGGATTATTAGGCCAAGCTTTACATTGTTACTATTTAAGCTTTAGCCATCCGCTTACAGGTGAAAAGATGGAATTTAGAGCTCAAGCCCCCCCAGTCTTCCAAAATATTTTGGAAGATTTGCGTATTAAATATCCTGGTAGCGCCACTACTTTAGCTCCCTTTGGTTAATATTTTTTACCAAGTTGTCGCTCAGTAGTCGTTAGGCGTTGACCAAAAACTATTCGCCAGCTCGAGCAGGATTATACTGAATATCTACCCGACCGTCTTTTTTATTATAGTTGGTGATAATTGTATATTCTTGCAAACCAGGTTTGATAGGGAAGGGGATATTGATGCGCTCACCTTGATCTGTTTTGCTGGGATTAGCTTGGAAAAGCTCGCCATTGACGTGCACTACCAAAGATTCGGCAGCTGCAGTCCCTTCTACGCCCACTAACAATTTGGGATCGCCCCACATGGCGCTGGCGGTGCCGTTATATTTGCCAGGGATCATGCGCAAATTGATCATCTTGGCCCCTTTAATGTTGCCTTTAAGAATATCGGGCTGATCGCCGGCTCTAAGGGGGCCCACTTTGGTAATTAAAACATTATCGGCCCAAAGTTCAAAAGTACAGATACGACTATCAGGGGCGTGGGAGCTAAAGCCTACCCACGATTCGAACATGTCGAATTTGCCATTAACTTCAAATTGCATAACTGCCGCATCGGCACCGCCTAAACCGGTAATATAACTCTCGACAGAGGTATTGCCGTTACTACCCATAGTAGTATGCTCTATATTACGCATACAGTTAGCAAAATATTTTTGTCTCATATTTAATAAGGGCATCGCTGCCGGATCAGAAAAGGCCGGAGTAGTCCAAGCACATAAAGCCAAGAAAGTTAAAGCGCCCATAGCGCCCCAGGATAATTTTTTCTTCACAGTAGCTCCTTAAAAATTAGTAAGTTCTGAAAGCTCGCTGTTGAGCTCGGTAATAGGGAGTTTCCACAGAATCGGTTGCTCCGGCACAAAAGGTCAAATCGTTGATAAGGTTGATGAGGCTGCGCTTATCTTTAAAGCTCATTTTGCTATTTTTCTTGGCCGGATAAGCGGGCAAGGCATAACCGTCGGAGGCGTAGTGACGAAAACCTCCGGGAATATTGACCATCGTCCAGGGTTTATGGGCTTCTAAAGGGGTGGCGGTCATAGCACTGCGCAAGTTTATACCCAAGCCTTGGCCCGCTTTATAAAAACCGTAGCGATTTAATGTTAGGTAGGTATTATTATTGAGCTGTTCAGCTAAGAATAAGGCTATTACAAAACCGCGCTGGGCCCTTTGGGTTAAGCCCAGACTCCAAAATATTTTGGCTTTAAGGTAAGTTTGGCGCAGTAAAGCTTTCTTGCGCTCAGTCAGCATTCTGATAACAAAAGAAGCTTTTAAGTATTGCAAAGCCGTCTCGAAGCGATCGCTCTTTTTAAGGAGCCAGCCCATACGGTAAGTTATTTCGGCTTGTTTTTTGTAATCGGCCGTATGGTAGTATAACTTTAAAGCTTGGCCATACAGTCGGGAAGAGTCTTCAGTCTCTCCGTAATATTCGCTATTGTTGGCCATTTGTAAAAGTGTTTTGGCCGCCAGAGTAGGATCGCTAAAGGTGATTTTGCGGCTCCCTTCAGCTTCGGGAGTAGCCAAGGCAAACATAATCGAAACGCAAGTTAAATCAGAATCGGCATATTTACCCTCATCGTAAAGCAGGGAGGCTTCGTTAAATCTAGCTATGAGGGCGTTGGGCTGATCGTTTTGATCATCAAATAGCTTGTTGGCTTTGCGAGCTAGTCGCAAGGCTTGGGCAGTTTTGCCCGCTCCGGCGTAAGCTAAAGCGGCATCTAGGCAGAGCGAGGCTAAAATCGAATCTTGACGATCTTTTTTGGGCAATTTTTGATATTTGCGACAAGCTATACTCCAGTGTTTGGCGCTATGGACATATAACCCTTGAGCTTCCAGCCATTGACAGCGCTTACGTAGGAATTTCTCGGCATATTCGTCAAAGCGGTTCTCTATAGCTTGGCGCTGGCGCAGGGCATAGGTCAATCGCTTACCTAAGCGCAGCAATATATCGGCTTCTGGGAAACAGCCTTCGGCCATATGGATATCGACATGGCAGAGTATTTCTTCCAAACAATCTCTTAAGAGGGCTGAATCAAGTTTTTTTATAATACGTCGCAAGGTATGTTTATTTTCTAAATTGGCAGCTAAATTGCCTAGAATCTTCTCAATCATCGTCGTCATACCAGGTCAGAAAGTCCAAAAAACCAAAGATTGTAGAGTGACTCTTCTCCAGCCACCATTCGGGATTATCCCATTTTTCTCGGCGTCCCTGCTCTGAGTCTAAACCGAAATAAGATGACATAATTTTTTTTATCATTTTAATAAAAAAAATTAAACACAATTCGATCCTCTCTCAGCCTCTGGATTATAACATAAAGGGAAAGAGGAGGAAAACGCCTTCGGTATTAGAACTATGAAGGGCTTTTTTCGCATACCCTGGGGGGGACGATAGCAGAGAGTTTAATCCAGTCCCGTTGGTTGTCTTCCACTTTTGGTAGTGGAGATAAAGGCGGGTGTGGTGAAATAGCCTCGTAAAAATACCGTGGGCCGCACGGAAATCTACGCCTATGGAGAGTGTGTAGGTTGCTGCAATCCCTTGTAGCTACAGGGCGGTTCTCGTAAATCAGGAAGCTTCCGTCTTTATATAGACTATAAGGTGGGAGTACGTTCACCAGCCGAGGCGAATGTCGCAATGTTAAGAGGAATGATATCGTGAACCAGACAAAAGTTCTCATTAACCTGGTCATTATCTTTTTGATTACGGCAGCAATCCTATACGGCTTCTTCGGTACCTCGGAAGAGAACCGCTTGAAGCTCAAATTAGGTCTCGATCTCCGAAGCGGTACCCATATCGCTTTACAGCTCAAAGAGGTCGAGGATCCCGTTACTCATGAAGTTCAAAAGATCGACCAGGCAACCTTAAATCGCAGCATTCAAGTTTTTACAAAGCGCTTGAACGCCATCGGTACTTCAGAAATTTTAATTGCCGCCGCCGGCAAGGATCGTATTATTATCGAAATTCCTGAAATGACCGACTTAGAAAAAGCCAAGAATATGGTTAAGAAAGCCGGACGCTTGGAATTTAAAGAAAAGGTCTTCGATCCTACTACTCAGTCTGCCCAATACAGAACTGTTATGGATGGTCGTTATCTGACCAAGGCCAGCGTCGGTCGTTCCGGCGTAGGCGAAAATGCCTGGTGCGTAGAGTTCCAGCTCAATAAAGAAGGCAGCCGTCTCTTCGGTGATATTACTAGCCGTATGAAGGGCAAGCCTTTAGGTATCTTCTTCGACGGTGTTATGCACAGTGAGCCTGTGGTTCAAAATGCTATTACCGGAGGAAGTGGTCAAATTACCGGCAACTTCACTTTGGAAGAAGCTAACGAGTTATGTAATATTCTCAACTCTGGTGCTCTGACTGTAGATGTACAAATTTTGGAAGCTTATACCGTCAGCCCCACCTTGGGTGAGCAATCTTTGAAGAGCTCTCTGAGCGCTGGTTTGATCGGTTTGGCCATCGTAATGCTTTATATGATCGGCTATTATCGTCTGCCCGGTTTAGTCGCCTCTATCGCTTTGGTGATCTACGCTGTTTGGGTTATCGGTTCTATGGTTATCCCCGGCCTCGAATTTGTACTCACCTTGCCTGGTATTGCTGGTGTCGTCCTATCCATCGGTATGGCTGTAGACGCCAACGTTCTGCAATTTGAGCGTATAAAAGAAGAACTTTGGAACGGTAAATCGGTCAGAAGTTCCTTAGACGCCGGTTTCGAACGAGCTTTTTCATCTATCATCGACGGTCACGTTAGCACTTTCTTGGGTGCTCTGATCCTCTTCTGGTTCGGTGCTTCCAGTGTTAAAGGTTTCGGCGTCACTTTGATGATTGGTACCGCCTTGAGTTTAGTCACCGCTATTTGGGTAACTCGTCAGTTGCTCCACTTCGCTACCGATTTCCTCAAGATCGATTCCAATAGAAAATTATATGGTGAATAGGAGATAGAGCAGTGGGTGCATTAAACGTAACTACATCGGATGCGATTTCCTTGGCCATATGGTTTGTTATTTTGGTAGGCGTAGTGCTCTGGGGGCACACCTTCAGAGTTCGCCACCGCGATATTATCGGAAATCGCAAATATTACTACATTGCTAGTATAGTTGTTTTAATTTTCTGCTTAGTAGGTATTTTCGGCAAAGGTCTCAACTACGGTTTGGATTTTACCGGTGGTACTATTTTGGAACTGGGCGCTCCTAAAGTTGTGGACGTAACTCCTGGTGATATTGTCGATATTGTCAAGACAAAACATCCCACTTTCGACGTTACTGCTCAGTTAGGTAATGGCTTAACCACTTCTGGCGACGGCAAATCTTACCAAAAGATCCTTGTCCGTGTCCGCAGTGACGAAAGTACCAAAGAGGTTGGCCTCACTTCCGCTCAGGCTGTCGAAGTTCGTGCCGAGTTGGAAAAAGGTCTCAATGTCGGCCCCTTAGCCAACATCTCCGAAACTACTATCGGCCCGACTATCTCTTCCGAGCTCAAAACTGGCGCTCTTAAGGCCCTCTTAATTGCCTGTATTTTGCAGCTTATCTACATTACTTTCCGCTTTGGTAATCAATTGCGCTTCGGTGCCTCGGCTGTAATTGCCGTATTGCACGACGCTATTATCATGGTTGGTTTCTACGCTTGGGCTGGTTTGGCTGTAGACTCCAGCTTTGTAGCTGCCTTGCTGACTATTACCAGCTATTCCTTGATGGATACTGTAGTTGTTTTCGACCGTATCCGCGAGCACCAGCACAACGACGTTAAGGACAGCTTTGAAGTCCTTACCAACCGCTCTGTTTGCGAAACTATGACCCGCTCGATCAACACTTCGTTGACGACGATTATCGTCTGTATCTGCTTGTACTTTATGGGTGGTGAAAGCTTAAAAGGTTTCGCTTACGCTCTGTTGGTCGGTGTTATTACCGGTGCTTACTCTTCTATCTTCCTTTCCGCTCCTTTACTTGTCGATTGCAACGAGTATGCCAATAAGCGCGACTTGTACCGTCAAGACGAACTGCGTCGAGAAGCTGAAGAGAATGCCAAACAAGGCAATACTACCAAGAGTTCTAGTCGCCGTCCCGTGGCTCGTCCTCGCCCGGCTGCTCCGGCCGCTCCAACTGCTCCTGAAGCTACAACTTCTAGCGCTGCTCCGGCTGCTCCAACTCCAGCCGCTTCTACTGCTCCTGCCACTTACGCGCCCGCCCGCCCGCGTCGCCGCGTCAAAGGTATGAGAAAGAAATAGGTTTTAGCTTTTTTAGTTAAAGCTTAGAAAGAGCTCCTTTACCCGATACTTATGACTAAGATAAGTTAAGGATAAAGGAGCTTTTTTTTGTGGGCTATATCTCCCACTAGATCTATTTTTTTTCTGGTGTTGCTTTTTATATATAAAAAAATGAGCCGATTGAGGAAGAGTCGAGTTTTTTTTATTCCTATTTTCAATTTTTACCACTATTATGGATATAACCCTAAGCTATATTATTTGAGAGTTTATATACGATTTGTCTTGCATTAGGTTGTAGCGTTGTTGAGATAGTGAAGCTTAAGAAAGCTGGTGTAGAGGAATGAGAGGAAAAGTACCACATATAGTTCAGTACCAAGGCTCTAAGAGGATTTTGGCTCCACAAATATTGCAGTATATGCCTCAAAAGTTTGATAGACTCATCGAACCTTTTTCTGGAATGGCAGCTGTTAGTATTGCAACAGCTTACGAAGGGCGAAGTCAAAAATTTCTTATTAACGACTTGAACACCCCTTTAATCGATATGTTGCGGGAAGTTGTTGAACATCCTCAAACTTTGATTGAAGATTATTCAGCCATATGGGAAAAACAATTCTTATATGGTGAGAGGCATGTACAGCATTTCTATGGTGTGCGCGATCTTTTTAACAATGGAGAGAAAACCCCCGCGAATATGTTATATCTTTTAGCTCGTTGTGTAAAAGGATCTGTAAGATATGATAAAAACGGGAACTTTAACCAATCTCCTGACAAGCGCAGACACGGCACTAACCCACAAACTTTAGCTCCCAATGTTTATGAAATTTCGCGTTTACTCAAAGGAAGAACTGAATTTAGATCATTTGATTACCATGACGTCTTGGAAATGGCAAAGCCGGGTGATTTAGTATATATGGATCCGCCTTACCAAGGAGTATCAAATGTAAGAGATAATCGTTATCTAGCTGGTGTGCCATTCGAAGAGTTCGCTGATGCTTTAAAAATTCTTAACAGCAAAGGAATTGATTACCTCATAAGCTACGACGGAGTATGTGGTGACAAGGGGTATGGCAAAGACTTACCAGATAGTCTGCGCTGTAAAAAGATAATGCTCAACGCAGGGCTATCAAGCCAGGCACTTTTGTTGGGACGCAGGTCTACAACGTTCGAATCATTGTATATAAGTGAGGCCCTAATTCCATTTTTTTCTCAATTACCTCAACAATTACCCTTAATGGAGGTAATGGCATGAGCGAGTATCCGAAAGATTTCCTCGATTTGCTAGAAAGCGTGACAGCAAAACGGCCTCGCACGGTGATACAACACATTTTACAGCATGGATATATAACATCCCAAGAGTTAAAGGATTTGTATGGGTATAACCATCCACCTCGAGCCATTAGAGATGTTCGAGAATATGGCATACCTTTAGTTTCTTACAAGGTGACAGGTATAGATGGTAGAAAAATTGCTGCATATAAATTTGGAAATCCGGGAAATACTAAAAACACTATATCAAAGAGTGCCGGACGGACAGTTTTGTCTAAGGCATTGAAACAAGCTCTTATTGAAAAATACGGAGCTAAATGTTTTATCTACCTTGAAAAGATGGACGAAACAGAACTTCAGGTCGATCATAGAATCCCCTATGAAATTGGTGGAGAAAGTGACGAGCGGGATGTCGATTATTATATGCTTCTTAGCCCTTCTGCAAATCGCGCAAAGTCTTGGAGTTGTGAGCATTGTAAAAATTGGGATGTAAAAGATGTGCATTTTTGTATGCGATGCTTTTGGGCACATCCAGAAAATTATGATCATGTTGCTGGGAAACCAGAGAAAGTAATATCAATTATTTTTTCTGGCCATGAGATAGAAGATTATAATAAGTTAGTTAGTCTATCAGGCAAAGATACTGCGCAAGCGATGATTAAACGTATTTTGCATGAATATTTGAAATAGGGAGTTAAGGATAAAGGAGCTTTTTTTGTGGGCTATATCTCCCACTAGATCTATTTTTTTCTGGTGTTGCTTTTTATATATAAAAAAATGAGCCTGCTTCAGCTAAGGGAGCGGCTCAATTTATTAGAGGATAGAAAAAAATATTATTGCACGGCTGGGCGGCCGCCGAAGGAAGGGAGCAACATCGGCGTTTTACCGATAATATCGAGCATATCTCGGCGGACGTAGCCTATAAAGTAAACATAATTGGTCGTTTCGGCGTAAGCAGGTACTGTGCCATTAAGCTTCTTGACAAGAGTAGGGCCGGCGTTGTAGGAGGCTAATACCGAAGCGTAGGGATTACTCCCTTCTTTCCAGGTGTTTAGCAAGTTGTCGACCATCTTACTGCAACCTTCCAAATTTTGCAGCGGATCGAGGGCATTCTCTACCTTTAGGCCGACGGCAGTTTTGGGCATAAGTTGGCCCAAGCCCTGAGCTCCGGAAAGGGAAACGGCGTCGGTATCCCAGGCCGATTCAATTTGGATTAGGCCGGCCAATAAACTGGGATCGAGGTGGCGCTGCTCACATTTTTGTACAAAAGTATGGGCAATAGTTTTAACTTGGCTATAATCCATATCGGGATTGTGGAAAAGGATGCGCCAAGCAATAAAGTTTTGCCAAGAGTGGGGGCGACCGTTAAGCCAGCGCTGGTAGCTAAATTTTAAAGGCGGCTCTAAAAGGATACAACTTAAGCCGGAGAGCCCTTTAAATTGGCCATTTTGAAAGTGCAAATAGCCCTTTATGGCTACGCGGTAGCCGCTACGATCAAATTCTAAATTGCGAGCTGGTCGCAAATAGCTAACAGCAATATTGCCTGCCGGAGTACCTAAAAGCAACTGACTGCGCCCCTGATAGGTAGATTGCTTAAGAATACGTCCTTCCCAAAGGACTACTTGGCCTTCTTGCTCTGGTTGGGGGTGTTTTAATACTCGAGCGGGCGTTAAGTAAGGATTGACCATAGCCTGGCTTCGATGGCTAGGATAAAACCAGTGAGGCGCTTGCTCGGGAATACTTAAAGCCCATGAGCGAGTGGGAACTAGGTGTGTAGTAGCTGTAGCTTTAGCTGGGGCAACTGGAGCAGTTTTACTGGCAGTAGGGGCAGCTTGTAAAGTGGCATTAGCCGAAGAACCCCAAACTAAACTGGCACAAACGAGGACAAAAACAGGGTAAGAGAAATGTTTCACCTTCCTTTCTTCGCTTTAAGTTTAAGTTTGCCCTGCCCTAAGCTTGGCTTAGGCGGGGAGTTCATCTACTGATCGCGAAAAGTCTGGAGCTGCCGTTAAAAAATAACCCAATGCTTTGGCAGCTGAAAGGGAGCCTAGGTTTATGCAAGAGTTAGGCCGCATCCAGACAGCCCAAAAGATTGCTTGCCCACATTGTCGGGCTCTGCTTGAAGATACAGATCTGGAACGAGCTTTAGAAGGTGAAACTGTAAAATGTCCCCATTGTGGCGGTCCGGTAAAATTGCCTTCCGATCTGGTCGAGCGTTATTTGCGCAGCAAGTATGTGGGGCGCAATCTTGATATAACTTGTTAGGAAGTATAGTATGCACAGTTTATTAAAAGCTTTTTCTAAAAAGTTTGTCCTTTTGGTAAGTATTACCCAAAATGATCCTAAGTTGGCTCGTATCGCTTTGGAAAACGGTGCCGACGCTATAAAAGTCCACTTAAATTGCGCCCACTTTGCCAGCGGTACTAATTTCGGCTCTTGGGAAGCCGAAAAAGAGAAGATAATCAAAGTGGCTGAAGTTGTTCGCCCCCATATCCCTTTAGGTATCGTTACCGGCGCTGAAGTGGTGCCCGAAGCTCAAGAACTTTCCGAAATTCGCCAATTCGGTTTCGATTTTTGGGATTTATTTGCCAATCATATCCCTCCGGAATATCTAAAGTGGAGAGAATTGGCTCATATGTCGGCTGTCGGCCCCAATTGGACGCCTGAATTTGTGCAAGATTTGGTCAGCTTAGGCGTAGATGTTATCGAGTCTTCTATTATCCCTCGCGATCTTTATCGCACCAGACTTACGGCCGCCGACCTTTGTCAATATAAGCGTTTAGTGCGCAGCGCCGGTGTACCCGTAATTGTGCCCACCCAGAAAAAGATCCGCCCCGATGAGGTGAAATATTTGCAAGAAGTGGGCGTCTCCGGTTTGGCTATCGGGGCGGTGGTGACAGGTTTGGGCACCGCCTATTTAGGCGAGCGGGTAGCCGCCTTCCGCAAAGCCATCGACGACATTTATCGCTAATTACCAAATCTTATGCGCCAGGTAGTCTTTCTCCCTTTAGACGATCGCCCTTGTTGTTGGCTCTTCCCTAAGCGCTTGGCCCAAATAGCCCAGGTAGATTTAGTGTTGCCAGAAAGAAGGCTCTGGTGCGGAGAAGATAAGCGCTGCCCCGAAAGAGCCAACCCAGAAGGCGAAAAGTTGCTATCCTGGCTTAAGGATATGGCTCTTACCTCAAGCTCTGCTGCTCAAGGAAGCGCTGGCAGCGACGAGCCACTCTGCCTGTTAGTTTCGGCCGACGCCTTACTCTACGGCGGCCTAGTGGCTTCACGTAGGCCTAGGCCGCCGTACTTGGTTGCGCCTCTGCTGCGGCGCTTGTTCGCCGAATTGGGTGGCTATACGCTTTATCTTTTTTCTGTAATTATGCGAGTAGCTCCAACTCAGTATACAGCTGAAGAAGTGGAAGAGGCTGGGCGCTTAACTAAATTGTCCCAGCGTTTTGCCCAAGAGTTGGAGCAGCGCTACGCGGCCGCTAAGCCAGCCGAGGGAGCGGCTACCGATACAGCTAATTCCAGGATTCGGCGTCGAGCAGCAGAGGCGTACGTACTCTCGGCCAGAAACTGGAGCGCCCTTTACCAACTAACTCCAGCTTTCTGGCAGCAATATTTAAGGTCGCGCCGCCGCAAGGATCGCCTAAATGAGCTTTTACTTGAAGCTTGGACTAAACGCACTCCCACCCAGGCGGGCGGCGGCGCTTTCTTGGCGCTGTGCCTGGACGACAGTAAAACTACTGGCCTAAACCTTTGGGAAGCCAAGTTTTTGCAAGAAGGCTTAAAAGGTTGCTCTTTAGCTTCGGTAGGTGTAGGTACCGACGAAACGGCTATGCTTCTGTTGGCTAGGGCTATTTGCGGATCTAGCCAATTAGAAATAGTCTGGTCTTATGAAGGAGCTAAAGAGCAAATAGGGCGCTACGAAGGCCAAAACTTGGCTCAAGTGTTGGCTGGCCAGGCACAGTGGCTTAACGCGGCTTTGCTGCCAGAAGGTCTAAGCGGCCCAGGCTCGGCTGTGCCCCAGATCTTTATATATGCCCCTTGGCAAAGCCAGCTAGAGGCTAGCCACCAAGCTGACAGCCAGGCCGATTTGCCTGAGCCTTTATGGTCAGCTTGGCAACAAAAGGTGGCCGCCTCTTTAGCTTTAGGTAGGCAAGTTTATATTGCCGACCTAGCCTATGCCAACGGCGGCTCCCAAAAATTGGTTAGCTGGCTTATCCAATCGGGCGCTGTAGCCAAAATTGCCGGCTACAGCGCCTGGAATACGCTGGGCAACGCTTTGGGCACCATCTTGGCCTGGGCCGCTTTAGCCTCTTGGCGGCGGGCCAGCTCCCAGTTTCAGCCTGGCTCAGCTGAGCTGGCCCGCTTGGCTAAGTTGGAGCGCCGCTTTTTGCTCGAGCGCTTGCTCGACGATTATTTTTACCAGACGATTATTCGTCCCCAATTGAGCGCTCAGGTGGGCGGCGCTTTTGTCTTGCTTAATGAAGAGCAACAAAAGGCGTTAGAAAGCGAAATTTTAGCTCGAGAACAGGCCTATTTGACGCAACTTCAGCTAGCTTGGCCGGAAGAAAGAGCGAGCCTAGGCCTCAAAGTGGCTTTGCCTTGGCGGCGTCTCTTTGAAATCAGGCTCGAAGTAGAATTGGGGGCCTAGCTAGCTAAAAAGGCTAGTTAAGCTTAGCTAACAATTCCGGGAGAAGTAGGTTATAAACTTCTTCTAAGCTGGGCCCTCGGAAGCGGCAAGCGGCTGCTTGGTCGTGGCCGCCGCCTCCGTGGTGGGCGGCAATATCGTTTATTTTGGGGCCGGTAGAGCGCAGCGAGACTCGCACTTCTCCCGGAACCACAGCTTTAAATAAAGCGAAAATTTTGCTGCCGCGCAGAACATTAAGGCGTCCTAAAAGCATTTGGGTATCATTTTCATTGACACCGCAAGTTTGGAGCATAGCTTCAGTTAGGCAAGCTGTCACCAATTTACCTTCAGCGTAGGTCTTTAAGGTTTGCATACACATAGCTTGCAATTTTAAGTTATTCAAAGTAAAACCACTGAAAATACTGTTGTGTATGTAACTAATATCGCCCAAAATGCTTACCAAGTGGGCGGCCACTTGATGGGTACGCGAAGATACTTTGGGAAAACGGAAAGATCCAGAGTCGGAGACTATAGAAGTATAGAGAGCTTCGGCACAATCGCGGTTAATCTCTACTTCCATGGCCTTAAAGACAAAATAGAGCATCTCCCCTAAAGCAGCAAAACTAGAATCGATCCAATTATAGTCGGCTTGCAAACTATTGAGGGGATGATGATCTAAGTTTATAACTTTTTGGCAAACTTGGTATAAGTTCAAGTCTTGAGGCAGACGGCTGGTCTGAGGACATTCTAAGACCAAAGCTAAATCGAATTGGGCCTGGGCAGGCAATTGGGTATGGATCTTAGCCGTACCTTTCATAAAACGGAAAATTTCCGGTGCTCCGTCGGGACTATACAAATAGTAATTCTTGCCTAAGCTTTGTAAAACTTGTCCACAAGCTACCATACTGCCTAAATCGTCGCCGTCAATATTGATATGAGGTACTACTAAAATATTGTCACTTTGCAATAACACTTGGGCTATCTGTTGACATGGGGCAGGAATTTGGTAATTAAAATCCATACTTTAGAAGTCCTCTTCTTGGTGATCTGGGTTATTAGCGTCGGCTTTGGGAATATTTAAGCTTTCCAACAAACTTAGCATATGCTCGGCTTTTTCTTGAGTTTGATCGCGGAAGAAAGCTAGAGAGGGAATATTCTTAATGCACAGCTCTTTAGCTAATTCGCGGCGCAAGAAGCCTTTAGCTTTATTTAAGCCCTCAATAATAGCTTTTTGTCTCTCTTCAGGAGCCATAATACTGACATAAAATTTGGCTAAAGAGGTGTCGGCACTTAAATCGACGTCGGTTAAAGTAATGATCTCTTGGCCTTCTTTATCGGGAGGAAAGACGGCCGGATCTTTCACTCGGTGGATAATTTCGTTACCAACTTCTAAAATAAGGCCGCGCAAGCGCAATAAATGATGATTCATAAAGTTTTGTTTATCCTTATTGGTTAGTTTCTATTTATAGCCAATTTAAAACCAAAAGGCCGCCCCATTTTGTTCAACAGAGGAGAAAGACTTCTTTTTATGGCTTTCTTGGCTCTGGAAAATGTGACGGCGGGCCTTAAGTTTAAATTACAGTTCGCGCTGGTGTTCTACTTTTTGGTAGCACTCCACCACGTCGCCTTCTTGTAAGTCGGCGTAGTTGGTGACAGTTAAACCGCACTCGAAGCCTTCCAAAACTTCGCGGGCGTCATCTTTGAAGCGGCGCAAAGTATCGATAGTGCTTTCGTAGATCACTATATTGTCGCGCAACAGACGGCACAGACCGCCGCGTACAACTTTGCCCTCGGTAACATAGCAACCGGCCACTTTACCGATCTTGCTAATCTTGAAGACTTGACGCACTTCGGCTTTACCCAAGACTACTTCTTCAATGTCGGGAGTAAGCAAACCGGACATGGCCTTCTTGATATGCTCGATTACTTCGTAAATGATACGGTAGGTGCGAATTTCCACTTCTTCCATATCGGCCAAGCGCTTAACCATAGCGCCAGGACGGACGTTGAAGCCGATAATAATAGCCTTGGAAGCCGAAGCCAACATAACGTCAGTTTCGGAGATGGCTCCTACGCCGGAGTGGATAATCTTAACAGCCACTTCATCGGTGCTGAGCTTATTGAGCGACTGGATCAGAGCTTGCAAACTACCGTGGCTCTCAGCTTTAACCAGCAAGTTAAGATCTTTAGCTACACCATTTTGCAAGTCGGCAAAGAGGCTTTCCAAAGTCTGACGGCTGCCGGAATTGATGCGAGTATGTCTAGCCTTGGCAGTACGAGCCTCAGAAACCTGGCGGGCCATCTTTTCATCTTCCACTACTTGCAAGTGATCGCCCGCGTCGGGAACGGCTTCCAGACCGACAATTTCCACGGGAATGGAAGGGCCGGCACTCTTAATATTCTTGCCTTTTTCATTAAGCAAAGCGCGCAGCCTGCCCCAAGTTTTACCTACAACTACGGTGTCGCCCACTTTCAAAGTGCCGTTCTGAACCAAAACGGTAGCTACCGGCCCTTTACCCTTATCGATAGAGCCTTCGATAATAGTACCTTGGGCTTTGGTGTTGGGATTGGCCTTAAGCTCCATAGTTTCGGCTTGCAAGATAACCATCTCCAAGAGATCGTCTAAACCGATATTCTTCTTGGCGGAGATTTTGCACATGACGGTATCGCCGCCCCATTCTTCGGCCAGAAGTCCGTACTCGGTAAGTTGAGTCATAACTCTGTCGGGGTTAGATTCGGGCAAATCGATCTTGTTAATAGCTACGATAATAGGCAAATTAGCTGCCCTGGCGTGGTTGATAGCTTCAATAGTTTGAGGCATGACGCCGTCGTTAGCTGCTACTACCAAAATGGCAATATCGGTAATAGCCGCGCCGCGAGCTCTCATTTGGGTAAAAGCTTCGTGGCCGGGGGTATCGATAAAGGTGATCTTTTGGCCGTCGTGGGTGACAGTATAAGCACCGATCGTTTGGGTAATACCGCCAGCTTCACCAGAGACTACGGAAGTGCGGCGAATGGCATCTAAGAGGGAAGTTTTACCATGATCGACGTGGCCTAATACGGAAATAACTGGAGGACGGGAGACGAGTTGGCCCTCATCTTCATCGATAAGTTCCAAAGGTACGTCTTCGGTGGACATTTCGCCTACTTTGTAGCCGTAGGAAAGGGCCAAATCGCGGGCTTCTTCGTAGGAGAGAGCTTGGTTGATAGAGACCATCTTGCCCTGACGCACGAAGGTGCTGATCAAATTGTTGGCCGGGCGACCCATACGAGTGGCCAAATCGGCTAAGGAGATGACCTCGGGGATAATGATGGTCTTTTCTTGAGGCTGAGCTACTGGCTGCTGAGGCTGGGAAGCGTGAGCGCCGCGCTGATTGCCGCGCTGGTTGCGTCCGCCTTGCATAGCGCCGCGCTGGTTGCGTCCACCTTGCATAGCGCCGCGCTGGTTGCGTCCACCTTGCATAGCGCCACGCTGGTTGCCGCCGCGCTGGTTGCCGCCGTGGCCTTGGTTGCCCCTAGGACTGGGCATACCGCCGCGACTGGGCTGACCGCTGCTGTGGCCGCCTTTCACTCTGGCAGGACGACCTTCGCCGACATTGCGAGCACTGCGAGAAGTTTCGTAAGTGCTAGCACCACTACCAAAATCGGAAGAGAAAGCGTCTTCGACAGAGATGCCGGTAATGGGAGTAGACAGAGAGATACTCTCATCTTGCTTAATGCCCATCTCTTCGGGAGAAATGATAGGTAAGTCGACCATTTCTTTTTCGTTTTCCTCATCGTCGTCGTCCTGACGTTTGCCGACAGAACGTTTGCGGTTTTGTTCTTTGAGGGTGGCTAAGCGCTGGGCTTCTTTTTCGGCAGCTTCTTTCGCGGCTTTCTCTCGGGCGGCCTTGGCAGCAGCTTCTTGGGCGGCTTTCTCAGCGGCTTCTTGGGCAGCCTTCTGGAGGCGCTCTTCTTCTTCGGCGGCCTTAGCGGCAGCTTCTTGGGCACGCAGAGCCGGATTGATATTGCGAGAAATAGGACGAATACCGCCTAAAGTAGTGCGGCGGAAGGAGCCGGCTGCTTGGCGTACTTTGACGTTGCTGGTGCGAATGGGGCGAGGATTGGTACTTTCCTCGTTGCGGCTGATCTTGCGCTCGATTAGAGCTTGCTTCTCTTCTTGAGTGGCCCGTTTGGCAATACGGACAGCAGGTTTGCTGGCGGCAGACTTAGCCTGAGCTTCTTCTTCCAGAGCTTTAGTTTTAGCTTGTGCTTCGCGGCGCAATTGCTCTAAATGCGGAGTTACAGTTTCGCGTACTTTTTGAACTGCCTCGTTGGGAATGCTATTGGCGGCAGTTTTGACAGGATAGCCCATTCCTCTGAGGATATTGATCAGAGATTTGCTATCTTCGATGCCTAGCTCGCGGGCCAATTCATAAACGCGAATTTTGCCCCCGGCATTGGTATTACTGCTCATAAATCTTTCACTTCCTCACTACAAGATGCTGCCGCAGGTTCGGTCCGGTTGGCCTCTTGGCGCTCCGATTGTGCTTTTAACCACAGAAGCGCTTTCTCAGATAACTTTGTGCTGAAATTCTTACGCAGCCGCTTGTCTTTCTCTATTTTTTTTAGACACTCGGCGGAGCGGCAAATATAAAAGCCCTTGCCGCTTATCTTGCCCTCTTGGTTGACAACGATAGCTCCGCCGCCAGTAGGTCTTACAAGGCGAAACAGCTCGTCTCTCGATCTCATTTGACGGCAAGCTACACACATGCGCTCAGGGATTCTAGACGAGCTATTTGACACGCTTATTCTCCTTCTTGTCTGGCTGCTTCGGCGGCTTGCTTTTTAGCCGCTTCGGCGGCAGCGCTAGATTCGCTCTTAATATCGATATGCCAACCGGTAAGCTTAGCTGCCAGACGGGCATTTTGGCCTTCACGACCGATAGCCAAAGGCAGTTGCTGATCGGGAACTATTACCACCGCATTATTTTGTTCTTTGTTGGGAATAACTTTGGTCACGCGGCTAGGTTGTAAGGCGTTGGCAATAAACTCTTCAATATTGTCAGACCAGGGAATAACGTCGATCTTTTCGTTGCGCAGCTCTTCAACAATACCTTGAACGCGGCTGCCTTTGGGGCCTACGCAAGCTCCGACTGGATCGACGTTGGGATCGGTAGAGCGCACGGCGATCTTGGAGCGCAAGCCGGCTTCACGGACGACGGCTTTGATCTGGACTACGCCTTTTTCAATTTCGGGCACTTGAGTTTCGAAGAGGCACTTGAGTAAACCTGGAGAGGAACGGGACAAGATAATTTGCGGGCCGTGAGGGCCGTCTTTTACTTCAAGGACTAAAGCTTTGATGCGATCTCCGACATGGAAAAATTCGTTATGAGCTTGCTCGGAAGGAGGAATGATACCTTCGGCCCGTCCCAAATCGACAGTGATTTCCCGACGCTCGTGGCGAGTAACCGTACCGCTCATGAGTTTGCCCCGTCTATCGCTAAATTCATCGCGAATAATATCGCGCTCAAATTCGCGCATACGCTGCAAAATAACTTGCTTGGCACTTTGGGCGGCAATGCGGCCGAAGTTTTCATTGGTAGTTTCGATATCGATCTCCATACCTACTTCGACGTTGGGGGCCAGTTGCTCAGCTTCTTCAAGCTTAATCTCACGGTGGCTGTCCATTACTTCGGGGACTACGGTCTTGCGCAACCAAATATGTAAATCGGCAGTATCGCGATCCAACTCGACGATCACTTGCTGATTGGTGCCATAGTTACGCTCATAGGCTTTCTGAAGGGCGTCTTCAATGGCCTCTATGATCTTCTCTTTAGGCAATTTGCGCTCGCGCTCGAGAGCATCGAGGGCCGCTAAGAGTTGTTCCCTTTGATCTTTACTCATCATCTCTGACATGATTACTGCGCTGCTCCTTAGTTTGGTTCAGTTCCGGCGGTCTCTTCGCAAGGGTTATCCCCCGCGCTAGAGCCGGGCGAGGAAACTTCTAAATAATAGGTGCCTGGGATCGGATCCAACTCGTCTAAACGCTTGGACAGAGGACGATGCACCCGAGTGCAGTCCTCCAAAGTAACGGGAGTTGGTTTCCCTGAGGGGTCTTTTACTTCGTGATCCACAGTCACTCTTAAATACCAAAGACCGTCTTCACGCATATATTCGACGCTTTTGACAACCAGGCCGAAAGGCTGAGCAATAAGGGCGGCTTCGGCACTGATCTTGCTTAGTGTTTTCTCGCTTATTTTCGCCAAGTGGAACTTCCTTCAGAAATGCAAACAATCCTCAACCCGCCACCTGTGCCTGCTAGCAAATTTAGCTAACAGAAAAAAAAGAGCGGACGGGCCACTCTCTCCAAAAACTACAGAAGGCAAATTAAGATAGCTAGACTATATCACAGAAAAAAGGCAGGTGCAAGGTATAAAGGGGGGGACGACCTAGCTTAGAAAATTCTATCATTCTTCTAACGTTTTACTACTTGTTTTGTGTGGAGCCAAAGGTTATAAATTATAGGCGGGGGAGAGCGCTAGGGAGGCGCTCATAAAGATTGCGATGTATATAGTGGAGGAGGCGGGAAGTCTCCTTTTTTATGATAACTGCAGTCTGGGAAGCAAAAGAAGAGCAGCGCTTAAGCTGTAGCGGGGGAGTGTTTTGGGGAACGTGAGCGTCCCAGACAATGGAGGTAAGAAAATGTCCAGTATTCGTCCTTTAGGCGAGCGCATTATTGTGAAGCCCGCGCCTTCTGAGGAAAAGACCGCCGGTGGTTTGTATATTCCCGAAACTGCCAAAGAGAAGCCCCAAAAGGGTGAAGTTATCGCTGTAGGCCCTGGCCGCAAATCGGAAGAGGGCAACTACCTTCCTATGGAAGTAAAAGTGGGCGATCAGGTTCTTTACGGTAAGTATTCCGGTACCGAGCTGAAGTTAGACGGTCAAGTCTACCTTATCATTAAAGAGAGCGACGTACTGGCCGTTCTGTAAGTTGCTAGGGGCGGGGGAAGCCAAGGTGCTTATCGGAAGCGCTTATTATTAAGAGTTCATCGATAGATACTTTTTTATTTACTATTTACAATTAGGAGACAAGTTATCATGGCTGCAAAGCAGATTCTTTATTCTCAGGAAGCTCGCAAAGCTTTAGAACTCGGTGCCAACGCCGTAGCCGACGCTGTAAAAATTACTCTCGGCCCGCGTGGTCGCAATGTGGTTTTGGATCGCAAGTTCGGTTCTCCCACTATCACCAATGACGGCGTTACCATTGCTAAAGAGATCGAGGTAGAGGATCCTTTCCAGAACATGGGTGCCCAGCTCGTTCGCGAAGTCGCTTCCAAGACCAACGATGTATCCGGCGACGGTACCACTACCGCTACAGTATTGGCCCAGGCCATTATCCGCGAAGGTATGAAGAATGTTACTGCCGGAGCCAACCCTCTCTTCATTAAGCGCGGTATTGAAGCGGCCGTCGAAGCTATCGTCGACGAAATCCACAAGATTGCCAAGCCCGTAGAAACTCGCGAAGCTACCGCCCAGGTAGCAATGATTTCGGCCAACAACGATAAAGCCATTGGTGATATTATCGCCGAAGCTATGGCCAAAGTGGGTAAAGATGGTGTCGTTACTGTAGAAGAGTCCAAGACTATGCACACCAACCTCGAGTACGTCGAAGGTATGCAGTTTGATAAGGGTTATATCTCTCCTTACTTCGTCACCGATACTGACAAGATGGAAGCTGCCTTCAAAGAGCCTTACATCCTTATCAGCGAGAAGAAGATTAGCTCTATTGCCGATATAGCTCCTATCTTGGAGAAAGTGGCCCGCTCCGGTCGTCCTATCGTTGTTATCGCTGAAGATGTCGATGGCGAAGGCTTAGCCGCTTTGGTGCTCAATAAGTTGCGCGGTGTCCTCCAAGTGGCCGCCGTTAAGGCTCCTGGTTTTGGTGACAGGCGCAAAGAGATGCTTAAAGATATCGCTATCTTGACCGGCGGTCAGGTAGTTAGCGACGACTTGGGCATTAAGATGGACAAAGTTACTTTGGAAATGCTCGGTCAGGCCAACAGTGTACGTATCAGCAAAGAGGATACCACTATTGTCGACGGTCGTGGCGACAAAGAGCAGCTTAAAGCCCGCATTGAGCAGATTCGCCATCAGATCGAAGCTTCCGATTCTTCCTTCGACCGCGAGAAGCTCCAAGAGCGTTTGGCCAAATTGCTTGGCGGCGTAGCCGTTATCCGCGTGGGTGCCGCTACCGAAACTGAGCTTAAAGAGAAGAAGCACCGCATTGAAGATGCCCTTTCGGCCACTCGCGCTGCCGTTGAAGAAGGTATCGTCCCTGGCGGCGGCTCCACTTTGGCTCACATTGCCAGCGTTTTAGACAACGTTAAACTCGAAGGCGATGAAGCTGTTGGCGTAGACATCGTCCGCCGCGCCTTAGATGTGCCCGTTAAGGTTATCGCCGAAAATGCCGGCCACGAAGGTTCCGTAGTAGCTGAGAAGGTCAAAGAATTGCCTATGGGCCACGGTTTCGACGCCGCCAAGTGCGAATATGTCGATATGATGGCCGCCGGTATCGTCGATCCGGCTAAGGTTACTCGCTCTGCCTTGCAAAACGCTGCCTCTATTGCCGCTATGGTTCTCACTACTGAAACCTTAGTTACCGACCTTCCCGAAGGCAAAGAAGATAAGTGCCAAAAGGGCGGCTGCGGTTGCGGATGCCACTAGTTAAGTAAAAAGCTAGCTTAGTTTGTAAGGCGCTTGAGCTTTCGGGGTAGGCCCTGGGTGGAGCGTCGCTAGGCCAAGCTAAAATAGGGGAGATCGCCTCTGTCAGTTTTGTACTGAGGGAGGCGATCTTTTTTTGCCTTTGTCACCCAAGTTGGGGCTATTTAGCTGTAGTCTATTAGTTTTGCCTGGTCTGGGGGCTTGGCTATAGAGAATTTACTCTATATACATAAATATTGGCAGAATTTGTGCATATAAACAAAAATATCCTAAAATTAGCAGTCCTTCTAGGGGGGAAATGGTTATGCTAGAAAAAATCTCTCTTTAGAAATTTTGCTATTAAGTTTTTTACTATATAAAAATAAATAGATAGAGGAGGGGGCTTTTATGCCTAAACTTTCTAATTATGTAGCTCAGCGCCGCCCTTCAGCTATTCGCCAAGCCAGCTCCCAATTTGTCGAGCGCCAAGACGGCTGTGAGGCCGTAAATGTAGCTATAGGCAATGTCTCTTTGCCTATGCACCCAGCTATGATTGAACGCCTGAATAACTTAGATCGTCCCGATAGTCCTTTTTGTGACGGCGTAGTGGCTTATGCTCCTACTGTGGGTATGGCCGAAGCTCGCCAAGCTTTTATCAATGTTTTACAATGCAGCGGTTTTAATGTTGAAAAATTGCATGTGCAAGTTGTTGATGGCGGCAGCCAAGGTATGGAGTTACTTATCGTTGGTTGTTGTGGAGAGGTGGGCCAAGAAGAGCGTCCCCTCTTGTTGGTAGATGCTGCCTATACCAATTATCGCTCTTTTGCTCAGCGTTTAGGTAGGCGTGTCGTTTCTATGGCTCGTCGTTTGGACAGCAGCGGCCATTTTAACTTACCCTCTTTGGCTGAAATTGAAAAGCTTATCGTTAAAGAGCGGCCTGGAGCTTTGATAATTATCCCTTACGACAATCCTACTGGTCAGTTGTATACTCACCAAATGGTAGTCGATTTGGCCAAGCTGTGTGTCAAATATGACTTGTGGTTTATTTCCGACGAAGCTTACCGCGAGCTCCATTACGTCGAGGGGGTAGAGGCCCCTATTAGTATTTGGGGTATTTCTGAAGAGGAGGTGCCCGGTATCACTGGCCACAGGGTTAGTATCGAGACTACTTCTAAAGCCTGGAATGGTTGTGGTTTGCGGGTTGGGGCTTTAGTGACGGACAATGAAGAGCTGCATAAGCGTTTGGTGGCGGAAAATACGGTAAATTTGTGTACCAATACTTTAGGCCAATGGATTTTTGGGGCTATCGCCCACTTAAATAGTGAAGAAATTCAAGCTTGGTTTAGTAAACAGCGCCGCTACTATAAGCCCTTAATGCAAAACTTTAACCGGGATATGCGCCAAGCCTTGCCTGGCGTGATTGTCAGTCGTGCTGACGCCTCTTTATATGAAGTGGTCGATTTCCGCGAAATTGTCAACGAAAAGTTTAATACGGACGATTTTGTAGTGTGGTGCGCTTCCGAAGGTTATGTAGAGCGCGAAGGCAAAAAAGTTACTCTATTAACTGCACCTATGGCCGAATTTTATAATGTGCCTAAGTTGGAAGAAAACTTAGGGCGTACTCAATTGCGCATAGCTTTTGTAGAAACGCCGGAAAATTTGGCTAGAGTACCCGATTTACTTAGCAGCTTGTTCCGCGAATATATGCGCTTGCACCCTGAATTGAAGAAAAAGAAGACTTATTAAAATAGGTACAACGTTGTCGCCACTTGTAGGGCCGACAAACTAGCCGCAGCCCGTCTCGCTAAAAAGCGCAGACGGGCTGTTTTGTTTTTGCCATGAGAGGAACAGCAATTGGTAAAGACAGTTGACGTACGTAAAAAAGTACGTTATTGTTTTGCTGAGGTGATGAGTCATGCTAAATACGAATGCCACAGCTTTTAGAAAAGATATTTATAATATTCTTGCGCAGACCATTAAATATAATGAGCCGGTGTCTATATCAACTAAAGATGGTGAAGCCGTTCTTTTGAGCCGCTCAGACTATGATAATCTAATGGAAACACTTTATTTAGTATCCATACCTGGGATGAGAGAAAAATTAATAGATGGAATGAATACTCCGCTTGAAGATTGTGTTGACGAAAATTTAGTTGATTGGTGATGTTTAGAGTAATTTTTACTAAGACCGCTCTCAAAGATGTTGCGAATTTAAAAGCGGCGCGTTTAGATAAGAATGCTAAAGCTTTAATAGAAGTGATAAAAAATAATCCATATCAAATACCACCACCATACGAAAAGTTACTTGGTAGTTTATCTGGACTGTATTCTCGGAGGATAAATATTAAACATAGGTTAGTGTATGAAGTATACGAACCGGAAGGGGTTATAAAAATTCTTTCCTTGTGGTCGTATTACGAACGATAATATATAAAACAGCCTATCTCGCTAAAAAAGCGCCGATGGGCTGTTTTTATGTTAGGCTCTAGCTTTATAACCTAAATTTTTGCTTTTAACATTGCCAATGTTATAGGTAATTTTTTATGTTATAATTAGCACGCTATGGATTGTATTACGCGTTTGCTGGGAACTAAAGTAAAATGTGAGCTCTGGTCGCACGAAAAAGAGCTGCCTTATTTTATATCGGATTTTTATAGTTGCGAATTGGCTTCTATCGAAGGATTAAAGTCTATATTTTTATATCCAAATTCAGCAGAAGAGCTAGAACGGCCTAATTCTATAAAGAAAAAAATAGCCAAAATTCAATCACTTGAGCCTTTGCCTGTAGTAGTAATCAGTAAAATGCTTACTAGATGGCATGTGCAAAGTTTTTTAAAAGACAGAATACCTTTTGTCATCCCTGAAAAGCAGATCTATTTGCCTTTTCTTGGTGTTGCCTTGCAAAATAAATTTATTGCAGAAAGTAAAGTTGTTAACAAAGTTCAACCGGCTGCCCAAATGCTTTTTCTTAGTTACATGTATGGTACTTCGCAAGAATTACTTTTGAGTGCAGTTGCTAAACAAATTGGCTTTTCTGCCATGACTGCCAGTCGTGCCGCCAAACAATTGGAACAAACTGGCCTTTTTTATAGCCACAAGCGCGGTGTTAGTAAGTTAATAGGTAGTGAGCTCTATAGTAAAAAAGCAGAGCTATTCGATAAAATGAAGCGCTTTTTGAGCTCTCCGGTGAGAAAAAATATTTATGTGTGGGATGAGGTAGGGCTAGCTCATCAGCCACTATCAGGTCTTTCCGCTTTGGCTAAATATACTATGATTAATAGTCCGGAGACTAAATGTTACGCTGTTTGGCCAAGTATTAAGACTAAAAAATTTACAGAAGAATTAGTAGATGATAGTCAACAAAGTGAAATTGAGATATGGAAATACAATCCACTAACTTTTGCTCATAATGGAATTGTGGATATTATTTCTTTGGCTATGTCTTTAGAAAATAAATCAGATGAGCGTATACAAAGTGCTGTGGAAGATCTGCTGTATAGAACTTTGAGGTGAAAAAATGGTACCAGGTTTAGTAAGTTTTCAAGAATGGTTCTTAGATTTTGAAGAGCAGTATGTGATAATCGGCGGTACTGCATGTGAATTATTGATGAATGATGTTGGGTTAGAATTTAGAGCCACTAAAGATATAGATTTGGTTCTAATAGTGGAGGCTATAACTAAACAATTTGGTGAACGTCTGTGGGAATATGTTAAACAAGCTGGGTATGAACATATAAATAAAAGCACCAATCAGCCTCAGTTTTATCGCTTTTCAAAGCCCAAAAGCAACGCCTATCCCTATATGATTGAGTTATTCGCTAAAAACACGAATGTCGTATCTATAGCAAACGATGCTGTGTTAGCTCCAATTCATTTTGATGATTCGTTATCTAGTTTATCGGCAATTTTGCTTAATGAAGAGTATTACGAACTTCTGCATAGAGGAAAAGTTTTAATTAATGGCCTTTCTGTTCTAGATGTTGGCTCCTTAATAATTTTTAAAGCAAAGGCTTGGTTAGACTTATCTAATAGGAAAGCCAAAGGGGAAAATATTGACAGCAAAGATATTCGCAAACACAGAAATGATACATTTAAACTTTCTAATTTGCTGACACCAAGCACCAGAGTAGTTGTATCTAGTCAGATAAAAAAGAGTTTGAGTATTTTCTTGAGTCAATGCAAACTGAAGATGTACAACTTAAACAACTGGGAATAAAGAGAGACAAAAGCACAGTTTTAAAAACTTTGAGCGATTTATGCTGCATTTACTAATAAGCATAAGGCGCCCGACAGTTGTTTTTTTTCTGTTAGGCCCTAGCTTTATAACCTAAATTTTTGCTTTTAACATTGATAATGTTATAAGCAATTTTTTGTGTTACAACTCTAGCATCTCAGGCGCTGTGTAAAAAATCTGTGCATTTTTAGCTCGTATCATATTGACAGCCGAGCTTACTTTGTGTAATATATTTCACGTTACGGGTACGTGGCAGAGTGGACAATTGCATCAGACTGTAAATCTGACGCGCGACGCGCTACAGAGGTTCGAATCCTTTCGTGCCCACCATATAAGAGAAGAAAGTCCGAGTTGGCAAGAGCTAGCCCGGATTTTTTTGTTTATGGCGTACTTGAACTTAAAGTAATTTCTCTCACCAGTGGTGAGAGAATTAGATCCGGTTTCGGTGAGAGAAATCTCTTGAAGCAACAATTTGCTCATTATGGTTGGTTGCAAAACCGACCAAGTGCGCGAATTAGCCGATTTAGCAGACGAAGGCAAATAACCAAGTTATTAACTTTTAGCTACTATTTTAGGTTATAATAAAAATGATAATAAATAAGGCTTGGTAAAAATTATGCTGCTTAAAGAATTACAAGAAAAATTGGCCGATAAGTTTTGGCCTATAATCGGTTTTTTGTCTTTTTGTGCAGTTGTGGCTTTCACTGTTTATTGTTGTAAAGAGCAAAGCCATCAAGAAGAATTTGTGGCTAAGCTGCCGCAAATTAATAGTCGAGCTGAACTAGACAAAGCTTTGCAAGAGCAGCCTGCACTTTATGTTGTAATGAAAGCGCCTATTAGCGGTCAGGCGGCCAACGATCCTCTCCATCTTTTGGCTAATCCTCAAGTAGCTATTTACTATAAGCACGAAGAGTACCAAGCTCACGAAGAATATAACTCAGAAACTGATAGTTATGAAGACAGGTTTTATAGCTGGGACAAAGTAGGCGAAAGTTGGTTACATAAAACTAAGCAAGCTTATATTTATGGTAAAGTACCTTTAGATATAAGTTATTGCCAAATAGATAAATGGGAAGAAGTTAGAAATCTTAAAGAACTGGCCGCCGATTTTAAGGAAGTAAACCAAAAAATCGATTTTGCCAATGGCAACTTCTTCTATCCTGAGCGGCGTGGCGATTATGAAGACAATGAGCGCTACGCTATTTATGTAGTTAAACAAAATACGCCAGTTAGTTTTTTAGCTCAAGTAGGCCAAGGTCAAGTTAAAGTTTGCGCTATTGGCGAAGATGGACAGCTTTTATTTGCTGCCAAAGATAAGCCTACTATTGTTGTTAATGGTGAAAGGAAAGATTTAGCTTACAAAGTTAATGAAAGCAACATAGGCTGGGTACTCGGCGCTTGGGCTGCGCTTATTTTTTCTGTGGTTATGTATAAAATTTTGAAATAACAGGGGCTTTAAATTTCTTTATTTTTCCGTAGCCTTCACTGTTAGTCAGGTTATGTTTTTTGAGGTTTGGTAACTTTAAACTTTTTACTCACCCTGATCCTCTTTGAAAAGCTCTTTATAAAATTCTTTCATGCTTTTTAAAGTAATTTCACCAGTGCAAGTAGCTAAAGGGTGTAAGCCCTTCCTGACTTCTTGCCAAGGACGCTCAGCATGAGTAATTCTTTCCAGTTGATCGCCGTCAAATTCTAAGTATGTGTTGGCTACAGTTTGCAGCACGTCTAAAGTTTTAGCACTAAATTTTTGGAGCTCGCCTTTATACCGAGGAATATCCTGCCAGCCGTAGTCTGAATATTTTTTATATAACGTAGGAACAACCGGCCCATGCACCCAGGCTTCAATGCGATCCTTAAATAAAGGCTCGTCTAAAAGTGTATAATGCCAAGCTTGAGCGTAGTAACAAAGTTTTTGCAGCTTTTTGTGGGTCATGCTTTCTTTGCTAAGAAACCAGTTAGCTATATCAAAAACTGAATACATACTGCACTCCTTTATGATTCTTTCTACATGTATATTGTAGCATAGTTCAGCTAACCTAGCCTAGGGAAAAAGTGTTCGCTAGTTGAATGCTGAAGGCCAGCTGTTAGTAGAAATTAAAAGGAACAAAAACATTATGGCCAAGGCGAAAAAAGAGAAAAAACAGGCGGAGCAAAGCTTTGAAGCTAAACTTTGGGAGGCTGCCAACAAGCTGCGCGGCAATTTGGACGCCCCCGAATATAAAACGGTCATTTTGGGCCTAATTTTCTTAAAGTATATTTCCGATCGCTACGAAGCTAGACAAGCTGAAATAGAAGCTGAAGGCGGTGATATTAGTGAGCCAGATGAATACTTGGCGGAAAATGTTTGTATCGTTCCCGAAAAAGCCCGCTGGCCATATGTCGCTTCTTATGCAAATAAAGAAGAAATAGGCCAAGTTATTGATGAGGCTATGCTGGCTATCGAAAATGCCAATGATAAGTTCCAGGGCAAAAATATTCTGCCTAAAAATTTTGCTCGCCACGAATTAGATAAGGCTCGCTTAGGCGAGGTAGTAAGAATTTTTGACAATCTTCCTTTGCACGATCCTAAGCAAGAACGCGATATTTTAGGCCGAGCTTACGAATATTGTCTGGCTAAATTCGCTGAGGGCGAAGGTAGAAAAGCCGGCGAATTTTATACTCCCGCTTGTATTGTGCGCACTATTGTAGAAATTTTGCAACCTTATAGCGGCCGTGTTTACGATCCTTGCTGCGGCTCCGGCGGTATGTTTGTCCAATCGGCCAAATTTATTGAAAAGCACGGCGGCCAGAGCGATGATATTTCTATTTATGGTCAAGAGAGTAATCTTGGTACTTACAAAATGGCCCAAATGAATTTAGCTATTCGCGGTTTAGAAGCTAATATTCAATATGGCGATACTTTTACTGATGATAAGCACGCTGCGCAAGAAGCTAAAGATGGCCAAGATAGTAAGGAAGCCTTAAAATTTAATTTCATTATGGCCAATCCGCCTTTTAATATGGATAATTGGCACGCGGACAAGTTAAAAGATGACGTTCGCTTTAAAACCTACGGTACGCCGCCTGAAGGTAATGCCAACTTTGCCTGGTTTGAGCATATGATTTATCACTTGAGCGACGAGGGGCGCTTAGGTTGCGTTATGGCCAATGGTTCTCTTTCTTCTCAAGAAAGTGGAGAAGGGGAGATCCGCCGCAACATAATTAAAGCCGATTTAGTAGAAGCTATTATCGCTTTGCCAGCTAAGCTTTTTTACACTACCCAAATTCCGGCTTGTTTGTGGTTTTTAGCTAAAGATAAAAAGCAAAAAGGCAAGACGCTCTTTATTGACGCTCGCCAATTAGGCCGAGCTGTTACGCGCAAATTGTCCGAGCTTACTGAAACTGATATTCAAAAAATGGCCGATACTTACAAAGCTTTTGCCGAAGGCAAGTTAGAAAATGAGGCCGGCTTCTGCGCTGTAGTTTCTACTGAGGATATTGCTAAGCAAGATTATATTCTCACGCCCGGTCGCTATGTAGGTATAGCCGAACAAGAGGAAGACGGCGAACCCTTTGCCGAGAAGATGGCCCGTTTAACTAAAGAGCTGAGCTCACTTTTTGCTCAGTCACACCAATTGGAAGCAGAGATAAAAGAAAAACTGGGGGCTATCGGTTATGAAATATAAACAAACCAAATTTGGCAAAATTCCTGAAAATTGGGACGTAAAAACCGTTGATCAAGTAGCTGATGTCGTTACGGATTATGTTGCGAATGGAAGTTTCGCATCTTTAGCAGAAAATGTTGTATATAAAGAAAATGAAGATTTTGCTGTATTAGTTAGGCTCTCTGATTATAATAATGATTTTCGTGGGAATTTTGTGTTTATTGATGAACATGCCTATAATTTCCTGAAAAAAAGTCAGCTGCACGGTGGAGAGATCATTATAGCTAATGTCGGTGCCAATGTTGGCACGGTTTTTTTATGCCCTAAACTTCCTTATAAAATGAGCCTGGGGCCAAATGCTATTACTGTAAAATTCCGTGGAAATAATGACTTCTACTACTTTTGGCTAAAGAGTAGCATAGGCCAGTCTATGTTACTAACCTTAGTTACAGGTAGCGCTCAGCCTAAGTTTAATAAGACTAACTTTAGAGCTATGACTGTACCAGTACCTCCAAGAGATGTACAGGATAAGGTAGCCAGTGTACTTTCGGCCTTAGATAAAAAAATTGCTATCAATAAAGCGATAAATAAAAATTTA
>CAKUDB010000012.1 GCA_934644775.1 uncultured bacterium | reverse complement strand
GGGTTACTTTGAGGGTATTATTTTCCCCTATTTTTGCTGCTTAAAACCAGACTTTAACTTGCCATTAAATAAGCTAATTGCCTAATTATCCGCGTTAAAGCCATTGCTTGATACAGCCGTGATATATTTTATATTCGATCCTCAAACTCTTGCTTTAAGGATCTACTTTAATAAGCAATTACGCAGAAAAACAGAATAAAAAAAACAAGAGAGCTTCCGCAGAAGCTCTCTTGACCTAAATAGCAGAACTAATCCAATACTAAGTTTTAACAGATAAGTTTTTAACCTAAAGTTTAATAGCTAAAAATTAAGTTTTCAACGTGCAATACATTGTGGGGTTATCTTTATCAGCTATCTCTACCTTTATCGTTAAAATTTTGCAAAAAGCTTTATAAAGGGCGGATAGTTTCTGCTATTCAGGATTTAATTCAAAGCTCAACTTCGACTGAAGTTTTCGCGTTGAATTCATCAATTTTATCTTGCAACATATTAGCCCTATCTTGCAATAGTTCAAGCTCACGATATAACTCTGCTTTGCTTATAGCCGCCTCCATTTCGTATTCAGAAGCTCCGCTGTAGCCAGTTTCACGCTGCTTGCCTTCTACAACGTTGATACTTTTAAGCTGAGTTATCATCGATTTTGTTTCGGCCAGCTCAGCTAATTCAGTAGCAATGCCGGCATTTGCCTTGGTAACAGCTGCCTTAATTGCGGTCATTTTCTTGACAATACTTTTATATTCAACAAATTTTTCCCGAATATCACAAGTGCGAGTTGCTCCAGCTAAAACTGAGTTTTCGTTTTTTATAAGTTTAAATACTTCTCCCAACTTACCAGCCAAACGAGCCCGCTCTTTCAAAGCTCTGGAAACTGTCATTTTCATTTGTTTTTTACCTCCTTTATCATTCACCTTTACAGTCACCCTACCAGTAACTCCTGTGGCGATCAGTCACCCACAAAAACAAAAGCAATAACTACTTAGAACGTTTCTTATATCCACCGGCAACAAGGTGTTCAAGGCCATATTTCTCGACGTCTTCTTCATCTATGCTATGTTTGGAAAGTTCATCTTGAGTAACACTATTATTCTTTAGTATGCTTCTAATCAAGTGTTTAAGCATTAAATCAGACATTTCCTCGCTAATAAACTCTTCATTTCCCATTGAACCATAAAGGCGTTCCATACAAGATCCATCATCAATCATTTTACTCTTCTCCGTAGAGCTATTCTAACACAAATAGTCCATCGTATAATTTACAGTCACCTTTACAGTCACCTTTACAGTCACCTTTACAGTCACCTTACAATCATTGCAAAAATAGTATTTTTTTATAATTTTACATTCCAATGTCCATTGCGATCTGAACCGATCCGCTCAATAATGCCCCTTTCCTTAAGTCCTTTTATACGCAGTGCAACTGTCTTTCTACTTATATTAAGTTTGTCCGACAACTGAGACATGGTATAGCCAGGATCTTCAGAAATAAGTTTAAGCAAAGCATATTCATTATCGTTAACCTTTACAGTCATCCTATTTGGGCGAATAGTTTGAACTACAGGAGCAGTAAACTGAATCATAATATCGCCTGGATTGATAGTATACTCTGGCTGTGGAACGCCGTCTTTTTTGCAAGATGAACAAATCTTTTCTATGCCGCGTCCCCAACTTTCAATAAAACCGGCTAAATAGAAAACATGAGCGATATTAGGGTTGTATGGAACAGAAGCATGCTTGCGCATTAAATTTTCTAATGTCCACTTTTCAGGTAGGCAACCACAATTAGCAATGTATAGTTTATCTTCATAAACACTAATCTGAATGGGAACGCCAGATTGATATTGTTTATGACACAAAGCATTCAAGAGAGCTTCTCGCAAGGCAGCTTCAGGGACAAAGTAACGCTCGAGCCTCTGCATATCATCATAGGTTATCCTTGCTTTCATATATTTAAGATGCACTAGTTCTATAATTTTATCAATCTGCTCCAGAATAGAACCGTGAATTTCATCTTGGTACACAAGATCTGCATCCGTTTCAAAATATCCAAGCTTAACGTACGCTCCGAGCTGCCATTTTTCTGGGTCTTTACTAAAAAGTAACATCGCTGCATTAGTCAAGTAATTGCCATTCATCAGATGCAACTTTTCCATCAGAGTTTCTTTGGATTCATCCAACAAGCTCTCGTCAATACGTCCTTTTCTTATCGCTAATTGTTTGAAACGTGCCACAATTCCATCATCAATATCATTTATTGAAAAAGCTGGCAGTGGAAGATTATCCCATGTAACGCCACGTTTACGCATCAAAAACGCTTCTAACGCAGGCCCTGTTAATACTTGTCTTGTGCTACCACTGCGATAATAATACACGCCTTTGCAGGAGATACCAATCGGGTAAGACGGAACATCAACTTCAATATATTCCTTATCCTCCACGCTTAATAAATTGACACCAACGATTATACCCATAGTGTCACGAATTTTGTTGGGAATATCCTCCAGAAGCTTACGAGCATTAGGTAGACCGACTACATTTCCGTTGTCGTCACAGCCAATACAAATTTTACCACCTTGCGCATTTGCGTAACCGCAAATCCATTCTAGATACTCGTCTTTCCATTTACTTTTCCATTCTATATTTTGACTTTCAAACATTTTTCTCTCCTGACATATTGTTGGTTGCAGACTGTTTTTTTATATCCACCGGCAACAAGGTGTTCAAGGCCATATTTCTCGATAGAGCTTTCCAAAATTCCATGCTTTTGAAGTTCATCTTGTGTTATAGATTTTCTCTTAAGTAAGCTTACTATCAATTCTTTAACCATGTCGTCTGTGATAAGACAGCCAAAGTTTTTTTTGAAAGTCATAGGCAAATTAAACTTCCCGTCTGGATCATAATCTTCTGAAGTAGATTTTATGTCGAATTTCCCTTTTTTAAAGTAAGGCTTTGATATATCTTCAAGTATTCCCAAGAACGGATTCCAAATAATTCCTTTTCGGCCAAAAAATCCTCGGTAAAAAACATCTAATTTTGATAACTGTACAATAATATTACTATCGACATCCTTAATAGCTACAGGACGGCGTAAGCTCCATAACTCGTGAATATTATTTCTTTTTGTTTTATCCTTAACTACATTGTTTATAGCTTGATTGATATTACGTTCTTTTAACTCGGTAAAAACACGCTGATAACCTATTATCGCTTCATCTGAAATTAACTTGTAAGCTTCTTCCCGAAGAAGCGCAAATCTATTTTTAAACTTTTTCTTAGTTAAGCGCTTTTTCATCAAAAATTATACTCCCCTCAAAGATGTAATACCATTTATGGTCTATATCTATATAATTAAGATGGTTATACCCTAATATACCATAAAAAAACAAAAAGCAGCTTCCGCCTCTATAAGCGAAAGCTGCCTTCCTGTGATTAGGCAACCAATAAAACGACCACCGTCTTATATTATTTATTTCTTTTATCATCCCCGTACGCCATAAAAATACTCACTAAGTAAATCTTTGTGTTTAAAATAACAATCTAGTACATAGTACAGAAACAACTCATTCTTTTCAGAAATTCCATCAGTATTTTCATTCTTTACACAAACCTTAACATATGAAATGGGATCATCGAATTGTCAATTTTAAATGACTTCATTCGTTTTTGCGCTTCCCCCTTTTGATAAATGTTATTAATTCTTTTTTCATACTCATCAATAGAATAAAAAATATATTCATGGTCTAAATGCGTAATATAATCAACTCCTTTTATGCATTTATACTGCAAATGAATGACTTGGGTTACAATCATATTATTAAACTCGGTAAAATCTTCGCACAATTCTTCGAAAGTAATATTATCTCTGTCAATCATTATCCACAAACAGTTCTCATAGTGTTCTGAGTACAACTTGCTTATAATACATCCACCTAGATCTGCGAAATTGAATATCCTACCCAGCTCTACTTCCTCTGTTAATAACTCTTCGTCTATTTTGCCTTTAAAATAAGTATCATTTGCAACTCGTACTGCAATATCAGTTATCATACCCTTAGACTTCATGATGCAAATCAATAGTTTTTCCTATACTTCTTTAACTGCTATGCCTAGCAATATAGTCGGTGCAAGTTCAGTTAGCGCTAATTTGGGTAACGCTAATGCTGGCGCAAATAGTGTCGACGAGCAAAGTGTGGCGCAAGACAGTTGCCAGCTCAGCGCTAGAGCTAACGCCGACAGCGCCAGCGGTATAGGAAAAGCCGAGCCAGGCCAAGATATACGTCGCTTGCGTATTTTACACTTAAACGACTTGCACGGCGCGGCTCTTCCTGAAGAAGGACGCGGCGGTTTGGCTCAAGTAGCTGCCGTAGTTAAGCGCGAAAAGGCCGAAGTGCCAGAAGGTTCATTGGTACTTAATGCCGGCGACATTGCCGAAGGTACTATGATTTCTTATTTAAGTAAAGGCAATATCGTCAGCGAAAGCTTGGCCCAAATGGGCTGCGACGCTATTGAGCCTGGCAACCACGATTTTGCCTGGGGCCAGCCAGTTATGCGCTCTATGTTGGGCCAAGTAAACGCCCCTATCGTTTGCGCCAATTTAGAGCAAGCTGAAGGTCACGAGTTTTCCCAGCCTTATATTATTCGCGAAGTAAATGGAGTAAAAGTCGGTATTCTCGGCTTAAGTACCGATGTATCCAACCTACTCTCACAGCGAATGCGCCAAGTTGGATCAAATCCACGCCGACTCTTTACGCCAAGCTATGGGAGCTCCCATTGGTTTGGTCAACGGTCGTAATTTACGCGCTAATGTGGAAGCTGGTACAGTAACTTATGAGAATTTATTTAATGCGTTACCCCACACCGAAGATGACGCCGTACTTATGACATTGCCCGGATCTTTGCTTAAAGAAGCTTTGGAAAAACGCGTAGCCGGTCGTATAGTGCCGGCTTCTCCATCCGGCTTTTCCTATACTTACGACTTATCGAAGCCCGAAGGCGAGCGCATAACTTCTATCACTATGGACGACGGCTCCCAGTTTGATCCTAATAAGATGTACGACTTGGCTACTTCCGTTTCTCTTTCCGATAAAAAGATATTTGACGGTTGCCAGAAAAAGCCCATGGGTTCAGCGCAAGAAATATTCATGGACTACTTCAAAGCCGGTTCCCCTTGGCGCAACGATCCGGACAATCGCGTTACCAAACTCTAAGCGGCAGAAAAAATACAAAAAGCGCACAATTAGAGACGGCCTAGCAAGCGATATTTTTTGCTAGTTTTTTGTATATACACCATATTACACTTACGTTATACGCCTAATATATATATTATCTTGCCTGTCAAGACTATATATTGCCCCTCAACTACAACAGGTCGTCTTGTGCCCAAGTGTCTACCTATGCTAACCTTCTGGGGCAGTCCTGTAGCCCGCTTGCTCTGGCGCAAGGTGAGGTGGCAATTCTGTACCAAAATTTATAAATCAACTCTGCGCAGCGGAAGACGGTGCAAGTCCGTCGCAGTCCGGCTGCTGTAACCGAAAGCTATATCCTGTATAGTCACTGCTTTAGAGTGGGAAGGCTGTTCAGATAGATGATATTCGGAAGTCAGAAGACGGCGCAGAGCTGTCTGCTCTTTTTGGCCGGTGAACAAAGAGAAGCGCCAGCAAAGCAAAATTCTCTTGGCTTTGCTTGCCATTGTGGCGGTTAGCTTTATGCTATCGCAAATTGCTACTTTTTTTCCCTTATTCACCGCTATATTCAGAGCAGTTTTCCGCTGCAAACTGGGTGGGGCAAACTATACCAGAGGGAAAAAGCCATGAATATCATCAAGCGCAGCGGCGAAGAACAGCCTTTCGACGTTTCCAAAATTACGGCTGCCATTACTAAAGCAAATAATACTGTCGAAGACAAAGATAAGCTCAGCCAGCAACAGATTGACGATATTGGCTCCCATATTACCGACGCTTGCGAAAAGTTGGCTCGTTCTCTCACCGTCGAGGAAATACAAGACTTAGTAGAAACGCAAATTATGCGTGTCGGCGCTTTTGAAGTAGCCAAAAACTACATCACTTACCGCTACAAGCGCAGTTTATTGCGTCAAGCTAACACTACCGATAATCGCATTATCAGCCTTATCGAATGCAGCAGCGAAGAAGCCAAAGAAGAAAACGCCAACAAGAACCCTACCATCAATAGTGTGCAACGCGACTATATGGCCGGCGAAGTTTCTAAAGATATTTCCTGCCGCTTGCTTTTGCCCCAAGACGTAGTAGAAGCTCACCGCAAAGGTATCATTCACTTCCACGATCTGGACTACTTTGCCCAGCACATGCACAATTGTTGCTTAATCAACTTGGAAGACATGTTGCAAAATGGCACGGTTATTTCCGGCACCATGATCGAAAAGCCGCACAGTTTCTCTACCGCTTGCAATATCGCTACTCAAATTATCGCTCAAGTAGCTAGCAACCAATACGGCGGCCAGAGTATTTCCCTTACTCACTTAGCTCCCTTTGTAGAAATTTCTCGCCAGCGTCTCAGGCGCGAAATTCAGGAAGAATTTGATTCTATCGGCGAAGCTATCAATGCCGACGACTTAGCCAAACTTACCGAAACTAGATTGCGTCGCGAAATTGCTCGCGGAGTGCAGACTATTCAATACCAAATCGTTACTTTACTTACAACTAATGGCCAAGCTCCCTTTGTAACTATTTTCATGTACTTAAATGAAGCCTCCAACGAAAATGAAAGGCACGACTTGGCTATGATTATTGAAGAAGTTCTCAAGCAACGCTACGTCGGTGTAAAAAATTGCCAAGGCGTCTACGTTACGCCGGCTTTTCCTAAGCTTATTTATGTACTTGAAGATGACAATATTAGCGAAGATACTCCCTATTGGTATTTAACTAAATTGGCTGCTCAATGTACTGCCAAGCGTCTGGTGCCCGATTATATTAGCGAAAAAAAGATGAAAGAGCTTAAAGAAGGTTGTTGCTTCCCAGTTATGGGTTGCCGCTCGGCTCTCTCTCCTTGGCGCGATAAGAATGGACAGTACAAATACTACGGTCGTTTTAACCAAGGCGTAGTCACTTTAAATCTTGTTGATATTGCCCTTTCCAGTCAAAAAGACATGGAAAAATTCTGGCAAATTTTCGATGAGCGCTTAGAGCTTTGTTATAAAGCTTTAATGTGTCGTCACGATCGTCTTAAAGGCACACTTTCCGACGCAGCTCCCATTCTTTGGCAAGATGGGGCTTTAGCCAGACTAAAAAAAGGCGAAGTTATCGACTCTCTGCTTTATGGTGGCTACTCCACTATTTCTCTGGGTTATACCGGTTTATGTGAATGTATTCGTTATTTAACTGGCAAGAGTCATACTTCTCCTGAGGCTATGCCCTTAGCTTTGAAAATTATGAAGTATATGAACAAAGCTTGCAAAAAATGGACTGAGGAAACCAATATTGCTTTTAGCATTTACGGTACTCCTTTGGAGTCGACCACTTATAAATTTGCTCGCTGTTTGCAGCAACGCTTCGGTATTATAGAAGGTGTCACCGACAAGAGCTATATTACCAACAGCTACCACGTTCACGTAACTGAGCAAATAGACGCTTTTAGCAAGTTGGCTATCGAGGCTCAATTCCAAGCTTTATCTGTCGGCGGTGCTATTAGCTATGTGGAAGTGCCCAATTTACAAAATAACATTGAAGCCGTTTTGGAACTTATGCGCTTTATTTACGACAACATTATGTATGCCGAATTAAATACTAAGAGCGACTATTGCCAGAACTGCGGCTTTGATGGTGAAATTGAAGTTGTGGAAAATAAAGACCATAAATACGTCTGGCGCTGCCCCAATTGCGGTAATTTAGACCAAAGTACCATGAATGTAGCTAGACGTACTTGCGGCTATATCGGTTCCCAATATTGGAACCAAGGGCGCACTCAAGAGATTCATGACCGCGTTATGCACTTATAATAAGTAAAAATTAAGCAGTATAGTTATTATACCTATTGTATAGTAGTTATACTGCCGATTTGGATTATTTGTATTTTTAGTAAAGGTCGATTTGTAATATGAATTATGCAAAGATTATCCCTTTAGATGTGGCTAACGGTACGGGAATCCGCGTTTCATTTTTCGTCTCTGGCTGTCCACATCATTGCTTCAATTGTTTCAATCAAGAAACCTGGGACGAAAGCTACGGCCAACCTTATACTAAAGATACAGAAGAGAAAATTATTAAGTTCTTGCACCATCCCCACGTGCGCGGCCTTACTTTATTAGGTGGCGAACCTTTTACAATTGAGCACCAACGTATTCTCTGGCCATTATTGCATAGAATTAAGCAAGAACTGCCGCAAAAAGATATCTGGGGCTATACAGGCTATCTTATAGACGACTTACTACCAGTCGGCCGTGCGTACTGTGAAGTAACAACCCATATTTTACAGCATCTAGATATGCTGGTAGATGGCCCCTTTGTTGAAGCTAAAAAAGATTTACGTCTCAATTTTCGCGGCTCATCCAATCAGCGCTTAATCGATAAAAAGCAATTGTTGGAGTATATCGCCAATAAACAGTGAATAAAAGTATCGCTAGATGACATAATACAAAGCATAATTTAGTTTACATTTTGTGTATTTTTACTCATAGGCTACTCGTCTATTGCGTCAAAGTATTCAACTTATAAGTAATAGGCGAAAGCTGCTTTTTTGCTATCTTTGTCAAAAGCCACTATCTTGCGTTTATCAGGACTAATCATTACAGTATGCCTCCTTTATTCATATGGATTTTTTCTTATCACTGAACTAAACCTCGACATGGCCTAAAACTGAATTATAGGACAGCACAAGAAAGTTTTAACGATGAAATAAGCGATATACTCAACTCGTAACAAGCTATGAAAGGGTGTTCAACTTGATTTTATAATTTACAAACGTCTACTGCAATTTTAGAGTGGTTGCTAAAAAAACAACAAGGGCTTATTCTCTACACTAAGTAGACAACAAGCCCTATTTATATACCATTACTGTCAAGGTATACTTTTATGCCCCGAAATAACGATTTTTAGTGCAAATTACGATTCCTGGGGCATTTGCCAACCGTCAATATCGGTATGCAACAAATGGTGGGATCGCTTAGACAGAGGACTGCCCAAATATTCTTTGTAAAGTACTTGCACATCCGGGTTTTCGTGCGAGAAGCGAAGAGTTGCATTGTGATCGAGATTCCAGAGCACATTTCCGCGCTGTTCTGCGCACTCTTCTCCATCGTGAATCGGCTGACCACCGCCACCAGCGCAACCGCCCGGACAAGCCATAACTTCAACAAAATCGTAACGCACACTACCGGACTGAATAGCTTCCATAAGCTTCCTTGTGTTAGCTAAACCGCTCACAACCGCTGTACGGATAGAACCGGCTCCCGGAATCTCGAAGTTAGCTTCTTTCCAGCCTTGCATACCACGCACAGCTGAAAACGCATCGGGATTGGGATTCTTACCTGTTACCAGATAATAGGCACTGCGTAAGGCTGCATCCATCACGCCTCCAGTAGCACCAAAAATAACCGCCGCACCTGTACCGGAACCAAGGGGAGAATCGAAACCACTCTCTTCCAGTGTTGTCGGGTCGATCATTGAGCATCGAAGCATTCGTACCAATTCACGTGTGGTAATAACAATATCAACATCCGGATCACCACAGGCGCTCTTCATTGTCGGAAGTTCAGCTTCCGCCTTCTTGGAGGTACACGGCATAACGGAGATGACGCGAATATTCTTCGGGTCAAGGCCAGCTTTTTCCGCAAAGTAACTTTTCGCCACAGCACCAAACATTTGCTGCGGAGATTTTGCTGTAGATAAATTCTTGGCAAACTGCGGGAATTGCCCCTTTACAAACCTAACCCAACCGGGACAGCAAGAGGTAAACATCGGCCAAGTATAGGAATCCCTATGGGTAAACCGCTCGATAAATTCGCTGCCCTCTTCCATAATCGTCAGATCGGCACTGAAATTGGTATCGAATACATAATCGAAGCCCAATTCACGAAGGGCAGAAGCCAGTATACCCGGAGTCGCTTGCTCGGCACTAAGCTTAAAATGCTCAGCCCAGGCGGCGCGAACTGCGGGAGCAACTTGCACAACGGTAGTTAGCTTCGGATCGGCAAGTACCTTGTAGACGCGATCTGTATCGTCACGTTCTTCCAATGCGCCTACGGGACAATGGGTGACACATTGACCACAGTAAGTACAAAGAGATTTCGAGAGACAATCAGATTTAACCGTACCAACATTAGTACGGGAGCCTGTTCCAACTAAGTCCCAAATATGGACACTTTGCATCTTGTCACAAACTTGTACACAGCGCATACACTTGACACAGCGATTATCAAAGCGCAAGATTGGCGCAGAGTAATCGACAGTTGACGGACGCAATTTTTTCTCATAGGGTGCACTAAGCAAGTTGTAATCGTTGGCCAGTTTCTGAAGCTTGCAATTACCACTGCGTGTACATTTAACGCAATTAACGTCGTGCTGGCTAATTAACAACTGAAGGTTCACGCGGCGCGTCATACGAACCTTCTGGGACTTGGTATGGACAACCATACCCTCACCAACCTTAGTATCACAGGCGGCGACAAAGGTATCTTGTCCTTCAATTTCTACCATACAAATGCGGCAGGCACCGATCTCGTTAAGTTCTTTGAGATAGCAAAGCGTCGGAATTTCAATATTTACTGTGCGGGCCGCATCTAAGATACTGGTCCCCTCCGGTACGCTAACAGTTTTGCCATCAATAACAAGTGTTACCATCTTTCTATCCTCCCTCCTTTGAAGATGCCGTAGCCAAAGTGGTCGCAACGTAAGCAGCGAGCACTCTCTGCACAGGCTTCTTCGTGCGTCATGCCACATTCGATATCTTCAAAATCGTATTTGCGCTGCGCAGCCTCACGTTCTTTAGTATTGACGCGACCTCGCGCAGGGCATACAGAAAGATGCGGTGCGGGAATTTCCACATCCGTGCGAATCTCATGATGGAAACCAAGTTGCTCGTCAATATTGGCGGCCGCAACTTTACCTGCCGCAATAGCTCGGATAGCGGTAGCGGGGCCGGTGACACAGTCACCGCCGGCAAAGACGTTCTCCATATTGTCGACTTGACTGGAGCTCTCAACCATAAATGTTCCCCTGCGAATGGGAATACCAGTTTGTGCGAAGCCGGCGATCTCCACGCCTTGCCCAATGGCCACAACGATAATATCTGCAGGTATGCGTTCTTCGGGCTGAGCTGCTGTTTCTGGACGCGGACGGCCTGCTTTGTCGGCAAAACCTATAATTTGCGGCTGCACCCAGAGAGCGGTAGCTTCGCCATCTTCGTTAGCTTCAATACGCATAGGAGCACAAAGTTCACGAATCTCTGCTCCCTCGGCAATGGCACCTTGTACCTCGTCGGGAAGAGCGGTCATATCCTCGATCCTTCGGCGATAAACGCAAGTAACACTGGCAGCACCGAGGCGCACAGAACTTCTCGTCACATCCATAGCCACATTGCCACCACCAATGACCACAACATGCTTACCAGTAAAATCTGGCATTACATCGTCGCCAATAGCTCGCAACATCTCCACGGCTGACATAACATTTTTACTGTCTTCTCCTGGAATGCCGGTCTTTTTGTCCGTATGGGCACCGATAGCAACGTAAAGACAATCATAATCTCTATGCAGCTGTTCAAAGGGAATATCTTTTCCAACAGTGACGTTGGTATGTACTTCTATGCCACAGTCCAAAATAGAAGCGATTTCTGCATCCAGCTTTTCTCGAGGAAAACGATAAGCCGGAATACCGTAGCGAAGCATACCGCCAAGTTGCTTTTTCTCTTCAAAGATCGTAACACCA
The DNA here is from genome assembly GCA_934644775.1 of uncultured bacterium. Taxonomy (GTDB): domain Bacteria; phylum Vulcanimicrobiota; class Xenobia; order Xenobiales; family Xenobiaceae; genus Bruticola. Next base: position 58,768 of record CAKUDB010000012.1, on the reverse strand, counting down.
TGGCCCATAAGGCGCAGGTAATAGGCACAAGAAAGACCGCTGGGGCCACCACCAATAATAGCTACACGCTTGCCAGTATCTTCTGCACAGGGAGGATTGGGCACATTGCCTGCATTGTCGACTGCGTAACGCTTGAGTCCACGAATATTGATAGGGGCATCGACCATATTGCGGCGGCAGCGCGCCTCGCACGGATGCTCACAAATGTAGGCGCAAGAAACCGGCATGGGATTATCTTTGCGAATAAGGCGCACGGCATCCGCATATCGTCCTTCGCGTACGAGAGCAATATAACCAGGCACATCGACACCAGCTGGACACAGCGATACGCAAGGAACCGGGTTTTGTAACGAAGCCAGACAGCGATGGTGCTGCACATGATTCACATAATCATCGTAGAAGCCCTCAAAGCCGCTTAGCACCAATTGAGCCGCATCGCGTCCAATGGCGCAGTCAGCAGAGGCGACAATCGCATGAGCTGTTTTTTCAATAATGTCGATGGTTTGCATGGTGCCAGTACCATCGAGAACCTGTCCCATAAGTGTGGTAAGCTGCCCAAGTCCGATACGACAGGGTACACATTTACCGCATGACTGAGCATGGCAGAGTTGCAAAAATGTCAATGACATATCAATGGGACATAATCCTGGAGGACTAGAGGCGATTCTACGCTCCATGTCCTTATACAGGCGATCAACAACAGTTTGCGCCTTGCTGGCAGTTTTTATATCTAGTCTGCTCAAAGGGCTTTCACTCCTTCCAACTTTTGAACTTCCAATCCCTTGCCCTCCGCTTTCGACAATATATTATTAAAAATCCTACTATCAACGGGCCTCTAGCAAAATTCTACTATCGAAAAACGGAAGCAAAGTATATAACGACAAATTCTACTTATGCGATCATACCTTCCGCTACGCCAAGCTTGGCACTAAAAATATGGATTATGGTCGCGTTTTGAAAAATATAGTAGCTATAGAATTATTGCGTCGTGGCTATGAAGTATATGTAGGCGTCTTATACAAGAAAGAAATAGATTTTGTGGCTATACGTCGTAGCAAAAAGTTTTATATTCAAGTATCTGATAACACAAGTATTCCTAAAACATTCCAGCGCGAAGTAGTTCCTTTGCTAAAAATAAGAGACGCTTATCCTAAAATGGTTATTGCTAGAAGTGGAAACGAAGAGTACCAATACGAAGGCGTCCGCATTGTCGATATTGCCGATTGGTTGATGGAGAAGTAGCAGGAGAAAAAAAGATCCTCAAATAGCTTAAGGATCTGCTTTAACCTTTTACGACACAATATAATTTAACTACCGATTATTTTTTTACCAATACTACACTTTCAGGCGGAATATACAATATCAATTCTTGTCCCAATTGTGGTTGTTTTTCATTCTTACCTTGATCGGCAGCAATATTTACAGTAAAAGTTTGGCCTTGGCATAAAACGGTATATTTAATAAAGTTGCCCATAAACATGCGGGAAGTAACTTTAGCCGTAAAACAATTTGGGCTGCCGTTAATAGTGTTGGTACTTAACTTAAGTTTTTCCGGGCGTATAGCTGCGTAAATTTTACCTTTAGCTAAAGTTGGCGGCACCTGTATATTCTGCAATACTAAGCCTCCCTCCAGGCTTACCGTTTTATCTTCATTTACTGTAGCAGCCAAAATATTGCCAAAGCCAATAAATTCGGCGGCAAATTTGTTAGCTGGCTTGGAATAAAGCTCTTCTGGCTGACCGATTTGCACAATTTGGCCTTTATCCATTAAGGCTAAGCGATCAGAAACAGCCAAAGCCTCCTCTTGGTCGTGGGTAACATATAGAGCAGTAATGCCGGCTCGGCGTTGGATATTGCGTATTTCTTCGCGCATTTTAAGGCGCAATTTTACGTCTAAAGCGCCAAGCGGTTCATCAAAAAGTAAAATTTTCGGCTTAGTAACTAAAGCTCTAGCTAAAGCGGCTCGTTGCTGTTGTCCTCCGGAAAGTTGTGAAGGCAAACGTGAAGCATAACCATTAAGTTCAACTAATTCCAAAACTTCATGGACAGCTTTTTTATCTTCAGCAGTTAAGCTGCCGCTAACCGAGCGCCACAGAACTGCAGCCTTACCTAAAAAATTCGCATGACGATAGCGCTTAGCCATAAGTCCATAGGCCACATTCTCAGCTATATTCAAATGAGGAAAAAGGGCATAATTTTGAAAAACCATACCAAAATCGCGATCACAGGCTGGAATTTGGGAAATATCTTCTCCATCTAAACAAATCTTGCCAGAATCTAATTCTTCCAAGCCAGCAATACAGCGCAAGGTAGTAGTTTTACCACAACCAGAAGAACCTAACAAAGCAAAAAGTTCTCCGTCTTGTAACTCTAAAGACAAATCATCGACAGCCAAACTGTCACCGTAGGACTTTTTTAAGTGTTCAATTTTTATAGTACTCATATCATCTTATTCTTGTCAGTTATTAGCAGCTTCAACGGTATTTTGCCACTGCTTGCGCAAGCGGTCGTAATTTTCTGCTGTCCACTCCAAATCGAGCTTTTGAGCTCGCTCCAACAAAGTATCTAAAGTTACCTCTTTAAGACCTTTAGGCGGAGGCAAAGTTGGATCTATAGAAAAAAAATAACCATTGATAATCTTCTGACCTTCACTAGATAAACAAAAATCGATAAAACGGCGACCGTTTTCAGGGTGAGGACAATCTTTTATTAAAGCAATAGCGTCGGCAATAACCGGACTTTCCGGCGGCAAATACCAGGCTATATTATCTTGTACATGAGATAATTGATCATCACTGCGCTGTTGGTCTAAAAATTCTAAATACTGACTTTCAAAATGTAAACCTATTTTTGTATCACCACGAGCTACAGAAAAGGCCGGCTTACCTTCTCTAGTGTAGCGTTTTAAATTATGGAAAACCTTAGTTAAATATTCCCAGCCGACGCTTTCGTCTCCATTGGGCTTTTTATAGCGCTGAATAGCGGCAGCCAAAAATAACATGGAAGTACCGCTGTCAGCCGGATCCCACATTTCGATTTGACCTTTCCATTTTGATAAAGCCAATTCGTCCCAAGTTTTAGGTATTTCGCTATATGGCGTAACTTGCGGATTATAACAATATCCTTGCGAAACGATAGCTAAGGGCAACCAACGCCAAGATTTATCGCGCATAGTTAAATTGCCGCGTTTTTCCGGAATTTGGCTATGCTCTTTGGGGATATAAGGAGCGAGCAAATCTTCTTTGACAGCGGTCATAAAAGGAATGCAACCTCCGCCACTATACCAAACGTCGCCGCGTGGATTGCGCTTTTCTATACGCAAACGAGCCAAAATTTTAGTAGTGCTATCTAGTACTTGTTCTACTTGAATACCAGTTTCAGCTGTAAAAGCTGCTGCCAATTCCTCAGCTGTAGCATTAGGAAAAGGCGTCAAAACTACCACTTTATTGGCATTTTGAGCTTCACCGTCAGAAAAGTAGCGACTGCAAGCTGTTAAAGAGCAAGAAACAGCTAAGACAGCCGCTCCGACAGTCCAGCGCTTTACAGACAGTTGGTTAAAAGAAAAATTAAACATCAAATATTGTCTGCTAGAGAAAATTTAGCTGGCGGCACGTAAATGCGCCGCCGCAATACATCAGTATTTTTGTATATATTTTAGCGGATAAAATTAGTGTGCACTTTGGCGGTATCGCGTTCGGGTTTGAAAGCACCTTCACGGTGTTGGTTTTTCAACATAGCGGCCATATTTATAGCTAAATTGCGCAAAGTTTGCAAACCTTCCAAATCTTGGCGCACTTCGTCGGGAGTATTGCCATGGACAGAGTTCCAGAAACTGGCTGAAGCTACTTGGCAATTTCTGGCTGTGAAGTATTTATTTAAGCGATCATAAGCGGCGCTAGCGCCGCCGCGGCGAGTACTAACTACCGCCGCACAAACCTTATCACTTAAATTGGGAGCAGCATAAATAACACGATCTAAAGCTGCACAAAAAGCTCCATTGGGGCCGGCAAAATAGACAGGACTGCCTAAAACGATACCGTCAGCTTCCAGCATTTTTTCTAATAAAGCGTTGGCTATATCATCATTGAAAATGCACTTGCCAATCTTGCGACACTGACGACAGCCGATACAACCGCGAATAGGCTTAGCACCAATTTGGAAAATTTCCGTCTCGATACCTAATTTTTCAAATTGATCTTTCATTTCCGAAAGGGCTGTAAAGGTACACCCCTGAGGACGCGGACTGCCATTAACTAAAAGAACTTTCATTTTTTACTCTGCTCCTTATAATTATTATTTTACTTACAACCAAAGGCGATATTAAAACTAAAGGCGATATTAGCCAATTACTGTTTAAGATCGATATGATACTCACAAACATTCAGTACACGACCGAGTGTATTTTTTTCGGCGTAGACGTTATCTAAAACGCCTCCGCAACTTTCGATTAAATGGCGGCTAGCCGTATTATCTCTATCTACAGGATAAAGTATATAGCGATACTGCCTGTAATGCCTTAGCCAATCCAACACAGAGCGCACAGCTTCTTGGCCATAACCCTGGCCCCAAGCACTTTTTTTAAGCCATAAACCTAAACTAGGCGTCTTTCTATTTAAACCAAGTACTCCCAAACAGCCCAAAAATTCGCCACTTTTACTATCTAAAATAATTACTTCTAAATCGGTAGCTAATTCAAAAGCTTGCTGGCATTCTTCTAAGAATTTGACAGTCTCTTGCTTATCTTCAGAAGGTTGGGGAATCATATAGCGAGCTACTTCGGAAGTAAATTCGCGGTAAATATCATCACAATAATCTATACTGCTGGGAACTAAAGTTAAACGCTCGGTTTGTAATTTATCAAAAGGTAAAGCCATAATCGAAGATTCCCCGCTTTTATCTTAATTTTTAATGGCAAACTTGATCATATTGTCTTGGGCCACTACTTTTAGTTGATGGCTATCGACTAAATGAGTAATGTGAGAGCGCAAAGTCGGAGCCGAATTGCCGTAGATCATCTGACTGGCGTGCATTTTATAACGATCAAAAACGTCTTTGGCAATAAGCTCAAAATTTTTCGGCCCTTGAGCACAGCTATCTTTAATAGCCTCAAATAAGCCTTCCATAACTTGACGATTAAAATCGAGCAATAAATTCAAATCGGCCATAGGCTTAGCGTGAGCGCAAATAAAGAGCTCCCCTTCAAGGCGACGGGCTTCTTCTAGCGACTCTAGATATTTGGTAGTGTTGTAGGTAAAAGCAATGGGATAACGCTTCAAGACTTCAGGAGCACAAGCAATATCACCAGTAAACCAAATATTATCAGGAGTACGGATAGCCGTCATGTGCATAGCATGACCGCTGAGAACTTTAAACTCGAAGCCTTCGGGTAAATGAGCCTTTTGTATATCTTCACAGCAACTGGATTTAGCCATAAAGAATTGATGGCGCATAGCCTTATAAGGATAGCCACCGTAGAGGTAACAAGCCGCCAGCAGAGGATCTTTAATAAAAGCTACTTCCAAACCGCTGGCATAAATTGGACATTGATAGCGTTCTTGTAAGGCATAGTTACTGCCAATATGGTCAGCATGAGAGTGAGTGTTTAATATACAACGCAATTTTAAGTTATGCTCATCCAAAATAGAACTGATAACTTTAACCGATTCGGCATTGCTGCTGTCAATAAGGATAGCTTCTCCCGGTTCGGAAATATAAAGGCCAACCTTAGATAATAAATCTATATAGTATGTATGCTCGGCAACTTGTATAAGTTCAGCCATACGCTCTCCTAAGTTTTTACTTTTTGAACTTATCGCTTTATTTTGGCGTTCTTGATCATTTCCCCCTAAAATGCTCTCTTTAACCTTTTCGATTCAGCACTTTAAGCTGCCAACTTAATTCCCTTTTCAGACCAAGTAAAAGAAGTTTTTCTCCACTATTTTCTAGAAAGAAAAGACTATGTCGTTATTGGCCTAAGATCGTCAAATATTGAGGCCAATCGAGATGAAAAAATCTCTGAACAAGGAGGGCCGAGCTGCTATGATTTTTTATTTTTCCGCTACCGGAAATAGCCAATATGTAGCTGAGCGCTTAGCTAAAGTATATAACGACGAAACTTACTATATAGCTGAATGTTTACATCGGAACAATTTGCTCTACAAACTTCCTAAAGGCGAGCCTTTAGGTATTGTTTGTCCTACTTATTGTCTGGCTTTACCTTCTATAGTGGAAGAGTTTCTTAGTAAAATCAGATTTGAAACTGACAGCGACAGTCAGCCTTATGTATATTTTACGGCAACTTACGGTACTACTCCGGGGCAGACAGGCTATTTCGCCAATGAATTGATGAGTGCCCAAGGTTTACCTATTGCTGCTTTTTTTAGCGTTAAAATGCCCGATACTTGGACGCCATTTTTCGATTTAAGTAATAAGCAAAAAGTGAGAGCTATTAGCGATAAAGCTGAAGAGCAGATAAATTTTATTGTCGATAAGCTAAAAGAGCGCTGCTGTGGCGATTTTATGCGATTTAAAATGCCTACCTTTATAGCTAAACTGGGCAAAAGCTTATTCTATCCCCACTTGCGCCAAACTAAACATTTTCACGTAGAAAATAAGTGTATCGGTTGCGGCTTTTGCGCCAAGAAATGTCCTATACAAGCTATAAAATTAAAAAATAAAAAGCCTACTTGGACAGTGAAAGAATGTATCATGTGTTTAGGCTGTTTGCACCGCTGCCCGCGCTTTGCTATTCAATATGGCCATTTTACTCAAAATCACGGCCAGTATTATAACAATCATGTGAAAATGGGGCGCGATAATCTCTAAGATATTTGGCGATCTTATCCTTTACCTATAGGCATTTGCACCAGTTGTATAGAGGCTGTAATGCGACTGCTACAAAAAAGGCAAAAAAAAAACGAACCTTTGACCTTAGCCAAACGCTCGCTTTTGTGGCAGGGGCAGCAAGACTCGAACTCGCGACCTACGGTTTTGGAGACCGTCGCTCTACCAACTAAACTATACCCCTAGCTGGTAAATCTTCCCCCGATTGACAGATTCAATCGAAGAGCTTACGGGGAATATTCTACTCAAAAGTAACTTTTTGTCAAGAGAATATCCCCCCAAGCTAGATAATCTTCTTAAGTGAGGGCAATTTTTCTACAAATTGAAAACTAAGCTATGCCCCTACCCTGTTACTTTTTTGCTGCTGCCGCCTTCTTAGTTTTGTGCCAAAGCTTGGTGACTTTATTAACATAGTTAATAGTCTCTCTAAAAGGGGGAATCCCCCCATAATTGCGCACGTTGCCTGGACCAGCATTATAGGCAGCTATAGCCAAATTATAATCTCCACCAAAGGTGTTGAGCATTTGGCGCAAGTAGCGGCAACCGGCAGCGATATTCGATTCAGGATCGAAACGGTCGCGACACCCTAAACTAGAAGCGGTAGCAGGCATAAGCTGCATAAGACCACCCGCTCCTGCCGATGAACCTGCGTAAGGATGAAAATTAGATTCCGTTTCAATAACGGCCCGTACCAGCCAAGGATCTAACTTATAGGCTTCTGCATATTTGCAAATTATCGGAGTTAAATTAAAATCGATCATCTTACGGCGAGCTACTACGCTCACATCTTTGGCACCTCGAGAGGCCAAAGAACGGCGATGGTGACTCCCCTGAGCTGGAGCCACGCGCTCGTAAACTACGCCGGAAACCTTAATATAAATATTAGGCATACCATATTTGTTGCCCGTCTTTTTCTTAGAAACCTCTCCTGAAGCTGAAGCGCTGGAATTATTCTTGGTAGCAGCCGCAGCTTTATTCTCTCTAGGAGCTAATTCTGGTGTTTTTAGCTCTCCTTCGCTAGATATAGAAACAGGAACCTCCTGGGTTAAAGTTGAGCCAAGCTTATTCACTTCTAAAGCAGCGTTGGCTCCTTCGTCTGGCCCAGTTAAAGCTGCTGCCGGTACGGAACATATACCTATAAAAGCTAGAACTGCAATAAATCGCTTAATAGACTTCAAAACTGACGCCTACCTCTCGCAGTTTGAAAAAAGGCCGGGCCTGCGCTGGGCGAATAATAGCGAGTGAGCCTCAAACCAAAAGTGCTGCCAAACACCTTCCAAACTTAATTTTAATCAAAAAATATATTCCCCAACGGCGGCAATAGTACAATATTATTAGCAAAAAGTCAAATATTACTGACATTTCGACAATATATCAAAGATATTTATCTTGTTATTATCTCCTTTTATTGTATATTTAATATATTTCAGCTCGGGCAATATTTTTTTCTTAATGGTAAATTGGCTGGCCCAATTAGCTAACTGGCTAAGCCAAAACTACAGCAATAACAACGAAAGCGCCCCACCTGAGCGGAAAATATCCGAGCCAAGCAGAGCGCTTTATCTTATCAAAATCTCCAGTTAAAACTGTCGATTTAATTAGAAGTAGCTATACTTTCACGTCTAAACGTTTAATGATAAGTTCGGCCTGAGGAGCCAAAGATTTAAGTAGGCTAGCTGTAGAATGAACGTGGGTTATGTTATTTTCAAGCTTGCGCTCAACTAAAGCGGCTCTAGTTATATCTCCCAAACGGCGACCAGAAGCATTAGCCATAATTAAAGCAGCTTGTAAAGGATAAACTGAAGGATTAAAAGCAGCATTTTCAGCGTACCAGCCGCAGACCTTAAATCCGTCAGCAAATTGCAAAGCTACGCCGGCATTGCAATGTGAGTAAGGAGCATATCCCTTATTGGCTGAATCCCAAGCTAACTTGATAAGCTCGTCTTTTTCTTCGGGCTCAACTAAAGGAGCCTCATAAGTAACCAGCATACCGCCATCTACATTTAAGTTTTTAGGGCCGAAAGCGTGGGGCAGCAAATCTTCTAAGCCAATAGCATGACGATTGGGAATAGTTATAATTAAGTCACTGGCGCAAGCTAATTCATTGAGGAACTGACGACAAGAACCGCAAGGCTCGGCAGAAACAGCTAGAGCCGCAATGCCTTTTTCATCATGGCACATAGCATTGGTGACAGAAGATTGCTCACTATGTACAGTTTGGGCTAAATTGTCGCCACAGAATTCCATATTTACGCCTAAATACAAATCGCCGCTCCGACCCATTGCACAAGATCCTACTTTGAAATCTGAAATGGGAACGACCGGAGCGGCGTATTCACGGGCTATAGGAATCAACTCAATCATTAGCTGAGCTACGGTAATGCCAAGCTTACCAGCTATACTTACAGCCTCGTCGGCTTTGATATGGAAGGGATAAGCGGGAAGCGCACCCTTCAACTTTTCAGTGACTTCGGGCGAAGGGCTAGTTACCTGGGAACAACCCTCCAGGAGACCAGAAATACTCATAACACGGCTCCTTCTCTTAAAGTTGGAGGGACATTATACCATAAGTACCCAACTTTGTATATAGACAAAACAGAAAAAGCCCTTATTTTGATCGCTTTTTAGTTGTCGCCTTCCATAACCAATTGCTTAGCCCTATTTTTCGGTATTTCTCGAAAGTGAACCAAAATTGCAGCTTGATCGCGTTTGGAGACGCCTAACTTGCGCAAGAACTCCAAATCGAGCTTAGCCTGTTCGTTTAGGCGCAGCTCCTCCTCTGTTTCGTCAACTTGCAACCCCTCCACAACGATAACAAACTCACCGCGCGGCTCTTCTTGAGCATATTTATCGCAAAGCTTGGCCAAACTACTTTGCAAGCACTCTTCAAAATATTTGGTAAGCTCGCGCCCTATAAAAGCCTGGCGATCGCCAAAAACTTTAAGCATAAGTTGCAAAGTTTCTTTGAGGCGATGGGGAGCTTCAAAAAAGATCATAGTGCGCTCTTCATTGGCCAAACTTTGCAAAAACTGTAGGCATTCGTGGCTGCGCCTAGGCAAAAAGCCCTCAAAAGCAAAACGCCTTAAAGGCAAGCCCGCCGCCGAGACGGCAGCTGTAAGGGCGCTGGCACCAGGGATAGGCGACACTTTAAAACCAGCCTGATGACACTTAGCCACCAAATCTCGACCGGGATCGGAAACTGCCGGCGTACCGGCCCCGGAAATAACGGCCACTTTGGCACCTTCGGCCAGTAAATTGACAATCTGATCGCCCGACTGGTCGCGCCCCGACTCGCGATAAGAAACAAGCTTGGCTTTTATGTTATGCAATTGTAAGAGGCGGCGGGCCGATTGCACTTCTTCGCAGGCGATATATTCCACCTCTTCCAATACATGCCAAGCTCTGGGAGTAAAATCGTCCAGGTTGCCTATAGGTACGGCTACTAAATACAAAACGCCCGGCTTTACTTCCATTTTTACTCGATTAAATACAGCTTCAGATGCAACTAAAAAATCTTCATCTTTGGCTCTATTTTGCCCTGGCGAATTTGTATCGACACTGTTATTTTTAGCTACCGACGCGGTACTGTCGATCTCTTTATGCACAACCCTAAAACCTCTAACCGACTACTTTTTATACTCTCCCTAATACTGCCGCTAGTCGAGAATGACGCCTCGGGAAGCACTCAGAAAACGGATCTTTTGGAAAAGATCGCGACAAATGCGCTCCCAAATATAACAAGCGGCAGTACGCTTACCCTCTGCTCGCAAACTTTGATTTAACTTTTTATCGCTAGTCAAGGTCTGGACATACTCTACTATTTCCAGTGGATCTTCCGTTTCTACTACGGTGCTATTAACTAAAGTTTGGGCATAGTCCTCACCAGTAGCTCCCACAAAGGCCAAGCCTCCGCAAGCCATTACTTCCAAACCGACTAAACCGAAAGGCTCATGACCAGAATTAGCTAAGACACAATCTGATCCAGAGTAAAGCACGTTAATAAACTCTTCGGATAGATAAAAGCAAAGCTCTAAAATATCACAGCTGCTCCAGCGAGCCAATTCGGCTAAAATATCTTGAGCGGGCGCTTTGGGAGGTAGGTTAATCTCTTTCCAACTCAAGCCACATTTTTCGGCTTGGCTTCTAACCTCCTGGCGATGGGGTTCTTTCCCGCCTCGTACAATAAAAGTAGGCTTGAGCCCTTTTTGCTTCATGGCAGCTACAGCCTTTACTGCCATCACCCAACGCTTATCAACATCATAACGACCAACCTTAGTAATAAGCAAATTGGGGAAAATTTGGCGCAACTCCTCGACAATATTCTGATCGATAGGAGTTTGTAAAAGCCTGGAAGGAATGCCATTATGGATAACGATTGGATTGACGCCTAAAGGCCACATACGGTGTTTCATGTAACGGCTTACCGTAGTTAAGGCACAAGACTTATTCAAAGTTAACCAATCGATGCCCTTAAAACCGTATAAATTATTGGCATTCCAAAGTATACCGACTCGGTCTTCTAAGCGATGTTCTCTAAGAGCCTTCCTTAAATTGATGACAGCTGGAATAGTCTGCCACTCTTCAGCTAGTACAATAGTAGTAATACCCTGTTGAGCGGCCGGAGCAATTACTTTTTTTACTAAGGCTGAAGGGATAGAATTGCCGTAATCTTCAACTTTGGCATCTTCAGCTACATAACAACCGCCAGGATTAGCGGCGCTAAGCCACTGACACCAGCGATGCAAAATAAGTTTGCCTCGCTGTTCTTCGGCTGGTAAGTCAGGATCACCAATAAAATAAAGGTGAGTCGTAAAGCCCATAGAGGCCAAACAGCTGCAAAGTTCCTGAGCTCTTATACCAAGGCCACCAGCCATGGAGAAGAGATCAGGCCCCTCGAAAGACAACATAACAAACTGAACTTTGTCTATGCTGAACATAGTCGGATCACTACACATGGGCCGACTTTTCTAAATACAACTAAGGCTATTCCTTCAAAAAATACTTGCGTTTTCAACTTTTCGAGGCAATAGTCAAAATATTAACAAAATGCCTCAAAAATCAAAATAATTTTTAATTTTTGAGGCTAAAAAGCAGAGTTTATGCATAATTTACACACTTACTCATGTACAAACTCAACAAAATACAGACACAATAGTCTTAGTTGTGCAGAAGAACTGGCAGCAAAAGAAGGGGCCATCGGTCAAAAACAGGCTGGAGATAGGGAACTAATCGGCAGAAAGTTTAATTTTAATCTCCATCATCCTCTTGATCGGGAGCTTCGCTATCATCTAAAAATTCGAAAAACTCATCGTCTTCATCATCTTCGTCTTCGTCACATTCGTCATCACATTCATCACAACCGCAGCCGCATTTGTGGAGATGATTGGTGCGCAAATCTACTTCGAAAAATTCTTCGTCGTCATCTTCGTCGTCTTGATCCTCGTGGCAACCGCAGCCACAATCGTCGTCACTTTTTTCGTCATCCTCTTCTTCGTAACAACTTTCCAGAGCTTCGGCAGCGCTCAAGCCTTCATCTAAAACGCCGATAAAGCCGCTCCAATAGCTGCGCATGGTACCCAAAACGATTTGCACGGCTAAATCCAAATCATCTTCGTCAATTTTCATATCTAAACCGAGCAAAATATTGACTTTAAAGCTGACGATGGGCTGTTTAGCTTCTAAATCTAAGTCGAAATTGCCAATTTCAATGTCATTGTTGGCTCTAATAATAAACTCACTTAAAGAAGCTACTTTATCTTGGGGAATTTTTAAGCCGGAGATGGCGTGCAAAGTTACGCTACAGTCACTGATAAAGAAAGAAATATCTACGGCACTGCGCTTTTCGTCGGTGATTTGCTCTTTGAAAGAGAAGACGCCGCTCTCTTGATCAAAAGTAAATTCTTGAGTGCTCTCTTTTAAAAATTCATTGATAGTCTTAAATAGCTTTTTAAGTTTGCTCATAGTTCCTCCGCCAAATAAAAACATAAAAAACTAAGTCGGATCTTAACATGCCAAAGTAAAAAAAACAAATTGCCGAAGCTTCTAACAAAGGCTGTTAGAAAGTGAAAGAGTCAAAAAAAGCTTGGCTGTAGCCGTCGTTTGATTCATAAGGCATAGAACAGACTGACAGCGTATAAACGGTGTCACCATCTAAACGAATCATAAAGTCCCATTCGGCTTCGGCAGTAGTTATCTTGTAAATACAACCCGGATAGCGAGCATTTTGAATCCTGCTCCTTTGGGAAACCTGGCCATTAAGCTGGCGACTGTTATTTTCCATATTGTCGAATAAAAATTCGTCCGGATCTTTAGTGCTGATAGATCCGCCTCCGAATTGGGCTTGTTGCAACTTAAACATATGGAGCGGCTCGTCAGTTTCAGTTTCCCAAGTTTCAGCAAAAGCGCCGCTATAATTGGCACGATTGTATCTAGTTTGATTAGGGAAACGCACCTTAAAACCGTTGCCGTTAATTACTTGCCAAGTGGAAGTATCTACGCTCGAGCTGCTGTCGGCAGAACCGCTTTCCTGAGCTACAAACCAGTAATGGGGCGGCTTGGCAATATCTTGGCAAACCGCCTCGCCTTCCAAGTTAGGCTGCCCCCAAACAGCTCCAGTTTGAATAAGACAAAAGATGCCAGCTGCCAGAGTTGCTTTACCGATAATTGTTCTCACAGTTTTAGACTCCGATTTTTCTGCAAAAATTGAGGCTTAGCCCTACTTAGGTTTTCCCCAAACAACGTACCCTGGCCGATTCTAGAAAAACTAGGGCAAAGCCTTGCATGTATAGAAAAATAGCCCCATTCGCAGAGAAAAACGAGAAAAAAATGGATAACCTATTTATAAGTAAATATAAAAATATAATTATATGCTGGATCTTGTTGACCCTTTTAAGTTTTAGCGGTTGGCTGTTGCATCCTCAATTAGCTCAGTTTTTAAGTGATCCAGCCACTAACGGCGCTGGTTACGATTTTTTCCACTACTATGCTTCTGTAAAAGCTTTGCAAGAGGGAATGGCCAATATTTACGATCCACAACTGATGAAGGAGTATTCGTCCTTTTTGTCAGAAGGACGCTGGGCCGTTTTTGATAATCATCCTCTGCCCTTCTACCTTTTATATATTCCTTTTGCACAAGATAGCTGGGCCAATAGCTACCTAAAACACACCTTCTGGCAATTTTTCTTTTATGCAGTCGGCCTACTCTTACTCTGTTGCCATTGCTTTGCCGACAGCAAAAAAAAGATCGCTTGGCTTACCTGGGCCTTGTTAGTTGTGGGTAGCTTCAGCTGGGGTGTCTGGCTAGACAACTTCCTTTTAGGCCAAGTAGGCGGCCTCTTCTTTTTTAGTTTGGCTGCCGTCGTGGTTTGTACTTGGAAAAAGCAAAACTTTCTCTGTGGCTTAGCTCTATCGGTAGCTATCTTGCTAAAGCTATACCCAGCAGTGCTTTTAATTTGGCTGCTGGCCAAGCGACGCTATAAAGCTGTCGGCTATTGTCTCTTTACTTTAGCTACACTAGCTCTTGGGGCCGGCTTACAGTGGGGCTTTTTTCGCTTCGGCCAATACGTGCAATTTTTATTTACCGAGCAAAGCTACCAAGAAGTAGCTTCCAATCAGTCGCTTATGACCTTAATTAACGCTTGCTTATACGACGTTTCTCCGCTTTTAATTAAGCTTATCAATGTAGCTTTGCTAACTGTCGGCGCTGTCTTTTTATGGCATAACGGCAGTAAAGTGCAAAGTGCCAAAATAGCTAGCGAGCCAACTTGCAGCAACGCAACCGCCGACAGAAGCGGAAGCAAAAATAGCGGAAGCGACAACTTTACATTGTTGGCGCTAGATTATTCGACCTGGATTTCACTTATGCTTATGTTATCCCCTCTGTCTTGGAGCCATCATCACTTGGCGCTGCTTATTCCATTTTTGGTAATTATAGCTGCGTTACACAATGGTAGCTTGCCTAATGCTAGTAGGCTACTTTGGATAGCGCTAGCTATTGGCTGTGCGCTCTTTATTGTTGATAGCGAAACTTTACATGGCACAATAGGCAGTATTTTGTACATTTTATTCTATATGGCTTTTTACTACAAGCTAGTGTTGCTACTTATGGCTGTGTGGGAAGTGCTGCTGGTTTGGATTGTTAAGAAAGAAAGCCGCTAACATATAGTTGCAAATGCACTATGCAAGCGGCTGATTTTAGTTTATATTTTACTTTTTATTGGGGCTAAAATTTTAAGGCTTTGGCCATCTCTTCTTTCATTACTCGCTTAAATTCTTTTTGGTCTTGGCCTTTTTCCAACATAGAAAGCTTCCATTCGTTACCTTCTTTGCGGAAGTGGATATCTTTTATAGAAGCTTTCTTACCGGAGGGGTCTATTACCAAGCCCATCTTTTGAGCCGGAGTGCGCTCTAGCATTTTTATAAAATCATCAAAGGTCTTGCCATTCTCTTTCAATATCCTATCCACATTTCGCTGAGCCATTTTTTTGGCATTTTGATTCATAGGTGAATCGTAAACATTAGCTTCGCTATCCCAACGTTCGATAAATTTTTGCCTAAGCATTTGCTTCTCTTGAGAATTTAAGTGACGACCACGCTCAGCAGCTACTTCTACCACCGCATTGGTGAAAAGTTTGGCAGCGATCTTCTTGTCATGTCGGCTGAAAAATGTCACCGGAGCTTGTTCGGCGTCATCATTGTAAACGCAAAGGCAAAAATTTTTGAAAGTTTCACGAACAGCCTTTTCGTCTTCCGTGTCTTTCACGCCGGAGCAAGCGCCGACGACTAAAAGCAAAAATATCAGTCCCGCAAATGCGGTTAGTTTATTGAGCTTTTTCACAACTTTATTCCTCAAATCTAACTTTAAACTAACTACCCAATCTTCTTTTCTAATTAGTTGGCTAAACTTCTTTTACCTATTTTCTTAGCCCTAAAAAATACCTCTTGGAGGATTTTATTTTTTTGATCATTAGATCATAGATAGCCAATTTTTATCCCATTGTTACGATACAACGATCATAAAAACGTTTCGATCATAACCTAGCAATTTTGTAAATTAAGAGCACGATAATATTACTAACAAATGTTAGTGCAAAAAATACAGATAAAACAAGGCTTTATCGTTACTTTAATCGACAAAACCTTGTTCACTGTTAAGCTAATAAGTTATGATAATTATTTTAATAATCTATCAACTAAAGTCGGCACTTTATGATAATCTTCCTCTTCAGGATTCCAAAGTGATCTTATCTCCTCATCGACTACAGCAAAACCGGCAGCAGTTAATTTTTCTTTTAATATTTTGACACTTTCACCGCTCCAGCCATAGCAACCGAAGGCAGCCGCTTTCTTATTTTTGAACTTAAGCTGTTTGGCAAAAGCCAACCAACCAGACATGCTGGAAAGGATATCGTTACCTACCGTAGGTGAGCCGACAGCTATAGCTTTGGACTTAAAGATTTCGGTCATAACTTCATTCTTGTCAGACTTAGAAATATTGAAGACCTTAACTACGGTATCGGGACTTTGCTGGGAAATTTCTCCAGCAATAGCGTGAGCAATCTTAGCTGTACCTTCCCACATAGTGTCATAAACGACGGTAATTTGGTTTTCCTGGTAAGCTTTGGCCCACTGAGCGTATTTTTCCACAATTTGCAAAGGATTATCGCGCCAAATTACGCCGTGACTGGGAGCAATTATCTCGATAGGTAAACCTAAGCCCACGATCTCCTCTATCTTTTTAGTTACCAAAGGAGAAAACGGATTAAGAATGTTGGCGTAATATTTCATAGCTTCTTTGAAAAGCAAGCTCTGGTTAGCCTTATCGTTAAACATTTCACCTACGGCAAAATGTTGGCCAAAGGCGTCGTTAGAGAACAAAATATTGTCGCCAGTTAAATAAGTGGCCATAGAATCGGGCCAGTGAAGCATACGCATTTCTACAAATACGAGTTGTTTGCCGTTACCTATATCGAGCTTATCGCCAGTTTTCACGATATGGAAATTCCAACCGCGTTTGCCATATTGGCCTTCTAAGCTTTTGACACAATTGGCTGTGCAATAAATAGGAACGTGAGGAATCTTTTCTAAAAGGGCGGTTAAAGCTCCGGAATGGTCGATTTCTCCATGGTTAGCCACAATATAATCGATCTTATGGAGATCTATTTCCTTTTGTAAATTCTCCACAAATTCAAAACGATGTGGAGCCCAAACCGTATCGATTAAAATGGTCTTTTCTTCTTCGATAAGATAAGCATTTTGGCTGGAACCATTAACGATAGAATAATCGTCACCGTGAAAGCTTTCTAATTCCCAGTCGATATAGCCTACCCAACTTACGTTGCCCTTAATAGTCTTTTTCATATAGGCTGCTCCTCCAATTACACTTGCACTGGCAAAAAAATAGTTGGTTGCGGTATATTGATGGTTGTCGGTAATAAGCAGGAGTTGGAGCCAAACGCTCGCTCCCTAGATTGTACGCCTTTATTTTTAGAAAACAACCACTAAAAGCATTTTAAATTGCTCTTGACCGTAAACTGCGTGGGGATGTTTAGCAGGCATAACGATCGATTGGCCTTCGTGCAATTGGTATTCCATGTCATCAATAGTAATTTTACCTATACCGTCGAGGCAAGTCACAAAGGCGTCTCCGTCCGATTCGTGGGTGCTAATCTCTTCATCTTTGTCAAAAGCAAACAGAGTTACGCTGACATAACAGTTTTGAGCCAATGTTTTGCTAACTACTTGACCAGGCTGGTAAGAGACTTGCTCTTTTAAAGTAAGGACTTCGGCTTTGCTGATATTCTTAATTTTGTTCATGATTTTGCCTCCTATGCAACTATCTTTTTCTATGTATCAAGAGATAGGTTAACTTCACTCTAAAATACGACCGTCAACTGAAATAGTGACTACTTGCCAGGGAATAAACTTGCTGCTATTTTTCAGGGCCCTAATGGCTGCTTGCTCCAAACCACCACAGCAAGGTACTTCCATGCGCAAAACGGTAACACTTTTTATGTCATTATTGGCGATAATTTGCTCTAATTTTTCGCTATATTCCACCGGATCAAGCTTAGGGCAACCTATAATGGTGACTTTACCTTTCATAAAATCTTGATGGATATTGGCATAAGCATAAGCTGTGCAATCGGCCGCGATAAGCAATTTAGCCCCCTGGAAATAAGGCGCTTTAATGGGAACTAAACGAATTTGGCAAGGCCACTGAGCCAACTGGGCCATAGGCTTAATATGGCTAGAAACCGTAGCTTGGAAATTCTCTGCTTCTGCACCTACTTCCGGCTGACGCTTTATAGCTCGAGCCATCTTGCCAGGGCAACCACCTACACGACTTCCAGGATTTAAGCCGCCAACCTTACAGCCGCTTGTCTCGATTCCGGGATCAAGACTTATGCAATGGCTACCCGCTCCAGCAGCCGAACCAGATTTCAAGGCAATTTTAGGTACAGCTTGATTAGGCGCATCCTGAAAAGCTGAGGGAACGTTTTGCGCCGCTTTCTCCTTTGCTGACTGTTTTTTCTGTTGGTTAGCTAAAACGGCGGCTTCATCGTAGGCGGCCGCCTCGCGCTCGACAAAACTAATAGCCCCAGTTGGACAAGTTGGCAAACAATCGCCCAAACCGTCACAGTAATCGTCGCGCAGCAATTTGGCCTTGCCGTCTACTAAACCAATAGCCCCTTCATGACAAGCACTTACGCAAGCACCACAGCCGTTGCATTTGTCTTCGTCTATGTGAATAATCCTTCTAATCATCTTTTTTGCCTCCGCTTCCTTGATTTCTTGGCTAAAGTCTATTACAACCAAGAGAATAAATCGGTGGTTATAACCACGAAAAGGAAAAAAATGGAAAGATTAAATTCAACTATATTTATCCACATAGACGAAAAAGAATTGGCAGATATGCAATTTGGCTTGAGGCAAGGCAGCTTTAGTAAAGGCGCTATAATTTTGCGCTCTGAGCAGACAGTTAGCGAGCTTGGCCTAGTAATGAAAGGCAGTGTCAATATCGAAAGCTTAGATTTAGCTGGCAGCAAAACCATTTTAAGTCATATCGAAGCAGGTCAAATTTTTGCCGAAACCTACGCTTTTTGCCATGAACCGATGATGGTAGACGCCATTGCTGCCGAAGATTGTGAAATATTATTTGTGAATATAAAAGCGCTACTCAACGACAGTAACAGCAGCTGCTCTTGGTACGTAAAGTTGCTGAAAAATTTGCTTAGTATTGCCGCTCGTAAAAATTTGACCCTTTCCAACCGCATTTTTTGCACTGCACCTAAAACTATTCGTGGACGGCTGCTGACTTATTTAGCAAATTTATCAGCTAAGCAAAAGAGCCCAACTTTGACGCTGCCTTTCAATCGGCAGCAACTAGCCGATTACCTCAACCTAGATCGCAGCGCTCTATCAAAAGAGCTAGGCAAAATGCGCGACGAAGGCTTAATAAGCTTTAGTAAAAACGTAATTGTTTTGCTGCAACAATAAACGGCAACATACGCTTTTGGATCGTCGCATCCGTATTAGGCTTCATGCAAAGATTCTAGCATATATTTAGCCCAGAAATCTCCTTGCTCGGCTGCTTTACGATACCATTTTATGGCTTCAACCTCATCTTTATCTACACCATAACCATTATAATAGCAATTACCAAGACTATACTGAGCACGAGCATACCCTCGGTTAGCTGCTTTGTAATACCACTTTACCGCTTCAGCTTTATCTTCACTTACACCATTACCGTTGTAGTAGCAATTACCAAGCTCATACTGTGCATCAATATCGCCTTGTTCTGCAGCTTTACATAAAGATGCAAAGCTATCGTTAGCTTTTTTATGCTCTTCTTGATCTTTAGCTTGAGTTTCTCTTTGCATTGTACTACTCCAAATAAGTTTATACTTTTAGCTTAATGTGAGATAAAGATACTAACGTTTCCCTTTATCCGGGTTAAATATTGGTTTGGGCATTAAACTGTACGAGTAAGCGCCGATTATGCGGCAGTATTTGCCAATTATTCTAAGGCCTCCTTTATGGCTCTGTGTGGCTTCTCTGCTATTGCGATCTTTTTCCTTACTAATTATCTCGTCAAGCCTATGCCTAGCTTCAGGGTAACTTTGCTGAGCTGCTTTCCTTAGCCACGCTTTTGCTTCTTCAACTTGCCCTTCTTTTAATAACAGGCAGCCAAGTTTATATTGAGCTTCATCATACTCAAGTTTAGCAGAAGCTTTATAACAATCTTTAGCCTTCTCGCTTTCACCTATTTTTTCATAATATCGACCCCAAACATATTGAGCATACCTTCTAAGTTTATCATCCGCAAGGCAGTTAATTTCGCTTACAGGTAGAATGCGCAGTTCTCTAAGAACTTTGTCATAACATTCTGAAGCTTCTACTTTATCAATTTTAACACCTTTACCGTTTTCATAGCACCAACCAAGCCCGTAATAAGCTAAAATATTTCCCTTGGCAGCAGCCCTATAGTACCCAGCAAACGCTCGGTCATAATCTTTCTTCCTTCTATAATCATTGGCAGGAATTAGCATTTGACTAGCTTTCTCCAAAGGAGATTTAGTTTTAGTAGCTACTTTTGCCGTTATATGTTCAGTTGACGGTTTTTCTAGCTTAGGCTCATGTTCTATTTGTTTATCTTGCTCCGGCTCATCTTCATAATCTGGATTTATATCATTAGGATTTACATGAGCTAAAGCTTCTTTTAAAGCATTTATATCGTTATCAACAAGAAATGCCAATGAAATATCATCTTGGCTGCCTTGAGAAGTCATACTAGGAAGCAAAGAATCTTTAATTTCTTGCTTTAATTCCTCTAAAGCCTTTGCAGAACTATCAGCTGATAATTTTTTAAGTATTTCATAATACAAGCGATATAGATACTTGTCGTTATGATATACAGGATAACAATCATCAAGGCCATCTGAACTTAGAAACACTGCCACTGGAGCAAGTTCAGGCACGGTATTGTCTAAAATGGCATGTCTTATCTTTTTGTACGCATCTTCTTCACATAAAGAAACAGTGACATTCAAAAAATTATTTTCATCGGCAGGGACAGGAACACTAAAAGTACCATTCCTCTGCATTACAACACACGTTCCGTCTCCAATTTGTAAAAGTAAAATTTGAGATTCAATACTTAAAGCTAAAAGAAAGGTAGTACCATAAGCAGTATATAAGTACTTATCAGCTTCTTTAGTTAAATATCTGTCCTTGTACTTATTACTGACTTTTTGAAAACGGCTTTCATGTTTTTCGATAATATTATTTAAATCCTCAAGCTTGTAATTATCTCCGTAATTGTACTTACATTCTTCGACATATATACTAAGTTTAGAATCCCAATCTTTTTTTACGGCAACACGCCATCTTTTCCAAAATTGATACTTAAAAAACTTTATACCATCTTCACTAAACTTTATAAAACTGTTGCCCAAATAAGCATAATTTTTACCTTCTACACCACCTGTCTTTAAGGACATAGCCGAATAAACATTTTTGCGTCCCTGTAACCAACTATTATAATCGACGCTAGGAGCTTTCTCTTCATAAAGACCATGTTTTTGGCCTTCCAATCCATCTTCAATAATAGGCAACTCCTTCATTTCAGCGTTGACACTATCTAAATACTGTTGCCCATCACTATTAAAACTGAAGCACCCCTCCACTTCATATTCAAAGATCATTTGGAAGGCGGTTTTTACAGCTAACTCAGAGCCAATATCACTGCGAAAGCAATCATTGCTGCCATGACCGTCGGCAACAGCGATTATTTGGACATGACCAAAATTTTGCTTATCTGAATAATCTTGGCAAGCATAGCCTTTAGACTTGTATTTTGGTCCCCAAGATGAATGCGCAAAAGTTATGTAATCCATAAAAACCGCCCACAAAAATCAAGACTACTGACACAAAAGTACTAAATATCAGTCTTTACAAAAACTTTTAATATTTTTAATTACCACTCTTCGTCAGGATCGCAAGCTCCACTAACGCTGGCAGCGGTTTCCGGCCCAAATCCATTGAGCATAGAACTAATTTCTTCAGCTGCTTTGTCAGTATTATTCATACCCTCATCTGTTTTTGTACTGCTGCTGCCTTTACTGGCGACCATTGAGCTGGTAATAGTGACAAATTTAATCATTCTGGCAAGATCAGTAGGATCGTCTGTTTCTATAACGGTCTCTTCATTTTGAGTAAATTTAATCAAAAGATCTCGATCATATTTTCCGCCATATCCAATAGCGACCCTTACGGCAAGCTTATACCAATTGTTATTTTGTAGTTGTTGCAAACCAGCTTCCGCATCATCGGTAGCACGTCCGTCGGTAAGCAAAAATAGTACTGGAGCCACAGATCCACTAGCTCTTTTCATAAAGCCATGCTTAACTGATAAGGCATCGTTTAGCTTTTCAAAAGCCTTGCCCATAGGAGTTATCCCATAAGCATCAAGATATTTCCAATTATATCCATTCAAATTTACTAAGCCATCATCACCTGTTACCCATTCTACCACGTCGCTGTTATCAGATTTGTCGCCGCAGAATTTCAAGATGGCTACCCTTATTTCCGTATCAGAGTTGGTAGTATTCATATCAGCCAATACGGGAAGAACATCCTCTATAGCAGTATTTACTGCCCCAATTTCAAGACCATTCATGCTTCCTGAACAATCAAGCAAAAAGAATACAGGGCAAATACGTCTAACTACTCCGGCTCTCGATAGTAAATCACCATTAATACTTAAGCTCATTTGTCTTTATCTCTCCAGAAATGATGTAATAAACCTTAAAAAACTTAAGAACAAAAAACGACCTTAGCTGTTTGACTGTGACTGCAGCCAAAATCGATACAGAAACCATCACCCAAAACTGCCACTTCCCCTGGATGTCTACAAGCTTGCTTGCCATTGGGACTAGTAACTATCCAATCGCATTGGGACAAATTTTGGGCACCTAATTTGTTGGATTTTACCAAAAACTCTGCAGAAGGCGTGTTGAAGTCCTCACTAAGTAAATCAGTCAAGCAACTATAAATCTTTACACCTTCAAACACTGGTATATTTATACCATTTTGAAAGCTTATATAGGCTGGAGCCTTACTCAAAGCACTACATCTAGCACATTTATGCACAAATACCGGACTGCCATCATTATTGGTCAATTCAAGAATAACAGAACTTGCTCCGCATTTATTGCATTTCACGATAAAGCTCTTGAGCTGGCTTAATACGCCAAGCCATTCACGTTCAGTTAAACGCCCTTGTCCATGAAGCATACTTTCTTGACTAAATGAGCGGCAAAACGATTTTCTTATGCAAAGAGGATATTTACACCACAACCTAATGGGATCTTCATGCAAGCCGCTAACTGGCCTATTGGTGCTAATCGATTCATCAAAAATGAAAACTGGCTCAGTGCCAAAAAATTTGTCTTGCATTTTGTCAGTTAAAGCAGGTACTGCCGTTTTAGCTCCCTCTAGCGGGTGGCCTCCCATTAGCAACAAAAACAGCACTACTGCTAAGGAAAAACGATCAGTAGCGGTACTAGGCATAACTTCATGTCTAACGATCTCGGGAGCCATATATCTAAATTTGCCCAGTATTCCAAAAGAAGCGCCTTGGCCGACAGCATTATCGTTGTCGCAGATAAGTACATCTCCGCTATTTCTATTTATAGCGAAGTTTCCATCATTTAAGTCTTGATAATTATATCCTTTGCTATGGAGCTTTTTAAAAGCCTCAACAATATTGAGAGCTGCATTTATTAATGCAGAATTGAATGCAAAGCTAACCTTCCCCAATAGGAACTTATTAAAGCCATCATACTCTTTGGGATAGACCCTCATTATGTAACCAAAAGGCTCATCATGATTACTCCATTCAGTTACAGCCTCAGGCCAAACGAAGCTACTGTCAGGAGAACCATGTTTTATATTTTCACGAAGATGATTATAAAAAGCCTTAGGACTTTTTATTTTTTCGAGGAAATACCATTTTAAGGCTTTGTCTTCACCAGTTTCGTCTAAGCGAACTCTATAAGCTATGCCCTGTCCGCCAGCTCCAAGCTTGCCCACAACAGTTACAGTCCGGCCATCCTCAAGTTTTATCTTTTGGTTCTTGGTTAATACAACATTTGACATACAATATTCACTCCGTTTTGTAGCTGTATTTTAAAAGTATAGTCAATACAATAGATGTGCTACATTACTGAAAAAAAATTTACTAATTGTTCGCTTCTATAAGTTGTTTACATATAAATTAGAAAACACAAAGGAGCAATAAGAAGTGTTTGTAGCTATATCGTCAATATTAACACAGATATCTTAGGCCCATGCCGCCTAACGCATATTTAGCATAAGCATTTCCTTTTCGAGCAGCTAAGTAATAGTAGTTTATAGCTTTCTTTATATCTTTATCTACATCATGACAGAAAGACTTATAGAAATTAGCAACTGAATAAAAAGACCAAGTAGTAGAGTAGGATGAAGGCCAAAAATACTCTTCCGCTTTATGATATAACTCTTTAGCCTTTGAATAGTCCTCACTTACACCCCTACCACGTAGATAGCAATCAGCAAGGTCTACAATGGCAGAAACATTCCCTTTTTCAGCTGCTTGGTGGTACCATTTTGCAGCGTTAGCATAATCATTTACTTTACTAAATAAATAACCAAGTCTATACATAGCCAATTCATGTCCTTGATTGGCAGCTTGGTAGTATAATTTTGATTCTTCAATGTGATCATTATACGATTTACCAGCTTCATTACCAAAGTAATGGAGTTCACCAAGCATATACTGAGCAGCAGCATTTCCTTGCCCAGCGGCCTTTTCAAACAATGAAAGATTTGCCCAGCTCATTCTAGAACAATACACATAATTACTATTGCGACTATATTGACTAACATCATACTCCGTTCCCCACTCATCATAGCGAAGACGGTCTATAGCAATTCCACTTCCTCGTTCAGCTGCCTGACGGTACCACTTGTCAGCCTCTGTACTATCTTTTTTTACACCATCACCCTCACCATAGCAAAAACCAAGCATGCGCATGGCACAAGCATCTCCTTGCTCGGCTGCCTTGCGGTACCATTTTACAGCCTCTGTCCTATCTTCACTTACGCCATTGCCACTGCAGTAGCAACCACCAAGCATACACTGAGCATAACTATCCCATCGCTCGGCCGCTTTGCGGAACCATTTTACAGCTTCAAAGTAGTCATCCGCCAATGATGCACAACATGCTGCAGCTACAGCACCACTACCATAGTAATAGCAAAAACCGAGCATACACTGGGCATTGGAATTTCCTTGCTCAGCCGCTTTTTCATACCATTTTACAGCTTCTTCAGGATCTTTATTTACACCACAACCAAGATAATAGCAATCACCAAGTTTGTATTGAGCTCTAGTATTTCCTTGTTCGGCTGCTTGGCGCCACCATTTTACAGCCTCAGCACAATCTTCATCTACACCATTGCCATGGTAATAGCAATCACCAAGCATACACTGAGCATCAGCATCTCCTTGTTCAGCTGCTTGGCGCCACCATTTTACAGCCTCAGCATAATCTTTATTTACACCATAACCTATGTAATAAAAATAACCAAGCATACACTGAGCATCAGCATCTCCTTGTTCAGCTGCTTTGCGATACCATTGTGCAGCTTCAGCATGATCTGTATGATGAAAAGCAGAAGGAGGAGGAGGAGGACAAACACCGCGACCGCCGTAAAGAATTTCTATAATACCGGAACCGCCATAGTGATAACCAAGATCAGACTGAGCTTTAGCATTTCCTTGTTCAGCTGCTTTGCGGCACCATTTTTCAGCCTCAACACAATTACACCAGTAATAGCATTTACCAAGCCCATATTGAGCTTCAGCATTTCCTTGTTCGGCAGCTTCGCGGTACCATTTTACAGCCTCTGTCCTATCTTTACTTACGCCATTGCCATTGTAGTAGCAATCACCAAGCATACACTGAGCATCAGCATCTCCTTGTTCAGCTGCTTTGCGATACCATTTTACAGCCTCAGTATAATCTCTATTTACACCATTGTAATAAAACCGGCCGAGTTCAAATTGAACCTTAATATCACCTTGCTCTGCGACTTCACGAAAATACGCAAAAATATCATCAAATTCTTGCTCTTTAGCTTTAGTTACAGAGCATTTACCATCAACAACTTGCTTATCTTCTCCCCATAGAGCAAGCGTAAAAACTTTTACCAATTCGTTGGCTTGTTGCTCAGTTAATTTCTGTTGCTTAATTAAATACTGAATGCAATTATTAAATGCAAGTTGTTTTTCATTTTGAGATTTAGATGTAACCTCTATTAAACTTTTACTTACTTCAGAGCAAATACACGCGCACAAAATATTACGCTCGACTTCAAAGTTACAACCAAGCAAAAAATCTGCTACAGCCGAATAAAACTTGTTTTTATCCTTTAAACAGCTAATTCCGAGTACGGATATTATTTGATTAAAAGCCTTACCTATTGCCTGAATATCTAATTGCATCTTTACTAACCTTATGAATTTTTGCTTTTAACTTGCTGTTACTTGCAATGTTATTTAATGGATCGCCAGCTAGAGTCGAAATCGGTAACTATAGATCTTACCTGAGAACTTTACTAAAAGATCAGTTTTGTTTATTAAGTTGAAAATAAGCCTCTATTTTCGAAGAGTTATACTTACAACTATGGTATCCCTGTTGTTCCGCTAGATGATACCATTTGAAAGCCTCTACACAGTCACGTTTAACTCCATTACCATAATAATAGCAATCACCTAGATTATTTTGAGCAATAGCATAGCCCTGCTCAGCGGCCTTACGATACCATTTGAAAGCCTCTACACAGTCACGTTCAACCCCATTACCATAGTAATAGCAATTACCTAGATTACTTTGAGCAACAGCATAGCCCTGCTCGGCTGCCTTGTGGTACCATTTTATAGCTTCCACATAGTCATGGCTTGCACTATTACAAATGAATCTATTAAGATTACTCTGGGCGACGGCATGACCTTGCTCCGCTGCTTGGCGATACCACCTTATGGACTCGCCATACTTGAATATTGCAACATCATAATGATAATTGCCAAGACTATTCTGAGCAACAATATTACCTTGCTCGGCATCGTTAACACAGTGTTCTATAGCCTTTTCATAATCTGAAATCGCTTCATAACATGAATAATCATCAAGATTACCCCTAATTATAGCATTACCACGATCTGTAATCTTGCTATACCATTTCGCAGCCTCTAAACAATCCTGATCAACACGATAGCCATTAAAATAGCAATTACCTAGATTATTTTGAGCAACAGCATAGCCCTGTTCAGCTGCCTTGCGGTACCATTTCATAGCCTCTGCATAGTTATTAATTGCACTATTGTAACAGCAATCTCCAAAACTAAAGCAAGTACAACCATCAACTTGCTCAATCATCTCATGCGAAGTTACATCTTTTTCGTCAACAATTTTGCATTTTTCTTGCTTTATATCATCCATTTCATTTTCTTTAACATCTACTTGCATCTTATTACCACCGCTAATATACTCTTACCATGTGTGCACAAAAAAATAGCGAGACAATCGTCCGTAATTAACAAATTTAAGATCTAGAAACCAACCAAAGCTAATAGTAGGAGAATTGCAATTACAATAATTATGCAACTTTTATTTCCTGCTACGGTGTTATAAAATACTAAACTGATTATTATAATCAGTAATCAAAACTATCGGACTCATCATCTCCACCAGGAAAATTAATATCAATATCAACAATACCCATATCAACTTCACCTCCAAAAACATATGAGCGACTCAAGAAGTCAATAGCAACATCAATCATCACTAATGGACTACTTTGAGGGGGATGCTATTTATCTACAGGATAATTATGAAAACTCGAATTTTGAGGCGATTTTTTAGATAAGGACATCTAGCATAAATATCAATGAGCTTAGTTTAGTGCGTTACTATTCAAAGTATTTTATCCGCGCAGCAATGAATACCATATATGTCCTTTTTTCTATACAAAGGCGGAATTTAATAAATTTATTGCGTTAAATTTGTAATATTAAAAAATAAATGGTAGGAATATAAGAAAGATCCTCAAAGTAGTCCTTTGAGGATCTTTTGAATTTTGTATTGCTACGCATCTGTTGCCCAACGCAACCGGAATAGTTGGCCTGTCTGCTACGTAGAACGAGTAAAACACTCGGTTTTATTTTTTTAAACACGTGTATAAAAGGTGTTGTAGCAACTATTAACGACGAACTTAGCCCTGACGGAACATTATCGTCTTTCGCGAAAATACAATAATAACGACTATTTTAACTAGCTTCAAAAAACTTCACTAGTTAGTCGCTGTCTAGTGGCGCTTCCTTTAATGGTTAAGCTCTTCTTATGTTGATGCCAAGATGTTATGACTTAGAACGAAGATTATTAAACCCTTCAAATACTCGCTTAGCAAGACTGTTGCCTTGTTCAATGGCTTTAAGATACCATCTTTCCGCTTCAGCATAATCTTTATTTACACCTTTGCCGAATTGATAGCAACTGCCAAGACTGAGCTGAGCCTCACTATCACCTTGTTCAGCGGCTTTGCGATACCATTTTACTGCTTCAGCTTTATCTTTATTTGCACTCCAAATTTCATATAAGAAGCCAAGCTTATACTGAGCATTAACATGACCTTGCTCAGCCGCTTTACGATACCACTTTACCGCTTCCGCAAAATTATAATCATATTGGCAATATTCACCAACCTGAAATTGAGCATTGGCATCACCTTGCTCAGCTTGTTCACACAAAGCGATAAAGAGCCTTGTATCTTCATCATCAAAAACACTATCATCGATACATAAAGCAGGCTCATCGATATCCCAATCGATATAATCATGCTCGTTATTATCCACTATTGTCCTCCTATTGATACCATTTTACATCCCAACTTATTTTATCACAGAAAACATAATAATTTTACATTTTGGCTACTGCTCGCCAATGTATCTACCTCCCGCCCAAAGTTACCCCAAAAAAAACAAGGCGGCCAGCGAAGCGATGCCGTACAAACCTATGTACGCCTGCTATTTACTTCCGCCATTCAGCTATAAAATGACCGCTATAAATATTCCCCTCCTTCCGCTAAAAAACCACTGTCCGCCAATGCATCTACCTTCCGCCAGAAGCTACCCCCAAAGGTGGCGGCCAGCGAAGCGGTGCCGCTGCACCAAGATGGGCACAGTTTTTAGCATACAGGCGGAGGAAGCGGTGATGGAAGGCGCAGAACATTGGCCGCGCTTTAGCGCGGTCAGTTCAAGCCTGGAAGAACCGCTGCCGGAGCTAGCCAACATGAACGAGAGCCCGCAGCCATAACTTATAGCGTAATTTTTGGATATATCGGTAGCGCAGGCCTCTGGCCACGAAGTAGACAGGCAGCCGGAGCGTCGATATAGCCAAAAATGTAGCTAACACAAAATAGCTAACGGGCGGGCAGAACACTATTAGCGCCGCTACAATAAAAACTGTGCCAACACAAAACACAGCCCGCGACAAAAAAAACACAGCCCGCAACACCAAAAGCAGCACCGAACAAAAAAGAGCAGCATGCTACACAAGAAACAATCACAAACGTAAAAAAGCAGCGAAGAAGGCACAAAGGCAAGATCGTTGGAAGTAGAGGCAGCATTTTAAGTTTAGCGCAAGGTTAAGCCTTAAAAGGCATATTTGGCAATTAGCAGCGAGAACAAAACGCAATGTTAGAAAAACTTAAGCAAATATGGCAGAGCAAATTTGTCAAAAATGTGCTGACTACATATTTAACAAGATTTTCTGGCGTTTTTTTGGGACTTTTGACAACGGTATTATCTTCACGAGCGGTGGGGCCGGAAGGGCGCGGTTGGATGGCTTGCGCTTTTAATATATCGTACTTAGGCTGTGCCTTCGGATGCTTCGGATTAAACGTATCTAATTTAGTATTAGGCGCTAAGTTTACTCAACAGCGAGCCCAACTTGTCGGCAATTCGCTGAGCATTTCTTTTTTTGCCTCTGTAATATTGGCTGCCATATTGCTTAGCATACAGACAATCAGTCCTGAGCTTATTCCTTTGCCAGGCGTTTTTATGGCAGCTACAATTGTTTATACATTTTTACTGTTAGTTTACACTACTGTACAATCGCTGCTTTACGCTTTTGATATGGTAAAAATTTGCAATTGGCAAGAATTTTTCTCCAAATTGCTGATTTTTGCTATTACTATTGGATTATGCTGGCTAGGAATAGGCTCGCCTGCTAAATTTTTTGCCGCTTTTTTAATTGGCATAGGTTTAGCTGCTCTCTGGCGTTTATACAGCGCTTACAGCTTTGTCGGCCAATGGTCGCTCTTCTCCTGGAAGTTATTTTGCCAATCAGCTAGTTATAATTTTAAGGCTTTCCTTTTTTCTGCTTTCTACAGCGCCATCCAAATGGCCGATATTTTAATTATCCAGCATTGTTCCGGCCCCGAACAATCCGGTTATTACAATATTGTCGGTGCTATCCGCAGCCTCACCTTGGCTTTTACCTTAATTGTCAATCAAATGCTGCTGCCCAGACTGTCGGCTAAATGCAAAACTATTCGCGACTGTTTGCCTTTAGTATGGAAAGCCAACACTTTCTTTCTAATATTTAATGTGGCGCTAGCTGCCATATTGGCTATTTTTATGCCTTGGTGCATAAATTTAATCTTAGGGCCGGAATTTGCCCCTAGTTCTACAATGCTTATGTGGATGCTGCCCGGCATAATATTCTTTAATGGTTATACAATTTTAACTACAGTTTTTAATCTTGCCGGGCAGCCTTACAGTTCCACACTTTGGCTGGCCGCTTGTACGGCGTTAGATCTTTTCCTTTGCTATTACTGGAGCCATCACGGCGGCCTGGGAGCTGCCCAAGCTTTTTCTTGTGCTTCTTTTATACTTTTTGCTGGAGCTTGGCTACATACTTTTATCTACAAATATACAAATTCCGGCTTACAAGAATTAGATGCTCTAAACAAATAAAAAAGTCGCAACCTCCAAATATTCGTTTGGAAATGGCGACTTTATTTTGAAGAGCAACTTTATTTTGGGTAGTATTGCTGCTGCCAACAAGCACTATAAGTTAAAGCTTTACATAAGGCTCCAACTTAGAATAACTGGCCTCACCTACCCCAATAACCTCTTTAAGCTGAGCTTTATTGGTAAATTTACCATCTGGTAATTTATTGCGATGATCGATAATCGATTTAGAAATAGACGGGCCAACGCCAGGAATTTTCTGTAACTCCTCTTCGCTGGCAGTATTGATATTGACAGTGAACTCAGCTTCAGAAGGCGAATCTTTTTTTCCACCGTCACTATCGCTATTGCCACCGCGTTTTTTATCTTTAGCTTTAGTCTTACCGCTATCAGTTGTCCTTTCTTGGGCTTTTTCAGCGATAATGCCAGAAGTATCGGCCCTTTGCTCCACTACACCCGTACCGCTTAAACTATCACTTTCGCCTTTGGCCGCCACGTAAATTTTATCTTCATCTTTAATACGTTTAGCCAGATTGACACTCAAAGGCTCGGCATTATCACTCATACCGCCGGCCGCTTTAATGGCGTCATCAACTCGCGAATCGAAAGGCAAAGTAACAATACCTGGATTTTTTACTGCACCTACAACGTATACTTTTATACCGTCTAGTTTTACCTTACCTACGGTAGGCAAAGCTTGTTTATCAGCAGTTAAACTTTGGGCAGTCTCTTCGTCAACTTCCACAATTAAAGGATCGTCGCCTGGAGTTTCGGTATCGACAGACTTTACAACTTGGTTTCCGACAGCCGAAGAAGCGATAGTTTGTTTATTAGATCCATCCAATTCTGTTCCCTCTAAGACCCGCTCGGCACCGCGATTATTTAAGGGCGAATAGACAAAAGTAATTAAAATGGCTCCGATAATAAAGCAAAGCAAACCTAAGCCAATGACAAAGCGCTTAGTCTCTTTAGTTAGAGGCTGGACTTCAGATTTGCTGCTGGAAGAGCGACTTTGACTATGGGAAGAACTGCCAGAAGAGCTACTCTTACTCGAACTACTAGAACTTTTAGAAGAGGACGAGGAAGAAGAAGAGCCTGACGAGCCCTTAGAGCGTGAAGCACCTACCGCTTTTATCAAGTCTTGCTGGCTGGGAACAAAACGATCTTTACCAGAATTGCTGTTACTAACTAAAGAATCGACCGCACTGTGGTGTGAGGACGACGAAGAAGCTAAGTTGCCTTCACTCCAAGAGTGAGTATAAGTCTCGCGCTCTGAATCCATTTGTTGCAAAAGCTTCTGCACGTTAGGATTAGCAAATCGAGCATTGGCACCACTATTTTGACCAAAATTATCTTCTAAGGCTTGTTTATATTTATCGCTCTCACTCATATTGACTGTAACACTCCCCCCTTAAAAAAACTAAAAAGCGAACTAGATAAACTGAAAACTAACTTGGCTCAACTTTTACCTAATTTCCAGCCTCCTAATCCGCTTTTTAATGTCTCTATTTTTATATCTATTTGCTATTTTCTAAAACTTTCAAACCTTCATTGTCGATAGAAACATCTAAAATATCGGCCCCTTTGGAGCGCAAAGCTTCAATAACCTTTTCTTTATTTTCAGGCTTGCTCAAAGTAAGCATACAACCGCCGCCGCCAGCCCCACAAATTTTTGAAGCTAAAGCACCGGCATTTTTAGCGGCCAATACCATAGAATCGATACGCTCGTTGGTAACACCTTCAGCTAAGCCACGCCTGTTTTGCCATTCACGATCCAAAGCTTTACCCACTTGATCCAGATCTTCACAAATAAGCGCATCCCACATTTGGTGGGCCGTATCTTCGATAGCTTCCATACGCTTAACCGTATCGCCCTCGTGATCGACATAGCGCTTAAGCATATTCCAGTTGCTAGTACCGGAAAAATGGCTTATGCCAGTAAAAGAGACGATCATAGAATCATTAAGTTCTTTGAAAAACTGGGGAGAGGTATATAAAGTGCGGATATTGTGACCGTCAATTTTAAATTCTAAACCGTTAATGCCACCTAAACAAGCTCCGTAATAGTCTTGATATCCAGTAGGAATCCGTAAATTTTGAGCTTCTAAACCGGCACCATACATAATCATATCGTGAATAGAGTCGTCACGACCAGAAAAAAGGCCCAACGCTTTAGACATAGACATAAGCAAACTGGAAGAAGCGCCTAAACCAGAACCTTTGGGAGCAGCACTTTTAGTACGTAATTCTAAACCACCTTGCGGAGCATAAAATTTGACAGCTCTAGCCAATAGATCCAATTTGCCACCCAACGAAAGCTCTTCAGTATTTTCTACTTCTACGCTTTGATCTAAATCTTCGGAAACGAGACGCACTCTATTACCTTCCAAAGGCCTCACTGAAGCTCTGGAGTGCAAACTAATAGAAGCGGTGACAGTCAGAGGATCACGCAAAAACAAATAGAGCGGATGCAAATCTAAAGTGCCGCCAGCCAAGTCTATGCGCATAGGTGCAGTTACGGTAATGCTCATTTAATTTATTCCTTTATGGATACCAAAAACCAACTTCTAAGCTGCCATCTAGAATTTACTGCCTAAATGACAGCTTTAGAACTGGATAATATACTAATTTAAGACAAAGCAGGGCAGAGAGCCGCCGCCAGAAGTGACATTACAAAGCGAGGAAAGGGAGAGACGAGCCGTAGCACCAGACATACGATAATTAAAGGCGTAAGGATCTAAGTCGACAATGTATTCTCCCCACTCCAGCCCTTTCTCTTCGCTCCAGGAAGGGAAAAGCTCGCGAGAGACGGGAATACGAGTCTGTACCAAATAGTCGTGCTCTAAAGCGGCCTTTATCGAATCATCCCATTCGCCTTCGCTCTGTTCCCAGCCAAAATAAATACCATGACCGCCGTAAGAATCGTTAGGCTTCAAAACTAAATTGCGTCTATGGCGATGGACATAGCTAAGTAAATCGATTTCCTTATTGTCGGGATCGGTAGTCTTACCTTCAGTTAAACGGCGAGTCCAAGAGATAGTATCTTTTATAGCCGCAACTTGCTCAGCAGTTAGCAACTCGTGGTACTTACTATCGGTAAGCAGAGCGAAAATAGCTTTTTTGTGCAAAATCTTAGAGCGGAAAGAGTTGACCATACATACCTTACCGTCTTTAACAGCCTTGTACATAGCCTGAGCTTCGTCCAATTTTTCCACAAATTCACTGACCAAAACGCGACGATAGAGCACGTCAATCTTTTGCCCTTCGAAGCTGAGATACTGGCCGTTATATTCCAAATTGCGATGATCGGTGACAATAGTTGGATAGCCACGCGAGCCGAAGTATTCTTTCAAAATATAAAATTCGTGATGCGTAGGTACTCCGGCAAAATCGACAATAGCAATAGTAGGAATACTATGGCCGCCGCTCCATTCTTGCCAACAATGTAAAATAGTCTCTAAAAGCTCGTGGGAAATATCGAAAGCTTCCAATCCGTGCTCTTGAGCAAATTCTCTAAATTCGGGGCGACGTAAGAAAACATTGCTCATAGAGTCGGAATAACCGATACCAGCGGGACTTTCGGCATTATATTCCACAAAGTGGCAAGAGCCGCCATTGAGGAAAGAGTCGAAACGAGCTGTAGTAGAGATACCGCTGTAACCAGGCTTGAAAGAGATAAGCTCTTTTTCAATATCGGTTAACCCTAAGAAATTTTGTAGCTTTTCGTCATGCAAAATATACTCTACTAAGATTTGCATAGCTGTAGCTACTTTATTTATTCTGTCTTTAAGTAAGTAAAGTTGCTCTTTCGTAACCAAGCTGGGGCGCAAAAACGGACAAACAATACGATCTCCGTATTTTATATTGCGCTCGTCCATACCACGGTGCAAATCGGCAGCGAATTCGCCTAAATCGATACGCTCAAGCATCGCATGATAATCAGCTATACACTGACGCCTCTTAGCTTCGCTGGCCATAGCAGCCGCAGTTAAGGAAGATGGACTCTCTCCAAACATAATTACACTCCTAGAGATTAGTTCAAAAAGATCGCGAACCGATACAGCGATCTAGTCTTGTCCCAAAGTCGGCTCATTCAATTGGCCGGTTAAAATGTCCTTAATAGGATAACCGATTTTGGTTAAAGACTCGGTAATGGCTTTGCGATCGTTAGATAATCCGACCCATTTGGCAATAAGCATGTCTGCGCATTTCTCGTCGGCTACGGCCATTAAAGTAAGCTCCGCCAAAGTATCTAAGGCAGCATCTCGCTTACCGGCCAACTTGTCGCTAAGCAACTCATCAGCACATTCTTTGACACCGCGCATACGCAAAGAGAAAATGGGCACACCAGCTAAAAGTTGCAAAGCCATCTTGGGGGTATTTCTAATCATGGAAACGGCCAAGCTGATCTTAGCTTCGGACTTAACTTCCATATCATCATTTATCTCTAAATATTCGGAAGCAGCATTTTCGTACTCACCTAAAGCCAACCAGCACCGAACTACCAGCAGCAAAGTCTTTTGCTTCTGACTGGCCGGTAAATTCTTTACATGGCGACGCACCTTCTTAATAAGCTTAACTAACGTATCTTTAGAGCGCGGCTCTCGGATCAGCTTGGCTAATATACATAAATCGGAAGCTTGGCTTAAATCTTGTATTTCAAGCTTTTCCAACTCACCGATAACTTCCAAAATTAAAGCTCTGGCTCCAGCTTCGTCGCCGCCGTTGCGTTTGGAAGAAGCGATAGTAAGCAAAGCCTCGCGTCTCTTCTCTGGAACTTCTTCCGCTCGCGCCGCTTCTTCAGCGTCAAGCAAAATTTGGTCGGCAGAAGAAACATTGCCACAAAGCGATTCTTGGACGGCCAATTGGGCCAAAGTAATAGCCTGGGCAGCGCTAGCCTCCATAGATTTGGCTACTTCCAAAGCTTTGTCTTGAGTGCGTCTAGCCCAATCGTCCTCGCCCATTTTGTAAAGGTTGCCGGCCAAAGCGGCTAAAAGGTTGGCTTTAACCCTCATATCGGGAATTTCCAAAGCTATCTTAATCGAGGAATCGTAGTATTCCAAAGAGCGATCTTCATTGATATTGGCGGAAATTCCCACCACCATAGCCGCTCTAGTCTCGGTATCGATACGTTTGGGAGCCGGAGCTTCCCAAGCTTGTAAGGAGTGAAAAGCTAAATTGCGAGCCCTGGTCGAGCAACCAATAGCTGCTGCGCAACTAGAAAGGAGCGACAAAGCCTTGGCTTGCTCTTCCAAATCGGCAATATGGAAGGCCAGCGAAGCGCTTAAATTGAGCGTATCCTGAGCGCCTTTAAAGTCGCGAGCTTCGTGTCTAGCTAAAGAGAGCCATACCCAAGCGCCTACGCGCAAAGCCGGATCTTCAATCGTTTCAATTACGGCTCCTAAACGCACAAAGACGTCGCGCCAGCCTTTAGTGCGAGATACGCCCGTAATTAAACGAGAAGCGGCAATAATCGACTTTTGCCTGTAATTAGGAGAATGTAAAGCTACAATAGTAGTAATAAGATCCTCAAAAGAAGAGACGATCCAATTTTCGTTACTGTATTTTACTAACTCGACTACCAGACGGGAAATAGCTTCTACCCGCTTAGCTTCATCTTTGTAGGAGCCGATAAATTCTAAAGCGGTACGGAAAGCTTGAGCTCTATCTTCTTCGGGAGCTAAATCGAGCGCTGCGATCTTGCTTTCTAATTCTTCACTGGTCTCCAACTTAATATCGATAGCGTTTACTTCGTTGACCAGAGCTTTGCTTAAATCATATTCGCAAGATTTAGAGCGACGTACAGCAGCCATATCTTCACTGAGCCTAGCCAAACGGCTCTCGCGCTCCTCTTTATCAGTAATACGTTGGGCACAACTGACGGCTACTTTCAAAATTTCTAAGCGCTTAGCTTTAGGTAAACCTTTCATGATGCTTAAACGCCAAGCAACAGAAACGCTGTGGCGCATATCGCGACAATTGTAAAAGATAGGCTTGAGGGCCTCTAAAGGCATAACCTTCAACAAATCGGCCATAATAAAAGCGAAAAGCAAGCGGTCTTCTTGGCTCATATCTATATAAGCAATAGCACCGGCCCTAGCAGTGAGGCTCTTAGTTATCTCTATTTGGCCTTCTTCCAAAGCTTGCCAAGCTAAAAGCAGCAGAGCCTTAAGGCGAGAAGATTCGCGCTGTAAGAGCATGGCTCGATCGGCAGCTAAACCGAATTGGCCAGCGTCAGCCAAATCGTGCAAACCGTTCATTACTTCTTTAGCGCGTAATCTGGGGATACGCAAACCGTAACTAACAATGCGAGGCAATTCACGCTCTTGTAAAGCAGCCCTCAAGCAACGAGACAGATCGTCTAAAACGGCGCTTAAAGAGTGGGTCTTGGCCAGCTTAGTTTTTATAAAGGGGCCCTCGCCGAGCCAATGTAAAGTAGAGAAATCGCAGCGCCTGGCCGTACGGGCAAATCTATCGCAGTGGTAGCCTAAATAGAACCAACCATAGTGGTCGTCCATTTCATCCCAGGAAGGGTAAGAATCGCGGAAGAAGGAGATAACTTGTTCGTGAACTTGCACTAAATCGCGGCGATAACGATTAGCGATTAAGCGGCCTAAGCGTCTGCTAAAGAAGGAGAGGCCCTGCCCAGCTTCGCCATGGCTAAGCAAAGGGCGCAAATAGGTAAGCACTCGCCCCACTCTACTAGCGGAAAAGCCTAAAAAATCAGCGATACTAACTGCAGGTAAAGGCTCACCGGCTTCGGCAATTAAGCAAGCTACAAAAACTAAATCGTCGTGAATTTCAAAGGGAGCTTGTTCATATTGCTCCTCCCAAAGTACAGAAAGGGCCGCTTCCAGGGCTTTGGGAGTAGAATTTAATTCGTGAGGCTCGATATCTTTATGGCTAATAGCCTTAAGTAAATGGTGGGCAATTAAAAAATTGCCTTCAGCACCATTAACAAAATTGTCGATATACTCTTGGGGAGCTTCGGAGAACTGTTGAGACGCCCAACGCTTCAATTCTGCCAGATTTTCTGGACAGTGACTATCGATCCATTCTACTCGGGCTCCGGCAGCTTCCAAAATATCGAGATGGCGGCCCGGTCTAGTGCCGATAACTACTACCACACCTTCGGGAAGAGAATCTAAGCCGGCCAGACCTTCATTATCTACTAATTCGGGAGCTCGCCCCAAAGCATCGATAATAACTAAACGCAACTTGCCTTCAGGCAAAGGCAAGTGTTCCTTAGCTAAAATAGCAGCTTCGTAAGGTGTGTTGGGAATGCGAATGCCGTCTAGATCTAATTGGGACAAAAGAGCGCCCCAAAAACCGGCTATAGTATCGGTAGCTAAGGGGCGACGAATCTCAACATAGATGGAATCGGCGTAATTTTTAGCCAATCTCTTGAGAAAGGAGCTCTTACCCATACCCGGCTCGGCAGCAAAAACGATGACCCGGCTACCATCTTCACAAGCTTGCCTAAAGCGCTCCTGAAGCCAGTTGCGCTCTAAAAGGCGGCCGTCTTCACCGTTAGTTACAGAAGTACCAATTACGCTGCTTACACTCAATGCAATTCCCTCACAAAGCACAAAAGTTAGCCAATCCCCCGCCATTTTTTTCGCGAGTAGCATCTTTTTTCCTTGCCTCTATAGAGAGTGCACCCAAACTGGAGCCTCGAGTACGAACAGCTACTTGCTAAAAATAGATAAAAAAAGAAGCGCCGCCATTTTTCTCGAGAAAAATGGGAGCGCTTCCGCTTTTTTATCGATCGGTAAAAACTAAATTACGTTGATAATTCTAATCGGTAAACATCTTTACACAAGCCTCAGAAGCTAAATTATAGTACCTCTTAGAACGCTTAAGATCTTCATTGGCTTCTTTAAGCATAGCCTTGCGTTTTACTTGATCATCTTCTTTCAAAGCTTTTTTGCACGTCTCGCTGCCCTTCCAAGCAAAGCCGATAGACTTGGCCACATTTTTGTGCATCTCAACATACTGGGCCGGACACGTCTGGCCATTTACTTCATTGATATAATCGCGCTGCCGCTCGACAACTTTGTTAATATCGCTCAGAGCCTCTTCAGTATCGGTAACTTTATTTTTTAAAATGGGATTACACGCTTTACGAGTATCGGAAATAATCAAGCTTGTAGTAGGGATAATCTTATCGCGCATACGCAATCTGTAAGCGTTGAAAGCTGACGTTTCTTGTTTCTTAACAACTACTACATCTTGAGCGGTTAGAGATCTTTCTAAAGCTCGGTTATACCAGAACATGTAATAACAAGCGATGCAAGCTATAAGGACACCGGCAATGATAAGCATACAAGTGACCGGAGCGTCGCCGCGCATTTTATTACGTCTTAATTTTCTCAATATAGATAATGACATGATGTCCCACACCTCCAAAGTAAGCGTGCATCTTTTTAATAATAATCCAAGGGTTGTTATTATACATATAATACGACTAACGTTCAAACTTTATAACTAATATGTTAAAATGTGGAGCCGATCAAGAAAAAAATAAGCAAGAAGGACTGAACTTTGGGCACATTAAAGTTTTTTTTGCCTAAATTAGAGCTTTGTTTGCTGAAAAAAAAGAAAGGAACCTAGACGATTTTGCATCCTACGGTCAATGTTTTAGAGACTACCGAAATAGTTCGCCGCCAATCTGAATTGGTTAATATCAATCTCGACGTTATTAAGGAATATTGCCGCCAATGGGCCCTCCATCCTTTTATTACTCCTGGTTGGGATACCTCAGTCCATTACGACGGGCAAGGCGACCGCTTGGCCAACTACATTCTACTTTTAGATAGCTTAAATTTCTGTTTCTGGCCAGATAAAGGAGAGCCTAAGTGGACTATCGAGTATAAAGGTCAGAAACTGGGCGGCTATCAAGCCTTGGCAGCCTCTTTAAAAAGAGCTATAGAAGAAGGTATCAATGTCGACGACGCCCACTGGATGGCCCAGGCCGATTTAACTCAAGTGCGCCATGTCTTTCGCGGTACTCAAGAAGGTGTGGAAATTCCTCTTATGGATAAACGCTTAGAGCATATTAACCAAAGTGGTAAGGTTCTTTTAGATAATTTTGGCGGCCAATACTCTCAAGCTATCCAATCTTGTCAGGATAGCGCCGTAGCCTTAGTAAATTTAATGGTGCAATACTTCCCCTCTTTTCGCGATATTCACCTTTGGAATGGCCAAGAAGTGCGCATTTTAAAGCGCGCCCAGATTACCGCTGTGGATATTTACGGTAGCTTCCACGGCCAAGGTTTGGGTAAATTTGCCGATATGGATCTACTGACAGTTTTTGCCGATTATAAAATTCCTCAGGTACTTCGCGCTTTAGGCATTTTGGAATATGCTCCAGCTTTAGCTCAAAAGGTAGATAATCAAGAGTTGCTGCCTTCCGGATCTCGAGAAGAGATGGAAATTCGGGTGGGCATGATCTGGGCCGTAGAAGAAATTCGCCGTGAGCTCAGACGTTTGGGCGCTCCTAAGATGGCTCTGGAATTAGATTGGTTCTTATGGAATTTGGGCCAAAAGCCGCTGCCTGGCGAAAAGCCTTATCACAGAACTCGTACAATTTTCTACTAGTTAATCGTATTTGTAAAAGCAGACCGACCATATTTTTTATCTTTATACAGGTTTTTCCAGGCTCAGTCTGTAATACCGGGGACTTTAAAAGTCAATTTTTTTTGATATAGGTTCGCAATAATGGCAGATTATTTTTCTTTTACCGAAAAGATGCGCTACGAGCTGGGCACAGAAGCCCGTTTGGGGCGCATTGATACTCCTCATGGCAGTATCGAAACCCCAGAGTTTCTCCCAGTAGGTACTTTAGCTACAGTTAAAGGCTTAATGCCCAAGCAATTGGAAGAACTGGGCGTCCAAGGTATGCTTAGCAATACTTACCATCTCTTCTTGCGTCCTGGTTCCGACATTGTCGAAGAGATGGGCGGTTTGCATAAATTTATGAATTGGAAACGTCCCGTTATGACCGATTCGGGCGGTTTTCAAGCTTTTTCTTTAGGAGCGGCTCGCCAGTTAGGTATAGGCAAAATAGGCGTCTTCCCTGGAAACGGCGCTGACATGACCGTTAGGAAAGGTGACGCCTACAAGCCGTTAGCCCACATTGACGAAGACGGCGTAGTCTTCCGCTCCTTCTTAGATGGATCCAAACATCGTTTAAACCCGGAGATTTCTATTCGCATCCAAGAGCAATTGGGAGCCGATATTATCTTGGCCTTTGACGAGTGTACTTCTCCAGCTGCTTCTTATGAATATACGGCCATGTCTTTAGAGCGTACTCACCATTGGGCTGTGCGCAGTTTGCAGGCTAGACGCGACACTCCTCAAGCCTTGTACGGTATTGTCCAAGGTGGCGAATGGCAAGATTTGCGCGAAAAATCTGTAGAGTTTATCTCTTCTCTACCTTTCCAAGGCTTTGCTATAGGCGGTTCTTTGGGTAAGAGCAAGCATGATATGCACAAAGTACTCGATTGGACTATCCCCGGTTTACCTCATAACAAGCCGCGCCATTTACTCGGTATAGGCGAAGTGGACGACTTATTTGAAGGTGTACAGCGCGGTATCGATACTTTCGATTGCGTAATTCCTACCCGTTTTGCTAGAACGTCCAACTTATTTGTCCCTTACGATGTACCTGGAGCCAATAAGCGAGGGACTTTAGTTTTACGCAACGCCGAATTTACTCACGACGAGCGTCCAGTCGATCCTAATTGCACTTGCTACTGCTGTCGCAACTTCTCTCGCGCTTATCTGCGCCACTTATATAAATCGGAAGAGATTCTAGGCAGCGTATTAGGTACTTTACATAATATTCACTTTATGCTTACCCTTATGCGCCAGATCCGCGCTTCTTTAGCCGAGGGAACCTTCTTCGATCTTAAAGCTAAGTGGTTAGATCGTAAAGGCCAAGCTCAAGAAGAAAAATAAGCTAAACTAAGGGAGGAAGGGCAGCGCCATGGCTATAGAATTTAGTCTTATTGTACCTACCTATAATAGGATAGGCGCTTTGCGTCATTGCTTAAAACATATTGAAAGGCTCAATTTCCCCCAAAAAAGTTTTGAGGTAATTTTAGTAGACGACGGCTCTCAAGATGAGACCTCTCAGCTTAAAGCTGAAACTTTTCCTTTCAATATAACGATAATTCATCAGCCTAACAGCGGCACTTCTACAGCCCGCAATCGCGGTATAATGGCAGCCAAAGGGCTAATTTGTATGTTCGTCGACGATGATGTTATGCTCCATCCCAATCTTTTGCTGGAGCACCAGCGTCTGCATAAAGCTGAGCCCAATTTGGTAGTGCGCGGTCCAGTTATAAATTTTGCTTCTCTGCCCTGTCCTTTAGATAGCGACGACGAACTTTTAGCTTCGGCTTTGGCTGCCTCAGACAAGCTCAAGCAAACCGCTAACCAACAATTGCGCCAAGTTTCCGGTTCGGATCCAACTTTGGGTACAGCCAATTTAGCGACAGCTTCATTTTTAAGTAGCGGTGCTCCCCAATTAGCTCACAGCCACAAAAAAGGGGGAGGCTTATTTGCTGGCTTGGCCGATTTATGGAAAGAATGGAGCGGTAGCGATTGGCACATGTTCAAACATTTTTCTATGAACTATCTCTGTACCAGCAACGCTTCCTTATACCGCCACCATTTAATCGCGGCCGGCCTTTTTGACACCTCTTTTCCCCGCTGGGAAGATGCGGAATTGGCTGTACGTTTAAAGCGTTTAGGACTCAAAAGGCGCTTTAGTTTGGAGGCCATCGTTTACCATTTAAAGCCACCGGAAACTTGGGAAGCTAGAATAAGGACGGCCCAAAAAGACGGTGCTTCGGCTGCAGAGCTTTATTTGCGCTATCCGAGCTTTTTAATGCGTTTGCGCAGCGGTTTGCACTGGGCCAACAGTTGGCGCAACAACTTATTTACCCAAGGGCCATGGCAAAAAATGCTAGTTACCAGCGCCCGTGGTGAAAGTAAAGTTTTCCCCCAAAAGTTCGCTCAGGATATGTTAATTGAAAAAGCCTATTTAGAGGCCGGCCTAGACAGACTAAAGAGGACTCAATCTTTTTAGTCTGCAATATTGGGCAATTTATTGATAATTAACTTAAATAGCGATTGACAAGTGAGGACAAAAGATGGAAAGAAAAGATGAATTTGCCGAGCTAATGAAAGTTGAGGACAAGTATGAATTGTCCGTCCAAATTTGCTCCCACAATCGCCAAAATGTTTTGCGAGTCGTTTTGGAGTCTTTAAAAGACCAGACTTTACCTGCCGATCGTTTTGAAGTAGTTTTGGTGGACGATGGCTCAACTGACGGAACTAAAGAGATGGCTGAAAGCTTAGATCTTCCCTATCATCTGGCCGTCTTGCGCCACGAAAAAAATGCCGGCCTCTCGACAGCTCGCAATACTGGCCTTCGAGCTTGTCGCGGTCGCGTTATTTTAATTATCGATGACGACGTTATTGCCGATCCAGATTTGTTGCGCCAACATGTCTTAACCCACGCTTCTTACGACAAGATCGTATGCAACGGTTGGGTAAACCATGTCTCCGAGCCCCGACGTCCGCAGAATCCGCAATTTACTATGGCCGATATTTCTACCTCATTTTTCTGGACTTCCAATGTCTCTGTAAAACGACGCCACCTTTTAGCTATCGGCGGCTTCGATGAAGACTTCAAAGAGTACGGCTGGGAAGATCAGGAAGTCGGTTTGCGTTTGATGGCTTTAGGGTTGAAGAAACAAAATAATTATAAAGCTATCGGC
The DNA here is from genome assembly GCA_934644775.1 of uncultured bacterium. Lineage (GTDB taxonomy): Bacteria > Vulcanimicrobiota > Xenobia > Xenobiales > Xenobiaceae > Bruticola. The sequence continues at coordinate 15,052 of CAKUDB010000012.1, read as the reverse complement.
TTCCATGTGAAACGTACTCCGAAACGCCAAGATATTCCCCGTATGCTTAAGCAAGCCGAAGCCAAAGGGCGCACCGCCGTATTGTACGTAGAGAAACATGACCGCCCGCGCTCTCGCCTGGCTACCGGTATCCATGCTGCCCGCCTAGCCGTATATAAATTTACTCGCCTAGGTGACTGGTTGCAGAAGCTATGTTTGGAACGTCTAAACCGACCGGAAATGAGCGACGATACACCTTTAACCGGTTTCGACGCTTGGTGCGCCCGCCAGCTCTCTACTATCCATTATTTCGACGCTATAGAAGACACGTTAAATGAGCAAAAATAAAGAAATTTCCTCTCCTTCCCCCCAAGAAAAAGCTAAGGCAGCTTCCAGTGAGGAGTGGAGATGGAATTTTCGTTTTCTGAATTTACTGATAATTACTACTCTATTTCGTATTATCTTTAGCGCTCTAGCTGAATTAAAATACGAAGAAGCCTATTATTGGCTGTATAGTCAGCACTTAGATTGGTCATATTTCGACCACCCGCCTTTAGTAGGTTGGCTAATTTATATTTCCACCCAATTGGGCGGTAATGCAGAAATTTGGGTTCGCTTGCCCACTATTCTTTGCTTTGCTGGTGCCTTATTCTTTATCCATCGTTTGGCTTGCGATCTTTTCGGGGCTAAAACTGGTTTTATTACCGCCGTTTTGGCTTCACTGTTGCCAGTATTTGAGATTTACTCAATATTTGTCTTTCCCGATGCCCCACTATTATTCTTCTGGAGTTTAGTTATGTGTGTCGGTTATCGGCTTTATGAAGATGAAAGGCCTATCTGGTGGCTAGTTATAGGTGGGGCTACCGGTCTAGCTATGCTGGCTAAGTATCCCGGCCTCTTGGCTCCTTTGGCCCCAATTTTAATTATCTCCCTAAAGAAAAAGTATCACCTCTTCAAGTGTTGGCAATTTTATGTCGGCATTATTTTATGTTGGTTAGTTTTTAGTCCGGTACTTTACTGGAACACCCAACATGAGTGGGCTTCTTTCCTTTTCCAAGGTGTTTCTCGTTTCTTTGAAGCCAACACCTGGCTAGACATTGTAGGTGGTTCTTTGCTTAATATTGCCGCTTTGCCTACTCCTTTCGGGTTACTTCTTCTAATTTGGGTGGGGTGGCAAAGTTGTAAGCGCATTAAAGACGAGCGTTGGCTCTATCTAGTATGTGCTTTTCTGCCATTTGCCTTTATAGTAGCTACAGTAGCTCTAGCTCGTTTGGTGCAACTCAACTGGCCTTTACCAGTATATCCGGCGTTAATTATTGCTACAGCCGCCCTTTTGGAAGAACTAAAAGCCTGGTACAACCGCAAATGGCAATTTATCTTAGGGGCTGTCTTTGTGCCCGCTTTGCTTATGAGTTTAACTCCTTGGATAGTTACCTTTTTTACTGTCACTCCCTTAAACCGCTTTAATGAAATTTACGGTTGGAAAAATATGGGCCAAACGGCCTTGGAAATTGTTAGTGCCAATTACAACAATGGACAGTGTTTCTTAGCTGGTCACGGCTATCAGACAGCTAGCGAACTAGCTTATTATACTAAGCTTCCTCAACTTACTGTAGCTGAGAATTTATACGGTGAAAGAACCAAGGGCTTCGACTATTGGAGTCAAAAAGGCGATTTTAAAGGCTGGAATTGCCTTTATGTTATAGCTGAAGATTTACATAGCAACGGAAAGTTCTATCCCCGCGAGCCTTTCAATTTGGCCGAATTAAAGAGCCATTTTGATAGTGTCGATCCTACAGGGAATCGCTTAACCGTCTTTCGCGGCAGTGCTCCTGTACGTCGCTACAAGTTCTATTACTGTATCAATTACAAAGGCATCCCCGATTTGGAAGGGGAATTAGCTGGCGAAGATATTTTGGAAAGTTTAGGTTTAGACGTAAATAGCCATCCTGACTCCGTATCGGTACCCTCTAAAGTCGATCCTAGTGCAACTGTAAAAGGAGACTAAGTGGACTAGAATTATGGAAGCTTCCCGAGTAGCCTTACTAGTAATAGGGCAAGAAATTTTAAGTGGCCTGGTACTTGACACTAATATTGCCTATACGGCTAAAAAATTTTATGAAAAAGGCATAATCTTAGCTAAAGTTGAAATAGTTCCTGATAGGATAGATGATATAGCTGAAGCTGTAAAAAGACTCAGCTCCACTTACGACTACTTGATAACTTCCGGCGGCATAGGGCCCACCCACGACGACGTGACCGTCGAGGGCGTAGCCCAAGCCTTAAGACAGCAAGTTATCAAACATAGCTACTTAGAAAGGGTTATCTCCCGCCACTACAAAAGCACAACTCTTACGGCGGCCCAAAGCCGCCTGGCCCTGGTTCCTGCCGAAGCTGAGCTTTTGCTTCCTACCTCTTATAGCGACGACTACTTTCTACCCCAAGTCTACGTCAAGAATATCTACCTTTTGCCCGGCTTACCTAAGTTGTATAGCCACTATTTAGAGCAGATTATGCCCATATTCGTCGGCCTGCCTCTTCGTCACGAAGAAATTTTTATAAAAGGTGTCGAAACTAGGCTGACCGCTGCTTTAAATTGCTCTGTACTAAAATTTCCCCAAGTGCGTTTCGGTTCTTACCCTTCCTTTGAACCTGGAGAGCCCGATTCTTTTACGATCAAGATTACTTTTGAAGCTCCTGACGAAACCTCTTTAGTTGCTGCCAAAGAGTTTTTCCTCAAGCAGCTGCCTAAAGATTTAAGCGTAATTTCTTAAAAGGAAGAGCGCTCTTTGCTAAAAAAAGCATCTCTTCTAGTTCAAGAATGTGAGGAAAAAAATGCGTAAAATTAGAATACTTTTAGGCGTAGTTTTAACAGCAGCTTTAGTTTTGGGTTTGTGCTCTCTAGACGTTTGGGCTGCCAAAAAGCACAAAGAGAAGAAGGATGAACACCCTATAGCCGTCATAAAAGCTACTGTAGACAGAAACTCTTTTGACAACGAAACTACCGGCGTAAAGCGTACTTGCACACTGTGGGTCAAAAATTTAAGCCGCGAGACCCAAAAAGATATTAAAGTCAATATAAAAATTTATGACAACAAGCGGGAATTGGAAGATTTAGATAAGACCATCGAAGAACTCGATCCCGGAGCTAGAGAGTTCGTCCACTTTAAGTGGGAGGACTACAGCCGCAGCAACAAGCAAAAGATCAGAATTTGGCTGACTTATACTAACGATGAAGGTAAAGAGGTTACTTTCGAAGCCCTTACTCCCGTTTGGTAAATATTCTTTCCAAGGTGTTAGGGTCTAAGCTTCTCTAACGTGAGTAGATATAGTTATGCTTAGCATCTTAACCTATTATTATTTAAGAATAAGAGCGAAGAACGCCCTTTTCAGGAGCCTGATTAGGAGGCGAAACTCTTCGCTCTTTTATTGTACCACCCTTAACTTTTTGTATAATAACGTAAGTAACATTTTCTATAAAGGTGTTTAAATTGGATAATAATATGCAAGAAAGTTCAAATTCTGAACCACGCCAAGAAAATAGCCATAATTCCTCCAAAAATGGTAAAGGATGCTATATAGCTATAATTGGGGTATTGGTTCTAGTTATTCTGGGTATGGTGGGATCGGCCGTCGGTCTTACTTACTTTGCCATAGTATGTAGCGACGAATCTACCCCGGAGGATAAATCAGAGCCTTCCAATTACAAGCTTTACCTTATCGACGAAGTTTCTAAAGAGAGCCCCGCCTCTAAAAATGGGAAATTGACTAAAGTGGCCTCAAGTAACTCAACCCAAGATAACGGTAATATTTTTATTTTGCCCATTTACGGTACTATCGTCTCTGGCGACTGGACAGGTAGCAGCCAGAGCGGCTTAGTTACGTCCGAAGATATTACTTATGCTTTAAAATATATTGCCAAGCAAGAAAATGTTAAAGCTTTAATTCTCGACATCAACTCTCCCGGAGGTAGTGTCACCGCCTCCGATAATATTTATCATGAAATTATGCAGTTCAAACAAGAGCAGAAAGTTCCAGTAATTGCTATGTTTGAGGGAATGGCTTGTTCTGGCGGCTACTATTCGGCTATGGCTGCCGATTATATTATGGCCCTACCTACAACCTGGACAGGCTCTATAGGCGTAATTATGGAAGTTCCAGAAATTAGCAAATTGATGGGTAAAGTAGGTGTCAACGTCAATACTATCACCTCCTTAAATGCTAACGGAGGCGCTTCTTTTAAAGATATTGGTTCAACTTATCGCCAGATGCGCCCTGAAGAACGTCAATTATTGCAAACTTTAGTTACTCAGAGTTGGAATAGATTTACCGATATTGTGGCCCAAGGGCGTAAAGGTAAACTTAACAAAGACCAAGTCAAAAAATTGGCCGACGGACGTATTTACAGTAGCGAACAAGCTCTAAAGCACAAGTTGATCGACCAAATCGGCTACCGCCAAGATCTTTATCAAAAAGCCCGCGCTCTGGCCAAAGCTCCCCAGGCTTCCATTATCTGTATTACTAACAAAACTTCGTTCTGGGATAGTTTAGGCAGCGTCTCTTCTAGCTTACAAAATCTGTCTAGTCTCAGCCGGGCCCCCTGGAAAGCCGCTTTAGGAGGCGGCCCTGGGCCCACTTCCCTGCCTCAGAGCAACTGCCAGCCTATGTATATGTTGCCTTCTGAGTTCTCCCAACGCCATTAAAAAAAATGACTCTAAAGCAGGCCACCACCCAAGTAGACCAACAAAAAGCTGCGGTCAGTTGCTCTAACCTGTACTTTACTTATGCTTCGGGCCGCCATGTCGGGGCTACAGCTTCCGACGGTTCGTCTTTTGCTCTACAAGGTCTAAATTTGCAAATAGAAACCGGTGCATTTGTTTTGCTGCAAGGCGCTTCCGGCTCCGGCAAAACTACATTGCTCAAAATTTTAGGCGGACTAATTAAGCCGCAGCGCGGTTCCGTTTATATAAACGGTTCTCTAATTAGCTCCATGACTCAAGTCCAGAGGGCTCGCTTTAGGCAGCAAAACATAGGTTTTATCTTTCAGGAAGCAAATTTAGACGACCAACGTACTGTTTGGCAAAACGTTATGCTGCCTCTCTACTTTGGCCGCCAATCCTTAGAAGAAGGTAGCCGAAGAGCTAAAGAATTGCTCAATATCCTAGGTATGAGCTCTTACAGGGATACTAAAGCGGCTTACCTTTCCGGCGGCCAAAGACAAAGGGTAGCCGTAATAAGAGCTTTACTCAATAAACCGGTTTTGCTCTTAGCCGACGAGCCTATGGCCCATCTGGATTTGCCAAACAGCCTGATCTTGCTGGAAACACTACGGAAGCTGCAGCAAGTTTCGCCTGTAGCCATCCTCATGAGCGCTCATTATTTACCAGAAGCTGATTTTGAGCCGGATCGCCTCCTCGATATAGCCTCTTTGCAAACACCATCGCCCGGAAAAATGTAAAGTTATGTTATTTTCCCGTTTAGTCCGTTTAGCTCTAGGAGAATTGGGAGTTTCTCCTTTTGGCAAATTTAGCTCCATCTTTTGCCTAACTTTTGTAGCCGCTTCGGCTCTGATACTGTTGGGCGTCTCTTTCGGTTTGGAAGAGATAGTCCAAAAACGCCTAGTAGGAGACTTACCCAATTATATACGAGTCGAAGCCGATCGCTTCAGTTTAGGCCCCCTAAGTATAGATAGTTATTTAAGTGAAGCTAATTTGCAAGGTTTGCGAGCTATCGATGGTGTTAAGGCGGTTTATCGCCTGGCCAGATTAGAACGACCCGCCTCCCTAAAAGCTTCCTATGCCGACCAAAACTTTGTTAGTGATATTTTGGTTGATGCCGTCGATCGAGACTTCATCAATCAATTTACCAATGACAATTCAGGGGCAATTTCTGCCCCTTCGTTAGAAAGTGGCCCTAAGCCAACTTCAGATCCGCCCCTCTCTACCCCAGTTAGCCATAAACAAGAAGTAGAATGTTTGCTATCTTCAGCTGTAGTCGACGCCTTACTTTCCGGAGTCAGTATCCATACCGACTTACCCAATCTAAATAGTCAAGCCCTAATTGGTCGCCATTTTACTCTAGAAATAGGGCACAGCACCTTTTCGACCGACTCCCAAATCCAAGCCAACTTGCGCTGTAAAATAGTTGGTATCTCTCCTTTGGTAGGCGTCAGCGGCCCTAATATTCCCTACGATCTGGCCCAACAATTAAGCAATGAGCCTTTAAAATGCCAAGCAGCTTTAGTCTACGTGGAAGAGAGTGCTAAAATTCCTTATTTTTTACAAAAATTGGAGAGTTTGCGCCTCAAAGCTCCGGGAGTAGAGTTGGCTCAACAAACCTCCCAAGCTTTAACTTGGATTCGTTTGGCCATTACTATCTTTTCTATTTTGTTAAGCTGCTGTGCCGGCTTCACTTTATATTCCAACTTAAATCTAGAAATTAAGAACCACAGTCGCAAGTTGGCTCTTTACATAGCTTTGGGAGCTGCTCCGAGCGATATAGGTAAAATATACCTTATTCGCAGCTTGGCTACCGGATTGACTGGCGCTTTTGTAGGCCTTATCTTAGGCTGTTTGGGAGGCAACCTTATTAACAGAATCAGCGTTTCCTACAGTTTTTTAAGTAGCGAAAACCTATTTATTACCAATTTCTACTCTCTCTTAGCCATTTTTATCTTTACTGTTACGGCGGCTGTCCTTTTCTGCCTATTTCCTATCTACAAAGGCTGCAGATTAGGCTTTGAGAACTCGGCTAATAACTAAAAATCGTTTTACGATCTAACTTTGTCGGCCTAAAATAGGCAGGTCATCACCACCTATTGGCGAAAGTTGGTAGTCTACTGTACCGCAGGACACGGAAGCAGTATAAAATTATGCTTGCCCAAGCCGAGCTCCTTATTCCCGTTCTCTGTAGAGACTGCGAAACAGAGTTGTCTAAGCAAGAATATTCTGTATCCCTAAAGTTGCAGACGTCCGACTCATTATGCAAGAGGTGCCTTAAAAGATGAGCAAAAACAACGATGGTATAGGCTTTTTGATTGGTTTGCTGGCCGGTACAGCTATAGGCGTATCTGTAGGTATGATTTTAGCTCCTCGCTCCGGTCGAGAGAGTCGCCAAATGCTCAATGACAAGTTTGATACTTACCGTTACAAAGCAGCGGAGGCGGCCAACGAGTTGCGGGCCAACACCTCTGAAGCGATTGCCAAAGGGCGACGTTATTATGATAGCATGCGCGAGCGTTATGCCAAACATAAGACTGAGCGCACTCCTGCCGAGTCTCAACCAGAAAATAGCGAAGTTACTCAACCTTTAACCGATTCGGCAGAGTTTGAGAAGCCTACAGCGATTCAGGATTCGGAAGAAGCTTAATTTTTCAGCTTAAGTACCGTGAGGCACACGGAAATCCACGCTTGGGGAGAGCATACAAGGCGGCCTTTCCGCTTTTGCAAAGAATAGTGCTCGACGAACCAAGAATCCCCTATCTTATTGGACAAGTTCGGGGAGTGTCAAAGTCACTATAATATGGAGGGCCTAATTTTGGATATTAAGGTCAGCACAAAAACTATTGAAAATATTGCTGAGCAAATCGACGTCAGCGGAGAGATAGACGTTTATACCTCCCCCAAAGTTAAAGATACGATCAATGCTTTAATTGAAAAGGGCGCTTACAATTTGATCGTCAACCTCGAGCAAGTTCGTTATATCGACAGCACCGGCTTGGGCGTTTTAATTGGCGCTCTTAAGAAGGTGCGCGAGCACAACGGCCACATCTTCTTGGTTTGTGTCGACCAGCAGATTAAAAAAGTTTTTACCATTACCGGTTTGGTTAAGATCTTCCGTATTTTCAATACCAACGAAGAGGCTGTAGCCGCTTTTGACAAAGCCGAGTAATTTTATTAAGAGTAAGACAAAGCTGTCGGACAGTATTTTGTAAAGCTGTCGCTCTTTTTAGACAAAATAGAATCTTCTGCATTTTACAAAAAAAATGAAGTGAAGGTTCTATTTTTTTAGCATTTTAGAAAAAATATGATGAAATCGATATTCTTTGATCAGAAATTAAAAATAAAAGAAATTCCTCGCCCTCAAGCAATTGGCTCTGAAGCCCTTATCAAAGTAGAATTGGCCGGCCTTTGCAACACAGATTTAGAGCTATGTCGCGGTTATATGGACTTTACCGGTGTTCTGGGCCACGAATTTGTGGGCACCGTCGAAGAATTGGGCCCCGAATGCCCAAATGCCGATAAGCAAAAATGGTTGCATAAACGTGTTGTAGGCGAAATAAATTGCGGCTGCGGCCATTGCTCTTGGTGCTTAGCTCATTCTGACGCTCGCCATTGTCCCAACCGCACCACTTTAGGTATTGACAGACGCCACGGAGTTTTTGCTCCTTATACTTTGCTACCAGTTAAAAATTTGTATGAAGTACCTACGTCTGTAAGTAATCGCCAAGCCGTTTTTGTCGAACCACTGGCCGCAGCTTGGGAAATTGTTGAACAACTCCATTTGCAGCCCAATTCTCAAGTGCTTATCTTTGGCGATGGCAAACTCGGCTTAATGGTTGCTGCCGTTTTGCGCTTAAGTTGCCTCAACCTCACCCTTATTGGCAAACACGAGCAAAAACTGCAATTAGCAGCCCAAATTGGCGTAAGAACACAGCTTTTGCAAGACTTCCAAGCCCAACAAGCTGACGTTGCCGTTGAGGCTACCGGCAGCCCTCACGGTTTGGAGATGGCCATCGCCAACGTTAAACCGCGCGGCACCATCGTGTTAAAGTCTACAGTAGCGGCTAATTCCAACTTAAATCTGGCCCCAATTGTTGTGAAAGAACTTACTGTGCTGGGCTCGCGCTGCGGCCCCTTTGCTCCGGCTTTAAAATCAATGGAACTAGGCTTAATTGATCCGGAGCCACTTATAAGCGCGATTTATCCTTTAAGCGAAGGCTTAAGTGCCTTCCAAAAAGCGCAGGATCGCGACAGTATTAAAGTATTAATCGATCCTGCGCTTTAAAGCACTACAACACAACCCCAAGCACCTAGAGGCCAGCCCTAATAACGAATTAGCCGCCAAGACACACTTTTTTGCCAGTGCCGCGCGGCTAAAGACACGGTGCACCTAAAAACAGCCGCCGACTAGGAGTTTTGGTCGGCGGCTGTTTTTACATGGCCTCCTTGACAAGTAAACAAACGTTTACTAATATTCATTTATAGTAAACGGTAATTTACCTTTGTCAAGGAGGCAGCCAAACGATGATTGGCACCAAAGAGAAAATTTGGCGGACGGCTTTGGAGCTTTTTGCCCAAAAGGGCTTTGAGGCCACTTCGGTAAGCGATTTAGCCGGCCGCCTGGGACTCAGTAAAGGGGCACTATATAAGCATTTTGTCGACAAGCGAGCCATTTTAGAGGAAATAATTAGGCAAATGGCCGAGCAAGACGGCTTGGCGGCTCAAAAATATGCAGTGCCAGCAGAGACATTTAGTACCAATCCCGCAAGTTACGCGCATACTGAATTGTCACAGGCGATAGCTTTTACCAAAGCGCAGTTCGGCTTCTGGGCGCTGGACGAAATGGGCGCAAATTTTCGCCGTTTGCTGATTGTGGAACAATATGGAAGCGCCGAATTTGCCGAACTGTACAACAATTATTTGGACAGTGGGCCGCTGCTATATATGCAAGATATTTTCCAAACGATGATTGAGCAAGGGAAATTGGCCCCTGCCCCTGCTCTAAAGTTAGCAACAGAGTTTTACGCGCCTTTTGTATTTTTACTTAGTCAGCACGATCACGGTCGCCCTTTTGCTGAATGTTTGGCGATCTTAAGCGATTGTCTGGATAGCTTTGTCGAGCGCTATGCCCTTAAGCCAAACTTAAATACATAAATACACTTCACTTCAACCTTTAAAAAACTACATTTTTACAAGGAAGTATTTTTATATGCAATACGTAAAAAGTTTAAAGTATAGTGATTCTAAATTTATCTCCAAAATTATGGGGCCCAATCCTCTGAAACTTTTGGAAGAGCTTATGCTTAATAATCAGCTAGCTCCACATAGTCGCGTTTGTGATCTGGGCAGCGGACAGGGACTAACCAGTTTATTTTTGGCCAAAGAATATAATTTACAAGTGTATGCTGCCGATTTATGGAGCGATCCGCAAGAGAATCAAGTTTTTTTTGACTCTTGCCAAATGTCCCATCAGCAATTAATTCCCATCGAGGCAGATGCGGAGAATTTGCCTTTTGAAAGAGACTTTTTTGACGGAGCGATCAGCATCGATTCTTATAATTATTTTGGCCGTTCTGAAACTTATTTAGACGAAAAGTTGTTACCTTTTGTCAAAAAGAACGGTCTAATATACTTAGCTATCCCAGGTACCAAAGCCGACTATCGCAGTGCTTATCCTCCGGAATTATTACTTTCTTGGACGCCAGAGCAACTGGAATATATGCGCGATATAAACTACTGGAATAATATTTTTATGCATAGCCAAGGCGCAGAATTGCTTTATATAAAAGAAATGAAAGGAAATGAAGAACTATGGGCCGATTGGATCGCCCAAGATAACCCCTACTCTGTCAACGATCGTAAATCTATAGAAGCAGGCGCTTGTCAATATTTGACTTTTTTGGCAGCAGCTTTGCGTCGCAAGTAATCGCCAGGTTTAGTTTTTAATCTACAGGCGGAGGCAGAGGGCGCATGGAAGGCGAAGGATATTGGCCGTTAGGCCAGTTCGAACCTAGAAGAGCCACTAGCTGGAGCCAGTCAACATGAGCATGAGCCCGCAGCCATAGCTTAACACAAAATAGCTAATGGGCGGGCCGTACACTATTGGCGTCTCCAAGCTGAAAAACTACAAGCCAAACAGGCAAGCACAACAGGCAAAGCGCAAATGTGTTGAGCATTCACAGGCGCTAACTTAACCGCAAGGCATGTATAGCATAAATTGTATACACAAAGATATAACTTCATTTTTAGTTCTCAGCCTTGTATTTTCTTCACATTATTTAGAATAGGTGTCCTTTTCTAAATTTTCACAAATAGCTTTAATAGATCTTACAAATAGGTTTTTCCTCTCACACGGAGAAAAGCGCGGGACGTGTTTCGCGCTAGCTCGCATACTGGCATTGGGCTGAGGGGGAAACTGAAGTTAGACGAAAGACGCGCTCATTATTTTTGGGAGGCCTTAGTAGCTATGCAGCCGACTTACTTGTCGCAAGAGAACAAACTTTCCAGCTTAGGAGAAAAGATCTTTTTGGATCGTTATTCTTTAAAGGACGGCTCCAAGGCTACCTTAGCTCAAGGCGATACGGTGGTCGTACTCTTGGATCCTAAGAGCAGCCAACGCGAAATTGGGGAAATTACCGCTATTGACGGCGACGATATAAGTCTCACTTTGCGGGATGGCTCTCCTTTCCAGACTGTCAAAGAACATGTAGACAAGCCCTTGGAACTTCACGTAGAAGATATGATGGATCGCGTAGCTAAAGGCGCTTCTCAGATCGAAAACAAAGAAGATCGTGAACAATGGCAAGCTAATTTTCGCTGGCTTTTAGAAGGTTGGAAGTTTGTTCCTGGAGGCCGCATTCTCTCTTCTTGCGGCAGCAACCAACAGCTCACTTTTTATAATTGCTTTGTAGTGCCTAGCCCTAAAGATTCTCGCGACGGCATTATCAATACTCTTTCCCATATGGCGGAAATTATGAGTCGAGGCGGCGGCGTAGGTATCAACCTTTCTTCTTTGCGCCCACGCCACTCTTATGTAAAAGGGGTCAACGGCCGCTCTTCCGGTTCAGTTTCTTGGGGCGGTTTATACAGCTTTGTCACCGGTTTAATTGAGCAAGGCGGTTCCCGTCGCGGCGCTCTTATGCTTATTTTAAACGTCTGGCACCCCGATATTCTTGAATTTATCAATTCTAAGCGCGAAAAAGACAAAATTACCAACGCCAATATTTCCGTAGGTATTACTACCGATTTTATGCAGGCTGTCCATGACGATAGCGATTGGAATTTAATCTTCCCTGATACCAACGATCCCCAATATGATAAGCAATGGCACGGCGATATTAAAGACTGGCAAAACAAGGGCGGTCGGGTTATTGTTCACAAAACTGTCAAAGCTAGAGATATTTGGAATAATATTATTGAGAGTGCTTGGGCTTCGGCTGAGCCGGGCGTTTGGTTTATCGACCGCAGTAACGAGCTTTCCAATTCCTGGTACTACCCGGAAGGGCGCATAGTTTGTACCAACCCTTGTGGCGAACAGCCTTTGCCAGCTTGGTCGGTGTGTAATTTAGGCCACATCAACCTTTCCAAGATGAGCAAAGATGGCCAAGTCGATTGGAACACTTTGAAAAAGACCGTCCAATACGCTGTCCGTTTCTTAGATAATATTATCGACACTACCCCCTATTTCTTTACTCAAAATAAAGAACAGCAATCCAAAGAGCGGCGCATTGGTTTAGGTACTGTGGGCTTAGCTGAACTTTTAGTTAGACAAGAGCTTCGTTACGGTTCTGCTGAATCGGAAAAATTTATCAATGAACTTTATAAATTTATTGCTGAAGCAGCCTACCAAGCCTCAGCCGACTTGGCTGCCGAAAAAGGCAGTTTTCCCCGCTTCGATAAAGATAAATACTTGCAAGGCAAATTTATCGAGCGCCTTTCCGAAGAGACTCGCGCCCAAATTGCCCAAAAAGGTATTCGCAACGTAACTTTGCTTACTCAAGCCCCTACTGGTACTGTAGGTACAATGGTAGGCACTTCTACAGGTATAGAGCCTTTCTATTTCTGGTCTTACACTCGCAAGAGCCGTTTGGGCGTTCACGTAGAGAAAGTAGCCGTTTTGGATGAATGGCAACAGAAACATCCCGGCCAGCCTACTCCCAGTTATTTTGTCAGTGCTTTGGATCTCACTCCTCAAGAACATGTCAAAGTACAAGCCGATATTCAATACTGGGTCGACTCGGCTATTTCCAAAACTTGCAACGTCCCTGCCGATTATACTGTTGACCAAGTGCGTGAGCTTTATGAGCTTATGTATAAATTGGGTTGCAAAGGCGGCACTATTTATAGAGATAAATCTCGAGATGAGCAAGTGCTTAGTGCCGAGAAGGAGGCCAAGAAAACTGCAGCGGAAGAGCCTAAAAAAGAAGAGAAAAAGGTTGTTGAAAAGAAGCAGCCTAAAGTGCGTCCACGTCCTACTGTACGCCGGGGCGTTACCGTTACCAAATCTACTCCTACCGGTACAGCTCATATCATTATGAATGATGATGAGAATAACCAGCCTTTTGAAGTATTTATCGAAATTGGCAAAGGCGGCTCCGATATTAAAGCTATGGCCGAAGCTTTAGGGCGTATTGCTTCTATTTTACTGCGCGTTAACTCCCCGCTTAGTCCCAAAGAGCGTGTCAAAGAAATAGTCGATCAACTCGGCGGCATTGGCGGCCAAAGTTCGGTAGGTTTTGGTAAAAACAAAGTGCGCTCCTTGCCAGACGCTATTTCCCAAGCTCTGTCCGACAACTATTTGGCCCCAGAAGATAACCAAGAGTTGGAAAAGATACGCCAAAAAGCTGAAGCTATTGGTAAAATCACTGCCGATATTTGCCCAGAATGTGGTAACAGCAGCTTTATCAACATTGAGGGCTGCACCAAATGCTACCTGTGCGGCCATTCTGAGTGCTAAATTGCAAAATATAAAGCTTAAACTGTAGGTTGACACAGAGAAAGCTCCTTGTATATAAAATTACAAGGAGCTTTTTGCTATGGCCAAGTTCGTTTTTGCGCTATGCACGTTTGTGTTAAATTTATAGCCTAGTCGATTAGTTCGTTATATCCCTCCTCGAAAACATCGCTAACGCGATAAAGTTTTCTCCGGGGGTATAACGAACGTTTTGGGCGGCTATAAATTTCATTTAGGTGAGTGCAGTCTTTAGCACAACAATAGCTAGCTAATGGGCGGGCTGTACACTACTTAGTGTCGCTAAATCGGAAAACATGCTTTCGTCTATAGTGTAGACTCTTTGCGATTTTACTCCTATCTCGTACTTTAAGAGAAGCTCTACCAATTTTTCGCCATTCATTAAATCGATATTGGCTTTACCGTAAGCTTCTGCTTCCTGGTAAGCGCCTTTAGTAAAATCGCTGGTAGTAATAAGTAAACCACGCTCAAGCTCTACTGTATTTACGCTTCCACGCAATTGCTGAACAACAGGAGCTTGCACATTGTTGCCTATCTTATATCTCTTGGCCTGAACGCTCATTTTGACACGAATAACATTATCGATAACCAATTCACCACGCACGTCAACTCCGCCATCATGGCTGGCTTTGGTCACATCAGCTCGAAAGCCAATGGCCTCTAAAAGCTTGCCTATTAAGTGCTCAAAAGCGCTGGGACTCATATCGACAAGTCTAGCTCGAAAAATTTTCTTTACTTCGGAAGCATTATAATAGACATTTTCTTCATTATGCTTTAACCGCTCTTCGGCCTTAGGCGCATCTGTTTTACAACTGTCGATAGTAGATTTAGATTGGGAAGCATTGTCCCATTCTTTGAGTGCAAACATACCAGGGCCTAAAAGTAAAAATATTGGTTTTTCACTTTTTAAATCTTCATAAATCCTTGCACCAATGGTGACATCAGGAGTCTTACCGGAAGTTTCCCAAAGTTGATGCCGCAATATATAATCAGTAATTTCGCGAGCACTAGACGGTTTGCCAAGTTGTCTCAAGGCAATTTCCGCAGCTTGAAAAGCAGTATAATCCATAATAAATATCCATTTGAAAATAATTGCGTTATTTTTTCTGCATTTGTGATTATTTGGCCTTTTGTAATACACTAGTGCGTTACTTTGCTGCTGGCAAGCAGTAAAAGCCCAGCCAGTGCGGCGCATTTTTTGAGTCAGCAGTCGGAAGCGATGGCTCTGGAGGGCGAAGAACGTTGACCGCGCTACCGAGCCCGCGTCGGTCAGTTCGAGCCTGGAAGAGACATTGCTGGAGATAGCCAACATGGACATGAGCCCGCTGCCAAAACTTATAGCGGAAGTTTTGCCATATCGGTAGCGCAGGTCTTAGTCGAA
>CAKUDB010000011.1 GCA_934644775.1 uncultured bacterium | reverse complement strand
AAAAAGGCGTTAAGCCTAAGAAGTTGACGCAGCGAATTTAATAATGCTGCGCCACACAAAATGCTGAGCACAAACAATCATGGTGTAGTCCTTGGCTTCGGCCCATTGCCGGTATGGCTGCGTAGCCGTTAGGCGAAGCAGACGCCGGCAATCTCGGCCGGAAGCCTTGGACGAACCGACAAACTGGGAAAGTCTCCGTTTCTGTGATATTTATAGCGGAGTTTAGCCTATAGCAAAGCGAAAGGCTCTTATACGCCTGTAGCTTGCTATAGGCGTAAACGTAGCCAGCCAACGGAGAAACGGAGAGTTTAGCCCTTGTACCTTTGTTCCGCTTTCAGCTATAAACTGTCCGCTAGCTTTGAAATGAACGAGCTTTAGCCCAAAAAGCAAGGCGCAGTAAGTGTAACGATACTGCGCCAACCTAAACGGGGGAGTTGGCGCTATTGTGTTATGTAGCGCATTTTTTGCTGTGTAGAGACGCCGATAGTGTAGGCCCGCCGTTAGCTATTTCGTATTAGCTCCAGTTTTAGCCATATCGACGCTCCGGTTTGATTAGTCTCACGTCCGTTCGACTAAGACCTGCGCTACCGATATGGCAAAACTTCCGCTATAAGTTTTGGCAGCGGGCTCATGTCCATGTTGGCCATCTCCAGCAATGTCTCTTCCAGGCTTCGAACTGACCGACGCGGGCTCGGTAGCGCGGTCAATGTTCTTCGCCCTCCAGAGCCATCGCTTCCGACTGTTGGCCCAAAAAAATGCGCCGCACTGGCTGGGCTAAACTGTCCGCCAGCTATGAAATGAACGAGCTATAGTATAGTCCCAAAAGTAGGGCGTGACGAGTGCAACTATGTCACGCCAGCAAAAAGGCGTTAAGCCTAAGAAATTGGCGTAGCGAATGCAATAATGCTGCGCCACCTAAACGCTGGTGAGGGAGAAGGATAGGCGTATAGCTGGTGGAAAAGCTGGAAAAAAATACTGGAGTGCATCGGAACAAAATGCGCAAACTGTGGTTTACACTTCTTACTTTTATCTTGTTGAGCGCCTGTTTTATCTCTAGGGTCGCTTATGCTGACAACGAAGCGTCGGCATTTTTGGGGTATCATCCGTACGACGAATTGGGCATTCAAGTTATGACTCGTGGTAATGCTTATAACGTAAAAGATGTTTTAGCTGACCCTACGGTGCGTATATTCATTTTACAAATTCCTTTTGAGCAATTCGATCTAACCTGTTGTCCAGCTATTGTCGATTGGGTACGTCAAGGCCACTCCTTCTGGTTTTACGATTCGCGTTACGCCCCTTACTTTGGCATGAAGGCTTACGCTCTTTCCGGTAAGCAATTTAAAGGGCGCAATGAAGTAGGTGAGCTGGGCAATTATAAATATAATGGTCGCGCTGCTGGTGTGCTCACTATGAGTAAGCAAGATGTGATGACTGGTGTCGGGCAGTGTACTGTGTTTTTGCCTTTAATAGGTGAAGATACTTACAGTGCTGTAGCTTTAGGCGGCGATACTTTGCCTTTGTTGCAATTTGCTTCCGATTCGCCGGCTTTGGCTGCTATGCGTCGTGAAGGCAAGGGTTTAATCGTCTTTAAGCCTTTACTTTGGCCCGAATCTCTTTCCGGTAAGCGTTTTCAATATAACTTATTAGACTTCTCGGCTGGTTTTGGTGTGCCCGGAGTGGGTGGCGAAGGTCGTTTAGGCGAGCTTATCGGCTCTGAAGCTAATTATGTTAAGACCAACTTTGATGCCCAGAGCGTTTTATCTGCTCAAGATGGTAAAATATCTCCTGCCGATCGCAAAGCTGTCGCTCAAGTTAAGGAAGAAGCTATCGATAATAACAGTCCCCAAGGAGCCAGCGAAAATGACAACCATGTCTATGCTAAATCGATAAAAGATAATGTCGTCTCTTCCAAAACTATAGAAGAAGCTAAACAGCAGTCCCAGACCGAATCTAAAGGGGCTAATCAAAAGTCTCTTTGGAATGATGAAGGTCGCTGGGTAGAGGAATATTCCCAAGCTACTCGTGACAACAAGCCTATCGATACTAAAATCGAATCAAAAATTTTAGCTGAAGAAAAAGCCAATAGGCAAGTTAAAGAAAAGGCTCCCCTAGTTGAAGATGATAAATTGTACGATGTAGTTACTTTGCGTAATGGCGACATTTTTGTAGGGCGTTGCCATAATAAAGAGATCGTTTTGGAGACGACTTCTGAAAGCTTAAAAACTTCTCCTAACGATTTTAAAAGCATCCTGGTCAGCTCGGATAGTTGGAGCTTAGATAAGTGTGAAATGGACGACGGTCGCCGTTTGTCTGGCTATATGTTGACGAACGAATTTTTCTTCTCTAACGAAAATGGAGATCGTACCTTCAAAAAAGAGAATATTAAAAATATTCGTTTCCGAGTTCCAGCTAGTCTCATTAAACGTTAGTTTTTAGCTAGGCGAATTATTTTTAGTCACGCTTTTTATAGGGCACTTCGGCGCTTCTCGGGCTGACGAAGTGTCTAATTTTTTAGGAGTATTCTATGGATTCTGATTCTACACAAGATTTACAAGAGTTTTTGCAAAAAGCTATGAAAGAGTTGGAAGATTATTCTCACCATAAGGATGGCGACGGTGCAGATAAAGAGAGCGACCAAGAGGTTTTGTCTCCGCAATTTAAGGATTGGGCTAGTCAGCTTATAAAGAGTGGACAAAATATAGCCCAAGCTGCTCGCCAGGCGGCTGAGTCTATCGAAAAGGAGTCTAAGGCTGAATCAAGTGAAAAGCTCCAGCCCCAAGACGCTGGTAGCGATCCTTTTGTCCCTCAATTTATTTTTGGTGCCGATTTGCGCCAAGCTCAAAAAGAGCGTGAGCAAGCCGAACAAGATAAGGCTGAAAGTGACAAATTAGAAGAGAATACCAACGCTGGAGAAGATAAGCTTGATTTTGAATCTTATCCTTTAGAGCAACTCTTTGACGATGAGCCCAAAGAAGACAAAGAATCTGACTCTATTAAGTTAGAGGAAGTTTTAACTCCGCGTCAGGTGGTAGAGGCTTTAGATCGTTATATCGTTGGCCAAGAGCGAGCTAAAAAGGCTGTGGCGATAGCTTTACGCAATCGTTATCGCCGGGAAAAATTGGGTGGAGAGCTGCGCGAAGAGATTATCCCTAAAAATATCCTTATGGTCGGCCCCACCGGTGTGGGTAAAACTGAAATTGCTCGCCGTTTGGCTAAGTTGGTTGGAGCTCCTTTCTTAAAGGTAGAGGCTACTAAATATACCGAAGTTGGCTATGTTGGCAGAGATGTCGAATCGATGATTCGCGATTTGGCTTTGGTGGGAATGCGTATGGTGGAGCGCGAGCGTTTAGAAAAAGTTAAGCGCGAGGCTCGTTTGGCTGCTTTAGAGCGTTTGCTCGATAGTTTACAAGGGCTGGAAAGGCCAACTGGTGCTCGGAATAGCTCGCTTTTTGGCGTCTTTAACGATAAAACTACCAAGAAAAATAGAAAAAGTACCAACGAATTGGCCCAAATAGGCCGAGCCGAGCTTTATGAGCGTCTTTTTAAGGGAGAATTAAAGGGGCGTACTGTTGAAATTGAACTTGAAGAAGACGCTCCCCAAGAGATTCAGGTCGTTACTGGTGACAGTGAAGAAATAGGGGTCAATTTCCAAGATATTTTTGGCTCGATGTTCCCTAAAAAGCGCCAAAGGTATAAGCTTCCTGTAGATAAAGCTTTTCGTTTGCTTACTACTGAAGAATCCAAAAAACTTATAGATATGGACGATGTCAAACGTGAAGCTATAAATCTTATCGAAAATCAGGCCATTATCTTTTTAGATGAACTTGATAAGGTGGCTGGCAAAGAAGGGGGTGGCCATGGCCCGGACGTCTCCCGTGAAGGTGTCCAGCGCGACATTTTACCTATAGTGGAAGGTTGCTCGGTAAATACCAAGATTGGCCCTATCCATACTGAGCATATTCTATTTATTGCTGCTGGTGCTTTCCATGAAACTAAGCCTTCCGATTTGATTCCCGAATTACAAGGGCGTTTCCCTATTAGAGTTACTTTAGATAGTCTGAAAAAAGAGGACTTTAAACGTATCTTAACTGAGCCGCAAAATTCTTTGACTCGCCAATATAAAGAATTGTTGGCTACTGAAGGGCTGGAAGTAGAGTTTAATGACGAAGCTATCGACGAATTGGCCGCTATGGCTTGTCAAGTTAATGAGCAAAATGAAAATATAGGAGCCCGTCGCTTACATACGCTTTTGGAGAGGGTTTTAGAGAAAGTCTCTTTTGAAGCTCCGGAAATGGAAAAAGGATTGGTACTTATCGATCGTCCGTATGTACTTAAAGAGTTGAAAGATATTTGCCAGAGTCGCGATCTCTCGCGTTTCATTTTATAGGCTTATTTTGCTCTTGTCAGGCTGCCTAATCACAGCCTTTTTTATTGACTAGCTATAGTAGTAAGTGATAGAATACCGTTGCTAAATTTAGCCTTAAGCTTTTGATAGCTGGGGCTTGAGTAAAAAATATAAGTCGCAGCAGTTTTTTTGTGAATTTCAGGGTGCCCCGCTTCTTTAGTTGACGGTTCCGCCGCTAAGGGGGGATAGGTATGAAGGGTGGGGTGGAAGTTCTGTTTAGAAACTGCGAGGCGTCGCGGCCTGTTTTAAGCCAATTGTAGTAGGTCGCGTCGGTAAAACCCAGGAGGATAAAATGGCATTAATTAGCATGAAGCAGCTCTTAGAGGCCGGTGTTCACTTTGGTCATCAGACCCGTCGTTGGAACCCTAAAATGGCCAAGTTCATCTTTACCCAGCGTAACGGTATCTATATTATCGACCTTCAGAAGACCGTCGCCAAACTCAAAGAGGCTTATGCTTTCTTGAAAGCCGTCGTCAAGGGCCAGTACGACTACGAGAATCGTCGTATTGTTGAAACCCCTATGTTTGATCCCCGCCCCATTCTTTTTGTCGGTACTAAGAAGCAAGCTCAGGACACTATCGCCGAAGATGCCGTGCGTTGCAACGAGTTCTTTGTCACCCAGCGTTGGTTGGGCGGTATGTTGACCAACTGGAAGACTATCCAGACCCGTATTGCTCGTCTGCGTGAGTTAGAAGGTATGCGCGAAGATGGTACCTTCGACAGCCTTACTAAGAAAGAAGTCCTTCGTTTAGAAGATGAGCGCAAGAAACTCGAGAAGTTCTTGGGCGGCATCAAGAATATGAAGAGCCTTCCCGGTGCTCTGTTCGTTGTAGACCCTCGCAAAGAGTACATCGCTGTAAACGAAGCTCGCAAATTGGGTATCCCTGTCGTAGCTATCGTTGACACCAACTGCGATCCCGACGTTATTGATTATCCTATTCCCGGTAACGACGACGCTATTCGCGCTGTCCGTTTGCTCACCGGAAAGATCGCCGATGCCGTTATCGAAGGCAAGTCCGAGATGGAAATTGTCATAGATGAAGCTGTGGCCGACGCCACTGAAGCTGCTGAAGAAGTGGCCGAAGAAGCCATCGAAGACGCCGAAGCTATCACCAAGGAAGTTGCCAAGAGTTTCACCGAAGAGAAGAATGATAATGACATCCCCGGTGGCGTATGGCGCGCTGAAGACTAATAGTCTGATAATTAGGATTTGACTTGATCGAGAGAGGGGGCCCCAAGGAAGTTTCCCCTTCGAGGTTCTCTCTTTCTGTGCGAATATTTTCAAGAGGTATATTTTAATGGCTACTGTTACTGCTGCTCAAGTAAAAGAACTCCGCGATCTTACCAGCGCCGGTATGATGGATTGTCGCAACGCTCTTAAAGAGTGTGACGGCGATGTCAAGAAGGCCCAGGAGTGGCTCCGCCGCAAAGGTATGGCCAAGGCCGAGAGTAAGGCTACCCGTACTGCTGCTGAAGGGCGCGTCGGTTGCTATATGCACCACACTGGTAAAGTTGGCGTTTTGGTAGAGCTCTATTGCGAAACCGACTTCGTGGCTAAGACCGAAGAGTTCCAGAATTTATTGAAAGACATTTGCTTGCAAGTGGCTTCCATGAATCCTATTTACGTCTCTCGCGAGCAAGTGCCCGCCGATTTCATCGAATCTGAAATCGAAGGCTACAAGAAGAACGCTATCGAGAACGGCAAGCCTGAGCAGATCGCTGAAAAGATCGCTAAAGGTCAGGTTGACAGCTTCCTCAAAGAGAAAGTTTTGCTCGATCAGCCTTTCGTAAAGGACAACGATGTCACTATCGGCGACAAGATCAAGCAAGTTATCGGCAAGTTGGGTGAGAATATCGTTGTAAAACGTTTCTGCCGCATGGCTGTCGGTGAGGAATAAGATTGCTTTTAAGCTGATTTAGTAATGAAAGCCTCGTTTTTTTGAACCTAGGAGTTTGAAAAGACGGGGCTTTTTTTTCCGCCATTTAGATAAAAAGTGAGCCGCTCCGGGAAGAGTTTGGCCAGAAGGGACTTGGAAGGTTGCGTTTTAAGCGAATTTTATTAAAGTTGTCCGGTGAAGTGCTGGCCGGTCGGTCTGGTTTGGGTATTGAGCAAGAAGCCATTTTCGGCTATGCTGAGCAAGTGGCTCAGATAGCTAAGAGCGGCGTAGAAGTTGGCCTCGTCTTGGGCGGTGGCAATTTCTGGCGAGCTCGTATGGCTCCCTACATGGAGCGCAATAGCGCCGATTTTATGGGTATGTTGGCCACAATAATGAACGGCCTGGCATTTGCCGATGCGCTTAGAGCCCAAGGACAGGAAGCTGTAGTTATGGCCGCCGTCCAAGTTCCTCAGTTCGCTCAACTTTTCAATGCCAAAGCCGCTCGAGAGCATTTAGCATCCAAGCGAGTAGTTGTTTTTGTCGGTGGTACGGGTAATCCTTACTTTACTACCGATTCAGGAGCTGCTCTGCGCGGTTTACAAATCGAAGCCGATGTGCTCTTAAAGGGTACCCTTATTGATGGTGTTTACGACAGCGACCCCCATAAAAATCCCCAAGCCCAGCGTTTTGATTCTCTGACCTTTACAGAGGCTCTCAAGCGCGGTTTAAAAGTTATGGACAGTACTGCATTTTCGCTCTGTCGTGACAATGGTTTGCCCCTTTATGTGTTTAATATAACCGAGTATGGAAACTTACATAAAGTAGTTGTCGAGGGTGCTAATATCGGCACTTTAGTTAAGGAGGAACTCTAGTGATAGATCCCAGTATACGCAAAAACGCTGAAGAGAAGATGAAGAAGACTCGTGAGAGTTTGGTACGCAGTTTCGCTACTATCAGAACCGGTCGGGCTACTCCTGTCCTTTTGGATCGCATTTTAGTTGAAGCTTATGGCTCTGAGATGCCCATTAACCAGTTAGCTACCGTAGGTATGCCTGAAGCTCGTATGCTTACCATCACTCCTTTCGACAAAAAGAACATTACCGCCATAGAAAAGGCTATCCAGAAATCCGATTTGGGTATCAATCCGGCCAACGACGGTATCATGATTCGTTTAGTCTTCCCTCCTTTAACTGAAGAGCGCCGTAAAGAGCTGGTTAAACAAGCTAAAAAGATGACCGAAGAAGCTAAAGTTTCCATGCGCAATATCCGTCGCGAAGCTATGGACAGTTTGAAAAAGGTTGACGGAGCTCCTGAAGATGAAGTGAAAAAAGCTCAGGACGAGATTCAGAAGATGCTCGACAAAAATATTGACGAGTTGGGTAAAGTCTTCTCCGTTAAAGAAAAAGAGATTATGGAAGTATAAGTAGGATGAGTCTTTCTCACCCTGACTGCCCTAGCTGTTGGCTGGGGCAGGATTATGGCGAGGCGCTAGCTCAGGCTCGCAAGCTTGGGTTGGCGCCCCGCCATGTTGTTGTCACCCGTCCGCCCAGCACAGGTGTGGCTCAGGGCCTTTTGCGCCTAATAGCGGTGCGTCCTTACCCAAATGTACCGCCAGCGGGTTCCAAACTTAAGGAAGCTTTTTGGCAAAGCTTAAACGGCGAAGGAGAGATCGCTTGTCAAAATTCCTGGACAGGCGATTGGGAGTGGATTTTAGCTTATCCTATGTTTGAAAGAACGCCTTGGGAGCGTCAGAAGAAAAAGTGAGCAGCCCTAAAATCAATAGTCAAGCCCATCTAGAAAAAAAGTCTGTAGCCGAATTGTTTAGCCTAATAGACCATGAGCGCTTGCCCCGACATATTGCCGTCATTATGGATGGCAATAGGCGTTGGGCCAAAAAGCGTTTTATGCCCTCAGCTGTAGGCCATAAGGCTGGCGTAGAGGCTTTCCGTACCGTCATGGAAACTTGTCGCCATTTGGGCATAAAAGTTTTAAGTGCTTATGCTTTTTCGGCGGAAAATTGGCAGCGCTCTCCAGCTGAGGTGGCCTTATTGATGCAGCTTTTCGAATATTATGCCAAATCGGAGCGCCAAAAGATGCTCGATACTGGTGTACGTTTGCGGGTAATTGGCGATAAGAGCGCACTTCACCCTTCCGTTTGTCGCGAATTGGAAATTTCTGAAAAGGCTACGGCTCATAATAGCGATTTGTTGCTTAATTTGGCTGTCAATTATGGCGGCCGAGAGGAAATTTTGCAAGCTGTTCGCCATTTGGCTGAACAAGTTAAAGAGGGCCGATTGCAAGCCAAGGATATAGACCAAGAAATTTTTGGCCAAAATTTATATACTGCCCATTGTCCCGATCCCGATTTGCTTATCCGTACCAGCGGCGAGCTGAGATTGAGCAACTTTTTATTATGGCAATCAGCCTACACAGAATTTTACTTTAGTAATATCTATTGGCCCGATGTCGATGAAGCCTTTATTTACAGAGCTATTATCGATTATCAGCAGCGCGGCCGCCGTTACGGTACCTAAAGTTTTTGGGGAAGTTGTTATCTATGTTTGCCGGTATTTTAATAATTTTAGTCTTTTTTGTCTTTGCGGCCTTAATGATGAGCCGCAAATTGCCCGCTCTCTTAGCTTTGCCAGCTATGGCTGTAACTGTAGCCCTTATTTCTGGTTGGGCTTACCATTGGCCGGAAGGTGAGGATAGCTTTGCTCAATTTATTTTTGATACTGTTTTAACTCAGGGCTCGGTTAAGTTGGCGCAAGCTATCATGTTTGCGGCCTTTGGCTCCATCCTCTCCCAAGTGGTCATGCGCAACGGTATTGCCGCCCATCTTATTAGCCTGGCCGCCGAATATGCAGGCCGCCACAAAACTTGGCTAGCTGCTTTACTTACTTTTATAACCGCTCTTTGCTTCACTTCAGTGACAGGCTTAGGAGCGGTTATTATGATCGGCTCTTTAGTGTTGCCTATTATGATCGGCGTGGGTATCTCGGCTGAGCTGGCGGCAGGCTTAATGCTTTTCGCCATTGCCCTGGGAGGCATTTTTAATCCGGCCAATCTGGGCTTTTATTTAGATGTTTTGCATCTACCCCAAGCTGTGGTGCAAAAATATGTGCTGGCTTACGGAGCTCTGTTTGCTTTAACTACCTTAGTCTATTTAGGTGTGGGCATGTATCGTGAGCGCGGCAGTTTCAATTGGGCTCAGAGTGTCGAGTTACCCAAAACTAAAGTCCCTCCGCTGGCCCTTTTAACGCCAATTTTACCTATCGCTTTAATCTTTTGTTTGGGTGTGCCTATTATTCCGGCCTTTATTGTCGGTATTTTATGGGGCGTCTTAACTACCGATCCGCGTCGCAGTATCAATAATTTAAGTGCCGCCGTTTTAGAGGGTCTTAAAGATGTGGCTCCAGTTTTGGGTCTGTTTGTTGGCTTAGGTATGTGCCTAGGGGCTATGACTGCCGAGCCTACTAAGGTGGTTATGGCTCCCATCTTGGCCGCCGTTATTCCTGAGCGCCCCCTTACTTTCGTACTGGTCTTTTCTCTTTTAGCTCCTTTAGCTCTTTACCGCGGCCCACTCAATATGTATGGCTTAGGGGCTGGGGTAGCCAGCATTTTACTGGGTAGCAATTTAATGGCCCCCACCGCCATTTTAGCCGCCTTCTTTGGCGTCGGCCAGGTACAAGGCGTATGTGATCCTACCAATACCCACAACGTGTGGTTGGCCCAATTTAGCAAAGTGGGAGCGGAAAAATTGCTTAAAGCTACTTTGCCTTACGTGTGGGGTTTTGTCGTTATGGCTTTGCTGTGGGCCGCTTTTGTAGCTCAAGCTTTAAGCTGGACTCCCTAAAAAGAGGTTAATAATTGTGAGTAAATTTCGTGTAGGCATCGACGTGGGCGGCACCTTTACCCATGCTGTAGCTATTGATAATGACACTTTGCAAGTAAAGGCCCACTGCGTCTATCCCACTACCCATACTCACGCTCAGGGTGTGGCGGCCGGCATTATTGAAGCTTTTCGCGGTCTGTGTGCCCTTTTGCCCAAGGAGGCCGAAATCGTCTTTTTGGCCCACAGCACTACGCAAGCCACCAACGCCCTTTTAGAGGGTGATGTGGCCAAAGTGGGCATTATCGCTTTGGCCAACGGTTTGGAAGCGCTCAAAGTTAAAAGCGATACCCATGTAGGCGACATCGAGTTGGCACCGGGCAAGTTTTTGCGCACCGTTTCGGCCCTCTTGGATCGGCAAGCGGACAATTTTGAAGCCCATCTGGTCGCCCAATTGGCAGAATTTAAGTCGGCAGGGATCGAGGCTGTGGTGGCGGCCGAAGGCTTTTCTGTAGATGATCCGCAAGGTGAACTCAAAATTGTCCACTCGGCCAGTGAAGCCGGATTGCCTGTTTGTGCTACCCACGAGATGTCTGGCCTTTATGGTTTAAGCGCTCGCACCCAGACCGCTGTCTTTAATGCTAGCATCTTGCCTAAAATGATCGCTACGGCGCTTATGACTAAAGGGGCCTTGGAAAGCCAACAAGTTAAAGCGCCGCTTATGGTTATGCGCTCCGATGGCGGCGTTATGGCTATTGACGAAGTACAACGCCGCCCTGTATTAACGCTTTTATCCGGGCCGGCCGCCGGCATTGCGGCTTGCTTAATGTTTTTGAAGGCTTCAGACGCTCTGTTTTTGGAGGTAGGTGGCACCAGTACCGATATTTGCATGATTAAAGATGGCCAGGCGGCGGTCAAGTCGGCTACTGTCGGTGGGCGCGACACCTACTTGCGCACTTTAGACAGCCGCACCTTGGGAGTGGCCGGAGGCTCGATGATCGGTTGGCTTAACGGCTTACAAATTGGGCCGCGCAGCGCCCATTTGGCCGGCTATACTTACTGTGCTTTCGCTCCCCCAAGCGAAACCGACCCTTTAAAAGTTGCCGATCTCAAGATTAAAGAGGTTTCGCCTTTTGAGGGCGACCACCCTTATTTTGTGCTCCAAACCCCTGCCGGCCAAGAATACGCTCTCACTTCTACTTGTGCGGCCAACCTTCTGGGGCTAATTCCCGAGGGGGCTTATTCCTCCGGCAACGTAAAATTTATAGCGGTTGCCTTCGCGGCTTTGGGTGAATATTTGCAAGCTAAAGGGAAGTGCCCGCCGACAGCAGCCTGGCAAAAATGGGCTGCAGCCCAAAAGACGGCCGCCAATAGCCAAGTAAAAGATCTAGTTTGGGATAATCAGAGCCAAGCAGATATAGCTCAGGCTTGGGCTTGGGCTGCCTTGTACAAAGCTTCGGAAATCATTATTCCTACATTAAAGAAATTGATTTCCGATTACAAAATGGAGGAGCGCCACTTAAAGCTTATTGGCGGCGGTGGAGGCTGCGCGGCCGTGGTGCCTTTTGTGGCTGGCCAATTGGGGTTGCCTTTTGAGTTGGCCGAGTGCGCCGAGGTTATCTCGGCTATAGGTGCCGCCTTAGCTATGGTGCGCGAATCGATAGAGCGCAGTATTGTCGATCCCACGCCTGCCGACTTACAAAAGTTGCGCCGTCAAGCCGAGCAAGCCGTTATTAAAATGGGGGCCGAGGCCGACAGTGTAGAGGTTACTGTAGAAGTTGACGCTCAGAAAAATTTGGTGCGAGCTACAGCCCAAGGGGCCATTGCCTTTTCCAATAAAAGCTCGCTGGGGGCTCAGGAAGTTAGTGAAGCCGAGCGTTTGGCCACTCTGAAAAGTTCTGGCCAACCGGACAGCGTTTACACTTTATTGGGCCATAGCGATTTTTATTATGTTTACAAAAGTGAGCGGGAGCGCCGATTTTTTTGGGGCCTTTTTAAGAAAAAAGAAAGTACCATTTGGGTGACAGATATTTTTGGCAGCGCCAGATTGCAAAGGCCTGGAGCTGCAGTGGAAATAGGTACGGTAGGCACTTTGCGCCCCTTCTTAGAAAATATTCTGCGCGACTATACTTCCTACGGCGATGCAGGCGCTTTATTGCCTTCTTTACATTTGGTGGCCGGCCACAAAATATGTGATTTAAGCACTTTAGTAAAAGCTGAGCAAATGTTGGAACTGTCCCAGAGCGAATTGGCCTCTCTACCTGGAGAGGAAACGCTCTTGGCTATTGTGGAAAAGAACAACTAAAATGGCCCTACCGCTGCCACTAATAGCCGATCTTTTAGCCCTTTGGGATGGACAAGGCCATTACAGTTTAGCCTCTTGGCAAGAAGCCCAAGAGCAAGCGGCCCTTTTGGCTTTTGAGCAAACACCCTTTCCAGAGAGAGCCTTGGGCCGTTTGGGTTTTACTATTGAATATAAGCCTTTAAGTGTGGTCGGCTTGTGGGTTTGGGGGCGAGTAGTGCCTAGCGAAAAGCTAGTCTATCTCGATAGGGAAGCTTTGGCCTTTTTGTCTAAAAATAGTTCCGCTTGGCCTGAGGAACTATCCGCTAATCCTTACTGGCCTGAAAGGCTCGTTTTGGCTCACGAACTCTTCCATATTTTGGCTACTAGGCGCAAAATTAAGCATAGCGAATTGGCCGCCGTAATCTTTTCTTTTAATTGTCTATTCCATAAGTGCGAGCCCTAAAAAATGCGCTATTCTCGAGTTTGTATAACGTATAGTGTATAAAAAAGTCTCTTGTTTAGGCAGGTATTGCAACTCTGACGCGCAAAAGAGAGAGCAAAAAGAGACTTTTTTTGGGCTCCGACCTATCTTCCTCGGGAGGTTTTATTTTGTTTAGTGAATTTTATAAGCCATCCAGCGTGCAGGAGGCGGTCAGTTTGCGCAGCCGTCTCGCCTTGTCTGCCTATCTGGGGGGCGGTACCATACTTAATACTCTCACCTATACCAAGGAAGTTCCTGAAGAAGAGCAGGCCCAGGCTTTAATTAGCTTATCTGCTTTAGACTTAAAAAAGATCGAGCTGACCGATTCCCAACTTATTATCGGGGCTGGCCTTACCCACCAAGAGCTCTTAGAAAGTGATAAGGTTTTTCCGGCCCTTAAAGAGGCGGCTGCTTATATGGTCAATCGCAATATCCGCAATATGGCTACTGTAGGTGGCAATGTAGCTTTACGCGCCTCAACGTGCAATTTAGCTTCGATGCTTTTAGCGCTAGAAGCCCAAGTTGAGCTTATGAAAGCTGACGGTACTACTTCTATTGTCAGTATCGCCGACTATAATGCCAATGGCAACCCCCAAGATTTAATTTTAAGTATTCGCGTCTCTTCAGAAAGGGGAGCTAGAAAGTTCGCTTCCCGCCGCTATGTACGCACCCAAAATGATATTTCTATTTTAGCTGCTTACGCTGTCGTTAAAGGCGAGTCTGATAAGATTGAAGATATTAACTTAGTTATGAGTGGAGTTGCCGCCCATCCTATGCGTTTAACTCAGATAGAGAAGAACTTAAAGGGAGCTACTTTACCTAAGCGCGACGACTTGGTAGAGCAGATTCGTCCGTTATTACATCCCCTTGCCGATATTCGCGGCGGCGTAGCTTTTAAGAGAGAAGTTGGCGCTCAGATTGCCGCTTGGACTATTTATAAAGCTTTTGGTCAACTTTAGGGAGCCGTATTAAAAATATGAAAATTACTTTTCTTTTAAATGGCAGAGAACAGCAGGCCGAAGTTGAGCCTCGCGAGCGAGCCGATGCTTTTTTGCGCCGTATAAATGTCACTTCTATTCGCAACGGTTGTAACGGCGAAGGAACTTGTGGCGCTTGTGCTATTCGCTTTAATGGGCGTTTAGTCAATTCTTGCATCTTATTGGCCGCCCAGTTAGACGGACAGGAAGTTTGCACCGTCGAGTATTATTCTAAGCAACGTACTTTAAGCGCTATCCAGTCGGCTTTGGTAGATGTGGGTGTAGTCCAGTGTGGCTACTGCAGCGCCGCTGTAGTTTGTTGTATTGAAGAACTTTTAGAGCGCCATCCTGAGCCTACCGACAGCCAAATAAGGGATGCCATGTCGGGCATTTTCTGTCGTTGCAACGGCTATCAGCAGTTTTATGACGCTATCCGTTTAGCTGTCAAGCGCAAAAAAGATCCCAACTTCACTTGTATAGTAGCCCCTTCTTACGCTGAAGGTAAGCGTGTCGTCGGTAAGCCGGCTCGCAAGATCGATAGTCCCAAGTTGGTGCGTGGCCAGAAAGCTTATGTAGAAGATGTGGTCGAGCCTAACGCTTGCGTATTGCGCATGATGCGCTCTCCTTACGCCCATGCCTATATTAAATCTATCGATACTTCCGAAGCTTTAAAGGTTCCCGGCGTCGTCTATATTTTAACTCACGAAAATTGTCCTGACGTCCATTACAACCAGGCCGGCCAAGGTTTCCCTGAGCCTTCTCCTTACGATCGCAAGCTTATTGGCGATAAAGTTCGTCACGTTGGCGACCGGGTGGCCGCTATTGTGGCCGAAAATATGGATGCGGCTATCGAAGCTGAAAAGCGCATAAAGGTTGAATATGAAGTTTTGCCTTTCGTTTTGACAGCCGACGAAGCTAAAGCTCCCGGTGCTCCTATAGTCCACAAAGCCAAAGTTACTTATATTTGTGGCGCTCCCGACAATTTGGAAGAATATAACAAAAATGCCGATCCTCGCGACGGTGAAGTTATTTACCAATTCCCCATTCATGGCGATCCCCACCGCAACTTGGCTTCTAGTGTCCATGCTGGTATTGGCGATGTAGAAAAAGGCTTTGCCGAAGCTGACGAAATTGTCGATAACTGGTACGATTGTTGCCAAATTCAGTGTACTCCCGTCGAGCCCCATGTCGTTTATACCCGTATGGACGGCGATCGCCTAATTATCCACGCTTCTACTCAGGTGCCTTGGCACTTGCGACGTATTGTGGCCAGCATTATTAAAACTAAGCAAAATAATATCCGCGTTATTAAAGAGCGAGTAGGTGGCGGCTTCGGAGCTAAGCAAGATATTGTACTTGAAGAAGTTTGCGCTTATTTAACCTGGATTACTGGTCGCTCTATCTATCAGCGCTTTACTAGAGAAGAGGAATTTATCGCTTCTCGTACTCGCCATGTGGCCAAAGTGCGTTGCAAAGTTGGTGCTAAAAAAGATGGTGCCATTACGGCTATTTATATGGATGTTCAGGCTAATACCGGCCCTTATGGATCCCATTGCTTGACCGTCCCTATGAATGCTTGTTCTAAGTCTTTGCCTCTATTTGATTGTCCCAATATGGCTTTCAATGTCGATACTTGGTATTCCAATATCGCTACTACTGGCGCTTATCAGGGTTATGGCGCTCCCAAGGGCTCTTTTGCTTTGCAATTGGCTGTAGCCGAGATTTCCGATCGTTTAGGTCTGGATCATATGGATGTTATCGAAAAGAATCGCGTCCATGTCGGTACCAAGTTAGAAATTTTGAAGAGCTTAGGCGAAGGGCGCGAAGGTCAAGCCGAAACTATCCAATCTTGTGGTTTAGGGCCGGCCCTTAAGCGCGGTCGCGAGTTGATCGAGTGGGGTAAAAAAGAAGTCAGTGACGATCCCGATATTGCTATAGGTAAGGGTTTTGCTATTGTCCAACAGGGCTCCGGTTTACCCGGTTTAGATTCGGCTAATGCCGAAGTGCGTATGCTCAGCGACGGTACCTTTATCGTCCTTTCTGGCGGTACCGATCTGGGCACCGGTTTAGATACGGTCAGTTGTAAGTTCGTAGCCGAAATTTTAGGCGTTGATATGGACGATGTGGCTATTTTATCTGGCGATACCGACGTAACGCCTTTCGATGTGGGTGCCTACGCTTCTAGTGGTACTTTCTTTAGTGGCGGTGCCGTTAAGAATGCAGCTTTAAACATGAAAGCTCGCATTTTGGAAGTAGCGGCCAAACTTATCGATGAGCCTATCGAGAATTTACAAATTGTCCACCATGGCACAGTTCAAGGCAAGAGCAAATCTATTACTTTTGCTCAGATCGCTCACCATGCCGAGCAGGGCGACGGTTGTGGTCAACTTATGGCTTACGGCCACTTTATTGTTGACAAAGCTTCCTTCCCTTACGGAGCCCATTTTGCCCAAGTAGCTGTCAATAAACGTACCGGCGAAGTTAAAATACAGAAGTATTTCTGCTTGGAAGATTGTGGTACTCCTATCAATCCCGAGTTGGCTTTAGGTCAGATGTACGGCGGCGTCTTGAAGACTATCGGTCACTCTCTTACTGAAGAGATGATTTACGATAAAGAGACTGGCCGTTGCTTGACGACCGATTTTACCGATTACAAAGTGCCTATGATTTTAGATGTGCCCGAAACCTTCGTTTCCGAATTGGTTCCGACCGACGATCCACTCGGCCCCTTCGGTGCCAAGTCTATTTCCGAGATCACTTGTAACGGTGCTGCTCCTTGCATAGCTGAAGCTATTCACGATGCTGTAGGGGTGTGGGTACGCGATTGGCCCTTTACTGCTGAACGTATCCTTAAAGCTATGGGTAAAATCGACTAATTGTCGTTCATTTGGCTAGTGTAGTTCACTTGGCCCTTATATTAGTCAGTCTAGAAAGCACAGCTCCTGGGAGTTGTGCTTTTTTTTGGTCTCTTTAACTTAAAGGGCCAAAAAAAAGGGTTTAGTTGGCGGTGGGGAAATGCTCTGGGTTATGCAGACTCAACCTGATTATGTACATGTCGACAATTTAGCTGGACAGGCAGAACCGCCCAAAAGGTCTCTTTGGGAAGGTTGTAAAGCTGGGGTAGCTAGAACAGCCACTTTCCTAGGTCGAATTTTCTTAACCATATTTTATTGGCTATGTGTCACTCCCTTTGCCCTGGGGGTAAAGTTGTTGGCCGATCCTCTGGGCCTTAAAAAGGATAGTTGTGGCGGAGCTTGGCAACCTGTACATACTAGCGATAAGGCGGGGGCTCAATTCTAATGCGTGTATTAGGCATTTCTTGTTTTTGTCATAATTCAGCGGCGGCCATAATTGTTGACGGTCAGGTAGTAGCTGCCGCCCAAGAGGAGCGCTTCTCGCGTATAAAAAATGACTTTGCTTTCCCTAGTCGGGCTATCAAATTTTGTTTCGATTCGGCTTTTTGCCAAGCTCAAGATTTAGATTTAGTCGTTTTTTTTGAAAAGCCATTTGCTAAATTCGACCGCTTGCTTATGGCCTCTATGGCTACTTGGCCTAAGTCGGCCTTGGCTTTTCGCGAGTCGTCTTTGGTTTGGCTTTTAGATAAGTTGTGGATAAGGGCCTATTTGCAAGAACAACTGGGCTTAGCTAAAGATAAGATAGCCTTTTGTTCCCACCATTTATCCCATGCTGCCAGCGCCTACTATTGCTCCGGTTTTACTAGCGCCGCTCTTTTAACTGTAGATGGAGTAGGTGAGTGGGCTACCGCTACTCGCGGCTCAGCTTGGGGAACCCAAATCCACCTTGATGAGGAGATGGCCTTTCCCCATTCCTTAGGTTTGCTTTATAGTGCCTTTACCCAATTTTTGGGCTTCTCTGCCAATGAGGGCGAATGTAAAGTTATGGAGATGGCCTCTTACGGTAGGCCAGTCTTTTTAGAAACTATTTTTGATAAGTTAGTCCGTTTGGAGAGTGACGGAGCGTTCACTCTCAATATGGAATATTTTTCTTTCCATTACTCGGTTGGTCGTTACTTTAATGATAAGTTCTGCCAACTTTTTGGCAAGCCGCGCTCGGCCGAGGAGGCCCACCTTTTAGATCGCCACTATGCCGATGTGGCCGCTTCTATTCAAGCTGCTGCCGAAGAAATTTTAGTCCGTCAGACTCAAGCTTTGCGCCGCAAATATGGTCATGAGAATTTATGTTTAGCTGGCGCTTTGGCTGCCAACTCTGTAGCCAACTGGCGACTCTATCGTGAATCAGGCTTTTCCGGCCTCTATATACAACCGGCAACTGACGATAGCGGAGGTGCTTTGGGAGCAGCTCTGTGGGGCTACTACCACGTTTTGGGCGGCACTTCGCGCTATCGTTTGCTTACGCCTTATCTGGGCCAAGACCACGACGATTACGCTATAGCCGACTATTTGCGCTCGCAAAATTGCAAATTTAAAGAGTTGCCCGATATGAATAGCGTCTATCAGGAAGTGGCTACCCGTTTGGAATATGGCCAGGTGGTAGGCTGGATGAAAGGACGCTTTGAGTGGGGAGCGCACTCTTTAGGAGCTCGTTCTATTTTAGCCGATCCTCGAGCTGCCTATATGAAAGATTTGCTTAACGCTCGCATCCAATTCCGCGAGCCTTTCCGTCCTTTCGCTTCTTCGGTTTTAGCCGAAGCTCTAGGGGAATATTTCGAGCTTTCTAATCCCCATTTGGTCGATCCTTTGCGCTTTGGCCTTATGGCTGCGCCTATCTATCAAGACAGAAGGGAGATCATTCCTGCCGTTAGCCACGTAAACGGAACTTCTTGTCCTCAGGCTGTTTATAAGCAAGAAAGTCCCTATTATTATGAGCTTATCAACGCTTTTTATCAGCATACCGGCCTTCCCTTAGTGCTTAACACCTCTTTCAATCTACCTGGCGAGCCTATAGTAAATACGCCTGCCCAGGCCCTAGATGCTTTTACTCGCTCTGATATTGACGCTTTAGTTATGGGGCGTATGTTGGTTAGCCGTCGGGCTGTCTCCGAAAAGCGCTCTATCTCTGGAGCCGAATTGGAAAAATGGTCTTCTAATCCCAAAGCTGCTTACAGCCAGAATGAGCAAGGCCGCGCTGCTGCTTCGCGTAAGATTGTCTATAAGAGCGACAGCGATCGTTTCGCTAACGATTTTGGCTTTGTCGGTAATTGTATAAAATATGTAGCCCTCTTGGTTTTGGCTTTAATCGGAGCCGAAATTCTGGTCTGGCTATGCGTAAGCAATACCGATATGCAAATGCGCGGCCTCTATGTAAAGGGCGAAGAGGCTTGGCGTATGCGTCCCGGATGGTCTAAGCGTATCAAAGGGCCGGAATTTGCTATCGATATTCGTATAAATAATGAAGGTTGGCGGGCCTTGCCTGCTTTGCGACCTGTCGACCAATTCGGCAACGATCAGGTAAAGCAATTATCTACAACTGACGACGGCGTCGCCGCCGATGCTGTGGCTTCGCGTCGTCCTGGGGTTGGCCAAACTATTTTAGCTCTGGGCGATTCTTTTACTTTCGGCTGTTGGGCCAATGCGGAAGATACTTGGCTCAACCAGATTCAGCGTATTACTGGAGCTAAGGTGCTCAATTACGCTATGCCCCAGGCTGGCACCGATACCGAAGCCAATCTTTATGCCAAGCTTAAGCCGGGCGAGCGCAAAGCCGACGTAGTTATGCTCGGTTTCTCTACTGGCAGCGACTTCTACGATAATATGATAGGCCAGCGCAGCTTTACAGTGGCTGATAAATCTTTAGTGCTTACTCCTGAAGCTGAAGCTTTGTGGGGCTCTTACGACTGCCTCAAAAAAGAGCGCAAGTCTGTCACTATCCCTAAAGATAACACTATCTCTTTATACAAAACTTTACTAAATCGCAGCCATCTCTACCAATTTGTTCGCACTATCGCTCACAGTTTCGGCCCGAAATTGCCTCCTGATATGGCCCAAGCTTGGTGTTTAAATAATTACACTAAAGAGATGCGTCAAGGTGTGGCCCGTACAGCCGACGCTCTAGGCAAATTGCGTACCCTTTGCTCCGAGCGAGGTAGCACTTTAGTAATTGTACTTATTCCTTCAGCTTGGGAAGTTTACGATCAGGATTGGCAAAATTGGCTCGATAGCTCCCATTTGGAAGATAACCTTTTTGATAGGGCTAAGCCTAGACAGATTATCTTGGACTGGGCTGAAAGTAATGGCGTTTATGTTTTAGATTTGTGGCCCTACTTAGTTAATCGTCCGCGTATGTATTACCATAGAGATGGCCATTTTAACAAGCTCGGCCACTTCCAAACTGGAGAAGTGGTGAGCCAATATCTGGATAGAGCAGCCATCTTTGATATAAATATGTTCGATTATTCTGTTGGTGGCGATTCGACTATTTTGCCTGACAGTATGCCCGCTGAAGAGTCGGAAAATGCTGCCCATATCAATACTAATAGTAGCGATGAGGAGATGTAAGGCCTGTATATGCTTAGTAAGTTTAAAAGTCGTTGGGCTATAGCTATAGAGTTTGTCAGTTTTATGGCCGGTAAACGTCTCTGGCTAGTACCCCTTTTACTGGGCTTATTGGCCCTTACCCTTTTCGTATCTTGGGCTCAGTCTACTTATATAGCTCCTTTTATCTATACTTTCTTCTAGCTTTTGGTATACTAAATAGGCTAAAGAAAAGGATACTCTAAATAAAAAGCGCTCCCTAAGGAGCGCTTTTTATTTAGAGTATCTTACTCCTGGCAACTGCTCTACTTAAGTAAAAGCAGCTGCCCTCAATAAAGAGTCTAATTAGGGATTGGGAACAGCTACTACTGTATATTCGTAAGGATCACTAGTTACTACATCGTGCTCATCTTCGTCGACGATCTTAAAGGACAACTTTCCCTTATCGCCAACTTTTTGCTCCCCGGCTTCAAGTTTATAACTTTGGGATATTGGATCGGGGGTAACTTTCGCTGGGGTCTTCTCATCAAGAACGTAAACGACCTTTTTCCCAACTTCGGTAACGTCAAAGATGGTGGACGTATGTTGGCTCATTTGGCCATCAATCATATAAGCGCCCCAGAGTTCGAAATTGACTTCGCCATCAATAAGCAGTAAGTTGGGATTTCTAACGCTTGCCTCGTAACCAAGCACAGCCGTAGCGTCTTTAATATCTATATTTATAGAAGTAGAAACCTTTTGATTTTTCTTGTTGTAAGTGTAGGCACTAAAAGGAATATTATTCTTGGCAGCTCTGGTAAAATAGGTGGCTTTATTTTTACCCAACTGGAAGTCGATAGCATTGTCGTTAGGAGTTTCCCAACTGATTTCCCGGTCGCGCATTTTTACTTGGAAATCGTTATTCTTGGTAGTAGGAGACTCATAAATTCCGTAGGCAATAAATTGGCCTTTACGAACAACATAAGTTTTTCCGTCGATAACCGTACTATTTACGCCCATATCGACGTTGGGATTGTAAACCAGAATTTTAGTAGTTTCTGGAGTTAAAGTTCCGGTAGCTTCTTCAGGGGCAGTTTCGGGAACTTCAGGAGTATTGGTAGTAGCCTTAATTCCGATAGTGACATTTTCTAATACTAAGCCAGTAAGGACGGCGTCGGAAACATGGACGCAATCACGGCCATAATCCTTATCGTCGCCACTTTTTCTATTAGTTGTGTAATTGACTAAAGAATCGGAAGTAACTTCAAAGTCTTGGGTTCCGTAAGTTGTACCTTGATAAAGGTTGTTCAGGATACTGACCTTGCGCTGCATTACTATATGGCCAATAGTTTCAATTTTGGCCAAGGGGGTAAGATCTAAAATTTCGTATTTTTTAGAACCCTCAGGCAAATAAGAGGCGATCAAATTTACATAAGTAGACTCACCCTTATCTACGCAAGAGTAGGTGGGATCTACTCTGTAATATTCGAGATCTGTGTCTTTAATATCGCGAACAAATTCTACCGTAGATGTAGGCTCGGCGGTGGTATTCCAGCTTATATTATATATGCTAAAATCGGTAGCCTTATCGTTGGAGAAGAAGTAACCTATAACTTCGACAGCTTCTGTAGGAACATTTTCTATACTAATTGTCTCCTGCTCGAGGCTAAGTTTGTCAGTAACGAGAATGGGTAAGCCATCTTTATTGAGGAAAGAATACTTTACGGCTCTCAACTCAGGTTTAACTTTTTCGCTTAAATCGAAAGTGACCGTACCTTCTTGTTTATAACCGAGTTCTTTATTGGCAGTGGTACTGCCTCCGTCGCCGCATCCGGCCACAAAACCAGAAATAGCCAAGCAAAGACTGGCACAAGCCAAAGCTGTGCTTAGTTTTTTAGAGGAATATCCTTTAGCCATGAGTAGATTCATGTCCCTTTCACGTAGTTAGTATAAGAAAAAATCACCTAAAATTTCCTCTGTTTTGCTTAACTTCCTTCTAAAAAGAGCAATAGTATGTTTTCTCATAAATATCAGTTTAGTCTAACTTTTTAGAGCAATTAAGCAAATAAGCATGTCCCCCATGTGAGGAACATGCTTATTTTAGTTAAAAAGATATAATACTTACTAATTGTTACCTTCGTAGCTACCTACTGAGTAGAGCAACTTATTAGAAGTGTCGACAGCTTCCTGGATAGCCGTTTCAGTGTCACACTTGCGGCCTAAAGCCTTAAACATGGCGTCGTCCAAAATGCTGCGGATCGACTCCCACACGGGAACACGCGGCTGAACTGTGGCTTTATCTAAAGATTTCAAGCCTACAGCATACTCAGGATGCTGTTTGACATGGTTTTGATAAGCAGCTGAATTGATAGCCGATTTACGTACAGGTAAGTAACCAGTTTGAATCGACCATTTAGCAGTGACAGCCGGACTGCACATATAAGAGACGAACTTGTAGGCGGCATTTTGCTTCTCTACATCGTTGGTACCTCTAAAGATGGCTAAGTTGGTGCCGGCAAACTGGCTAGCTTGGGTGCTGCCCTTAGGAATAGGCATGACGCCAAAATCTAAACCGTTAGCTCGGGCTTTTTCAAAACCACCGATACGAGAAGTCGTCTCTATATACATACCGGCCTGACCGTCCTGGAAGAGTTTGACGGCGTCGAAGGTGGGCTTGGCAGAATGATCCTTATGGACTAAGTCTACCCAATATTTGAGGTCGGCTACACCTAAACGGCCACCAAAACCGGCTCCGTTGTCAGTCTTACTGATATAGGTTCCACCGTAAGAGTAGAGGTAGTGGCCGAAAATGTCGACGCTGGGCTGGAAGGCTAAGCCGGGGATACCTTTGCGATCGGCGATAACTTTGGCCGTTTTGCTAAGCTCTTGCCAAGTCGTCGGAGGCTTAAGTCCGAGCTCTCGGAAGATGTTCTTATTATAGAACAAAACATAGATAGACTTGTTGAAAGGCAAAGTGTAAAGTTGCTTTTCGCCACTAGGAGAAGTGAAAGTATTGGCGCTAAGGAAAACGGGGACAATATCTTTCATAGCCGCTTTGTCGCTGCTAGTCATGAGACTCTCTACCGGAACCAAAGCATCGATACCGACGTATTGAGTAGTCCAGTTTTCATAGACCTGAGCTACGTCGGGAGGGGTATTCTTGGCAATATTTT
Source organism: uncultured bacterium (assembly GCA_934644775.1). Taxonomy (GTDB): domain Bacteria; phylum Vulcanimicrobiota; class Xenobia; order Xenobiales; family Xenobiaceae; genus Bruticola. Next base: position 53,684 of record CAKUDB010000011.1, on the reverse strand, counting down.
CCAAGATTTTCGAATAAAGAGCGTTGTAGTCGTTACCGTACTCTTTATTTTGTGACTGAATACAAACTGACTTGACAACTATATTAGGGTTAGCTTTGTTAAACTCATCAACTAGCTGATTGAGCACTTTGCCGCGAGTTCGACTCATGGCATGCCAGAAGGTAATTTCAACAGGCTCGTCAGCACGACTTACGGTGGCTCCGCAAATGATGATAAAAGCAAAGATAGCCAGGACTATTGACGCAATGTAGGCAAGGCGCGTTCTCGGCACCATATTTACGCAACTCCTTTTCTTTCGTAGAAGGAAAAATGTTTTTCTGAAGTCGGTCATTTAATCCAGAATAGATACAGATAAGGGTCACTTCCATTTCCAAAGAGAAAACGGAGCAACTGACCTAAATATCTATGGACAGCGGAGCCTGGTTCAGGGAATGGAGCACCAAACTTACCGGTTTGGAATCGGCGGGAACTTCAAAGACTAAATAGCCGAAGTTGATGCCGTAAGGCCTTAAAATTACTAGCCAAAAGTTACTTAATCCTTCTATATAATCGTAAGAATTAGACTTTTGATCTAAAAGGGAAAAGCGACCTGTATAAATTTGGACTTGTTGAGAAATGTTCTGTTGAGAAAGATAAGCTATAACGTATTTATAGCCTTCCTTGGGGCGGTAGAAATCTTTCAAAACAGAGATAGTCTCTAAGTTGGTGACAGTTACTTGGAAGACTTCGTTCTTGGCACTCCTAGGCACATAGACTCTGCCATTCTGAGGACGTTGAGAGTTAGTTGGCAAATTGGCACTACCGCCGCGCATAGCATTTACGCCTTGAATGGGGCCTGGTTGCAAGTTGGATGCCAGATAGGGAGAGGCGTCCACCGGACGCAAGGAAACGTTAGTTTGGATTTGATTGGGAGCATAACTACTGGGAGTGCCGCTCTGGTTAAACTCAGAAGGGCGATTGGCGGCAGAATAATTAGTAGTTTGAGTTTTTGGGCTTGGGCTTTGGTGGCTGCGAGCTGTCGACTTAGGGGCGGCTGTGGGCTTTACATAAGTGTTCTGGCTGGCTTTCTGTTGAGTAGACGAAGAGGAGGTCTGACTCTTAGCTAAGCTCGAACCTGTATTGGTGATAATAAGTATGCGGTTGCTGCGGCCGTCAAAATTTACGGAGCCGCCCAGAGAACCGACAAAAGTTTCTACCGGCAAATATATACGTCCGCCGTTATTGTAAACTGGAGAAGAAGCAACTTTGCCATTTACTTTGACTGTATTTAGTTTGGAATCCCAAATAATTTCGGCTTGCAAAGCTTGGGCCATAACTTGTATGGGTAGATAAGTTACGCCGTCGCGGATTATAGGCGTAGCCTCTACGCGCATACCGTCAACGAATACACTGGCCGGGGAAGCGGCAAAAATTGTGTGAGGAATAGCCAAAAAAAACGCCAGCAATGCTAAAACCAGGAGAAACGGCAAGCCTTTGCGCGTTTTTCTGATAGAGGGCGTCAGCATTTATTATAACCTCCGTGAATGTACTCCCGCTCCTAGGGATGGGAGCTTCCTGCTTCTACGAGAGTAGCCCTACAGTTTCGAAGAACTGTAGCAGCGATACACTCTCCACAGGCCTAGATATCCGTGCCACTCACGGTACTCTAGGCGGATAAAATTCGTCGTGCTCCCTTCCATCCCCTACTTAAGGGGGGAGGGTAGTTCCAATGGGCTCGAGTTGGCCAGTAGGGGCTAGCTGGACTGCCCACTTAGCAAAGGAATTGCCGAGAGGTTGTAGAAGTTTGGCGGCAATTTTTTTTCGCTGACGGCGACGAACAACATGGTTTGAGGAGTTTAGTTTTTAATATGCAATTTGTACGCAGAAAATTGACAGATCTTCACAATATTAGTGACAGCAAAAATGCTTTGGCCAATTTGCTCAGTCAAAAGTTCCGTCCTGTTATCTCCGGCGGCCATGAGCGGTTCGTTGAAATGTTGGGCAAAGAAGGCACTTTGGCTTCTTTAAGTGGAGACGTGGTGGTAACTCCTTCTGGAGCGATGTTCTACTATCATTTCCTGCCCCAGGAGAAGGCTTTGCTCGTTGGCGGAGCTTGGGAGGAAAAGAGTGGCGCTTCCTCTTGGGAAGAGTATTTAAATATAGTAAATAAAGCCATTCCTCAGGCTAAGTCTCAAGTAGTGCCCGTCGTTTCGCCTTATTTCGAATTTCTGCGCGAAGATTCCGAGCCTTTGCAAGTGGGCGACTGGGAGCGTAAAGCGGCCGCTTGTTTGCGTAGTCCCGGCGTGCGTCAGCTTTTGCAAATAGTATCCGAGCGCGGCGTAGTCTCTCTTCCCGAGGCGGCCCAAGGACGTTCCGTTTTTGAAGTCGGTGAAGATGTCAAAGTTATGGCCGACATGAATATTATCAATTGCGAATTTGAAGTCTTTTGCAAAGAGACCGGCCAGAAGGTCAGCCGCGTTTCCAGTTTGGCCGCTTTAGATGAAGCTGCCAAGCGCGGTTTCCGCTGCTTCCATTGTGGTAAAGCTATTTCCGACGAGCAAATAGTCCAATCCCTTTCCGTTTGTCCTCAAGGCGCTATTTTAGCTCGTCGTAATATGTGGTTGGCCTATACGGTGGGGGCCGCCTTGCTCGATTGTGGCGTCAGCAGTGAGCACATTCTCTTCCGCAGCGAAGATCACAATAATAGTTGCGAAGTCTTTGCCGACTACAAGGGATCTTTGTTGATGTTCTCTATCTCTGAGCAAGGGCTGGACGCCAACTCTGTTTTCCGCATTATCACTCGCAGCCGTTTCTTCCATCCCGATTGTACTTTCGCTGTCACTTCTGGTACGGTCAGCGCCGAAGCTTACAAAGTTATCGAAGCTGAAGGCGAGCGCATGTTTATTGTCAGCGATATAGACGCTTTGCAAGATACGATCAATTCCGTTTCCGATCGGGCTTGCCGCTCGGTAGTTAGCGACTTCTTAGCCGGTATCGACGCTCTAACTAGTGTCAGCGTGGGACGCATTGTCGGTGAATACTTCTTAGGCGCTCCCGAAGCTGTCGAGCCTGAAGCTGTTGCTATCCAAGAGCCTGCTGCCGAAGCTGTCGAGCCTGAAGCTGTTGCTATCCAAGAGCCCGCTGCCGAAGCTGTCGAGCCTGAAGCTGCTGCTATCCAAGAGCCCGCTGCCGAAGCTGTCGAGCCTGAAGCTGCTGCTATCCAAGAGCCCGCTGCCGAAGCTGTCGAGCCTGAAGCTGCTGCTATCCAAGAGCCCGCTGCCGAAGCTGTTGAGTCTGAAGCTGCTGCTATCCAAGAGCCCGCTGCCGAAGCTGTCGAGCCGGAAATTGAAGCTAAGCTCGAAGAGGAGAAAGACGAACTTCAGCTTCCTGGCTTGAAAGTTCCCCACCTTGAAGTTGAGGTAAGTCCTTCTTCCGAAGAGATTACTCCCGATTTGCCAGCTTTCTTATCGGCTGGAAGTGAGTCGCTTAGTGGTATAGTCAGCCGTCTGTTAGAGCATTTGTTGGAAAGTAACGATACCGATAGTTTAGACGCCGATCTTAGTGCCGTCTCCGATTTAGGTACCTCTTCGGCCATGATCATTTCTGATGACGGCATGCCCTTCTTAGGCACTTTAGAAACTTTTTCCGATCCCGATTCGGCTGCTGCTTTCCAGCCGGAATTTATTAACTCCATAAATGAGATTGCCGATGAGGCTAGTTTAGGTACTGTCCAGAGGGCTTTTATTGCCGGTGAGTCTGGTTGTTTAGATTTATATCCTACAGCCGACAATCTCACTTTAGCGATCCATACTACCGAAACTGGCTCTTTGCAATACGGCGGCCATCTGGTCGAGGACGATACGTTGAAGAAGAGTTTAGTGGGCCTTACTGTGATCGACAGCTTCTTTGACGCCGTTATCGTTATGGAGGATGTGGTAGTCGAATCTACTACTCAAGATTGCGACGATATTGCCATGGCCGCCGCTCGCATGTACAATGCCGCTACCAACTATCTTTCTGAGCTTAGCGTTGGCAAGTGCTCTGCTTTAATTGTGGATACTGATAGTCAGATGTTGGCTATATATCCTCTGAAAGATGAGTCGGTAATCGTTTGTATCTTGGACAAAGGGGCGGCTGAATCGGTTTGGCGTCGCGATATTCCCGGTAAGTTGGAGCGCGTCCAAGAGGCTTTAGAGCTTTAATTTCCTTTGGCTAGAGAAGGGAAAAAGCTCTTCTTCAGCAATTGGTGAGAGGTCTGACTGGATCGTCAATAGATGGAGCTGTCAGGCCTCTCTTTAGATCTGATTATTTTTGGGGAGCTGCGTTAAGTTTAGGAGGTTGGCATATTATGGCTCAGGCTCAGCGGCAGCGGGATGGTTTTTGGATGAGGATGATCTTTACGAGCTTTGCTCTTATTTGGGTATTCGCTGTCCTAGGAGCTATGCTAGGCAAAACGGCTGTCGATAAATATTTATCTGACGCAGATACTGTTTCGAGCGCTTCGGCTATGCCAACTCGGACTTCGTCTATCTATGTCAATTTAGCTAAAGATAAGCAAGATGAGATAGATAGAAGCAACAATAAAAATGTCGATAGTCAGACTGAGAATACGCTAGTTGTCGAGCCGGTCGGCCAAACGCCCACTCCGGTTATTTCTAACAACAGTACACCTACTATAGATGTTACGCCCCAAGAGACGCCTTCTGTAGTAGGGAATAGCTCCGATAGTGGAACGGCCAGCCCTAGTTCCCAGGCCAGTTCCCAGGAAAACATTAGCGTCGAAAATAGCACCGCCGGAAGGGTACTCTTCTTTGGCTCTTTTATGCAAAAAGAGACTGTCGATTCTTTGGAAGCTCGTTTAGAGCAAGAGGGTGTACCTTATTTAGTTCAGGAAATTCCTGTAGAAGGTGGTATAGCCTACCGAGTTACTAGTACCCCTTACGCTACTGCCCAAGAGGCTAATGCCAAGTTGGAAGCTCTTAAAGGGGCCAATATTGAAGTCTATCTCGATGAATAATCCTTCCGCTTGGAATAATATCTTGGTCGAGCAGAATTTAAGTTCTGAGCCCAGCGCAGTCGCTCTGGGCTTTTTTGACGGCGTCCATCGCGGCCATGTGGCTTTGCTTAAGAGAACTAAAGAGCTGGCTCAAAGTCGCGGTTTGCGTCCGTTAGTTTTTACTTTTAAAGAACATCCCAGTTGGTTACTAACTCCAGATAAGGGTGTAAAATTGCTTTGCCCTTTAGAAGAGCGTCTGAATATTATTAGAGATATGGGGCTTGAGCCTATCGCCGTGCCTTTTAATAGTCAAATTGCTTCTATGGCACCGACAGATTTTGTGGCCCACATTTTGCTCAAGGGGCTTAAAGTCGCTCAGGTAGTTGTGGGCTACAATTATCGTTTTGGACGTGGCGCTCAGGGCAATGGACAAATGTTACAACGTCTGGGAGCAGAATTTAATTTTTCTACCGAAATAATTGCTCCCTTTTGTCTAAATAATGAAGTTGTCTCTTCGAGCTTATTGCGCCGCCTGATAGAAGGAGGCCATTTGCCTAAAGCTAGCCATTTGTGGGGACGTAGCTACAAAGTTGGCGGCCCAATTATCCATGGACGTAAAGTTGGCCGTACTTTAAATCTTCCTACGGCCAATATCGAAGTCGATGCTTGTTTAGTAAAGCCTCCTCGAGGGGTTTTTGCCGCCCTTTGCTCACTAAAAAGATCGCCACAGGCCAAGCCCAGCGAGGTTTTTAAATTACCGGGCTTAGCTTATTGGGGCAACCGTCCCACTTTCGATGGCGGAGGTGATGTTTTGGAAGTCTCCCTTTTGAGTGAACCTGGACAATTTGGCCCCGACGAGCTTTATGGCTGGCGTTTGGAAGTTAGCCTAATTGAGATGGTGCGTGGACAAGTCCTTTTCCCTAACGCCGAAGCTTTTTTAGCTCAAGTTGCTAAAGATAAATTGAAGATAGAGGCTATAGTTAAGGGGCTCTAAACTATTTTTGAGCCTTCTGGGGCTGGCTCTTAGAGTGGCTCTATTTTTAGTAGGTTTTTTCTCCCTATTTCTAGAAAAAACATAGGCTGTACGCCTTTTCTCTGTTTTAGATAAAAGGTAAGGCAGAGAGCTTGAAGCGTAGGGCCAAATTGACAGTGGCTACGCAGTAAAGGAGCATGTTGTGGCTAATAAACTTTTGCGCACTCCTCTGTATGAGGCTCACCAACGTGACGGTGCCAGAATCGTCGATTTTGCCGACTGGGAAATGCCTGTAGAATATACCGGTATTAAAAGTGAACATTTGGCTGTACGTTCTGAAGTAGGCATTTTTGATCTAACTCACATGGGTGAATTTGAAATTACTGGCCCCGATGCTTCTACATTTGTTGACAGTTTAATTACTAACGATATACATCGCCTGGTTGAAGGCCAGTGCATGTATACTTGTATGTGCCGAGAAAATGGCATGATTATCGACGATTTGATCGTCTACCGTTTCCCAGATACCGCTGAAGGCTTTCCTTATTACTGGCTGGTAGTTAATGCTGCCAATAGCACCAAAGATTACGAATGGATTAAAGCCCACCTTAAAGGCCAAGTTCAGCTTAAAGATCTCTCTTTAGAGACGGCTTTAATTGCTATTCAGGGGCCTAAAGCTCAAACGGTATTGCAACCTTTTACCACTACCGACCTGGAGCCTTTAGCTTATTACCATTTGACCAGGGGAGATTTCCAAGGGCAGGAAGTGGTTATTTCCCGCACTGGCTATACTGGCGAAGATGGTTTCGAAATTTATATTCCCTGGAAAGAAGCTCCTAAAGTTTGGGAAGCTCTGCGCCAGGAAGGGTGTTTGCCTATCGGTTTGGGTGCCCGTGATACCTTGCGTTTAGAGGCTGGATATTCGCTCTATGGCCACGAAATCACCGAAAATACCACCCCTATCAACACTTCGTTGGGTTGGGTTGTGCGCTTTACCGATAGCGATTTTATAGGTAAAGATGTGCTTAAGGCTCAAAAAGAGCATGGAGCCCAGACGGCTATTGTCGGTTTAGTTATGCGAGGTAGAACTATTCCTCGCCAAGGGCATATCGTCGAAAATGAGCAAGGTCAGGAGATCGGAGTAGTCACCAGTGGTACTTTCTCTCCCTCTTTAGGGCGGGGAATTTGTTTGGCTTTAGTTAAGAGTATCTATAAAAAAGAGGGTGGAGAGCTAAATATTAGAGTCCGTCCCAATCGTCATGAATCAGCTTTGGTGCAGCGTCCTCCCTTCGTGCGCGGCAGCGTGCGCCGTTAATTTTTCTAAGGGCGGCTCTTTTTTAATCGGGAAGGGGCTGCCTTTTTCGGTTGAGCATCTTTCTGTCGATAAATCGGCAGATCTATTGGCAAAACTTCTCAGCAATTAAGGAGATTCACTATGATTCCTCAGGATCTTAAATATACCAACGATCACGAATGGGTACGTGTACTCGAAGATAACGTAGCAGTAGTAGGCATTACCTATTTTGCCCAAGAACAATTGGGTGATATTGTCTTTGTCGAAGTCCCTGAAGTGGGCAAATTATACTCTCAAGGTGAGCCTTTAGGCACCGTAGAGTCTGTCAAAACCGTATCTGATATGTATGCTCCCATTAGTGGCGAAGTTATAGAGGTAAATCCTTGCCTTTGTGAAGATAATGATGAATTTACTCCTGAAATTATTAACCAAGAGCCCTTTGGTAAAGGTTGGATCGCTCGTATTAAAATGAGCAATCCGGCCGATTTGGATAATCTTTTAGATGCCGCCGCTTACAAGAAGATTACGGAGGATGCTTAGTTGACCTATACTCCCCATACTCCAGCCGATATAGAAGCTATGCTGGCTGAAGTAGGCGTCGCCTCTTGGGAAGAACTTTTTGCTTCTATTCCCCAAAAGTTGCTCTTAAATCGCCCTTTGCAATTGCCTGAAGCTTTAAGTGAGTATGATTTAACCAACTACTTTAAAAGTTTAGCCGATTGCAATTGTCTATTTAGCGGAGGAAGCTTCTTAGGGGCGGGCGCTTATAGCCATTTTATTCCTTCTATCGTCAACCATATTATAGAGCGCTCCGAGTTCTTAACCGCCTATACACCTTACCAAGCTGAAGCCAGCCAGGGTACTTTACAGACTATTTTTGAATTCCAAAGTTTAATTTGTCGCTTAACTGGTCTCGATGTAGCCAACGCTTCCGTTTATGATGGTGGTACTGCTGCTGCCGACGCCATTCTTATGGCTCTAGCCCAAACTAGGCGCAATAAAGTGTTAGTTTCACGCGGTGTCCATCCCCAAATTCGTGAAATTATCGCCACCTATCTGGCCGACAGTTCTGTAATTGTGGAAGAGATTCCGCTCGATCCTGGCAGCGGCCAGACCGATTTAGCCGAAGTCGGCACCGATACGGCAGCTGTTTTGGTACAAAATCCCAATTTCTTGGGCGTTATTGAAGATGGCCCGGCCCTTTGCCAGAAGGCTCATGCTGGCGGAGCTTTAGCTATTGTAGAAGTGTCCGACCCTGTATGTTTAGCTTTATTGCGCTCGCCAGGAGAATATGGTGCCGATATTTGTTGCGGCGATGCCCAAGCTTTGGGTAATCCAGTAGCTTACGGTGGCCCCTATGTCGGTTTCTTGGCTTGTACTAGTAAGCTTATGCGCCGTATTCCCGGCCGCTTGGTAGGTTTAACTGAAGATGCTCAAGGGCGTCGCGGTTTTTGTTTAACTTTGCAAGCTCGCGAGCAACATATTCGCCGCGAGAAGGCTTCTTCCAATATTTGCTCCAACCAAGCCCTGTGTGCTTTGGCTACTACTATCTATCTTAGCCTTTTGGGCCCTGTGGGTTTAAGAAAAGCGGCTGTAAGTTCTTTACAAAGTTCTACTTATCTTAAAGAGCAAGTCTCTGATCTTGAAGGTTTCTCGCTGCCTCTCTCCGGCCCCACTTATAACGAATTTGTCTTGCGTTGTCCGTCGGGTAGGGCTACTGAGCTTAGACAGTATTTAGCTAATGAAGGTATCCAGAGCGGCTACTTATTGGAAAAAGATTATCCAGAATTAGCTGACTGTATGCTTTTATGTTGTACCGAGTTGACTAAGGCGGCCCAAATCGATGAACTTGTCGCTGCTTTAGAACATGGGAAGGAGGCTTAGCATCAAAAATGACTACTAAGACCTTATTTGAAAAGTCCCATCCCGGTCGGCTTGGTACTATGCCTCCTCAGAGCGACTGTCCGCCTATAAAAGAAGCCGAGCTTATTCCTGCTTCTATGTTGCGCCAAGAACCTTTACAATTGCCAGAACTTTCCGAATTGGAGGTTATGCGCCATTTTGTAGGCCTTTCGCAAAAAAATTACTCGGTAGATACCCAATTTTATCCTTTAGGATCTTGTACTATGAAGTACAATCCCCGAGTAAACGAAACGGTGGCCGCTTTGCCGGGCTTTACTAATATTCATCCTCTTACAGAAGGCGAACATGTCCAGGGTGCCTTGCAACTTATGTATGAATTGCAAGAGAGCTTAGCCGAAATTACTGGCATGGACAGTATTACCTTGCAGCCTTCTGCCGGAGCCCACGGCGAAGTTACCGCCCTATTTACCATTGCCTCCTATTTCCGCTCTTTAGGTCAGGAGCGTCATATTATTATAGTTCCCGACTCTTCGCACGGTACTAATCCGGCTTCAGCCGCTCTAGCCGGTTTTGAGGTTGTCACTATCCCTTCAGCAGCCGACGGTTCGGTCGATATTGAAGCTCTCCGGGCCAATATGAGTCCTCAGGTAGCCGCTTTAATGTTGACTAATCCTAGCACTTTGGGGTTATTTGAGGCCCATATCGAAGAGATATGTCGTATCCTTCATGAAGCTGGCGCACTCGTTTATTACGACGGTGCCAATATGAATGCTTTAATGGGCATTGCCAGGCCGGGCGATATGGGCTTCGATATGGTACATCTCAATTTACACAAAACCTTTTCCACTCCTCACGGCGGCGGAGGCCCTGGCAGCGGCCCGGTAGGAGCTAAAGGTAAATTGGCTGCTTTCTTGCCCGGCCCCATAGTAGCTAAGACCGACCAAGGTTTCGCTTTAGAGAAAGCGGAAAAGACTATCGGTCGTGTGCGCCTGTTCTGGGGCAATTTCCTAGTATTGGTCAAAGCCTACGCTTATATACGCTCTTTAGGAGCCGAAGGTCTACGCCAGGCCAGTCGTTTGGCCGTGTTGGCAGCCAATTATATGCGCGTCCGCTTAAAAGGAGCTTATCAGCTGCCTTTTGACAGAATTTGTATGCACGAATTTGTCCTTTCGGCTGCTGAATTAAAAAAGACTAAAGGCTTACATGCTTTGGATATTGCTAAGGCGTTGCTTGATAAAGGATTCCATGCTCCTACTATTTATTTCCCTCTGATAGTAGAGGAGGCTTTAATGATCGAGCCTACTGAAACTGAGAGTAAGGAAGTTATGGATGAATTTATCGCCGCTATGCTCGATATAGCCGCTCACGAAAGTGGCCAGAGCTTGCACGATATTCCCCGAAATTTACCCGTAACTAGGCTTGACGAAACTAAAGCGGCTCGCAAACCTATTTTGCAACAGCCTAAGTAGTTGGGTTTAACCAGTAACTTGGTGGGAAAGCTCCTCTTGTTGCTTCTTAAAAAGGGCAGGGGGAGCTTTTCTTAGGTAAAGGAGTAACTTGAGAGCATGGAAGGAAATTTTTTGAAAAAATATCCGGCTGCCTCTTGGCACTATATTGTCGATCCACCTTTTAGTGGGGCTGAAAATATGGCTCGCGATTGGCAATTGCTGGAAGGGTGCCAAGAGCCCATTTTGCGCCTTTACACTTGGAAACAGCCGACTTTAAGTTTGGGACGCAACCAAAACGATCGCTGGGTAGAGGCAGCCTGTTGTCGCGCTTGTCAAGTAGAAGTAGTGCGCCGTCCTACTGGTGGCCGGGCTCTATTACATATGCCTGGAGAGATTACCTATGCTGTGATTGTGCCTGAAGTGGATAGCCGCCTAAAAATAGCTAAGGCTTTTGTCGATATTGCTGCCGTTTTGGGCCAAGCTCTGCAACATCTTGGCTTGCCAGTAAAGGCGGCTACAGATGGCTCTATACCTAGCGGCGCTTCCCACCCTTCTTGTATGGCGGTCACCGCTCCAGGAGAAATTACCGCTTTAGGACGCAAGTTTGTGGGCAGCGCCCAAGTACGCCATAACGGCAAATTGTTGCAACATGGTGTTATCGTGCGCCGCTATGATACTGATCTTTTGCTTAAACTTATTCCCGGTGGCCAGCCCGGCATCGATTTGTACACTTTAGGTTTTGCCAAGCTGCAACCTGAAGAAGTAAAGAGGGCTTGGCAAACTGTTATTGCTACTTTAAGCTAGGGTAGACAAGCGCCCCTGGCCGCTGCCTAGTGTTGGGCCCAAGCTAGTTAAAAGCCCCCGGCCTAGGCTAATTTGAAAACCTGTTTTCAAATTACATCTGGCCGGGGGCTCTACTTATTTATAAAAGACGATCGCTTTTAGTTAATATCTTCGTCGGAATATTCCGCTTCTTTTTCGTCGGCAGTTCTAGCAGCGATCGAGATAATGTCTACCAACTCTTCACTAGACAATTTATTAGCCAAAACTTTGCAATTGAAAAGTAAATTGTCGCCAGCTACTTCCCAAGCGCCGCAGGAATATTGGCTATTCTCTTTGAGTAAGTCGAGTAAATCTTCTTCGGGAATATCGTCAATGTCAGCAGCTTTAGAATAGATATGGACAAACTCGGCACAACCGGCTTCCTGAGCTTCGGCAGCGATAACTACTACTTGAGTGCGGGCCTCATCTTCGTCTTCGTCGTCATCAGCTAAATTCATAACCAGTTGATAATCGCCGTCGTCATCGACTTCGTACTCTAACTCGGCTTCGTCAAGCAATTTCTTTATATTGATCATCTCTAACTATTCTCCAAATCAAAGCAGAATAAGCGTGCTGTCAATTACCTGGCTTAAAAAAAGGCCCCAGGGCTCTCAACAACCCACCCCGGCCATTTCGTAAAATTGACGCTCTCACCTTCTATGTCTATAAAGCAAAAGGAGCTTCGTCCTTATATTAGATTTTGTAAATGTGTAGGGCCAATAGAGCGCTTAGATAATCAAAAGCACCTTTACTAAACTAGGTTTACTAAGGTAAATACGGTATAATGATGGTGTATGGTAATAATGACTTATTTGTGGTATATAAGAATGGGTGTTTATAGTGCATATTCTAATAAGTGCCTAGCAAATTGCCGATATTTCTCTTAGGAGCCCAGTTATGAATTTTCGCAGTAAGCTCTTTCTATTTTATTAGTTTTAACTTTGGGGTGTTTCTGGTTGCCTTTGATGGCTCAGGCTCAAAGTGCGTCTGCCCCCGGTGGCCCTTACACTGTCGCAGTTTTAGATTTTGATACGTAGCTAGCGGAATTACTTTATTTAGCTACCCAGCCCAAGCTGAGCGGCAGCCGGAGGTAAAATATGAAGTAGTCGAATTAGATAACCGAGCTGAAATTCAGCTAATAGACAAAACTAGAGTCAATAAAATTATTAACGACTATCTCTATAAAATGAAAGCGGCAGAAAAATACGATAACGATTTGCGTTATTTAATTATTCAAAGTAACAAACTTTCGTTTGCTGAGCTGAGTAAATTCTTGGATAAAAATGCCATGCCGGTCAGCCAGACTTTACTTTCTGTCGCTGGGGAAGTTACTTCGCCGAGCAACGCTATCCGTGAATTGCACGGTTTGTATATTAAATATATTACCCAGCGCCATCAGGTTCTGGCTGCTTTAGCTACCCTAGCTAGTGAAAAAGCTCCCAAAACGACAAGTTATTCAAACACTACGGTTAATGCTCACGGTATTTCTGGGAGCCACACTGAGTATGAGCAAACTGAAGAACATATCCCCTCCCATACTTACACAACTGTGGCTGCTTTTCGCCAGGCTTTAGCTGAGTGTGATACTTTGCGCAACGAATATTATAATCGCAAAGATTATATCTTACGCAATCGTATGGAAGTAATCGGTGAAGAAAAATAAGTTGCAAAGGAAAGGCGGCTTCGGCTAAGAAAACAAGGGGTCAAGTTTTGGCTTAAATATTTAGTGAGCGAAAAAAAAGTATAGTTTTCGCAGTAATTTTTTTAGCTGGCAAAGGAAGATTCTATGCGTAAAATAAGCAGACTTATTTTGGCTGTAATCATAGCTGTGGGCCTTTTGATTGGCGTGGCTGCAGCTCAGAGCAATTGGGATGTACGTCCGGGTAAGGGAGTAGGCCCTTTAAGTATAGGTATGCCTATTAGCAAATGTGAGCAAATTGTCCAACGCAACCCTAAAGCCGATCATGCTTTTATAGGTCATAAACGCCCATTTTGGATTTATTACCTTAACGGCGTCCAAATCAACTACGACAGCAATGCCACTGCTTACCAAATTTATATTGATAAACCTGGTATTGTCACTTCCAAAGGTATCCAGGTTGGCGATCCGCAAGCTAAATTTATGGCTGCTTACGGCAAGGATTATTTAGCCCACGAATTACCTACAGCTAAAAGTCAGCCCAAACAATCTTTCTATGCTTATAAAAGTATTGGTTTGGGATTCCAAGTGGAGAATGGAATTGTAAAGTTTATAGCCGTTTTTCCGCCCCACAACTAGTCTTTCCTAATACGCAAAAACGCTGCTCTAGTCGGTTAGGGCAGCGTTTTTTTATAGATAGTAATAGCTAATTTTTAAGCAAAAATCTTTGCCAAGGCAGCTTCCAGAGAAGCTGGACTATAATTATAAGCAGTTACAGCTGTACCGATCCAAGCCATATCTTCCAGGAAATATGGACTGGAGAGTGGCAAAACTATCGTATTAGAGCACACTTGGGGAATCTCTCGGGCTAACTCTTTTTGTGAATCGGAAAGCTGACCTCGGGCATAAAGAGCTAAAATCACATAATCGAATCCTTGCAAATCGCGGACTAATTGATTTAAAGGCGGGCCGAAGCTAGCCATATTAAACTTAAATTCTTGAGCTTCAATCCCATATTTAGCTAACATAGGGGCTAAATTGAGCGTTTGGGAGACCTCTCCCAAAGGACTTTGGGGCAATAGATCGGGAGAAACAACTGCCACTTTAGCGTCTTGGGGCAAGTGCAGAGGTAATAAGTTGTTATGGTTACGCAAAATTACAGCAGTTTGAGCAATAATTTTACTCATAATGGCGCGGTGCTCTTCGGTGTGTTTTATCTCTTCTTGAGGAAGTTCCTGATGATTGCGGCGCAGTTTCTCTAAGCGGATCAAGGATTCATCCAAACGTTTTTCGCTGATACGTCCATTTTTTACTGCTTCTATCAACGCATTAAGAGATTCTAGCTGCTGTTCAAAAGTGCCTAAAGCCAGAACCAAATCAGCGTCGGCTTCTATGGACATAACTGTGGCTTCGCCAAAGCCCCAAGTATTAGCAATCGACTTCATAGATAGAGAATCGGTAACGATTACTCCCTCGTAACCCAGCTCTTGGCGTAAGAGTCCGGTTAAAATTGTCTTGGAAAGAGTGGCAGGCAGTTTGGCGTCTAAAGCGGGAAAGACGATATGGGCTGTCATAATGGCTTCCACATTTTCTTTGATAGCAGCTTTAAACGGAATAAGCTCTGTAGTTTCAAGTTGTTGACGAGTTCCCTTTATGGATGGTAAAGCTAAATGTGAATCGGTGTCGGTATTGCCATGGCCGGGAAAATGTTTGGCTGTAGGAATGACGCCGCCGTCCCGGAGACCGCGAATAGCTGCACAACCCAAGCTTGCAACTTTATGTGGATTGGCAGAAAAGGAGCGCACGCCGATAATAGGGTTGCGGGGATTATTATTAACGTCTAGACAGGGGGCAAAATCGATATGGACGCCCAAATCGCGCAGTTCTTCGCCCATAATGCGATGGGCTTGGTAAACCTTATCTTCGCTATTAGTTACGCCTAAAGCCATAGCGCCTGGAGATAAGCTCATCTCAGGATAGCGGAAACGATCTACTAAGCCGCCTTCCTGGTCGACAGCTATAAAAGGAGCTATTTTGGCATTTTTATGGATAGCTCTTATAAGTTCGTTTACTTGCTGGCGATCGTGAACATTTTTGGCAAAAAGAATAACGCCGTTCCAAGCGTGAGTGCTTAAATGTTTAGCGCTCTTCTCTCCCAACTCGCGGTCGGGAAGATCGATCATAATTAGCTGAGCAGCTTTATCTTCTATACTCAAATTCGCAAACTTAGCCTCAGACATAGCTAAAGTAACCTCGTTTTATATAGTTCAATGTTTTACCAGTTGCAAAACGGTACGGCTGGAAATTTGAATCTTATCCTCGGTAGTTATCTGGCGCTCACCGCCGACGGGAACAGAAACGCCGTTAATAAAGGTTGGGTTGGTATCGGAGCGATGTTGCAAGAAGAACTTACCGGCCCGGAAAGTAAGGGTACAATGTTGGCGGCTGATCTCTTGATCGGTAAGGGGAATATCCGAATTGCGATCCCGCCCTATAGAAGAGCGCTGCTTAGTTAGAGGGAAAGACTTGCCTAGATCGGTTGGGGCACCTTCCACCACATCGATAGAATATTCGGCCAAAGCTTCACTGATACAACGCTCACTAAAAACTAAAGTGGTGTTTCCTAAGCTAATCTCATCACCGGTCATTAAATTGACTTGCTCGCCGCAAGTGATAATCCGCCTATTGATCTTAATATCTTCTTGGAAATTGATCAAAGTAAAGCGACCGTTATTGTAACGCAGTAAGGCTTGATCGTTAGCTATAGTAGGTTCATCTACTTCAATATCGTTGACGCGCTCGCCACTTGAGCCAACAGTAAAAGACCGCGTATCGCCAAGCTCAGAAGCTAGTAAAGCGATCCTTTGGCCGCGACGACTGCCACTAATATAATCGATAGCGTAGTCGCATTCGTAGCTCCAAGGGCTGGTCATATTGCCTAACTTGCCCTCCGGCTCAAATAAAGGCACGTCTGCCCTAGGCTGAGCTGAAGCTATAGAGGCTTCTGGTGGCAACTCACTTGCCGAAGAGGTCTGAACTTGAGGCTCGGCGTTCACTTGTTGAGGGGCTTCGTGAGGGGCTTCGGCTGCTACCGGCAGTTCGGCTCTGTAGGCTCCTTCCTGACTAAAACTAAGCGATTCTGGCTCAGCCTGGGGCTTAACTTCATTGGCCCTGGCCGGAGGAGCAGCGGCAAAATTATACTCGGGAAGCTCTTGGTCGGATAGATCCTCTTCGTTGGCTTCGTGGTCTGGCTCAGCTCCAACGACTCTATCATCTTCAATATCTTCAACCTTTTCGTCATCTTCAACGGGAGTTGGGGCTGACTCGGCTTGAACTTCGGGACTTGGCTCTGGCCTAGTAGTTGAATCTTTATTTAATTGAGGGGCTGCCTCTTCTTGGCCAATAGGCTCATTGGCTGCGGCTTCTGTCTCGGAGGTCTCGCTTTCCGATAAAATAAACTCGCCGCGTGGCCCAAATTTGTAGCCCGCAGCCTCCCAATCTTGACGGGTATAACCTTCTTTATCGTAGCCGTCTCGATCAAAACCGCCGTAATCGTAGCCTTCGCAATCGTATCCCTCCCAATCGTAACCTTCGCGGTCATAATTATACTGGTCGAAACCTTCGCGGTCGTAGCCGTCACGATCAAAGCCTTCGCTATTGAAGCCTTCACGATCGTAACCTTCCGCATCGTAGCCGTGACGGTTGAAGCCCTGACGATCTAGGCCATATTGGTTGAAACCTTCCCAGTCGTAACCCTCGCGGTCGTAGTTGTCGCGGTCAAAACCGTCGTGATCGTAGCCTTCGCTATCAAAGCCTTCCTCATCGAAGCCGTCACGGTCGAAGCCTTGACGATTGAGGCCATATTGGTTGAAACCTTCCCAGTCGTAACCCTCGCGGTCGTAGTTGTCGCGATCAAAACCGTCGCGATCGTAGCCTTCGCTATCAAAGCCTTCCCAGTCGTAGCCTTCGCGGTCGTAGTTGTCGTGATCGTAGCCGTCGCGGTCGAAGCCTTCGTGATCGAAGCCTTCGCGGTCGAAGCCTTCGTGATCGAAGCCTTCGCGGTCGAAGCCTTCGTGATCGAAGCCTTCGCGGTCGAAGCCTTCGTGATCGAAGCCTTCGCGGTCGTAGCCGTCGCGGTCGAAGCCTTCGTGATCGAAGCCTTCATGGTCGAAACCATCGTGGTCAAAACCGTCATGACCTAAGCTTTCACCGTTGTAGCTTTCATGATTGAAACCGTCGTGGCCTAAGCCTTCGCGAACCAAGCTGTCGCGCTTAAAATCTTGGCTATTGTAGTCTTTAGCGTCGAAGATATTGTTGTTTGAAGCTACAGAAAAGTCGGTGTTGTCGCTAGGACTTTCCAGAAGGCCATTTGTAAGGCCACTTGCTCCCTGAGCTGAGTCTTGAGGGTCGTTTGGCTGATAATATTCGGGCTGGGAATAGGCTTGAGGATCGGGAGTGATAGTTCGCAAACTAGATAAGTCGGTCAAATGCGAGTTGGAGGCCGAAGTATCGGCGGGTTGCTTCTTACCTAAAGAGGCAAAAGAGTAGGGCACAGCTCGCTTGGCCCGCTCTTCTTCTTCGCGCAGCCCGTCTAATCCGGTAGCTTCGTCGGCAAAATCAGAATTAGAATCAGAGATATAAGCCACTAGTTCGTCGTAGGACATAGTGTCTATATCACTTAGGGTCGTCCCTCTGGAGCTGCGACGCGAAGAGCGCTGCTTAGGAGGCTCGCTATCCAACATCATGCGAAGATCGGCTGCTTGTTGCTGAGGGCTATTCTGATTTTCCACCGTTGCTATACCTATGCAAAATAAAAAACTGTCACAGCCGACCGAGCCTTTATTAGGCTTGGAGTGGCCCTTCGGTCGGCGGGTAGTATTTATCGATAACTATCGCCTTCTGTCTCTGAGGGAGCAGCTGGACGGGGAGCACCCGCTGGGCGAGGAGCTCCGGCAGGGCGTGGAGCTCCGGCTGGACGGGGAGCGCCTGCTGGACGGGGAGCGCCTGCTGGACGGGGAGCGCCTGCTGGGCGTGGAGCGCCTGTAGGGCGTGGAGCCCCGGCAGGACGAGGAGCGCCTGCAGGGCGTGGAGCCCCGGCAGGACGAGGAGCCCCGGCAGGACGAGGAGCGCCTGCTGGGCGTGGAGCGCCTGCTGGACGAGGAGCTCCAGCTGGACGGGGAGCACCAGCTGGACGTGGAGTTCCTGCTGGATGGGGGGCACCCGCCGGGCGAGGAGCATTGGCCGGAGTGGGGGCTGGCGCAGGAGCATAGTCCGGGGCTGGCTCATAGTTGTAAGGCGGCTGCTCGCGGTAGGGGGCGGGCTCGGGCTGTCCATAAGGAGGCTGTCCTGGGTAGCTGTTAGGATCAGGAGGATAAGCTTCGCGGCGCTGTCGAGGCTGGTAATCACCATAAGCTGGGGCTTCTTGGCTTGCAGGATAGCCTCCGTACTCTGGGCGTGGCTGATAAGGCTGTTGAGGCGGCTGTTGATACTGGGGGGCTGGCTCAGAGTAAGGTTGACGAGGAGGATTATTGTCTCGCCAACTGCGCAAAGGAGAACGATGGAGCTGGTTATCGTCTACATCAAATTCGTGGAAAGGTTGTTGGGGCTGTTGGCCAGCCATGTGCATACTAGTTTGGCCTAAATCGTAGCCGCTACTCGACCTTTGGTTGCTGGAAAGTACCATAGCCGTGCGACCGATCATAATAACGTCCCGCTCGTTAAGTACGGTGGGAATATCGCTGCGCACGATAATTTCGCGAGGCATACCGTTGGACATGCGTCTAATACGGGTGGCCTGGCTGCTGCTATCTGATTGCAATATGCCATAGGTGGCGGCCCGATCTTGCCAAACTAGGAGCGCTTGCTCGCTGGGAACGGAGGTATCGTGCAACAATACGCCGGCGCTGGCTCGCGGATCGGCGGGCCCTTGGAGGCGACCTATAACTAATACGGGCTCGCGGAGAGGATAATTCGTCCCTTTATCAGGCCCCTGGATTACGCTCATAACGAATTTTTCTTCGTCTTGCCCACCGCCATCTATTAAACCGGCCATACCAGCCATATTTTCTCTGTCTTGCCGGTTGTTGCTCTTGGAAGCGTAGTCGTTTAGGGCGTCAAACACTCCTGGGGATACACCCTGACTTTGTGGAGTCTTGACAGCGTCGCCCAACTTGCCGGTGCGCGTTTCGGCCGGCTCTAGAATAAAGCCCAACAATCCTAAATTGACTTTTTCGTTGAGATGGAGCGGATAGCCGTCGACGGGTACGTCACGAACTAAAGTAGGATTGGTGCGAGAGCGGTGCTGTAAAACATAACACTGCCTTTCGTCATCCCATTGCAACAAGGCATGGATTCTGGACACGGTAGGTTCAGAAAAGAGAACCCAGCCGGGAGAACTTTCGCTAGTTTCAACTGCTCTTCCTAAGGTTATTTCCGGCGAGTTGAGCAGGACAACCCTACCTTCGTCATTGCCTTCAACTACTCTAAGTTGCAGACCAGAACTCCAAGCCATTAAAGTTTTCC
The DNA here is from genome assembly GCA_934644775.1 of uncultured bacterium. GTDB lineage: Bacteria > Vulcanimicrobiota > Xenobia > Xenobiales > Xenobiaceae > Bruticola. The sequence goes on along the minus strand of CAKUDB010000011.1, from coordinate 34,148 downwards.
TCTCACGTTAAGAAAAATGCAGCGTACTTTAGCTTCGCTAGTTCTGGGGCTAGTTTATACCGCAACACAGGTTAGATAAGGCGAAACCGCACACTTCACTAAAGCAACTTCAACACTAGAAAAAAACACCCTGCCTGGCTCTATTTGTGATCGAAAAGGCAGGGCCGCCTTTTATTTTGTCTAAACCGGCTAGCTATATATAAATATGGCGATAAAATGAAAGTTTGCGATAACAATAGGGCATAGGAAAATATATATGGCTGAAATTAAAGGAAATATCGTTGGCTTAAAACCTAATCAGAAAAAAAACTTGTTGCGTCTATTCCAAAAGAGGGTCGCTCGAGAGAGCTTAGTTAGTTGGGAGTTGGGCCGTTATCTTACCGAAATTTCTTGGGAAATAGGTAGACAAGTTGGTATTCTAATCGATCGCAAAGGTAATGTTTTACAAGTTTTTGTCGGCGACGCCAAATCTATTATGATCTCTGAATTGGGGCGTTTCCGCGTCGGCCAATCCCGTTTTCGTGGCGTACGTTGGATCCATACCCACTTAAGCAACGAGCCTTTAAGCCAAGACGACTTAACCGACTTAGCCTTGCTGCGTTTTGACGCTGTGGCCGCTTTGGAAACTTTGCCTAGCGGTTTGCCCGGCAATATTTACGCTGCCTGGTTGCAACCTAATGATAAAGAGCCTTGGCATGTGGAAGATCCTGTGCCTTTAGATCTGTTCAAATTAGACTTTTATGGCTTAATCAATGCTTTAGAGCAAGAATATGCCCGAAAAATTGATTCGCGCTCTACTGGGCAAACGAGGCGCAAAGCTATTTTGGTAGGAGTCACTACCAATAAACTCGACGATTTGCAGCGTTCTATGACCGAATTGACGGAGTTGGCCGCTTCGGCCGATATTGAAGTTGTCGACGTAGTAATTCAAAAACGTCCCCGTCTAGACGCTAAATTCGTAGTCGGTAGCGGCAAGCTTACCGATATTATGATCACTGCCATGCAAAAGGGTGCCGATCTAATTGTTTTTGGAGGGGAGCTGAGTGGCTCACAAATGCGGGCTATTTCCGAATTGTGCGAATTGGAAGTAATCGATCGTACCCAGCTTATTTTAGATATATTCGCTCGTCGAGCTAGTAGCAAAGATGGTAAATTGCAAGTTGAGCTAGCTCAAATGAAATATAGCTTGCCGCGCTTGGTACTTAAAGATGACTTTATGTCGCGTATTACTGGCGGTATCGGAGCTAAGGGGCCAGGCGAAACTAAAATTGAGGTTTTGCGTCGCCGAGTTAAGGATCGTATTGCCAAATTAGAGCGCGACCTCGATCAATTATCGTGCCAGCGTCGCCGCCGTCGCACTAATCGCCAAGAGTCGGGCACCCCTATTATCAATCTAGTAGGCTATACCAATGCTGGCAAATCTACTATTTTGCGCACTCTAACTGGAGCCAAAATTTTGGTGGAAGATCGGTTCTTTGCCACTTTAGATCCTACTTCTAGAAAATTGCGTTTGCCTTCAGGGCGCAAGACCGTTCTAATCGATACGGTCGGTTTTATCCAAGATTTGCCAGAAGATTTGGCCAAAGCTTTTCGAGCTACTTTGGAAGAACTCAGCGACGCCGACATTTTGCTCCATGTAGTCGATATTTCTAATCCTGAATTTGCCAATCAGATTATGGCTGTACAGCAAATTTTGGAAGAGTTAGCTTTAGACGATATTCCCCAACTGGTCGTTTTCAATAAAATAGACAAAACCGCTCCAGAAATTTTAGATAACGTGCGTCAAGTCTGGACGGAGGCCGTTTTTGTCACCGCCTTGCAAGCCGACTCACTTAAGGTTATGTTGGAAAAGTTGGACGAATTGGTGGCCTCTTTGGCCAACCCAAGGGAAAACCAACCTCACTAATTGGGGCCATTATTAGGATCTGTTGTATTGTCGTCTCCCTTATTTTGCCGTTTCATAAACGTATCGGTGATCAAGGCTAAGGCTCCGTCGCCAGTAATGTTGCAAGCCGTGCCGAAGCTATCTTGTAAGGCAAAGATCGCTATAAGCATAGCTGTACCTGCATCATTAAAGCCCAATACGGAAACGACAATACCCAATGAGGCCAGTACCGTTCCCCCAGGAACTCCGGGGGCCCCTACAGCGAATACTCCCAGAAGCAATATAAATAAGATGAAAGTGGAAAATGTAGGCAACTGGCCGTAGAGTAACTGGGATACGACGCACACAAAGAATACCTCAGTAAGTACAGAACCGCAAAGATGGATATTGGCGAATAGGGGAATAGAGAAGTCCGAGACTTTCCTATCCAGGATAGGACTCTTGCGTGCGCATTCGAGAGCCACTCCCAAAGTGGCGGCAGAAGACATAGTTCCCAAAGCCGTGAGATAGGCTGGTAAGTAGAACTTGAGCACTTGCCAACTGTTCTTCCTTGAGTAAAGGGTTGCCAATCCATAGAGTAATAAAAGCCATACATAGTGGCAAACTATGACGATCAAAATTACTGGCAATAGTATACCAAAGCGGGAAATATTCCCCTCATAGGATATGGCACAGAAATTGGCAGCTACATACAACGGAAGCAGAGGGATTAGGATTCGTTTTACCAGTTGCAGCACAATCTCTCGAAATTGCAAAAGCAGCTCTGTAATTCCATCAGATTTTGTCCAACAGCATCCCAAGCCGATAAAGATCGAGAGTAGCAAGGCGGACATAACGCTCAAAACGGGAGGAATCTCTAAACTAAATAAAACTTCAGGTAACTCCTTCAGGGAATTGGTGATAGGTTGTATCTCGAGCCAAGGAATTATCTGGTATCCCAACATCATGGCGAAGAATGCTGCACCTATAGATGATAGATAAGCTAACGAAAAGGCAAAGATTATCAGTTTGGAAACGCTTCCCCTCAGTGAGGCGATAGAAGGAGCCACAAAACCAATAATAATTAGGGGCACGAGGAAAAAGATAATTTGGCCACTTATTTGTTTGACGACTAATACGCTTTTCATCAACCCTTCGGGGATGAAAAATCCTGTCAGGATGCCAACAATTACGGCTAATATTAAAATAACGATCGTATTTGAAAAGATTCTTTTTATCATGTTATTTACAATCTTAGGTGTTTATTTATCTAAGTCTCTATTTCTTGAATAAATATCTTTTTCTTTTTTTTGCTCTTCCTATGTAAAATTAGTCGAAAAAGCCGTTGCTAAAAAGCTTGCTTTTGCTGTTGATTATTGCCATAATGGGCGTTGTTAAATTAACGTAGTGTTTCCTGGGCCCTCAGAGGAGCAGGGAGCTCGTTCAACAAGGACGCTGTAAAAGGTTTTAGCTTTGGTGTTGAGGTAAAGAGTGCGGAAGCATTAGATACAGTACTGCCGCCTATTTTCGCGGCGTCGTTGCAATAATAAAAAGCGGAGGAAATAAAACTTGTCATCAGACGGAGCTGATAAAGGTAAAATTGAAGTTGAAGGCGTGGTGACAGAAGCCTATCGTGACGCTTGTTTCAAGGTAAAGTTAGAAAATGGCTACGAAGTTTCGGCTCACATCTCCGGTAGAATCCGTAAGCACTGGATTCGTATCTTGCCCGGCGATAAAGTTACGGTAGAACTTTGCCCTTACGACTTAAATAAAGGGCGCATCGTTTACAGAGCTAAGTAAAAGTTTCTGGTAAGTCGACCATTTTTTACGTAAAAAAGGCCCATTTGGAGCGGCTGAGCAGCTGCCGGGGTGGGCCTTTTGCTTTTGGACTAGAGCTAGTTTACTTGACAGCCCCTTGAGATTCTTGGGTTGGCCCTTGAGGCTGGGCAACTTCCTCTTGGCTTTCAGTTGGCTCTTCCTGCGGGAAAGGCAATGCTTTGCTAAGCCACAGGCCCAAAACTAGCCAGAGGATAGAAATTGCTAGCGAGCCATAATAGAGCCAAGAGGGATCGTAGTCGCGCCAATAATCTAAGATAGCTCGCACCAGGCCGAAGGCGGCTAAACTCAAAGCGGCGGCATTGATACGTAGCTGGGAAGAATACTTCATAATCAGTAGAGCGCAAGTGCAGTGGGCTACGGCCAGATAGAGCATAGTAGGATGGCGGGCCACGTCGTTGCCCACGATCATACCCCAAGGCAGGGAAGTAGGTAGGCCAATTTCGCCATTCCAGGCCAAGAAACAGCCAAAGCGACCCAGGCCCCAGCCCAAGAGAGCTGCTGGGCCCATAGCTTGACACATTACTTCCAGGGGCAGTTTCTTGGCTTTAATGTAGCCTATCCAAGCCAATATCGCCCCTAAAAAGCCGCCGTAAGATATTAAGCCGCCTTCCCAAAAAGCAAAAACTTGGCCCAGACTGTGCATTTGGCGGTAATTTACCAAAGCAAAAAGGAGACGGGCCCCTAAAATTCCCGCTAAGGTCATCCACATAGCCAAATTGTCGATATGGTCGCGATATTTTTCCGGCAGCCTTTTGATAGTAAGGAAGTAAGCTGCCATAGCTCCCAGGCAAAAAGCCAAACTGTGAATATTGACGATAAAAGGGCCGCCGATATGAATATCGGGCGGAGGAGTAAAATGGATCATAATATGGTAATTTTCTTTTCTTTCGGGATGACTTCTTGGGCTATCAGTAGGCCCCTCTTGTTCACAAAAAAGCCTAAATTACCTGCCACTGGCCTTCTAAAGGAGACACTATCCCAGCGGCGAAAGGCGGCAGAGTTTTCGTGGCAGTGCTAAAAAGAGGCGCGATCAAGTGCGAAATTGTTGCCCTAAGCAATTGGTCGGAGCTAGTTGGGGCAGTTGCTCTACATAGTCAGATATAAAAGAGCTATAATCCATTCTCAGAGAGGTCGTTTGTCTATGTCCTATTTGAATAAATGTTTGCAAATGATGGTCGATTGTCACGCTTCAGACCTATATTTAGTCTCTGGCGAAGCTCCGGTCGCTCGCATTTACGGCTCTTTGCAACGTATGACCGACGATTATGTTTTGCCTAACGATTTTGTAGTCGAAGTTGCCAAATCGCTCTTTAGTGTTGAACAACTCGAAAAACTTAAGCAAGATAAAAACTTAGATTTTGCCCTGGAACTGGGTACAGTCGAAGAGGGCGGCCCTTGGAGATTGCGCGGCAATGTCTACGAGCAAAAAAATGGCTTGAATATCGTTTTTAGGTTGATACCTTCAAAGATTCCCACTTTGGAAGAATTGGGCTTGCCTGCTAGTTTAGATAAACTGACCCGATACCACCAAGGTTTGATCCTTTGTACTGGCCAGGCCGGCTGTGGTAAAACGGCTACCGTGGCTGCACTTTTAGATATTATCAACTCCCGCTCTCCGGTCCATATAATTACTGTAGAAGATCCTATTGAGTATATATTCAAAAATAAAAAAGCTTTAATTAACCAGCGCCAGGTCGGTCGCGATGTAGAAAGTTTCGCTTTGGCTCTGAAGGGGGCTTTGCGCGAAGACCCCGATATTATTTTTGTCGGTGAATTGCGCGATTTAGAAACTATATCTTTGGCTATTACAGCTGCCGAGACTGGCCACTTGGTGTTAGGCACTCTGCATACCAACTCTGCTGCCAAAGCTGTAGATCGCTTGATCGACGCTTTTCCTATCGATCAGCAAGCCCAAATACGCACTATGCTTTCAGAATCGCTGCGCGGTGTAATTGCTCAACAGCTCATTCCCAAGGCCGATGGCTCTGGACGGGTGGCCGCTGTAGAAATTTTAGTCAATAACGGCAGTATCTCCAATTTAATTCGCGATGGCAAAACTTATCAAATCACTATGTCCATGCAAACGGGCAAGAAAGACGGTATGTGCGTTATGGATAATTCCGTTTTAGAACTCTTTAAGCGCGGCCTCATTACTAAAGAAGAAGCCGAAGCTTGCTCAGTAAATCGCGAGCCTTACCGTCACCTTTCTTCCAACGCCTATATGGCCGACTAATTTAAGGGGTAGAAAATTATGGCATTTTTTTCCAGCTTGACCAAGAGATTTTCCTCTTCCGCCTCTCGCGAAGAGCCTGCACCGACAGTGGAAGAAAAAGTTGTCACTTCTGCTGTAGCCGATTCTAATGTAGGGGTTGCCACTAGTGCCGATTATGAAGCTTCTGCCCCTTCGGTAGCAGAAGTTGCTCAAGAAGAGCCCCCAGTAGAGGAGCTGCCTTTAATCGAAGTGGCCGACGATTATAATCAGGACGACTTATTGCGCATTTTGGTAGCCCACAAAGGCTCCGACTTGCATTTGTCCGTAGGCGAAGTGCCTATGTTCCGTATTAGCGGCGATTTACATCGCTCTACCTGCCCAGTTCTGACTAACGAAAAGGCCAGGGAGCTTTTACTGCCTTTAGTTAGTGCCGAGCGCTGGGAAGCTTTTGAAAAATGTGGCAATCTCGATTTTGCCTACGAAATTCCCGGACTGGCTCGTTTCCGTGGCAACTTTTTTAAACAAAAGTGCGGTTTGGCGGCCGTTTTCCGGGAAATCCCCAGCCGCATACCTACTATTGACGAGATGCACCTTCCCGAAGTGCTCAAAAAGATCGCTATGTTCAAGAAAGGGATCGTCTTAGTAACTGGCCCTACCGGTTCGGGTAAATCTACCACTATGGCGGCTATGCTCGATTATGTGAATAAAAATCGCGCTGCCCACATAATTACTATTGAAGATCCCGTTGAGTTTACCCATAAAAACCAAAAATGTATTATCGATCATCGCGAAGTGGGTACTCACGCCAATACCTTCGCCGAAGCTCTGAGAGCTTCTTTGCGTGAAGATCCCGATATTGTTTTGGTGGGTGAAATGCGCGATTTAGATACTATTTACAATGCCATTAAGGCGGCCGAAACGGGCGCTTTAGTTTTTGGTACTTTGCATACCAATTCTGCCGCCAAAACTATAGATCGTATTATCGACGTCTTCCCTGCCAAACAGCAAGATACTATTCGCGCTATGCTCAGCGAATCTATTAAAGCGGTGGTGGCTCAGCTTTTGCTTAAGAAGATTGGCGGCGGTCGAGTAGCGGTGCACGAGATTCTTATTTCCCAAGCCGGCTTCTCCAATATTATCCGTGAGGGCAAAACTTCTCAAATCAATAACTATATTCAGACGGGTAAGGATATCGGTATGCAAACTATGGATTCTGCCTTACTCAAGCTGTTGAAAGATAAAGTTATTGATAAAGATATTGCCAAAGAAGTTTGTCACGATCCCAGTACCTTCCGCAGTCATGGCTTCGATTTAAGTAAGTAAGGCCGCCGATACCATAGGGTAGAGCCAGTTTAAAGCTGAGCTTGACTCTAAAATTAGTGCATGGAGGTCGGTTTGAAAGAAGGCATTTCCGAGGGGATTCTCTACTTTCTAAAATTTCCGCTTTTAGGGCTGATTTGTGCTTTTGTGGTTGTCTCTTTGCGGATTATCTATCAAGGAATGCCTAAAGCCGAGCCTCCTTCCGAAAAGAAAGATAGTCTCTCTCGTCCCGGACAGTCGGAACCAGATTCTGCCCAAGAGGGAGAAAGATCCGAGGGCAAAAGTAGGAAAAGCTTCCATTCAGCTGCTTCTGGTAGCTTAGGGGCGGTAAGGTCGGCTTCGGCAGAGAAGACTAATTTCGATTTATGTTATGCTCCAACTGTGGCTGATATGCCAGCTGTAGGTAGTTCGCGTGAGCAATTCTTGGCGGCTGTCAAAAAATCGGCGGCAGCTTCGTCACCTTCGGGTAGCCATTTGCTAGTCGATAGTCCTTATTTGGCAGCGAAGAGTTTACCTGTAGAACAGACTTTGATATTTGGACGCTCTTCTGAGTGTGACGTTTGTTTAACTGGCAACTTCGTCTCCTCTCGTCATGCCAAACTATCAGTCGATCCCAGCGGAGTCGTTCTGGAAGATTTAGGTAGTGCCAACGGCACTTTTTGTAACGGAGAATTACTTACTACGCCGGTATACTTAAAAGATGGCGACGAATTTTCTATAGATGATAGTAAGTTCGTTTATAAGCAAAGTTAGGTTAAAAAAGTATGGATGCTAATTCACGTCGTTGGGGGATCCTACTTATGCTTATTGTAACTGCTATTTTAGCTTATGGCAGTTACTGGTTGGTTCTTATTGCCCCCAATTTCGGGGTCGATTGCGGCTATAAGCCTTGCCAATACGCTGCCGTTATAGCCATTTCCGGTTGGATAGCCTGGGCCATTTTGGCTTTATGGCCCCAAAGGGGCGACAACTTTTTAATTCCTAGCGCTCTGTTTTTAAGTAGTGTGAGCTGGTTGGAAATATATAGTTTAGGTTTCCGTAACTCTCTATATGCCAATCAGGGGCCGCGCCAGGCTATCTCCATAGCTGTAGCCCTCGTACTTATGCTACTGAGCGTTTTTTTGCTCAGAAATTACCGCGTCTTAGAAGAGTATAAATATTTATTTTTAACTGGCGGAGTAATTGCTCAACTGGCAGTAATGATCTTTGGCGCGGCAGCCAATGGGGCCAGGCTATGGTTCAATATCGGTGGATTCAGCCTCCAACCGGGCGAGTTTACCAAAATATGTTTTATAATATTTTTTGCCGCCTATTTGCGCCAATTTAGTCCCTGGATGAGTTTAGGTATTACCTTTGGCAAAGATAGTCGTCTCTCGCGTAAAGCCCTTTTAATTTTGGGCCTTTCTATGGCTGTAGCTGAATTATTATTGGTAGCTCAGCGCGATTTAGGTGCCGCCCTATTACTCTTTGGTATCTTTATTTCTATGTTTTTTATCGCTACTGGGCGAGCCGATATTCTTATTCTTACAGCTTTATTATCTTCCGGGGGAGCTTACGCTTGTTGGAAATTTTTTGATCATGTGCAAGTGCGCGTAGCTAATTGGCTCGATCCCTTTGCCGATATTGGCAATAACGGTTATCAAATGTGTTTAGCTCTCTTTTGTTTAAATAATTCTGGCTTCGACGGTGCCGGCTTAGGTATGGGCTATTCAGAAGTTATTCCCGAAGTAAGTAACGATTTTGCTTTTGTGGCTATAACTGAAGACTTTGGAATGATTGGTTGTACCGCTCTCATACTGGGAATTATTATTTTAGTAGAGCGCTGTTTTGCTGTAGCTATGAGAGCTCAAGAGCAATTCGGAGTCCTTTTAGCCTCCGGTTTAGCTAGTTTATTCGCTTGGCAAAGCGCTATTATCATGCTTGGTGATACTAAAATTATTCCTATGACTGGGATTACTTTGCCTTTCGTCTCTGCTGGTGGCAGTTCATTGGCTTCCAGTTTTATTATTTTAGGAATAATTTGGGCTATTGACGCTTCTAATGCCAAAGCTTACGCTGCAGAGTTAGATAAAAAGAGTATAAGTAGCGAAAGCTTATCTGAGCGGGATAAGATCGACACACTCGCAAATGGGGGAGATAAAGAGCTCGATGCCTAGCAAGAATAAGACCATATCGGCTAAAGTAGCTATCTTCTCTACTAAAAAGAGAGTCCGTTTCGCTGCCTTTTTGTTTGCTTTATTATTACTTTTGCCTCTAGTAAATGTGACTAAATACGCTATTTTTGATGGCGATAATTTAAGTAAACATAAAAATAATCCCCTTTATGACGATAATTGGAATTTAATGGGGCGCATTTTAGATCGCCACTTGGCTCCTTTGGCTTTTTCTAAGGACAATTGCCAAGAAGAAGCTCAGAAAGTACCTCGAACTTATCCTTTAGGAGAGTGTGCCGCCAATATTATAGGCTACAACAGTCCCGAATATAGCCGAGCCGGTTTAGAAGACGACTTAGCTGAACAAATTCGCGGCTTTAGCGTCCCCCGTACCCCTTGGGAAGCTTTTCGCTTATGGAACAAGTCTGACAGAAAGGGCGACGATGTTGTAACAACTTTAGACGCTACTTTGCAAAGTGAAATTTTTAATTATATGGTCGGTTATAGGGGAGCGGCAGTCGTTATCGATATTAAAAACGGCGATCTTTTAGCTATGGTTTCCTTGCCTTCTTACGATCCCAACAACTTAGGTATTGAAGGCTATTGGCAAAGGATTAACAGTGATAACGAAGCGGCCTGTCTTTTAGATAGGTCTAAACAAGGCTATTATCCCCCCGGTTCAGTCTTTAAGCCTTTAATTATGGCTGCTTGTTTAGAGGAAGGTTTAGCTAGATGGAACGATACTTTCCATTGTGATAAGGGCTTTTGGGCTGATAATTATTTTGTCAGTTGTCTAGGCGATCATGGGGACGTCACCTTAAACGAAGCTCTAACTTACTCTTGTAATGCCGCTTTCGGAAGATTGGGAATGGCTATGCAAATGCCTAAAATTAGAGCCTGGATGAAGAAGTTTAAGCTCGATCAAAAGATGGCTTTCGTTCCCGGAGCTGTTAGGGCCAGATTGCCGGAAAGTGATACCCTTTCGGCACCAGCCGAAGCGGCTATCGGTCAGGCCGATACTTTGGTTTCGCCCCTGCATATGGCCAGAGTTGCCGCCGTTATAGCTAGGGGTGGAGTCGATATTGAACCGAGGCTGCTGCGTGGTCAAATTCGGCCTTCAGCTAAAGGTTTATCTACCGTCTGGAAATGTCCAGAAGGCAAGGCCGAGCGCATTATCTCTTCCGAGACGGCTTCTTTAGTGGCTTTATCTATGGCCAATGTGGTTCGAGAAGGTACTGGTATGGCTGCCCAAATTCCCGGAGTGGCTGTAGCTGGCAAAACTGGCTCGGCAGAAAATCCTCACGGTGCCACCCATGCTTGGTTTATCGGTTATGCTCCGGCCGACAAGCCGCGCTATGCCGTCTCCGTAATTGTAGAAAATCGTGGTGGTGGCGGGGTAGTAGCCGCTCCGGTAGCTAAATTTATTTTAGAAGAAGCCCTTAAACTTAAAGAGGCGGCTCCACTACCGGCCAACTGATCTTTTTTGTCTGTAATTTAAGCTTTTATTTAGGCAGGCTTTTTTAGAATAGCAGGCGAAGCCCAAAACCTGCGTTGGAGAAAACGCATTTTGATTTTTTGTCCCGAATGTCGTAATCCTTTAGTCCTTTGGGCTTAGGGAATATCAGAATAACCTATATGGAGGGTCATATAGTAATGACTTGTGAATGTGAGAAGCGCGTATTCAATTTCTCGGCTGGTCCGGCCGTTCTGCCTTTATCCGCTTTGAAAGAAGCTCAGCGCGATTTAGTATGTTATCCCGGTGCTGGCGCTTCCGTTATGGAACTCTCTCATCGCGGTAAAGTTATCGACGGTATTATCAAAACTGCCGAAGCCAGACTTCGCCGTCTTTTGAATATCCCTGACAATTATTATGTAATGTTCTTGCAGGGTGGCGCTACCACTCAGTTCAGTATGGTCCCGGTCAATTTCTTAGGGGAGAACGGTGCCGACTACCTCGAACAGGGGACTTGGTCTAAGAAGGCCGCTGCCGAGGCCAAACGTGTTGGCAATGTCAATATTGTTTGGTCTGGTAAAGATAGCAATTTTAGCACCTTACCTCAAGATGGCGATTACAAAGTTCGTCCCGAAGCTTCCTACTTCCACGTAACTTCCAACGAAACTATTCACGGTATCGAGTTCCATCGTGAGCCCGCTTCCTACGGTGTACCTATGGTATGCGACTCTTCTTCCGACTTCTTGAGTCGTCCCATGGACGTCACTAAGTACGGTTTGATCTATGCTGGCGCTCAGAAGAACGTTGGCCCGGCCGGCGTTACTTTGTCTATCCTTTCTGACGACTTCTACAAGAGACTTATTCCCGACGAGAAGCGTCCTATTATGATGAATTATAAGACCCATGTCGAGAACCATTCCCTTTACAATACTTGCCCCGTATTCGCCATTTATATGGTTGGTTTGGTTTTGAAGTGGTTAGAAGAAGAGATCGGCGGTCTGGACAAGATGTACGAGCTCAACAAGAAGAAAGCTGCTCTCCTTTACAAAGCTCTCGACGAAAGCAACGGTTTCTATGCTCCTCACGCTGCTAAAGCCGATCGCTCTTTAATGAACGTAACTTGGCGCTTACCCAACGAAGACTTGGAGAAGAAGTTCGCCCAAGAAGCTGAAGCTGTAGGTATGATTGGCCTTAAGGGTCACAGATCTGTTGGCGGTATTCGCGCTTCTATTTACAACGCTTTCCCCTACGAAGGTGTCGAGCGCTTGGTAGAGTTTATGGCCGACTTCCAGCGTCATAACGCTTAGTAAATCGATTGCCATTTGGCAGGCGTAAGACTGACGAATAGGCAAATATTCGGGAAGAACTTGCTCAATTGTGTATACATTTGAGCAAGTTCTTTTTTTTTGGGGGGGCGCAAGAAATATATTGCTAAACAAGAAGTATTAGGCCGTGGGCGAATGGGCCGCACAGTAATGGATTAAAACAGTATAGAGAGGCTGCAAAACGAGATGAGTGAAGCCAAACCTGAAATACAAAATCAGGCTGTAGCTATAGGAATGAAGTTACCTTTAGCAAAAAAGACAGAAAAGCCTAAGGCTTTAGTGGCTGGATTGGGAAGAACCGGTCGGGAAGTTGCCAAAAGACTTCGCTCTTCTTGGCAAGTTATTGCTATAGATAAAGACGCTGAGGCTGTAGAGCAATATCGTCAAAGTTTGGGCGAAAATGCTGAAGATGAAATCATTTGCGGAGATGTATCCAGTCTTTTGGTTTTGCAGCGAGCGAAAGCAGCTGATGTAAGAATGGCCATAGCTGTTTTGGGTGACGATGAAGCAGCGGAAATTTTTTGCAATTTAATGCAAAAAGAATTTTCCATACCTTTTCTTTATACACAAGTTGTCAGTGAAGAAAAAATGGTAGCTCTCAAAAAGACGGGGGCGGAAGTTAGTTGTCGCAGTTCTGTTATGGCTTCGGTTATGTTGGCTCAGATTGATTCTTCCCGCAAAATTGCCGACAATATCGGTTTGGGAATGGGAGAAATTTCTGAGGTAAAAATTTTGCCCCATTCGGCGGTAATTGGTCGTTCACTTATGCAACTTCACCCTCAGGCTTATTTAGTCGGTGCTATTTATCGTGATGGTAAATTAGTTGTTCCCCACGGTAATACTGTATTTGAGGCTGATGATAGAGTGGTTCTAATAGGCGATCCTATAGTACTGCCGCGTGTAGCTGCTTATTTCCGCAGCGGTTTTTCCAATTTCCCTATGCCTTATGGCTCGCAATTTATGACCTTAGGCTACGAAGGCAAGCCGCCTGTAGAAATTGAAGCTGAAGCAGCTTGGTTGGCTAAAAGTGTCAAAGATGAAGATGAAGTCCATATTAAGCCTTTAGCTTGGCAAGTTCCCGGCCATAAGACCTCTGATTTATATAAAGTTTTAGAAGAGAATGATTGTGGTTGTTTAGTTATTCCCGACGCTCCCTTTAATTGGTGGCAACTTATGGGACTCTTTAATTACAAAATTACCGATTTACTAAATAAAGCCAACCGACCTTGTCTAATTGCCCGTGGCTCTTTCCCTTATAAGCGCATTGTCCATGTAGTGACGCCGGAACATCCGCGCAGTTTAGAGTTGGCTTTAGGCCTGGTGCGCTCTTTGGGGTTACCTTTTATTTGCTTAGCAGTTAAACCCGAAGAGATGGTAGCTGGAGAAGAGCAAAACCAAGAGTTACAAAATAGTTTGCAAAAAGCAGTGAAAATAGCTTCTCTGTACTCTGTTACTGCTGAAAGTGTTTGTGTAAACGGCAATCCGGTCCATAAAGTTGTAGAGTTTTTGCAAAATTCCGACTTGTTAGTCATTGCCCATAGACAAAATCACCGCTTCTCCCTTATAGCTCCCGATGTATCGCGACAAATTATTATGCGCAGTAGTTGCTCAGTAATGGTTTTGCCCCACGGAGGCAAGACCGACTACGCTAAATTGGCTAACGGAAATGGGGGAAGAGGGCACTAATATGGAAGAATTTTCTTTACAAACTGCCAACAACTTACTCATTTTGGCTATAGGCGCTTTCTTTGTGCCCTTATTATGTCGTCCTTTGCGCTTGCCAGCCTCTATAGGCGAGATCCTTTATGGCATTTTAGTTGGCCCTTACGTCTTAAAACTAGTAGAATTACACCATTTTTGTTATCTCATTGGCGAGTTGGGCTTTTTTTTATTGCTCTTTAGCGCCGGCTTAGAATTAAACTTCCATTCTATAGAAAATTCTGGCCCCAAGAAACTAGCTTCTATGGCTGGGATCGTGGCTATTATTTTTGCCTCTTCTTACCTTTGCGTCTCTTTATTCCAATTGCAGCCTTTTGTGGTGATGATTTTAGCTTCTATCTCTATCGGCTTGCCAATTATGTTGTTGCAAGAAACTGGCTTAGGTAAGAAGCCTTTCGGACAACAAGTGCTTATAGTTGGCACTATAGGAGAGTTTGTCTGTATTGTGGCCGCCACTTTTATAGCTGCTTGGAATACTTCCGGCGGTTTTAACACCGTATTTTTCTTAAGCGTCGTTAAGATGTTGCTTATTTTCGCTTTGGCCTATGTACTTTTAATTGTTTTACGCTCGGCCGTTTGGTGGCGTCCTGAATATTTTAGCCGCGTTGTCATCGCTCACGATCCTTCGGAAATTGGAGTTCGCGCCGGTATGGCCCTTATGTTTATGATGGTGGCTGCTGCTATCCATTTGGGCGTAGACGCTATTTTAGGCGCTTTTATGGCTGGAGCCTTATTCAGTTATGTATTTAGAGCTAAAGGGCCTCTGGAAATGAAGTTCTTAAGTTTGGCTAACGGTTTCTTCGTACCAGTATTTTTTATTAGAGTTGGCTTAGAATTTAAGTTAGATATGGCTCTAAAATCAGATTGGAAATTACTTGGCTTACTCTTTATCTCTATGCTTGTAGTACGTTTAATCGCTTGTTTAGCTTTTTGGAATGCTTCTCGCCCAACTTGGATCTGTCGCTTCAAAGAATCGCTGACCGCCTCTCTAATATTGGCCGCTCCTCTCACTTTGTTAGTGGTTTTTGGCAATTTGGGGCTGAAGATGGGAGTAATTACTGAAAGTTTCAACGCAGCAGTTATTCTTTTAGCTATCGTCTCTTCTGTAGTATGGCCTTTCCTATTTAAGCTTTGTGTCCCCTGGGCTATCCCAGAAGAGTAGCTTTGGGGGGGGCTAGCAGGGATCGCTTGGGGTTAGACTAATTTTTTTACAATTGGTTAAGCTCGCTGGGGTTGGTGACGAGCTTGGAATAAAAGGAGACTGTTCTTATGAGCACCGATTGGATCTGTTTTGTCTGTGGTTCCCGCAATAGTATTGGCGAATCTATCTGTCAAGAATGTGGCACCGGACGCCCTTTAGCCGTACAAGGTTTTTTCGGTAGTCAGAGTAATTGGGAGCTTCCAGCGGCGGCCCGCCGAAGTGAGGGAGGCGATTTTGCTTACCTCGACCCTAAAGATTGTCTGCGTTCTCTAAGCGCTTGCTTGTATAAAGCTGTGGATACAGCGGTCGATAGTGACAAGTTTAAGTTTTCGCTGGCTCCGGTAGTGGAAGATTTTGAAGAATTATATGCTCAAGTAGGTGCTTTTATAGAAGAAACAGGGGATCCTAAGGCTGTAAAAGCTTTAAAGATGCGTCGCGACGACTCTTATTACATTTTTAAGTTGGCTGTTATGCAGTTGGAAATGTATGCTCCTGGCAATTTGCAACCCATAAGAGTAGGCCTTATGCTTATAAAACAAGCTTATCAGGGGCTCAGCTGGCTTTTAACTTATGCTAAAAATCAACAAGATCCCGATGTTATCGACAATAAAGATCTTTTAGTTCCTTCTATCAATGCGTATGTCAATGGAACTTTAGACGCCGATAATTATTTTGACGCCATATGTAGTGCCGACGATGTACTTAGCGAATGTTTAACTGAAGGTTGTCGCTCTTTCCATGAAGCTTTAGAACAAGCTCAAAAATTTAACGGTCAAAATTACGAAGCGCTCTTAGATACGCGAGAAGCTTCCACCAAAGCCAATGAGTATTGGGTTAAAGCTATAATGGCTGTCCACTCTGATGAGCCCTAAGCTAAAGAAGGCTAGTTCTGTTTGTGTAAAATAAATGTTAACTTGACCAAAGAGGCCTCCTAAAATCTAGACAAATAAGCTCGATTGCGGTATTTATAAGTCAATTACGACCAGATGGGACGGGTGATTATTATGGCGGTAAGTGGAGTAAATAGTAGTTCGGCATCTGCGTATGCTCAGCAAATAGAAGCTCAGCGCCGGGCTGAAGAACAGCGTCGGGCTGAAGAAGCTAGAAAGGCCGAAGAAAGAAGAAAAGCCGAAGAACGCAAACGGGCCGAGGCTAAGAAGAAGGCCGAAGAGCAAAAGAAAGCTCAAGAGAAGAAGCAAGCTCAGCAGACTCAAAAGAATGAAGCTGCCAAAGCTAAAGACGATGTAAATCTTAAATCCAAAGTTGAGGGGGCTGTTCGCAGCGGAGCTGGTTCCGATCAGGTAAGCACCTTATTAAAGAACGATTCTGCTTCTAAGGGTGCCTTCAGCGGCGACGAAAAAGTCTCCAAGAGTCTATCTGACGATTTGTTTAACCAGGCTGCCGTCAAAGTTGGTAGCACCAAAGATTTTGTCAGCTTAAATAATGCCCTTAACACTGGCAGCCACGCTGTCGGTAGCAAAAAGGCCGAAGGCGAAAAGGCTGAAGGCGAAAAAGCTGAAGACAAGAAAGACGGCAAGAGTGCCGGTGAAGTTGTTGGTGACATCTACGACACAACTGAGGGAGCTCGTGATAAGTTTGGCAAAGTTCAGAAGGCTGCAGGCAAGACTTCTGATGCTCTTAAAGATGCCGACAAAGCGACCGATGTGGCCAAGAAGCTTGAAAAGTTCAGCGATTTTGGCGGTAAAACTATGGGCGTGTTTGGCGATGCCGCCGATGTGATCGGTTTCGTAAGTGATACAGCCAGTTTGCTTAATGGCGAAAAAGTAGACGGCCTTAGTTATGCTAAGACCACCAGCGACTTTGCTGGTACTGCTCTTAACACCATAGGTAGTATCGGTACTAAAGCTGCTACTAAGGTAGCTGCTGCTTCCGAAACTGGTGCCGCCGTTTCTACTGCCACTAAGGCTGCTAGTAAACTTAGTGGTGTAGCCGGCACTGCTTCCAAGGTTGTGCCCGTCTTGGGCGTAGCTGGTGGCGTTCTTGGTACTGCCGGAGGCGTCAAAGATATTGTTGAAGGCGTACAAGCCAAAAATGATGGCGACAAGAGCAACGATAAGGAAGCTACTGATAAGATCGTTAAGGGCTCATTAAGCACAGTATCAGGTGTGGCTACTACCGTAGCCGGAGTTGCGGCTATGACTGGTGTAGGCGCTCCTGTAGCTGCTGTGGCTTTGGGTGTAGCTGCTGTAGCTGAAATTGCCAAGTTCGGTTACGATCTTTTTAGCTAATCTGAAAAAATGCTACTATATTGTGGAGAGGTAGCGTAAGCAGATAGTAGGAAAAGGAGGGAGCCGCCGGAATGCTCTTAGGCGGCTCCCTTCTCTTTGGGTTTAATGGCCAGGTTTCGTTGGCTAAATGAGAATATTTTAGAGATCGAGACACAAGGGGCCCTCCTTGTTAGAGCAGAAAAGAAAAAAGTAGAGTGGGGGTATATTATTAAGGACAATGGCCAAGATCTTGTCGATAGAAACTTGGCGGGCCATTAACTGACACTATTGGAGGAGTTACTATGGATTCTTTGGCTTCCGAGCAACAGTCGGAAAAAGAATTGACCTCTCCCGCTGCTGGTGCAGCTGATACGTCAAAATATAGCGGTTTACTTAAACTGGTTGCTCAAGTCAGCAAGCAAGAAATAACGCCTGAAGCTTTTTTGCAAGGTGCTTACGATATATTTAAAACGATAGAAGAGGCTTATGCTCAGGTCAGAAATGAGTTAAAATCCATCCCGGAGAACGAAGCCGAGAAGAGTTACCTAAATTCTTTAGCTTCCAGTATTGACGATACGTATTATATGATTCACTTAGGCCTTATGCAATTTGAGGCCTTTGTCAACAGTGAAGAAGAACTGGGATTGAGAGTCGGTATCCAACTTATTATGAGCGGTATCAACTCCTTCAATGATATTACGGCTCGTGTCCAGGCTGTCGCTACTGGAGACGATCTCTATAATAGTAAAGATATTATCTGCGCTTTAGGCTCGGCTGCTTGGCAAAATAAAGAGAGTGGTGAGCAATTCGCTGCCTCTTTGCAAGAATTGACTAAACTTTTTACCTCTCTAGAAGATAAAGCTCGCCATCTTCAAGAAGAAGTTATCAACGGAGCTAAAGAACTTATTGACTACGATGAAGATCGAGAAACTTTAGCTGAGCAAGCTCGGAAAGTACAAAGCTTAATGCCTAAGTTGGAAGACGCCTACGGCAGCCTAATTTTGGCTTCTCACTCTTCCCAGTTGGTAAAACAGGTAGCAGAAGCTAAAATTGTCGAGAGAGCTCTAGACTAAAAAAGAATTTAGCAATTTTAATCAATATTTAGGATTTAATAAAAGCATATTGTTTTATTAAATCCTTTATCTTTTTTTGATTATTATCACCTATGGGCAAGGTGGTGGCTTCTTGTAAGGCCAGTTTAATACTTTCATCTATAAAGCCCTGACGCCAATTGGCTAATACCCAGCCTATAACTTCGTAATTAACTTGGCCTTTTTCTCCTTTGGTCGCTGCCAATTCCACCTTTTGGGCATTTTTTATTTTAGAAACTAGAGCTGCTGGAGAGGTCGTCCTTTGTAAGCTCAACAAGATGCGACGGCGCACGGCTGGATTATCTTCCCAGCTTAACCATTCTAACAATACTTCTGTATTATCGATAAGATCGGCTAAGTGAAGGCGTATTAAATTGTTGGGATGGAGCATAAGCTTAGACGTCTCTTGGGGATGTTCTGCCGCTATACCTAGAGCCATAAAAGTGACGCAACTATTAGTATTCCAGTCGGGACGTTTTAAAAGCCATAACATAGCCTTAGTGTTCAGGCGAAATTTACCTCGCTTGCCCGCTTCCCAAATCTCTTGCCTGACTTTTTCGTTAGTAGTATGGCCCAAAAACATCTCTAGCGTAGAAGTTTGGTCGCCTTCATAGAGTGAATTTAAAGCTTGTTTAGCTTCGAGAGTGCCGCTTTTGTGAGCTACTAAAGCCAGCCGTTCGGCCGTACTTAAACAAGGCCAATTGAGATAACCTACTTCGTATAGTCTATCGATAACTAGGCAGCGCACCGACTCCAATTGGATCCCCAACGGATTGTCGATTTTGTTATATATGTAAATATCTTCAACTATTTCATCGCCGGGATCGTGACGCAAAAGGCGCTGTCCGTCTAAAACACTTTGGTAAAGACTAGCGCTCTCTCCCATAAAAAGGGTGCTAATAGCTTCATCTTGACCTTTTATAGGTAGAAAATTCTCTTCACTCCAGCGCCTGACTTCAGTTTGTACTTCGTTATATGTAGTATGACGCCTGACTACACAAGGTTGCTTACTGAAGCCGCGCAAATTATTGGCTGCCAAACGAAGCCATTCTTCTTGGCGATTTTGGGAGGCTAAAGTGGGAAAGTCGGCTTGATTAAATTCTAAAACCGGTAGATCGCTTTTTAAAAACTCTTGTAAATCGGTTAATTCAGACACGCTGCCCCTTTCGTCTCCTTTATAGGCGAACCTGCTGCAACTATCTTCCCATTTAGGTTTTCCAGGCAGGCGAAAAATTGAAATTCTCGAAGGGGAGGGCGGTTTGTTGTAATCTGAGACTGGAGTTAGTTCGCTGCTTTCAGTCTTGCTGTAAAGGTGAATAGATGGACAGTCTTCTTGACTCGCATGAACTTGCATTAGACGATTTGTTAACTACTATGGTGGAGCGCGGAGCTTCCGATTTACATATCAAAGTTGGCAGTGCTCCCATGATCCGTGTCGACGGAGAACTAACTCCCGCTACTTATGAAATACTCGACGCCACTACTGTGCGTCGCCTTTGTGAAAGCATTCTGACTGACGAACAGAAGGCAAAATTTATTGCCGATAAAGAGTTGGACTTAGCTTATAGTATCCCCGGTCTGTCTCGTTTCCGTGTCAATATTTACCTGCAGCGCGGAACTTGGGGAGCAGCTTTGCGTGTAATCCCTTCGCGCCCTCTTACGTTGGAAGAATTAAAGATGCCGCAAACGGTAGCTGATCTGGCCATGCGTCCACGTGGTTTAGTCTTAGTTACAGGCCCTACAGGTTCGGGTAAATCTACCACCTTAGCCGCCATGATCGATCATATCAATGAGTCGCGTCGCTGCCATATCGTCACTTGTGAAGACCCTATCGAATTTTTGCATAAGGATAAAAACTCGGTCATTTGTCAGCGTGAAGTTGGTGCCGATACCCACAGTTTTGCTATGGCCTTGAAACACGTCTTGCGTCAAGACCCCGACGTGATTCTTATCGGTGAAATGCGCGATCTGGAAACTACCCAGATCGCTATCTCCGCCGCCGAAACTGGTCACTTGGTGTTAGCTACTTTGCACACCAATTCTGCTGCCTCCACCGTAGACCGCGTTATCGATATTTTCCCTCCCCACCAGCAACAGCAAGTACGTATGCAGTTGTCCGTATGCTTAGAAGGCGTCATGTGCCAAAGTCTATTGCCTAAGGCCAAGGGCGGCGGTCGCGTTATGGCTATGGAGCTTATGCCTATGATTCCAGCTGTGCGCAACTTAATTCGTGAGGGTAAAACTCACCAGATTCCCAGTGCTATTCAAACTGGAAGACAGTTCGGTATGATGAGTTTCGATATGTCGCTGCGCAACCTTTACCAGCAAGGACTAATTACCTATGAAGAGGGCCTTTCTAAAGCTCACAGTCCCGAAGAATTTAACCGTTTAATTACTAATCCCAATGCGGTGAGCGCTCCTGCACCTGCGTCTGAATCGTAATTAACTTTCGATAGAAACGGAGAAGGAAAGTCGCTTAAAAGGTTGCTCCAAGAAGGCTGCTCCGGAAGATTGGCTGAGAATTAAGAAAGGTACAGTTTAAAATGAACGTTGAAGAATTATTTACCAGTATGGTTGAACGTAGGGCGTCTCATTTGCACCTAGTTCCCGGCAGTCCCATTCTTATGCGTATCAATAATCAATTGGTCAGTATGGATGGGCCGACTTTAAGTACAGCTGACACAGAGGCCTTTAGTCGCGCTATTATGAACGACGATTTGCAAGACGAATTTGAAGAGCGTCTAGAGTGCAATTTCGCCTTCTCCGTACCTGGCTTATCTAGGTTCCGGGTCAATGTCTATCGGCAGCGCGGTTCTGTTGCTTGCGTAGTTTCGACTAACCCCCCTTCAGCTCCAACTTTAGAGAATTTAAGCATTCCCGATCTGGTCAAAAATCAACTATCTGAAGCTAGTTCGGGCTTAGTGTTGGTTTGCGGCCCCAAACAGTCGGGTAAGAGTAACACATTAGCCGCTTTGGTAAATTTTCTTCTGGAGACTCGCTGTTGTCAGATCGTCTCTCTGGAAGAGCCTCTGGAATTTTTACATCGCAATCAAAAAGGGGTTATTTGTCAGCGGGAAATTGGCACCGATGTAGTCGGCTATAAGGAAGCTTTTGCGGCGCTTCCCCGCCAAGGTGCCGATGTCGTGGTCGTTTCTAACTTAGAAAGTCAAGAAGTGATCCAGCAAGCCATCAACTTAGCTGCCTCGGGCACTTTGGTAATTGCCTCTTCAGTAGCTTCCAGTGTTCAGACCATGTTGGAAAAGATTATTGAGTCTTATCCGCCCCACTTAGCTCAGTTTTGTCGCAACAACTTAGCTTTGGGTCTAAAAGTTATCGTTAGTCAGGTTTTGTTGCGTAAAGCTTCTGGCGAAGGTTTGATGCCAGCTTTTGAGTTGCTCGTTTCTACAGGTAAGCTCAAAGAGTTGCTGCGCGAAAACAAAATTGCCCAAATCGGCCCTTATATGTCCGCTTCGGCTCGCGATCACGGTATGCAAACTCAGGAAATGGCTTTGCGTTTCCTGGTACGCAAAAATATTGTCACTATGGAAGAAGCCGTGCGTCAAAGCAGCCGTCCCGAAGATTTCAAGAAGATTATGAGTTTGCCTTACTAGCTTTGCATAGTAAGAACTTGCCAAGCACGTCAATTAAGTGTAGACTTTTGCCGCTTTAGAAAAGAGGTAGAATAAAAATGTTGGATGTAAAACTTATCCGCCGCGATACTGATCGGGTAAAGAAGGCTTTAGGACGGCGCGGAATTAAGCCCGAAACTATCGACGCTATTTTGGCTCTCGACGTAAAGCGTCGCGATCTGATTACCAAAGCTGACGAGCTCAAGAAAGAGCGCAACAGCGTGTCGGCCGATTTGGGCAAACGCAAAAAAGCTGGCGAAGATATTAGCGCCGACTCTGCCCGTATGCGCGAAGTGGGCGCTCAGATTGCCGCTATCGATGCAGAAAAGGTGGCTGTCGAAGAAGAGCAAGTCCATTTAGTGGAAGTCTTGCCCAATTTGCCTCAAGATGATATTCCTGACGGTCCCGATTCCGATTACAACAAAGAAGTACGCCGCGTAGGCAACTTCAAAGAATATGATTTTGAAGTTAAGCCCCATTGGGATATTGGCGAAGAGTTAGGCATCTTAGATAGTAAGAGAGCCATTAAGCTTTCCGGCTCTCGTTTCTGGTTACTTTGCGGAGATGGAGCCCGTTTAGAGCGTGCTATCTACACTTATATGCTCGATTTGCACACCCAGAAGCACGGCTACAAAGAGATGCTTCCTCCCGTATTGGTAAATAGCGACACTTTGTATGCCACCGGCCAGCTTCCTAAGTTCAAGGAAGATCTGTTCCATTGTTCTCCTAACGACTTATATTTAATTCCTACCGCCGAAGTGCCTTTAACTAATATCCACCGCGAAGAGGTGCTTGATGGCAAAGATTTGCCTATTTACTACACCGCTTGTACAGCTTGCTTCCGCTCCGAAGCTGGAGCCGCCGGCCGCGATTCTCGCGGTTTAGTGCGCGTCCATCAGTTCAACAAAGTGGAAATGGTCAAGATCGTCAATCCCGACACTTCTAACGACGAGTTAGAAAAGATGGTTGACAATGCCGAAGATGTTTTGAAAGGTTTGGGGATCCCTTACCGGGTGGTGTTGCTCTGTGCTGGCGATATGGGCCTCTCTTCTTCCAAGACTTACGACTTAGAGTTTTGGTCTCCAGCTCAGAAGCGCTTTATTGAGATCTCTTCTTGCTCTAATTGTTGGGATTATCAAGCTAGACGAGCCAATATGCGTTTCCGTCGTGAGCCTTCTGCTCCCACTGAATATGTCCACACTTTGAATGGCTCCGGTTTGGCTGTTGGTCGTACTATGGTAGCTATTTTGGAAAACTTCCAAGAAGCCGATGGCTCGGTTGTTATTCCTGAAGCCCTTCGTCCTTATATGGGCGGTCAGGAGCGCTTGTTGCCCAAGATAAAAAAGGCCTAGTTCTCTAGTTTTTCATACTACTTAGAGGGGTACCGCCAGTTCTTGTTAGGGCTTGGCGGTATTTCTTTTGGGTAGTGAATAGCTCTAAAAGGAGTGGGGATTTTTTTCTTGAAGCAGGGCCGAATGCGTTAAAGAAGGTTCTTTCTCTAACCTTTTAAGTTCTCTGCCTTTAGGTAGAGAAACTTGTTTAGCTCACACACATATTAGGAGGTTCCGGCAGTGATCGTTATACAATGCGACCAGGACCCCGAGACTATTATCGAACAAGCCACCCGCAAGCTTCGCTCTGGCGGTGTAGTTATCTATCCTACCGACACCCTTTACGGTATGGGTTGCGATGCTCTCAATCCTCAGGCCATCAATAGAGTTTACAATATAAAGAAGCTCAATAAGCGCAAGCCGCTCTCCTTGCTCTGCTCCGATTTAGAGCAAATTGCCAAGTATGCTCATATAAACGAACAAGCTTACACTTTATTGAAGCGCCTCTTGCCAGGCCCTTACACTTTTATTTTGCCTGCTACTAAACTTGTGCCTCGTGTAGTGGTTGATAAACAGCGCAAAGTTGGCATCCGTGTACCCAACAATAAAATTTGTTTAGGGATTATTCGCGAGTTGGGCAACCCTTTAATGAATACTTCTGCCGACTATGAAACTGACGAAGAGTTGAACGAGCCGGAGTTGATAAAAACTTATTATCGCGAGGCCGATATACTTATCGATTGTGGTCCGGTAGAATTATCTCAATCTTCAGTTATCGATCTTAGCGGCGCTACTCCTACAGTTATTCGCTACGGCAAAGGAGATGTTGAAGAAGCTCTGTGTATAGTCGATTAGCTTTTTAGAACCCCTTCTGTTCAATTTCTTTTCTAATTGGTTTAAACGGAGGGGTTTTATTTTTTTAGTAGGGGATAAAGATATAAAATAGGGTAAATATTTAGTTTAGTGACGATTAGCAAAACTTTTGCAACAGTTGACTGTTGCACTGCCATCTGCCTAAGTGATATGCTCCATTATAGAGAATTGGAGCTGGCTTGCTTCAAGGAGTCGGTTCCAGGTTTGGTTGGGGGGCAAGAGCTGCAAATGGCTCTTGAAAGGAGGTTTTTGAGTCGTGAGAGCAGATTGTATCGGTAGTTCTTCAATCAATATAAATAGAACTTATACCGATTCGGTAAGCAATTCTGTCCCTAAGGGCGGAACAGAAGTAAAAAATGACAGTAGTGCCGTCAATACTCCTATCGACGCTTTTCAAAGTTCCGGTTTGACTACAAATGATGATGGCAACGTGCGCTTTATCCTTAGTTTCAGCAAAGAAGCTAAAGCGTCCGATACTGCGGCTTTTCTCAAGGCTCAGGAAAAATCAGGCACCACAATCTCCGATAATTTGCCTTTAATTAACGGTTACTCTGTCGATGTAAAGCCAGAAAATATCGACAATATGCTAAAGAATTTGCCGGTAGGCACCCAAATAGCTATCGATCGTCCACTCTCTTTTGATAATCCTACTATTATGAAGAGCGCCCAATCAGGAGCTGCCGCTAAGGGCCAAGCTCCCGACGATATAGCCGACGCCCTTATAGGTATAAATGAAGTGTGGGATATGGGGTATACCGGTAAAGGCCAGACTATTGCCGTTATCGATTCGGGTATCTATCCCCATCCCGATTTAGAGGGCAAAATTACCGGTTGGGTAGATATGCAAGAAGGCACTCTCAAGCCTACCGATACTTACGGCCACGGTACCCATGTAGCTGGTATCGCTGCTGGAAGTGGTGTTAAGTCGGCTGGAGTCCATAAAGGCGTAGCTCCCGACGCCAACGTGGTGGGTGTGCGTATAAGCAATGTCTCCGAGGCTATCAAAGGTATCCAGTGGGTAATCGAAAACAAGGATCGCTTGGGTATTGGGGTTATCAACATGTCTTTAGGCGACTTCGCTATGCGCTCTTACAAAGACGATCCTTGGGCTCAGGCGGCTGAAAAGGCCATGGAAGCTGGCTTGGTTGTTTGTGTAGCCGCAGGCAACGACGGCCCTTCCGAGCGCAATATCTCCACTCCTGGCATCCATCCTGATATTATTACTGTAGGTGCCTTAGATGATAACGGTACTTTAGATCGCTCCGACGACAAGATCGCCGATTTCTCTAGCCGTGGCCCGACGAATATCGACGGTATCAATAAGCCCGACTTGGTGGCTCCCGGCGTCAATGTCTACGGCCCCTTAGCTCCCGAAGCTGGTATCGATGACGATAGTTTGCCTCACATAGGCCAAGACTATGTAGCTATTTCTGGTACTTCTATGGCTACTCCTATGGTTGCCGGCGTGGCCGCTTGTCTCAAGCAAGCCAATCCTAACCTTACTCACAAAGACGTCAAAGAAATTTTGGTTAAGAGTTGCGACAACTACTTAGATGAGCCTAAATATGTGCAAGGCGCTGGCTTAATCAATGCCAAAAAAGCTTTAGAACTAGCTTTAACTTGGGATACTTCTCACGATATTGCCACTTTAGCTAAAGAAAATTCCCAAAGTGGAAGTAATTCTCAAGCTGAAGCTAAAGAGGCTGCTCCTTCCGACGAAGGGTTCTTAATGGCTTAGAGTTAGTGGCTAAAAATGGCTCCGGTATAAATATATAAAGCCCTCGATTTTCGGCTCGGACAGTCGAAGCGAGGGCCTTCTTTTTGGGCTGGTTGGCCAGTTTTAGGCTGCTTCTTGAGTAAAACTTAAAAACAGTGTAAACTCACTACTCGATATAGATAAAAATATTCAGATACTGCTAGGGTTGGCCTTGTGGCTCTCCCTAAAAAGCAGAAAAATAGAGGAGAAGGTAAGGTCTTTTACGATATGGCTATTCGTTTTTTTAATACCATGAGCCGCTCTCTGGAAGTATTCCATCCTATTGCCGAAACTGAGGTCGGCAAGCCATGCAAAGTTGGGCTTTATACTTGTGGCCCTACTGTTCACGATTTTGCTCATATCGGCAATTTCCGCACTTATGTCTTCGAAGATATTTTACGTCGCTACTTAGAATATCGCGGCTATGAAGTTACCCACGTCATGAATATTACTGACGTGGAAGACAAAACTATCCGCAAAGCCCGCACTCAGCAAGTTCCGCTCAGTTCTATTACCGATCCTTTTATTGAAGCTTTTTTCGCCGATTTGAAAAGTTTAAATATTGAGCTGGCTACTTATTATCCTAGGGCCACTCAGCATGTAGATCGTATGGTGGCTATGATTCGCGACCTTATCAATAAAGGTTACGCCTATCGCTCTGACGACGGCTCCATTTATTACGATATTTCTAAATTTGCCGATTATGGCAAGTTGGCTCATATTAAAGTTGATGAATTGCAAAGTGGAGCCCGCGTTTCTCAAGATGAATACGAAAAAGGCACGGCCGCCGATTTTGCCTTGTGGAAAGCTTGGGACGAAAATGACGGCGACGTTTACTGGGATCAGTATCCCGATTTAGGTAAAGGGCGTCCCGGTTGGCATATTGAGTGCTCGGCTATGAGTACCGAATATTTGGGCAACCATTTTGATATTCATACTGGAGGCGTAGATAACATTTTCCCGCACCATCAAAACGAGATTGCCCAAACTGAGCCTTGTACTGGCGAAACTTTTGTCAATTATTGGCTCCATTCCGAGCATTTACAAGTTGAAGGCAAAAAGATGAGTAAATCGTTGGGCAATTTCTATAAGTTGCGCGATTTGCTCGACGCTTCTAAAAATGCTTCTGGCAAGGCTTGGAACGCTTTGTCTGTGCGCTATTTATTACTTTCTACCCATTACCGCACTCGTCTGGACTTTACTTTTAGCGGTTTGCAAACTGCTCAGGATACCAGAGACAACCTTATCGCCTTTGCCCGCCGCCTTACCGAGCAAGAGAGCTCTACAGAAGTCTCTGCCCAGCTCAAGCAACTTGTGGAAGAGAGTCGTGGCAAATTTATTGAGTCTATGGACAACGATCTTAATACGCCTGAAGCCTTGGCGGTGCTTTTTGCTTTGCGTCGCGACGTCAATAAAGCTATCGATGAAGGCGGAGATATTGGCCAAGAGGCCGCTCAGCTTGTTTTAGGCTTAATCAATGAATTTGACAGAGTTTTTGCTTTAGATATTGTTAAAGAAGCTCAAAAGTCGGTTAGTGATGAAATTACTGACGAAGAGAAGGCTTTAATTGAAGCTCGTCAACAAGCACGCCAAGAGCGCAATTTCCAAAAAGCCGATTGTATTCGTGACCAGCTTTTAGAGCGCGGTATTATTTTAGAAGATACTCCCAAGGGGTTAAGATGGAAAATCGATCCAAGCAAGAGATAAAAAGTGGCCGTCCTTACGCTCGTTCTGCCGGGTCTAGAGGCAAATGGTCGAGAGAGTGTCACTTTGACGAGAGGAGGGGAGGCTTAGCTAGGGCTCCTCAAGCTGATAGCCTCCCTTCTACTTCCCAACAGGAAAGCAAGAATACTTTAGAGTCCCCAACTGAGCAAGAGACTATCTATGGGCGTCGTCCTGTAGTTGAGGCTTTGCGTAGTGGCGTACCCTTACAGCGCATCTATGTATTGAAGCAAGCTGTAGGGGTGCCTAAAGAAGTTTTTACTATGGCTCGTGAAGAGGGCATTGCCGTTGTCCATTGTGAGCGCCAGCGCCTAGACTTTATGTGTAATCATGCCAATCACCAGGGCGTAGCTGCCATTAAAGCGGCTCGTAATTTCAACACCTGGGAAGAGATTAGGGACAAGTGTCGCCAAAGTGACTATGCTCCGTTTTTATTAGTGCTCGATGAAGTGCAAGATCCGGGAAATTTCGGGGCTTTGTTGCGTACTGCTGAAGCTAGCGGAGTAGATGGAGTCATTGTCACCAGTTCTAATTCGTGTAGTTTTACCTCTGCAGTTACTCGAGCTAGTGCCGGTGCCGATCAGCATATGCTGGTAGCCCGCGTTCCCAAATTGGGATCTATTTTGCGTCAACTCCGTTCTGAAAATTATACTATTTTAGGTGCCGATTCTAATACTGATTACGACTACACTCAGGTTGATTATAATGGCCCTACTGTGATAGTAATGGGAGCCGAGGGTAAGGGGTTGCGTCCGAGTGTTAAAGAATTGTGTACAAACTTGGTGAAGATCCCCATGTTGGGCAAGATTGAGTCTTTAAATGTCTCTGTGGCTGGCGGAATTATGATGTACGAAGTGGTTAGACAGAGGCTGGGGAAAAGATAGGAGAGACAACAACAAAGGCAATTGTCAATAATTGCCAAAAGGGTTTGTTTGTGGTATCCTTCACAAGTAAGCTAATGGAAGGAAAGTTCTAGATCGTAAGATTATGCACTGTCTTTCCTTACCAAGGTAGGGTTTCCTGCTCTTGAAAAGTTAGTTTTAGGCCGATTTTTTTAGAGTATGGGCTTTGCCGCTCAGTTTCATCTTCTTTCAGTTATATTTTTTGCGGTGGAGGATGTGTGTGCTAGATTAGTTGTCTGCTTAGATCCCTTAGGGAATTACAGATAGCTGGTTTTTTGTTTCTCTAATCCTAATAGAAGGTACAAATACTTGCGGTAAAGTTGGTACCGTCTAGCCTAAATGGCAAGTTTTGTTTAGGCATTTGGTTTAGCTTCCGGTTCAGTTTTAGTTTCACCAAGAGAAGGTGGCCTCTCCCCCCGGCCCAAGAGCCGCAAACATCCCAAGCTACTTTTTCGTTGAAACTTCGCGAATCCTCCTCAGAGAGATAAGTACACATTTTATCGATAATCCGCAGAGGCTCACATTGGAAGAACACGAGGTTATTTGAATGCCAAATACCAACTTGATGTCAGTGCCAAGTACGGGCAGCAACTACAGCGCCAGCTTAGATGAGCGCCAGGATGAGGAGGTTGTCAAGCTAGCTAAAGACGGTGATGAGTTTGCTACCGAGTATCTTATCTCCAAATACAAAAATTTTGTGCGTGTGAAAGCAAAATCCTATTTTTTGGTAGGTGCCGATCGTGAAGACATTATTCAAGAAGGAATGATTGGCCTGTACAAATCTATTCGCGACTTTCGCGCTGACAAATTATCTTCTTTCAGAGCATTCGCTGAGTTGTGCATTACGAGACAGATTATTACCGCAATTAAGACTGCCACTCGTCAAAAACATATACCTTTAAACTCTTACGTATCGCTTAACAAGCCTATTTATGATGAAGACTCCGATCGCACTATGTTAGATGTCCTTTCTTCCAATAAGGTGTCCGATCCGGAGGAAGTGTTTATTAGCACCGAGCTTTCCAGCGATTTGAGAGAAAAAATTAAGCAAAACTTGAGCGAATTGGAGTCTCAGGTTCTGCAGTCTTATCTTGAAGGCAAGTCTTATCAGGAGATGGCTAAAGAACTCAACCGTCATGTAAAGTCTATTGATAACGCTTTACAGAGAGTCAAACGCAAAATCGAGAGAACTTTAAAAGCTCCTATGAGCCATTAGCTCAGCTTTTTGTCGGTACTACTGTGCCGACACTAATACCAGGAGAGATTCCCCCGAGGCCGCCCGGAAAGCTTCTTTTTCCGTGGGCGGCCTCTTTGGAGTAAGTTCTATCTTGACAAAAGATTATTTATTAAGTATTATTTTTGCGGTTAAGTTAAATATTTGCCTCAATAGCTCAGTTGGTAGAGCTCCCGCCTTGTAAGCGGAAGGTCACCGGTTCGAGTCCGGTTCGAGGCTCCAAAAGCGGTCCCTTCGGGCGAGTTCTCTAGCTCATCTTGGAGGGCTTTTTTTTGTCAATTTTGCCTTGGCAAACTTTCAACTACATACAAAGTAGCAAGAAAGCTTGAACTTTTTGTAATCCGACTTGCTAATGTTTTCTTTATTTTTGTATTGCATGACCAACTTAAATTAAAAAAATATATTTTATATGTCAATATCTAAAAATTATAATATCGGTAGGTACATAGTAATAAGCTTTTAAGACAAGCGGGCGAGAGTTGTGCTTATCTTGGTGGTAATACATATCGTCAGCCTGTCTTTTTAATTCGGGATTCTTGGTGTGAGAGCGGACTTGCTCTTGCCAATATTTAGCTTTAGCGGGATCTGCGTCGGTTAAAGTCCCTTTTTGATAAATTTCACTAAGCTTATCCATAGCCGGAATACAGCCTAATTGGGCCGATTTAGTAAAATTGTCGATAGCTCCTGGGGCATCTTTTTTGGTACCGAAACCGCGCCCTTGACAAATAGCATAATTATATAAAGCTATAGGATGGTGTAAATCGGCAGCCACTTTATAATTTTCGCAAGCAGTTCGGTAATCTTGACCGCGAGCAATACCGTAGTAGTAGCAATTGCCTGAATTGCATAAGCCATTTAAGCTGCCATCTTCTCCGGCTTGGTAAAAAAGATCGGCGGCTGTCTCCTTATTTTTAGGGACAAACTTGCCTTCAGTATAAAGGCGGCCTAGCATATTGGCCCCTTCTCCATATTTTAAGTCGGCGGCTTTTATGTAATACTTCAAAGCCTTGGCTGGGTTTTGCTTTACTTTAAGTCCTTGCTCGTAGTAAAGGCCCAAAACTGTTAAAGCGGTTCCCTCCTTAAAATCGGCTGCCTTTTGGTAATACTTTAAAGCTTGCTCAAAGTTGGCTTTAACACCTAAACCGAGATCGTAAAGCCTGCCTATACGTGTCCAACCTAAAGGATAACCTAAGTGGCCAGCTTTATCGTAATCTTTAATAGCTTGAGAGCGGTTTTGCTTTAGCCCTAAACCAGCTTCTGAGCAGTAACCCAACCTATAATAGGCTCGGCCATTATTTTGGGCAGCCGCTTTTTTATACCACTGTACAGCTTTAAGGTGATCTTGTTTGACGCCGTGACCTAAAGCATATAAGTCACCTAAATTGACCATAGCGTCAGTATTACCGGCTTGAGCAGCTTCACTAAAAAGCTTAAAAGCCTTTTGATAATCTTTGTCTGTACCCTGACCGGCAGCGATCATTTCGGCTAAAGCATTTTTAGCTCTAGGATCACCAAGGCCGGCTGCTTTGGATAAAAAAGCTATAGCTTGGCCAAAATTTTTGTTAATACCGTTACCGAAGCGATAAATATTACCTATAGCCAATTGAGCGGCCGTATTACCTAAATCGGCAGCTGTTCTATACAAAGTAATAGCAGCTTGAACATTACGCGGGCAACCTTTGGCATTGTAAAGGCAATCGGCAGCCATATAGGCCGCCCCGCCGTGGCCCAAAGAGGCAGCTTTACGCAACAAATCTAAACCTTGAGCTACGTCATCTTGCTTAATAAGCTTTTTACCGCGCTGGTAAAGATGCTCCGCTTCCTGCGAAGGGGGTTGTTGCTCAGCTTGTTGACTCTTAGTTTGATCTTTCTGTTGGTTAGTTGGGGTGGCCTTATCTGTAGCGCTATTTGCCTTTTCAGTTTTAGTTTCTGTGGGCTTAGAACTATTGACAGTAGGTGAGGCTGCTTCGGAAGGCTTAGTCTCTTGGGGAGGTTCAGCTATGGTAGGAGGCATAAAGGTTGCCCAAACTATTAAAGAAAGGCAAGCAGTACGCCAAGTAAAGTTTCGTAAAGAAGAAATGAAAAAATAGTTACTTTGTTTATCCATAGAAATGTGCTCCCAGCCCTTAAAGTCAACACTGATAAAGTTCCCAAAGCCAAGGCGGAACCCTTTAGTTTATAAAAAATCTTATCCTATCGGCTCAACTCTCTTGACAAGGGCAGTTTGTTTAGGTAATATACTTCCCGTTACGGGTACGTGGCAGAGTGGACAATTGCATCAGACTGTAAATCTGACGCGCGACGCGCTACAGAGGTTCGAATCCTTTCGTGCCCACCACAAATGAAGTTCGAGTTTAGTGCTCGGGCTTTTTTTTGTTTTTAAAGCAAAATAGGAAGTAAAACCCTTTAAGCTGAAACATCGTCGGCTGCGAACAAAAGCAAGTTAATTCGGAGGGTGATATGTTAGGAGCTATTGTCGGCGATATTGTGGGCTCACGTTATGAATTTGCCAATCATCGCAATATTGAATTTCCCTTTTTTGATGATGATTGTTTTGCTACTGATGATTCAATTATGAGCCTAGCAATAGGTAAAGCTATTGTAGAATTTTATAAACAAGGGTTAGAACTCAATGAGAAGGGGAGACAAACACTTTTTGATTTAACTGTGCGCTATATGCGTCAAATAGGACAGCCTTATCCTGGCTGCGGTTATGGTGGCCGCTTTTTGCATTGGATGTATTGTCTCAATCCTAAGCCTTATAACAGCTTTGGTAACGGATCGGCTATGCGTGTTAGCGCTGCAGCTTGGGCCGCTTACACTTTGGAAGAAGCTTTAGAGCTGGCTAAAGTAGTAACAGCTGTCACTCACGATCATCCTGAAGGCATTAGAGGAGCTCAAGCTACTACGGCAGCTATCTTCATGGCTAGGCAAGGCAAAAGCAAATACGAAATAAGACAACATATTAACGATAATTATTATAAATTAAGCTTTACTGTTGACGAAATTCGCCCCCACTACCAATTCAACGAAACTTGTATGGAAACTGTGCCGCAAGCTATCGAAGCCTTTTTAGAATCTTCCGATTTTGAAAATGCCATACGTTTAGCTGTTTCTTTGGGAGGCGACAGCGATACCATTGCCGCTATAACTGGTTCTATCGCCGAAGCTTTCTACGGTGTTCCGCCAGAAATTGAGAAAAAGGCGCTTAGTTATCTCGATAGCAACTTAGCTAAGCTTTACCAAGAATGGAAAGCTTTCCAGGCTAGCCGCGCTCAGTATTTAGTTAAGTAATATGTTTCCAAAAAAATAGGCCAACTCGATTCTTTTTCTACTCGGGTTGGCCTTAATTAAGTTTATTGTAGGAAACTAGTGTTTTATTACGCGACCTTCACGGATAGGGTGAGCCTTAGGAGTTTCTGCAGCATAACCTAAAATACAATGGCCAATACCTTCGTAGTTGTCCGGTACTCCCAACTTGCGGAAGATAGCTCGGCCTTCTTCACATTCCGACTCTTCTTTAGCTCGGTTAATCCAGCAACTGCCTAATCCCAAAGCGTGGGCGGCGGCCATTAAGTTACCCATAACCAAACTGCCGTCGTATACGTGGTTTTTGTTCTCTTTTTCAGCAAATACGATCAGCATCATGGGAGCACCATAGAAGGGATCAAAGCCTTCCTTCCAGCCGCCGATACGCCTATTCAAGTCGGAAAGCTGATCGCGCACTTCTTTGTCGGTAACTTCCACAATAATTGTGGGCTGTCTATTCATAGCACTAGCGGCATAAAGGCCGACTTCGATTATTTGATCTACTAGAGCTTGGGGGACAGCTTTGTCAGCTTGATATTTTCTGACACTGCGACGATTTTTTAAAGTTTCGATTGGTTCGTTCATTCTTTTTCACTCCGTTTCCCTATGGTTAATATTATTGGGCCGTTAGCCTATTTTTGGCGTAAAATCTTTTTTTACCACCAGTGGCGTAAAGCCCTCTATAAACTGTCCGCTTGCTATGAAATGAACGTGCTTTGGCCCAAAAGCTGGCGCAGTAAGTGCAACGATACTGCGCCGCACAAACGGACTTGGTGTAGTCCTTGGCTTCGGCCCATTGCCGGTATGGCTGCGTAGCCGTAAGGCGAAGCAGACGCCGGCAATCTCGGCCGGAAGCCTTGGACGAACCGACAAACTGGGAAAGTCTCCGTTTCTGTAATATTTGTAGCGTAGTTTAGCCTATAGCAAAGCGAAAGGCTCTTATACGCCTGTAGCTTGCTATAGGCGTAAACGCAGCCAGCCAACGGA
>CAKUDB010000010.1 GCA_934644775.1 uncultured bacterium | reverse complement strand
CATACCGGCAATAGGCCGAAGCCAAGGACTACACCAAGTCTGTTTGTGTGGCGCAGTATCGTTTCACTTACTGCGCCAACTCTTGGGCTGAAGCACGTTTATTTTATGGCAGACGGATAGTTATAGCTAAAGGCGGAGCAAAGGTACAGGGGCTAAACTCTCCGTTTCTCCGCTGGCTGGCTACGTATACGCCTATAGCAAGCTACAGGCGTATAAGAGCCTTTCGCTTTGCTATAGGCTAAACTACGCTACAAATATTACAGAAACGGAGACTTTCCCAGTTTGTCGGTTCGTCCAAGACTTCCGGCCGAGATTGCCGACGTCTGCTCGCTTTCAGCTTCGCAGCCATACCGGCAATGGGCCGAAGCCAAGGACTTCACCAAGTTCGTTTGTGTTCAGCTTTAGTTAAGTTAGACTAAAACTTTTAAGCTTTAACGGCAACCTCTTCGGTTTTATTCTCTTCGACTTTAGTTCCTTCAGTTTCGGCTACAGCCTCAGAGGGGGTTTCCAAAGCGGCAGTTTCTTCCTTGTCTTCCTCCACTTCGGTAGAAAGGTGGCTTTCCTTAGTAAAGGAGAGAGCCAATACTACCAAGCCTAAGATAAAGTAACCCAAAGCAAACTGATAAGGTACAGCTTGAGCTACCTCAGGCAAATGCCAAGGCAAATACATGAAACCGCTGGGATTGACGGAGTGGATAACTCCGAATAAAGAGAGAGCGGCCAAAATAAAGAGGAAGAGGGAGCACTTTTTCAATTTGCGATCGATCATAAAAGCAAAGAAAGCGCCCCAAAGCATGGCTGTAAGGATAAAACCGTTACCTAAAGCCGGAATGAGTAGCTTCTCACTTAAATAACGACCCGGCTCGTTGGCCAAAGTGGTCAGCAAATTGTCAAAGACACCGTTGTCGCTGTAGTTGCCTTTAATGGCCATAACACGGGCGATATTGGGGATAAAAGCAAAAGCCACAGCTGGGAAGTGAGCTTGCGGACAGCAGGCGAAGGCCTGAGAGACTATTTCCAAACCGACGAAGCAAAGAATAGGAGCTAAAGCGGCGGTAGGAATAGCGTCTACAATAAATTGGATAATACCCAACATACCGCATAAACCGACCACTACACCGGTTAAAACGGTATAGCCGGAACGGCAGCCCATCTTTTTGAAAGCCGGTTGACCTATGTAAGGAGTCGTCTGAGCTACGGCACCGCACAAGCCGGCAAAGATGGTAGAACAAGCATCAACTAACAAGATCTCTTTA
This sequence comes from uncultured bacterium, assembly GCA_934644775.1. Classification (GTDB taxonomy): domain Bacteria; phylum Vulcanimicrobiota; class Xenobia; order Xenobiales; family Xenobiaceae; genus Bruticola. Next base: position 79,166 of record CAKUDB010000010.1, on the reverse strand, counting down.
GTATTGTAATTATCACCAGCTAAGCGGGCACTTTCAGTAACGTTAATACCGCCCACTACTGTCAAAATGGCAAAAGGAATAATAACCGGCAAATAATTAACTGCGTCAGCTAAACCGGCAATAAAGCCTAAGGTAGGAAGAGGTAAACTAAAACCGATAGTTACAGCACTAGGAGTTTGGAATTGCTGGCCTGCTAAACCAACAGGGCCAAAAGCATAGTACAAAATTGTACCTAAGATTACAGATATCAAAACACCAGGAGCATTAAAGGGCAAGCGAATTTTGGCTACCATATTATAGAAGACCAATCCCATGGCCACCAAACCTACCAAGGGGGCATTCATAATCTCAATAATAGGTACTACACCCAAAAGGGCTATACCAACGCCAGCCAAAGAGCCCATCAAACCGGCAGCGGGGATAACTTTGCTTAACCAGTTGCCAAAGAAAGCGCAAGCAACTTTAAATAAACCGCAATAGAACATAGCGGCCATACCGACATACCAGGTTTGCAAAGCAGCAGCACTAGGTTCTAAACCGGCGGCTTTGTAACCAATAAAGGCTGGCCCCAAAATTGTAAAAGCTATACCTATAGTGGAAGGAGTATCCAAACCTAAAGGCATAGCCGTTACGTCTTTTTTCTGGCGTTGGGCTTGTTTAAAAGCCAGCCAAGTATAAACTAAGTCGCCCACTAACACGCCAAAAGCTGTACCGGGGAAAATTCTGGTGTAAACAATATCCGCCGGCATTTCGAAAATGCTAGTTAGGATATAAGCCAAGAAGGCCAGCACAGTCATGTTATCAAACATGACGCCAAAGAAACCGTTTAAGTCGCCGAAAGCAAACCAACGATATTGGAAGGGTGCGCTACCTTTTTTGTCAAGGACTGCTGCGTCGCTCATCTCAATAAGCTGCTCCAACAAAAAAAAATTAGATCCAGAAGCTATCACCTATCGATTTATCCCCCAAAAGTGAAGAGCCTCCGCGTCTTTGCGTCTAGTAGATTCAAATTAAAGCAGCAAAAAACCTGCCCAGTTAAGGGCTTCGATTAAGGCGCAAAAGCAAAAGCCAAAGAGCTAATTAGGTTCGTGGCAACGTACCGGCACAACTACAGTAAAGGTACTCCCCTCACCTTTAGAGCTACTTACGGAAATATTGCCATGATGGGCTTTAACAATACCTTCAGCCACACTTAAACCTAAACCAGCTCCCCCCAAGTTGGCCGTTTCCGAACCTGAACCGCGGAAAAAACGCTCAAATATATGGGGCAAATCGGCTGGAGAAATTCCTACACCATTATCTTTAACCGTCACTATAAATTGACGATTCTTAACATCAATATTTATATCGACCTGACCGCCGCCTTTTACTCCGGTAAAACGAACTGCATTATCTAATATATTGACAAAAACCTGACGCAATAATCTGGGATCGGCGCTAATCCAGGGCAAATCGTCAGAAATACTGAGCTTAAAAGTAACTTTTTTATTGGCAGCTACTGGCTCGAAAGTAGCTATACATTCTTGGATCAGATCTTCCAAACGGAAACGGCTCATAATAGGCTGGCTGTCTTTGTCTTTAACTACAGAATCTAAAGACATAACCAAACGCACTAAATTATTGGCTTCTCCATTGATAATCTGTAAAAATTTGCGAGTAATTTGGGCGTCTAAATAAGCGCCTTCCAAAAGAGTTTCCACAAAGCCTTTAATAGTAGTCAGAGGGACAGAAATCTCGCGAGTTAAGCTGGTAAAGACGTCATCTAAACTGCGCTCTATTTTTCTCATACCGGAAACGTCGCGCAAAGAAGCGTAGGCTCCCAGGTTGCGACCGCGATCAGAGCGCACGGCCATAAGTTTAACAGAGAACATATGCTCGTTGGGAAAGAGCATTAAACGCTGAATAGACTCAGGATTGCTATCTTTTATCTGAGAGAGAAGAGCTCGAGAGAACTCACACTTGGGCAGAATATCCCAGACATTTTTGCCTATAGCCTCGTTGGGACTAATAGAAAAAATTTTTCCCATAGTACCGTTAAAGATACGTATAACCCCGGAACGATCCACCCCTAAAATACCATCTTCCGAGCCCTGAATTAAAGCTTCGGACAACTGTCCTTCAACGCGAGGAGGCATAAGACACTATATTCTCACAGTCAAAAAAAATCACCAGGCCGACAAAAATTCTATTCTTCGTTTTCATCGTGCTGGAACTTGTAGCCGATACCATGAACCGTTTTTAGTTGCTTAGGATTGGAAGGATCGTCTTCGATCTTTTGGCGTAGACGGCGCATATGGACGTCGACCGTGCGGGTATCTCCCAAGTAATCGTAGCCCCAAAGCTGTTCAAGCAAGAAATCGCGGGTATAAACTTTACCAGGGTTGGTGGCCATAAGGCGCAATAAATCAAATTCCTTAGGTTTAAGCTCTACAATTTGACCATTTTTGCGCACTTCGTGCTTAACTAAATTGATACTGAGCTTATCGAAAGTGATCTCGTCTTTCTCTTCGGAATGATCTGAGGTGCGACGCAAAACGGCCTTGATGCGAGCAATAAGTTCGCGTGGAGAAAATGGCTTAGATACGTAATCGTCGGCTCCCATCTCTAAACCTAGTACTTTATCTATCTCTTCGACCTTGGCTGTCACCATAATAATGGGAGTTTTGCTCTCTTTGCGAATAGTACGGGTTACGTCTATGCCTGAACGATCGGGAAGCATTACATCTAGTAGAATTAGATCTGGGTGTTCACGACGGGCTAGAGCGATAGCTTCATTGCCATCACTAGCACAAATAACTTCAAAACCTTGCTGTTCTAAGTTGTATCTCAAGAGTGAGACAATGTTGGCCTCATCATCAACAACCAGGATTAACTCTTTAGCCATATAATTTATGCTCCTCTCACAGAGATACACTACAGCAGAACCGGATTTTTGTATCTATATAAAAATTAGCGACCGCCTATCAAAAAAAATGACAAACAGCCCCAGGGGAGCCACAGTCCTTACTAGGGCTCTAGGCTACATCCAGCTCGCCCTATAAAAATACTGCAGCCAACGCACTAAAAGCTCCATAAAACTATTAACCCGGCAAAGAGCTAAACCAACATGACAGCCGAAGCCATACGCCCTGTCACCCGCTTATCACGCCTATAAGAGAAGCAGAGATCCTCTTGACAAACAGAGCAAACATTGCCGAGACAAATATTTTCAGATTTTACGCCAGCCTCTCGCAGAGCAACCAAATTGGCCAACCACAAATCGACATGACGACTAATGTCCCCATTTTTTCGCTCGAATAAGGTAATATCCTTCCCATAGGGACTGTTGGCAAAGGATTCGCTGAACTGTTGGGCCACATCTTGGCCAACTTCAAAGCAACAAGAGGCTATAGAGGGGCCTATACCTACTTGTAAAGCTTGGGGATCGCTGCCAAATTGGTGGGCCATACTCTCAACGGTAACTTTGGCGATACGCTCTACAGTACCGCGCCAACCGGCATGAGCTAGACCAACCGCTTTATGGATAGGATCATATAATACAACAGGCACACAATCGGCCGTAGTAATCATCATGGGCTGTTTTACCTTGTCGGTAAGGCAAGCATCTCCGAGAGTTAAACTGTTAATAGGCCCATCTACCCGGACAACTTCTATACCGTGTACCATAGTTAGTACAGCTGCTAAAGGGACGCCGGAAGCGGCTGCCAAACGTCTCCTATTTTCTTCAACGTCGTCAGGATTGTCTTCGGTAGTAAAGCCGATATTGAGACCTTGATAAGCTCCCCTACTGACCCCTCCACGCCGGGTAGAAACGGCATGGGGTACTTTTATATTGGGAAAAGTTATATAACTAAGTTCAAAAGGCTCAAATCGGCTGGCTGGTTCGCATGTATCGACCGATTGGCGCTCTTTATGCATTTTTACAGTGTTTAACTCGGCTTGCCAAGGATGGGCTCCCAGCAACTCCTTATAAACATCATTAAATTGAGAGATACATATGTATTTAGAGGGCATAGCCTCACAGCGACGAGAAATTACCTTATACATATTTTTCCTTTTTCAGCATGAGGAATTGTTCAGTTTAGCTAAAGTGACTCTACTGTACGCCTGGCCAGCTCTTCATCGCGGCGCAGGCGCTCTAGAGAGCCGACAGGAATTAGATGGCTCCAAGGCATAGTTTCATTTTCTACCGAGCGCTCCCGGTATAATTCGTATTTATAATCGATACCTTCCTCTAGGCAAGCTTTAAGCCAAGCACTAAAGGAGGGCTGGCGATAAACTCTGGCTATAACTTTGGAGAAGCGCCGATCTCCTCTGGCCAATAAAGCTTGAATCAGCGCTTGCTTAGGCGACTCTCCAGAAAATTCGACGCCACCTATACGTTTAACTCCGCGCTCCAGATAATGGATCGATTTAGCCGCTTTATTTCTTTCCAACACACTGTTCCACTGGAAAGGTGTAAAAGGCTTAGGGATCAACTGACCGGTAGAAAGGGTAATATGGCCGCCCCCTTTACCCATCTTAATTTGCAATTTTCGAGTATCGGCAGCTAAATCGACTAAAGCTTGCAAATGCTCCTCACGCTCGCCAGGTAGACCAACCATAGAATACATGCGCAAATTGACAATGCCAGAAGCAAAAGCCCTTTGAGCGGTAGCCAAATATTGGGCGTCGGTAAAACGCTTGTTGGCCACTCGGCGCAAAGCATCAGACCCCACTTCTGGAGCTAAGGTAATAGTTTTGGAGCCGCCAGCAACTAAAGCTTGTAACATAGAGTCAGGCAAGCTGTCGACGCGCAAAGAGGAAAAGGCTACCGCCATCTTCCTGTCGATAATATATTGACAAAGTTCATCTATATGGGGATAAGTACCGGCAGTAGCCGAAATGAGCCCTATTTTATTGGTGTATTGGCCTAATTCTTCTATCGCTTCCAATATTTTACCTAAAGGTTTCCAGCGGATCTTAGGGTAAGAAAAACCTACGGTACAGAAACGACAATTGAAAGCACAGCCTCGAGAAATTTCCACCAAACCTGAATAGCCTAATTCTGTGTTTTCGGTCAGAATTTGGGAGTGGGGACAATCTTTCCCATAGTCCGAAGCTGACAAATGTAAACGCTCAATAATATTTTCCGGAGCCCCTTCACGCGGTACGCAGCCGACAAAATGGCCTTGATCATCATAATAATCATGCCATAGAGAAGGTATATAGGCCCCCCGCAGTGAGGCTAAAGACTCTAAAAGGGAGGCTCGAGAGCAATCTCCCTTTTGCCATTGACGATAAATATCGATAAATTGAGGTAAAAATTGCTCAGCTTCACCCAAACAAAAGACGTCAATAAAATCGGCTACCGGTTCGGGGTTTAAAAGAGAAATGGCTCCACCAGCCAAAATTAAAGGACAATTTTCATGTTGGGCCCTCTCTTGGGCAGTAAAAGGCAAACCGGCCAGAGCAAAAATTTTAGCGATATTGATAAAATCGGGCTCAAAAGCAATAGTAAAGGCCACGATTTGAAATTCGCTGACGGGGCGTTGACTCTCTAAAGTAAAAAGTCTGCGCCCATTGCGTTGGTAAAGCTCGATATCCTCTTCGGAAGGCAAGAAGAAGCGCTCGCAAACTACGCCAGGTATGCTATTAAGTATAGAATAAACAACCTGCATACCCAAATTGGACATGCCCACTTCGTAGGCGTTGGGGTAGCCCAAGGCGATTCTAACGTCTCCGCCTGCAGTCGAATGCCTTACAACAGTTTCTTGAGCTTTATACTGATCAGATCGTTTTATTAAATTCCAAGACACGGTGAACCTAGTCTACAACGAAGCCCTTTTCTGAGCAAGTTCTAAAAAAGAGCGCCACTTCAAAAGGATAAAGCAGCGCCCCTAAACGACGAGTCGATCTTAAAGTAAAATTATTTGGCCTTTCTAGATCGCTTAGTCGACGAACGAGCTTCGCTTACTTGTATATAATGACCAATTATTTGACTAGTACCGTCGCCATTTCTCTTTAGTTCTAGCTGAGCGGGAATATTTTCACTAACTTCCGCTACGTGAGAGACTACGCCAATCATTTTGTCTTGACGTCCCAAAGCCGTCAAAGCCCGCAAAACTATGCCTAAAGTCTCAGAATCTAAAGTGCCAAAACCTTCATCTAAAAAGAGCGAATTTATATCGCGCCTTTGACTAGCCAAGTCGGAAAGGGCCAAGGCCATAGCTAAACTGACCAAAAATGATTCGCCGCCGGAAAGGTTGCGCGAATCTCTGGCTGTAGATTGGTACTTATCTATAACGGAAAACTCTAAATTTAGCTCGTTTTTGCTATTTTTATCACTATCGGAGTCGCCGCTATCCTCTTGTTGGGCGGGGGGATTCTTAGTTTTGATAGCCAATTCGTACCTATCGGTTAAATGGCGCAAGCGCTCGTTAGTTCTACCTAAAAGCAAGCGGAAGGTCAATCCTTGGACAAATTTATTAAGCTTTTTGCCATCTAAATCGCCCAAAATGCTATCTAAAGCTTTCCATCTGGCCACTTCTTGTTCTTGACAGCGACGAATAGGCTCAAGTTCCTGAACATGGTGGGCCGCCTCTTCATGTTTATGCAGGATTTCACTTAGCTGGCCAATTTGCTCGGAGAGCCTGTCGTTTTCGCCAGTAGCCTTTTCTCTAAGTTGTTGCAATTCTTCTTGGCTGCCTGGACAAGCTTCGGCCTGGGCTTTAGCCTGCGCCAATTTATTCTGAGCAACGGCAAAAGCATCTTGGGCGCTCTTGAGGCTACTATCAATACCAGCTTTATGGCCCCGCAATTGGGCAAGTTCGTCGGCAGTTAGATATTTAGCTTGCCAATCGCTCTCGTTAGCAAAATGGAGCTCTTGCAATTTAGCTTCGAAAGCTTGTTGATCGGCAAAGTATTCATCTTCGGCCCCCTGCCTCTCGGCTTGAGCTTTTTGTAATTGTTCTTGCCAACTACGCAACTTAGCTTCAAGATCGACTAACTTAAGCTGACTCTCTCTAAGAGATCTCTCCCACTCAGACTGACGATCCTTAAATTTATTCCTAGCTTTAGCAAATAAATCGGCCGATACTTTACTTCCATCTTGGCGTAACTTTTTAATGGACTCTCCCTTATGAGCACCTTGCTGCCACAATTGCTCTAATTTTTGCCAGCTCTTTTCCGATTCTGTAGCTAAAACTTGGCCTTCTTCCTTAAGAAGATCTATTTCTTGTTTCAATTTAGCTAAGCTCTGCTCTTTTTCGCTAATTGCTTGACATAAGCTTAAGTGGAGATTATGGGCCGTTTCGACTTGGCTTTGAACTTGATAAGATCTTTCCTTTAAAGAGGCAATATTTTTTAAGCTCTGATTGAGCGACTCGACTATTTCCTCACGATTTGTTACTTTAGCCAAACTATCGGACGGAGCTTCAACTAAGGAAGCGTTAGCTTGGTTGACGTTTAAGCCGACCAAATTTAACAGATCTTGAAATTGTCGACCTACTTCCTCAAGCTGTTGGCCTAAATTCAATTGCCAATCCCAATTTTGCAATTTTTGCTTGAGATCTTTATAACTAGCTAAATCGTCAGCAGCTCGCTGGCTATGTTGTTCAGCTTGCTTACGACAAGCCGCCACAGCCTTAGATAAATTGTCGGCTTCATTAAGTAAAGGTTCGGCTATAATTTCTTTAACTGCAAGATTGCGCTTACAACTTTCCACCTTTACCAAATGGCCATAAAGAAGCTCGTCAACCTTAGACAAACTATTTTCTTGAATAGTGGCTAAAAGTTGGCTAACTTTATAGAGTATAGCCTCATAGTCCCGCTTCAAACTGGCCAACTCGACTTGTAATAGATGCTTTTGGTTGTCGTTTTCTTTTAGTTTCTGCTCTAATTGAGTAACTGCGCCTTCAGTTTGCTCTTTTAGAACTTGGGCTTTTTGCAATTGCTCCTGCCAAGTTTTTTCAATTTGGCCAGCATAAGGATGATCTAGGGCACCACACAAAGGGCAACTTTGCCCAGCTTGTAACTTTAAACGATAACTTGACAACTCGTCTATTTCTTTAATAGCTTCGTATTTAATAGTTGCCCTCTTATGATCTTCCTCAGCCTCTCGTAGCTTAACCTCAAGCTCTTGCCATTCTAGCTGTTTTTTTTGCCAAGAGGCAGTTTGCGCTTGGTAAAGTTCGAGGCATTGACTTAAATTGGCCACTTCCGGCCATAAATTGTTTATTTTTTCCGATAATTTTTGCCACTCTAGAGCCTGAGAAGCCAAAGAATCTTCCCATTGAGCAAACTCTGATCTAGTACGATTAGCCAAAATAGAAGCGATTGCCCTTTCCAACTGGGCTATTTTTTTTTGCTGTTCAGGTTTACTACCGATAGCTTCTGCCAAATTGGTATAACTATATTGCAAGATTGGGCCAACTTGTCGGTAATTGTGAATAATATGCCTACCAAGCTGAATAACGGCTTGGCGCAATTTTTCTTGGGCAACGGTAGCTTCTTGTAATCTCTTTTCAGCTTGCCCTTGACTATTCTTAAGCTCATTGCCAATATTGGTTACTTCTTGGTCTTTTTCTCTCCAAGTTTGTCGCAAAATTTCTAAACGTTGAATTTTACTCTTCTCCAACTCAAAAATATTTTCGGCTGCGACATAAATATCTGCCCATTGGGCCTGACTAGCCTGGCGAAGGATAGAATCTTGCTTAGTTTCTTGGCAACTTTTGTCAAGCGACTCGACTTCTTCTGTTAATTCGGTATATCGTTTATCAATCTTTTGGTAAGCTTTCTTCTTGGCGCAATATTGAATATGCAGTTTTTCTGCAGCTTGAGCCCGCTCGCCATCGCTCAATTTTTCCGCTTGAGAAGTCCAGGCTCGGCGTCTATTTAAAGCTTGAGTCAGTATATCATCGGCTTGGCGACAAAGCTCTTTAGCTTCGCTGCAAGAAGCTAAAAGCTTTAGGTATTTATCAATTTCTTCCAGCTTATCTTTTATTTCCGCTCTCTGTTTTTCGTAAGTTGCTTGCTGAGTATATTTTTCCCTAGCCGTAGCTTCATCGAGTAAGCCTTGGCAATCTGGACTATTGGTTAATTCATTGAGAGTTTTTTCGACTTCTTTTTTCTTGTCAGCGACTAAACGGGGCAGTAATTTATATAAATCGGTACCAGTAATTTTGGCTAATAAATCGGCTTTTTTATCGGTACTAGCTACAAAGAATTTACGGAACTCTCCCTGAGCTAAAAGGATCGATTGAGTAAACTGAGCGAATCCCATGCCTAAAATTTGGGTATTTTTGTTGCCTACTTCTTTTAAGCCGCTGCGAAGTCCGATCTTCTCTCCCTTAGGGTCTATTTCGTAAAAACTCATCTCCGTCTTCAGATTTTTATTTTTAGTACAAGACCAGGAGCTACAATAAGTGCGCCCTTCCATTTCAAAAATAATTTCGACGCGACCGCTTTTTTGATTAGAATTTACTAAGTTGCCGATAGACTGACCGGGATCGCAGCGCGGAGTTTGACCATACAAAGCCAAACAGATAGAATCCAAAATTGTACTTTTTCCTGAGCCGACATTGCCTATAATAGCAAAGAACTTTTGACCGGCAAAATTGGAATGCTCGAAATCGATTACCCACTTACCTACTAAGCAATTGATATTTTCAATAGTTAATTTTTTAATATTCATAGTTCAACCTAATCCTTATCGACGGCTCTTTTTTAATCGTCAATGGTATAACGGCTCTTTTTTATTTCCTCAAAGAGATCAAGACAAGTTTGCTCCATCCACTTTTTGAGCTTATCACTTCCATTTACAGCTTCTTTATCGATAAATTGCTGAAAAATTTCCGCCGCACCTATCTCTTCTACTTGGCGCTCACTTTGTAAAGAGTAAGATTGAGCTGCCAATTTACTCCACTCTTCATCTTTAAAAGTTAAAATTTTAACTTTGGTAGAGCGAACCAATTCTTGCAACTCTGAAGATAAATTGGCACCGACTTTATACTCGCCGCTGTAGTCGATAAATACCCAAATAGGCCGTTCTTCCTTGATTAAATTGCCTAAAGACTCTTTCAATTCTTTAGCGTCGTTACTTTGCAAGATGCGAATATCACGAAAAGCCGGCACTTCAGCCAACTCGATCTTTTGGACTTGGCGTCCCTCAAAATCGATTATTACTACAGACTTTAAACTATGTTGGGAAGATCCGCCTTTTATTTCCGACTTACTAAAATGTAAAGGAGAACCACTGTAACGCCAATTTTCCCTATTAAAAACTGACTGAGCCATATGTAAATGGCCTAAAGCTACATAATCGGCACTATCCTTAATATCTAAATTGCCAATACCTTCCAAAGTGCCAATAACCGATTCGTGATCTTTATCGCTAATGTGACTGCCACGCATATACATATGGCCCATATAAATAAGCGGAACTTCTTGGGCCACCTCGGCTCGCCTAGCCTCGGCAATTTGCTTAACTTGGGCATAATGATGGCTGTAAGCACGCAAAAAGGCTTCGTTTTCTTCTTCTAAGCTCATTTTTTTGCCGTCAATAGTAAAATCGCCGCGACGTAAGTAGGGAACAGCACAGACAATAAGTTGCAACTGCCCCTCTGGATCTTTTAGAAGTAATACTTCATCTTCCAAATTAGCAGGCTTGCCAGAAACAATATAGACATTAAGATCGCGCAAAATGTTTTTAGCAGCATTTAAGTAAGAGATCGAATCGTGATTTCCAGAAATAATCACTACGTGGCGACAAGAGGTTTGTTTACTTAAATCACCTAAAAAATTGTAATAAAGGGTTTGCGCAGCTACGGAAGGGTGATAAGTATCGAAAATATCACCAGCAATTAAAAGTACCTCTACACCTTCTGCTTTTATTGTTTTGAGTAACCATAATAAAAATTGCTGGAACTCTCGGTCGCGATTCTGCTCATTAAATTCGATGCCCAAATGCCAATCAGATGTATGTAAAACCTTCACCGACGTTATCTCCTTATCATATAATAGCAACTCAAATTAAGAATATTTCTTCTTTCCAAAATGCTCATTTTTAGCCCGATTGCCTTTTATGCCAAGAATATGCAAAGCTTGCTGCAGATTTTCTACAGGAACAACTTGCAGGAGACTATTATTCTGAAGACTAATTTGCTTTATTTCTGCACTACTATTTTTAGTTTTATTTACATTAAAAGTAGAATATTCGTTTGGCCAATCGGCTTTTTGGGGCGTAGAAGAAGTAGCTGTTGATAATTGAGAAGCCGATTTAAAGAGTGGATTCTTACCCAATTGGCTAAAATCGAAAGCTTCATCGCTTATGGGCGGCCCCAAAGTGAGTTCACCTATAGGATCTTCTTCACTCACTTCAGCCATTCGCTCTGGGCTGGGTTTAGAAGTAAGTGATTCTGGCAAGCAGCCTTTAGCCTGGACTTGGAAAGAAGTTGACTTAAGATTGAGGGAGCGAGCCGGCACTAGACAGCAGCGAAAGCCCATTTTGTGCAGCTCGTGGAGGCGAATTTCCAAGCCGCTGACGGCGCGAACTTCGCCTCCCAAGCCTACTTCCCCCAGGGCGGCCCAATCGGGAGGGATAACTAAGTTGGCTCGGCTAGAGGCGATAGCTAAAAGCAAGGGTAAATCTAAGGCTGGCTCATTTAAGCGCAAGCCGCCGGCCACATTTATATAGACGTCGCATTTACCTATGCCCAGCTGGGGATGGCGTTTTTGCAAGACGGCCAGTAAAAGACCCAAACGATTCAAATCGATCCCTACAGAGCGACGAGTAGGTGGAGCGCCTAATTGGGCTGAATAGCTATCGGTTGCTAGAGCTTGCACCTCTACCAATACGGGGCGGGTACCCTCCAAAGAAGGGAAGATTAGCGATCCGGTAATATCTTGGGCTCGCTGAGCTAAAAAGAAAGAAGAAGCGTCGGGTATAGATTGTAATCCCTCCGCTTCCATAGCAAAAAAGCCCGTCTCCTGCGTATTGCCAAAGCGATTTTTTATAGAGCGCAGCGCTCTCACATTATGTAAACCGTAGCTCTCGAAGCTCAAAACGGTATCGACTAAGTGTTCGAGCACACGCGGCCCGGCTAGCTCGCCTCCTTTTGTAACATGACCAACCAAAATAATGGCCGAGCCGCTGCTTTTGGCTAGACGCATTAGAGAAGCGGCACATTCGCGCACTTGGGTGACACTGCCAGGAGCGGAGTCTAAATCGCTGCGAAACATAGTCTGAATAGAATCGACGATAGCCAAACGCGGAGTAAGCTTCTCTAAAAGGTTTTCTACAGCTTCGAGAGCCGTCTCGGCATAAATGGTAATATTATCGCTGCGCACCCCTAAACGCTCAGCCCTTAGCTTAATTTGCCGGGGCGACTCTTCACCGCTAACGTAAAGTACCGGGGCTGAGGCTGTACCTATAGCGCTAGCGGCTTGTAAAAGCAAAGTAGATTTGCCTATTCCGGGCGGGCCTCCCAAAAGGACAACCGAGCCACGCACTAAGCCGCCGCCCAACACTTGATCAAATTCGGGAATGCCTGTAGAAAAGCGTGGATCCTCCTCGGCAGCCACTTGGCTAAGCAAAATAGGCTTACTCTGTCCCTCCAAGTTGAGCGCCATACCCATAGATTTGCGCTTTTCTGGCACAATTTTCTCTTCAATTAACGTATTCCAAGCCCCACATTCGTTGCATTGCCCTTGCCAGCGCAAAAATTTGGCCCCGCACTCTTGGCAAATAAAAGCAGTATGAGCTTTAGCCATGCCTAATATATCCTCTACCTTGGTTCTATTTACCTAATGCCTATTCTGCCGCTACTAATTAACTACCTACAGACAAAAGCTAAAAATCTAAAATAGTAAAGAATATTTTTATACTTGGCACATTTTTGTAATGTCATTATGAGTAGCAAGCTCCTTATTTTCCGCCTTTTTCAAAAAAGAAACGAATCTTGTTATACCAGGAAAATAAATTACTGGGAAATAAGATCTGATGTAAGAAACATTTTAATACTGTTGAGAGGTTAAGCGGCAAAAAATGTTTGGATATAAATACCCCAAATTACTTTTAAGCAAAGCAGCTCTAGGGCTCAGTTTATATTTAAGCTTAGGACTGACAGCTCCAGCTTCTCCCTATCATAACCCGCTGCAAGCAGCTCCTACTGAGCAAACGAAACCTTACCAACAGTTTTATATAGATATAAATAATGATGAGAAACCGGAAAGCGTAGCTTTGGTGGCCTATAATCATTCGGAAAATGGCTATTTGGCCCAGTTGGTCTTTTTTGATGAAAAGGGCCAAATTATCTGGGAAGGGCCCAGAGCCCGTTATGCTTCCGGGCAAGCTTTTCGCAAGATTGAGCCGCAAGTCATTATGGAAAACCCCTTAGTCTTTGGCAAAGTCGATAACCTCAATTATGAAATAAAGTACGTAATCGATCCTGATAAAGATGGCAAAATTATCGTAGTTTTAGGAGAGACTCCTATAGGGGTACAAATTGCTACCTTTAGAGTGTTGCGCTGGACAGGCCAAGAATTTGTTTGTCTCAAGAAAGATTGTCGTTTAGTGGAAGATCCGCTCAATCCTGATCATTATATTTGGTCGGATCGTCCTATCCACTCTTATAATACTGGTTACGGCGACGGACGTTGGGTGCGAGATTTGCGTCTAACTAGCAAGACTAATCTATTAAATGCCATTATTAGAGAGGTAAAACATCCTTTCAGCGGCCCAGATCGTTCTCCGCGCTTTCGCCGGGGCGAAGCTACTATGGAGCCAGAAGAGAATGGCACCAAGTTAGTACGCTGGGATCATCCTTTGCAAAAATGGTACAAAATCGACTAATTGGACAGCTACATAAAAAGTAAAAGTTGAGCCAAGTAAAAAACAACTGGAGTTACAAATCTATCAGCCTAAGGATATACCGTAACAGTAATAGTATGGTAAGTAGGCCCGCCCCTTTCAGGAAGCAAGCTAATATGGTGGACACCTTCACGTAAAGGCCAACTAACCACATGAGGTTCTGAGCTCACTTGGAAAATTTGACCATCGATTTTCCAAGTGAATTTTTGGTTAGGTTGGGAGGAAGTGGCTCGTAAGTTCAATTTTTGATGCTGACGTTTAAGGAAAGGATCGATACGGAAGACGGCTCCATCTTCTGGAAAGATAATCTTATCTTCCGCTACCTGCCTTTCAGGCTGTACGCTAAAATTGGCCCCTAAGCCCTTTTCTTTTTGGGCTTGGAGATCAGCCTTTCGATATAAAGCCCATTGAGGGGGAATGGGCATATTATGCTCTTCCATCCAAGCTCGGTATAAAGAGGGATAGACGGGCACAACCTTAGTAAAATATTTAGAGGGAGAGCTAGCGAGTGGATTTACAGGTTGCTTATCATTTTTACTAAAACAATAAAGTTTATGTACTTGGCATACTTCACTAGAGAAAGTACCGGGCAAAAAATATTCTTGGATTTTATTGTAACAATAAGGCCCTGGATTAGCTCCCGATTCTGCGCAAATCCATCTCTTTTCTAATTTTGCTTCAGTTGAGTTAATTTTTTTTAATTCTGAAATATTACTTGAACGACCGGGATATTGGTGAACATATTTCATAAGATCACGAAAAATTGGAGCTGCTCCGCTAATGCCAGAGACGTTGCGCATCGAAGAAGCATCAAAATTTCCTGTCCAAACACCGACAACGTAATTATCATCGTAACCCAAACACCAATTATCGCGGTACCCTTTGGAAGTACCAGTTTTTACCGAGCAGTGAAAAGGGAAATTGAGAGCGCTGTGATAGCCAAAAGCTTCAGTTCGGGCCCGGTTATCAGCTAAAATATCGCTTATTAAGCTACAAACTTCAGGCGGTATCACTGGGCCTTCCCTGTCTTTCGAAGGCCAAAAATGTCTTTCACCTTGGCTGTCAGTATATGACTTATAAAATCGTACAGCTTGAAAACAACCCTCTTGGGCCAGCGCTCTGTAAGCATTAGCTAAATGTAACAAGCTAACTTCACCACTACCCAAAGTCAAACCTAATCCGTAATGTTGAGAGCTATCTTTTAATTCTGTAAGACCTAAATTATGTAATAATTCTAAAAGTGAGTTGAGGCCTACTTTTTGTAAAGTATAGACAGCCGGCACATTGTAAGAACAAGCCAAAGCTTGGCGTAAACGTACCGGACCATGGAAGCGTCGATCGTAATTTTCAGGCACAAAAGCATCTTTAAGTATGGCGTCCAAATAGCTAAGGTCGGGCAAGATTGAAGCAGCCGTAAAGCCATGTTGTAAAGCCAAAGCATAAGTAAAAGGCTTAAGAGTTGAACCAGGCTGGCGCAAAGTTAAGCATCCATTATTTTGCCCGTCAGGAAGAGCAAAATAGTTTGGGGAGCCGACCATAGCCAAAATATCGCCACTCTTAATATCTAAAACTATCAAGCTGCCATCCTTGACATGATGGGAAGCTAAACGCCCTAAATGATAATTCAAAACATTTTCTGCATAATTTTGAATTTTTAGACTTAAAGTAGTATCGATACGAACGGCCCCTTGGATAGCCCCTGGCTCATTTTGAGCGACAACAAAATCACAAAAGTGAGGCGCAGCAAAACGCTCGGAAAGAGGGGCCAAAGTGATTTTTTCAGCTAAAGCTGACTGTAAATCGACCTTGTCGATGGCTCCCCTCTTTTCCATACTTAATAGTAAATAGCGCTGTAACTTTAAGGCCGGATTTATATCTTTATAGGGAGCCAATTCTTGGGGAGAGCGTACTAATACGGCTAAAAAAGCTCCTTGGGCCGGAGATAAAGTTCGAGCCGAACAGCCAAAATAGAGCTGAGAGGCCGCCTCTATACCATAAGCCTGGCCGCCAAAATAGATCCTATTTAAGTAGGCCTCCAAAATTTGCTCTTTGCTAAAATTAAAAGAGAGGCGCAAAGAGTATAAAAGCTCGATCACCTTAGTCTTGAAAGTGCGCGGCCCAGGCGAGATTAGTAAACGAGTGAGTTGTTCACTGATAGTAGAGCCGCCCATAAGGACTCGGCCGGCTTGGCAATTATAATAGAAGCTACGCATAATAGCTAAAGGATCGGCACCACAATGATAATAAAAGCGCCGATCCTCAGCGGTCAAAATAGCTTCTTGCACCCAGATAGGGATACTTTTCAAGGGGATCCAGCGTTTGCTAGTTCCCCCAGCTAGATGGACTTCTCGGAGAAGATTACCGTCACGATCGTAAATTAAGGTAGAATTTCTTTCAGCTTTTAAAGGATAAGCTGTCGGCCAAGGCCTAGAGACAAAGAGCAATAGCCCAACCCCTAAAATGACCAACAAAATTAAGGTGCTCCTCCACCACCATTTAAAACAAGCGGTGGAGAAGTTCCTAATATCTGAGCCCTTAAGGGACAATTTTCAACCTCGTTTCCGAAGTACAACCAAAAACTTCAGGACGATTTTTCTGGTAGATTCTGGCCCCAGGCATACGATAATGGCCACAAGCGACAGCTCTAGCTAAGAAACTGTAAGTATGCTCGCCAGCTTGCAAGCCTTCAGCCCACACCTTAACATGATCGGAGTAATATTGGGCGTCAGTAAAGGTTCCGTACCTAGGATCGGGATTAACCTTATTAAGCAACTTACTATATAAGTTACTCTCTGTATCGAAAGTTGTATTGACAACTTCCAAACCGGCAGGCAGCGGCACATTGACGATCACCTGATCGCGATTTACGGGAGAAATTACACTTATGCTTACTTTATAAACTTGGCCAACCTTAAGCTCGGTAAAAGGAATAGGTCGATCTAAAGCGTCTAAAGTACTGCAACTTTGGAAAATATAGAAACCCTTATCAGTAGCGGGCATAGGCTTAGTGGGAGCATAACGAAGTAATAAATCGTAATATAACTTGCCTATGCTCGTCTTGCTCATCTCTATAGGTACTTCCTGGCCGACAGCGGCAAGAGAATTGGAAGCGAAAAGACAATTGGCTTGAGGATATTTAAGCGTACCTTTCAAGAGCTGTTTGCCACCAGAACGCACTTTTACTTCCACATCATGGCGCACAACCTGTTCTTTACTAGTGTAAGTTGTCAAAGCTTCGGCCACTTTGGCGTCGACTAACTCAGAGCCCCAACTACCAGAAACTTTATGATTGAATAACCAGGCCAATACCTTAGGAGCGAACCTAAAGTCGCCGCTATGTAACATAGCCGAAAGAGCGACAGCGTTGCTCAAAGTGCGCTCAGAAATGGAGCCAAGTTCGGGCGAGCCATCTTCTTCAAACCAAGCTTGGCGCTCTTCGACTTTAAGTATATTATTCAATTCTTGGCGCAAAGCGTCAGCTATTTCCCGATTGTCCAATTCGGCGGCAGCTTTAAGTATATAAGCCCTTCCAGTCAAGGAGAACTTACGGCGAGCTCTGTACAGCACTACTAAAGTAGAATTTTGGCCTTCTCCAGTTTGGCATAAAGCGGAAAAAAGCATAGGTATACCGGGATCGCCACTTCCGTCATTTACTTTAGGCAATTCCAGTAAAGAGGCGTAGAGAGCATCTTTAGCATAAAACTTGGTATTCAGGTAAATATATTCGCGGCCACTATCGAGCCAGCCCATCTTTTTCAGCTTGGTCATAATCTCTAAAGCCCAAGCAGTATAAGTATAGCTATTAACTTTAGAACCAGGCCAAAGTGAGAAGCCGCCCTCGGAAGTTCTGAATTTTTCGAGCTTATTGACATAGTCTTGGACAGCCGCTTTACGCTTGGCTTCAGAATTGAGTTCTTGGGGTAACTTGAGACCCAATCTTTCAGAAAGCAAAACGATCTCGGTTCGAGCTAAAATTGTATCTAAAGCAATAGGATCTTCGTTCCACAACTTTTGGACAGCTCCGTTAAGTTGACTGGCAAAGTTGTTGGATACGGATATATCTAAAACGGCACTGCCAACTTTGGCTCCGCCGGGCACTTTGACATATTGGGCAGCTTCTTTAGAGTCGAACTCTCCAGAAACAGCAGCTACGTTGGTCTTCTCATCGGGAATAACCTCTATAGTATATTGGCAAATATCAGTTTCGCTTCCCATTCGTCCTTTAAATTTAATGGGGAAACGGCCACAATCTGAAGCCGAAACGTCAAAAAGCATAACCTTTTCTTCTGTAGGCTTTAAAGTAGTTTGGAAAGAATCGTTGGCTAAATTCAATCCTTTACTCTGAGCTTTGACAGTAACAGAAGAAGCTTTGTCGGTATTGTTGCGGGCTAAGACACCAACTTGGAAGGAGTCACCACAACGGGCATATTTTATAATGGAAGGCAATAATACCAGCTTTTTACTTACTTCAAAAGTAGCTTGGCCTTGACCGAATCGTTCACCATTGTCACAGGCTACAGCCATAAGGCGATAACGGGTTAAACTATCGGGTGCCTTAAAGCGCACTATAGTGTGGCCAGTATCATCAATAGTTACAGACGGCTTCCACATAATTGTCGGAGTAAAGTCGTCACGCACTCTGTCATCGTTGCCGCCACCTCCACCTTGGTTAGCTCCTTTAGTACCGTAAGAGCGTAAACCGATAACATCGGCGCAACTTTCAGAAGTTATCACATTTAAGTCTCGATTAGTATAGAAAGCATCGTAATAGTTGGGCAATTTATAGCCAACCAAGTTTAATACGCCTTCATCGACGGCCCATAAACAAACCTCACCACTAACCGGTTTACCTTGAGAATCGCTCAATTTAAGCGTTACTGAAGCAGTTTGTCCTGGCTTATATTGGGCAAAATCGGACAGGACTTCTACCTTGAGTTTAGTTTGGGGATTATCAACTTTTAATTGGGTATAGCCAAATCTGAAAGTAGGCTTACTTAAATCTAAACCGCCCGGACTAAGATTAACTTTACCCTCCCTACCTTTAACTAAAATTACCGAAACGTAGACATTGGGCGCATAAAAGCCTTTTATCGGAACCTTAATCGTAGGTGCCGTACCTTGAAGCTTAATATTCCAACTATCGATTATAGAATCGGTTTCTATACTTACCAGGGCCTCGGCCTCTTCAAAGGGAGACTGTACCAAAATTTCTGCCGTCTGACCGGGCAAGTAAGATTTAGCGTTACATTTTAAGTTTAACTCATTATCGTCATGTCTTTCCCAAGCCGCATAGCCGGAACCGCTACACCACACTTCCGTTTCGTTAAGGCTACGTCGCCCTTTATTATCGGTAATGGAGGCGCGAATAAGATAACTTCCGGCAGTTTTGGGAGTAAGACTGAATTTTACCGGGTCAGCCCCACTAACAACCGTTTGGGTATTTTCTATCTCTTCTTTGGAGTCGCTGACCCAATTGTAAGAACCACCCACTCCAGATTTATAAACTGAATCCCAAGTTTTACGAACAAGTTCAACCTTTATGGGAATACCTTTCTGGGCTTCTTCATCTTTGTTGAGGGCTAATAATTGCCCTTGGAAAGGCTGACCTTGCTTAGCCAAGTAAGAATCTAATTTAATACCGACGATACTAGAAGAAGGCCAGACTGGAACTTGCCAAGAGGCCGAGACTTCTTTCAAACTCGAAGAAATTACTGAAGCTTCCACCGATAAAACGGAAGGAGACTCGTAATGTACTCCTGTAGTAGGTATTTCGACAGCAAATTGGCCTTTATTGTCGAGTCTGCCACTGCCAGATAATAAAGTGGCAGTGCTATTGACATCGTCATCTTCCTCCCAAACTTGGGAATAAAAAGAATAATCGGGGTACTTCTTACTAAAATAAGGAGCTTTATCGAGGGAAGAAGAGTAACGGAAGCGATCATTATCCATAGGGGCTCCAAAAAGGAAACGTCCTTCAATGCGACCTTTAAATTCTTCACCTAAAAGCAGAGACTTTTGGGTAGAGACAATTTTAGCTTCCGTTTGGACGGGCTGATAGTCGTCAATACGGTAAGAGACTGAGCCTATCCAAGAAGGGATCCCGAGCTTTTGAGCTTCTTTTTCAGGAATAGTCAATTCCATAAAAGCGTAGCCGGAAGCAGCGTTAGACGGCACTAAGATATTTCCCTGAACACTGCCCATAGCGCTAACTGAGCAAGTACCTTTAGCGAAAGTTTTGTCTTCTCCGTCTTGGGCTTTGTAATGCAAAGTCTTTACTGACTTAGGAAGTTGTAAATGGGCTTGCTTACTAGAACGCAACAGAGCCTTAAATTTCAGCTCTTCTCCTGGACTATATACGCCTTTATCAGTAAAGATACAACTTTTAATATTTTCCTTATAGGAAGTGCTGTAATTAAAGATATTAAATTTCCAGGTTTCTAAATTATTAGCTCCCGAAGAGGCTATAAAAGCCTGATCTTCTCCTAAAGAAGCCAAAATATATTGCCTGGGAGCGAAACCGTCTGTAGCTGAAGTATATTTACTCCAACCGGGAGTCTGGATTAGGCCTTGCTTGTCGGTCTGTCCAGTAAAGACTTGTTGAGCTTTTTCGTCATAAAGGGCTACTTTTACGTTGGCTACAGGTTGGCCGCTATCTAAGCTTGTCACCCAAAGTAAATTATTAACAGCTGAGAATTTGGCAGTTAAACATAAATCGGTAAGCTGAACCAACACAGTCCTATGCTCTTCTTTACCAACAGCATTTTGGTAAGTTAGACGCAATAAAACTAAACCTGAAGATTTATTCTCCAAAAATTGCCCAAGCTCAATTTTATTATCTAAATAAGTATTAAGCTTATTTTTTAAAGCTATCTCTTTTACGTAGGTAAAGCCGTCTTGAGGTTGATAATTGTCGATTCCTCCAAAGAAGAAGTCACCTTGGGCCATCTTAATAAGATCTTGCAAGGAAACTACCTTAGCTTCCACCTTAACTGAGCTTATATTGATACTACTTAAAGGCAGAGAAGCCCCTTTTACTTTAGCTTCGACTACCGCTTGACCGCTGCTCAAACTTAAGTGCGGCTTAAAATTTGCAGTAGTAAAATTGATCTTCTCTGAGCTGGAAATTTTATTGTTGAAATCATCTTTTAAGTCGGAGCTAATCTTGATTTTGTAAGCCGTTCCAGCTTTTAAAGGCAAATTGAGCCTCAATTCAGAACTGGAGTAAGAATCTTCTAAATAATCTTTAGCTATATCTACAGGCGGCTCAAAAGATAGGGCTTGAGCCAAACTCTTCATTTTGACTGGATTGGTAAAAGTAAAGATAATATCGTCTTCGGGATGGTTGCCATTGGCGCTGGTGACAGATTTTAAGCTAAAAATATTGTAAGTTTTAAAAGATAAACTGTCTTCGGTTAAAGAACCGTAGGCGGCATCAGGATCGGCTTTGAAACCAGCCGGAATGGTGACAGTATAGCGCTGGCCTTGGTCAAAAGGAGACTTATGCTCCACAACAAGTAATTGTTCGGCTAACAATTTGTCCAAATCGACACTTAAGCCGTTCATAGTAACTTTGTCGCCTTTATTCTCACGCAACTCTTTAATGTAAGCTTTAAATTCAGCTTCGGTAGCGGAGCGCACCTGACTAGAGACACCTCCTTGGGAGGAAGTTAAGCGCAAAGATTCCCAAGCCGCCTGGTTGGGAATAGGCTGGTTGAAAAGTAAAAATATAGGTTTATCTAAAGAAACATTAACCTCAGCGTCAGCAGGAGAAGAATAAATAACAGCAGGACGTGGCGTAACAAAACGCATAGTGTAGGGCTTGGCCAACTTTTGTCCGGTAATAGCCATTAAGCCTGCAGGTACAGTTACTTGATAGGCGTGAGAAATTTTTAATGGCTCGCTGGGAGTAAAAGTAAGGCAAGCCGTCCCCCGCCAAGTCCAAGCGCCCTTAAGGGGTGGCTCGATACGAAGCCCTTCAATATCGACTTTAGTGGTGCCTAAATTAACTACTGGCTGATTAAAGACGATGGTAAAGGTTGAATATTGTTCTGGCAAAACTAAATCGCCCGAGGGAGCAGCATGTACGACGGCCAACTTTTGCGCCTGGCCTTGGGGCAAAATTAAGCTGGGAGCCACATAATCGCTCAATAGCTTATTATTCATACTGCAGGCGCAGAGCCAACTGGTTAAACAGAGCAATAAGGCTAAACCAAACCGGACGCTTTTATTAGTGAAGGTAAGTAAACTTTTTAAAAAGTCTGAAAAGCTTTTTCTCATACGCCGACACCTGCCTGTTTTTATTTATAAAGTCGATACTTTTACCAATAGCGCCTCCATTCCCCCCAAGGAATGGGGCTTTTCAAAAGATGGGAGACTTCGGGCGGGATTAAATTAAAGTGGTAAAGGGGAAAGTTGTTTTGCTAGTAGCTAAAGAAATAACTAACTGGAAAGGCCTACCGATACTCCGGCCAGGCCTTGTTTAAAACACAAAAAAGAAAAACAGCAAACTCGCAGCGAGTATAGACTAAATTAAAGAATTTTTACAGCCCTAAGCCTAGCGGAGTATTCTCTCGTTTCAGGACGATCAAGCTCAGCATAATAATCGATACGCAAGCCCAGTTGAGCAAAAGTTTCTTTTAATTGACCACTTTTAAGTAGATGGCTGCGGGTTCGCTCGCCATAACGCAAATAGTCTAAAGTGTAAGTTTCGTAAACCAAGATGCCGCCCAGGGCCAAATGATTGACAATATGGGGACATAAGTTGGCTTGCCAGTAGCGTGTCACCACTATAGTATTAAAAATTTCTTCGGGTAAAAAATCTTTTTCCAAATCGCGCACCCTAAAATGGGCCCTAACCCCCAACTGGGCAGCTCGAGATGCAGCAACTTTTACAGCAGTTGGCGAGCGATCTATTCCCAAAACATTAAAAGATGGTGAAGCTTGAGCTAAATAGAGGGCGTGTCTTCCTTCTCCACAAGCAATATCTAAAACTTTGCCTTGAGCCATATAAGGGAGAGACTCTTTGACAAAAGGCTCAGGCTCTTTGGGGCCGCGCCCTTTCATACTGTAGCGCTTTTCCCACAGTAAAAAATTATCGGCCTCTTCCCCTACAGAGCCCCATGATCTCTTGTTCTCCACCTTTGCCAAAACTAACTGTGCCCGCTTCTTTCCCTTGGATAATGCTACTTTCTTAAACCGCTACCTGCTTTCCAACAACTCGACAAGAAGTTCCTTACGCTCTCTAAATTCATCTATTAACATCTGAATCTCTGAAGCATATTCTTGACGAAATTCCATACGGTTAATTAAACCTTGGATAATGCCTTCATATAAGAAAAGGGCGTTAAATTTACGCTTATAAGCTCTAAGCATAGTCTTTACAGCTAAAATATGGGGCGAATCCCAAACGCTTTCGGCCTTAGTGCCGGCCAGTAAAGTGGCTATTAACTCAGCCAGATCATCTTCAGCCGGACCGAAATAAGCTTGCTCGAAGTCCAAAGAATAGACTTTACCGCCTTCTTCGTCGTAAATAAAATTTTTCAAAGTACAATCGCCGCGTAAAAAAGTACCCCTGGCTCTTTGGGGAGTCATCTTTTCATGGAAACTTTTCATCCATTTCCCTATAAGGCGGGCTTGTTCTTCGGTAAGGGGATTGTGCATAGCCACCCCAGGAACAGGAGTAAAGAAAGCAATGTCGGAGAAACGGGCGATAAATTGGGGCACTGCCAATCCTAAGCTGCCAGCTTTCCTAAGGACGGCTATCTCACTATCCATATCACCCCAAACATATTTTTTAGCCACTACATCGGTTGGCTCTCCGTTGACAATAAGTTTGAGACGAGAGACCTGATTCTTCTTGCTTTCATAGAAATAGACAGCCTGAATCTCAGCGTCAAGTCCAAATACTTGCTTAACGATAGCTTTCCACGACAAGGGAATAGAGATGTTAGAAATGCTCTGCATTAGTTCAGGGTATTATTCTTGCCACCTAAGATCAACTATTTTTTTTTAACATTTAAACGCTAACCGATTATTGTTGATATTTTTTACCATATAGAGGAAATACAAATGGCCATTTGATATTAAAAGCCTAATAATTCGATTGACCCAATCGGCCTCTGTCTTTGTTATAATAAGCGGAGTGAAAGAGTAAGAGATGACAAACTTGACTGTCCTGCCCGAAAATAACCAACTTTTAAAGAGTGATTCAGCTCGACAACCTTCTTGGACTGCCATTTGGAGCGGCGCTTTGGCGAAGACTCTCAGTTTCCTAAAGACGTTGGGCGGCTTTATTCCTATTACCGGTATGGGACTAGCTTATATAATTTTGCTGGCCTTAACTTTCTATTTTATAGCCTTAGGTCAAGATGATATTGTCTGGATCTCCGCTTCCGTAGCCCTCATGGTTGTGGGTATACTGATGGTTTTAGCAGTAAGTATAGGGGCTATCTATTTAGCTATCCATTGGAAAGCTAAATGCGAGATCGGCTTGACCGATATAAACACCTCTACCATGTACCAGTCCAAAACAGGTTTAGAGTTGCCTTTTTTACCGCTTCCCTTCGTTAACGTCTCTATTAAGTGGCTTTATCCCTTAGAAGTAGAGAGCGAATGTAGGCAAGGTTTCTCCTCTATATCCGAGTATATTACGGTCAACCATCGTTGCAGTGTGGAAAAAATCAGCCGCCGCTTTGAAGTGGAAGATATTTTGGGGCTAGCCAAAGTAACTTGGGTCAGTACCCAAAAGGTTAAGTTTAAGGCTTATCCCAAACCGGGCCTCGTTAAAAGTAGCAGCATAACCTTAAGCATGGCCGGCGGTGAAGATATTTCCGATCCTTTCGGATCCCCTCAGGGAGACCTTATAGAGATGCGCCAATACGTTCCCGGCGACTCTTCCCGCTCAATCTTATGGAAAGTTTATGCCCGCAACCGGCGTTTGGTTGTACGTATGCCAGAGAGGGCCCTGACCGCCCAGACGCGCACTTGTGCCTACTTGGTATCAGGGCCCAACGATGAAGCCAGCGCCGCTTTTGCCCGCTCGATTCTCGAGTCTAGGATTTTGGGCGAGAGCTGGCTTTTTGGTGTCGACGGTTGCGTCGGTACTACTTCAATTATGAGTGAAGCGCTAGATTTTCTGGCTTCTTCTGGGAATGCAGAATCGAGAGCCCTCTGCGGCTTAAAAAAATTCTTGGAAGAAGCTTCCAAACTCGGCTATCACAGCTGTTTTGTCTTTGTGCCAGCCGCTTATGGAGACTGGGTAAAGAGTGCTCTAGGAGCGGTAAGGGATACTCATCTTACCATTACCTGGCTTATGGGATTCGACCAAAACTTAACCGAAGCCGAAAATGTCAAGAAAGAGTCTTGGCAAAAGTGGCTCTATATCGAGACCCAAACCGTACATTTGGAGGCCCCTTCCCAAATTGCCCAAACTTTACAAAGTCCCACTACTCCCATGATCTTATGCGAGACCACTACGGGGCGTATTATAAATAACGCGGCTGCTTATCTGCAAGCTCAGGAAAAGGCGGTCTAGTCACAATATGGACGTCATTACCTCCGAAAAGAAAAAATCTTCTTTTGGTATAGGCACATTTTTGGAGCGCTCTTTTAACAGTTTAATGTGGGGCGTAATTTTAGCCATCAATGCTTCCACTATTTCTGTTGCCAATGGTGTTTTCGGAGCCTTTGTTGGAGGAATTTTAGGCTTTTGGCTCTCCTATTGGCTCTCTTCCAAACGTTGGCGCATACCAGTTTTTGCTCTGGGAGCCTTGGTGCTAGATCGTATTTTCGTCTACCTGGCCTCTATTCCCGTCAATAGCGCCTTTGTCGCTTCCCTCTTTGCCTCTCCAGAAAATGCCAGCTTATTTTCTCAAGGGTTGGTTTGGTTTATAAATTGCCTCTTCTTAGTCATGGTTATTCATGGCATAAGCATACGTAAGCCCTGGTTTGTGGCCGTCGAGCTAATTATCGTAGCTAACATTGCTCTTTTGCCCTTGTCGGCCCATCGCGACGGTTTTATCAGCCGACCTTACTTCTTCGTCGATCCGCTCTGGTCCAGGGGCTGGGATCCTATTCCCTTCTTTATTGCCGCCGGCGTTATTTTAGCTATAGCCCTAGTCTTCCTTATCGTGGGACGCTTTAATAAACGTACTTTGATCGACCTGTCGATTTTGATCGTCATTATCTCTTTAGTGGGAGTTTTTCTGCCTCTTAAAGATTTGCGCCAACCTTTGCCCGAGCAACTTTTAAGTGGCAACGCTAAAGGCGAGCAACAAGAAGAAACCAAAGGCAAAGAGGGCGGCAGCAGCGGTCAAAATCAGCAAAAAGATAATAAGAATCAAGACCAACAGCCTGACCAAGGCCAACAAAAACAAGGCGATAAAGATCGGAATAATAATTCCAATGGGCAAAATAACGACAAAGATAATAACCAGGGCGCAGGCCAAAGTGACAATCAGGATAAAAATGATAACTCTTCACAAGCTCCCAAGTCTAAGCCTGTGGCTGTAGTTGTCTTTAACGACGATTATACTCCTCCAGAAGGCTACTATTACTTCCGCCAGGAGGCTAAGAGCTTCTTTAACGGTCGCAAATTGGTCAATGACATTTCTGGGCGTTACGATCACGACGTCGCTTCAGGTTTTCCTCAATTTAGTGCGCCTAATCCGCTTACCCCTCCGCAAGTAGATATTGCCAAAACTAAAGCGGTAAATACTAAGGTCAGCTTGATTGAGACTCACAGCAAACCGTTCGGCTTACTTAATCCTGTAGCTATGAAAGCGGCTTCTAATCCCAATAGCGGCCAATTTGTAGGAGCTTACAGCGTAGATTCGCGCTCTTTTACTGGCAAAATAGAGACTTTACTCCAAGCTAAGCTTAACAATCCCCAATGGTCGAAAGCCGATATAGATTATTATACTCAACTTCCCGATGATAAGCGTTATAAGGAGTTAGCTTTAAAAATTCAGCAAGATTTGCCCCCTTCTTTCAAGTCTTTACCTATGGCTAAAGTCTATATTATGAAACTATGGCTAGATAAAAACAGCACTTACGATACCAAGGTAAGGATTACCGATAAGGATGACGTCGTTTCCAAATACCTTTTCGGAGATCGGATAGGCTACTGTGTCCATAATGCTAATGCTTTGGCCTATCTGTGTCGCTCTATTGGCATTCCCGCCCGTGTAGCCGAAGGCTACGCCGTAGATGCCAAAAATACTTACGGCGGATCGGCTCTCTTGATTATGAATAATAGCGGCCACTCTTGGTGTGAAGTATACGTCCAGGGCCTAGGTTGGTATCCTATCGACGTTTCTCCCGAGCACTCCAACGTAACTCCTCCAGATCCGCCCGATCCCGATTTACAAAAGATGTTCGGCGAAATGGCCCGCGAAGAATCGACGAACAAAGAGGGCGTATCCCAAAAACCGCTCGATATGCAAATGCAAATGCGCTCTTTAGCCAAAGCTTTGGGATATTTACTGGCTCTGGCAGCGGTTTTGGCTTTCCTGGGCGCTTGGGTTCACAAAATTTATATCCACTTAATGGCCCATTTAAGCAGTGGTAGCAAGCGAGCCGACTGGGTATACAAAGCAGCTTTGGTATCGTTAGCCGAAATAGGCATACGCCGCCGCTACGGAGAGACGCGCGAAGAGTTTGCTTCCCGCTGGGCCGATAAGTTACCCGCTTTGCAAAAGTTAACCCAATGGCATGTGCGTTACCATTTAGGGGAAAATGCTCAAGTCCAATTTACTTCCCGCACCCCCTTGCCCAACACTTCCGAGTGTGCTACTCACTATGCTCAGTTAAAGTCAGAATTATCCAATTGTGCCCCTTGGTGGCGGCGTCTTTTGGGCATATTTAATCCTTTTGCCTGGCTCTTCGTGCACTAAAAAATATCGATTTATTTCATTTATCAAACTAATGTCTACTTAGACGGAGGAAACTTATCTTGGATAGAACTTCGCAAGCTAACCGAGCTGCTCGCTTAGATAAGGCTTACAATTTACTCCTTACTATGGAGTCGCGCTTAAAAAGAGCGGTGCGCGGCCGAGATCGCGTTATCGAACTTATTTTGATAGCCCTTTTAGCTGACGGCCATGTGCTCTTGGAAGATTTCCCCGGCTCGGGAAAAACAACTTTAGCCAAAGCCTTGGGAGATTCTATATATAATGATAATCCCGAACCTCCGATCACGATGTTTAGGCGTATCCAATTTACTCCCGACTTGCTCCCTTCCGACATTACCGGTATGACAGTTTTCGAGCCGGAGAACGGCACTTTCACCTTCCGCCCCGGCCCCATTTTTGCTCATGTGGTGCTGGCCGACGAAATTAACCGTACTTCTCCCAAAGTTCAAGCCGCTATGCTCGAAGCTATGGCCGAAAAACAAGTAACTGTAGATAATACTTCCCACAATTTGGGCAAGCTTTTCTTTGTAATTGCTACCCAAAACCCCAGAGACCAAGCTGGTACTTATCCTTTGCCAGTAGCTCAGCATGACCGTTTTCTCTTCAAGATCCGCATGAATAATATCGATAGAGAGTCGGAATTGGACGTACTGCGCTCTATTCAGGAACGACGCACCCCTCCGGGCAACGACTTTCCTATGGTACCCAAGACGGCAATTCTAGACGCTCGTCAAGCTATCGATCAATATATATATGTCGATGATCGCATAAACCAATGCTTAGTAGATATGGCCAACGCTGTGCGCCAATCGCCCCACGTCGCTCAGGGTATATCTACCCGCAGCTTGGTCTTAATGCTGCCAGCCCTCAAAGCTTGCGCCCTGAAAAGGGCTCGCGATTATGTAACTGCCGAGGACGTCTCTTACCTTGTGCCCTATGTATTCGCCCATCGTTTAGAATTGGCTGCCGGTATTGAAGATCCGATTAAAGTCATAAGAGAATGTTGCAAAGGCCCTCTGGAAGCCTTATGCCGCTCGACGCTTAAGAAATAGCCTTTAGATCTAATGATCTAATGAAAAGATCATTAGATCTGAAAGTAAAGCTGAACATAAAAAAACTGTTCAAAAGGGAAAGAGTTGCATGTGCCAAGTTTTTTCAATTCGCTCCAATGGTTGGTATAAAATTGTCTTTATCACCATTACCGTGCTATTTACTTTGTCCATGATACCTTTAGTCGGCAGCCCGGCCCTAAGCGAGGAGAGCTCTCCCACTTTCGAAACTCTGAGCAAAGGCAATATAGGCGGTGAAGAGCTGTTGCAAATAGCTAACGACAGCAAGAATATGATCTCTTGGCGCAAGTTTGCCGAAAACAAGCTTAAGCAAGATAAAAACTCTCCCGTCGGCCATGCCGTTTTGGGAGTAATTTTTCATTGTGCTGAAGGCGATCTACCCAGAGCTCGCCACAATTTAGAGTTGGCTAAAAAAACTTTATCGCGCCGCTTGAAAAGCTATGGTAACAGCAGCGACGCTTCTTTGTTTTTGGGCGTCCAGATCCAGCTAGCTCAGGTTTTGGGCGAAATGGACGAATACAAAGCCAAGATAAAAGTGGTAGACGAGTTGGACAGCGTGCCAGGCTTTGGCTACTTTGCCGTAGATAAAGCCTGGCCCTTGATGAAACTAGACCGAGAGGAAGAGGCTCGCCAAGTAATTTCCGACGCCTTCAATTCTGGCAATCTCTTGGCTAGAGAGATAGCTTGGAATAGTCTGGGGGCTTTGGAGTCGGAATGTGGCAATTATCAAGCTTCTTACAATGCTTTTCGCAATTTAATCAACGAAACCAAAGAGAAAGGCAAGACTCCAGATTCGACCGTCTTACGCAATTGTGGCGAAGCGGCTTTAGCCTTAGGGCGCTTTGATGAAGCCGAACAGCTTTTTAATGAAGCTTCCCGCGTCCCCTTTAGCGATCAATCCTACACCAACCCTTTTAGTGATTTGACCAATTTATATATAGCTGAGGCTAAATTTACCGACGCAGCCAGTTGCCTCAAAAAGACTTACGAGCGAGCTCGAGCTATGCGTCCATTTCTCTATCAGCAATTTATGGCCGATAATTTGCAAACAACCGGCACTTTGCTTATGGAATTGGGCTTTATCCCCGAAGCTTGTGAGCGTTTAAAACGTTTAGTCAATCGTCCCGACCGCCAAGGAGGCACTTCCTTGGACGTCGATCAAGCTGAAGCTGGCAACTTACTCACTTGGTATGCTTCCTTAAAAGCCTGGCGTGAATGTAAGCGCGAAGAGCTTAGCTGGACGCCTTTTTGGAAAAGTTTGAAAACGCGCACCCAAATTATAGCTATAAGTTATCAATTGTGGCGTTCTTCCTCACGTATTCGCGCTCTAATTACTGAAAATAAGCGCGTAGCCAGCAGTTTCCGCCCTTACAATGCCCAATCTATCAGCGTTGCCGAATGTTATAAGCCGTTACTGATTAAAATTTTGGGCCCAGGATTGTGTACTGCGGCTATAGATGAGATCTTTGCCGAAGCTCCTGATAATTTACCTGTAGAAGAACCTTATCTCTTGTTATACCGAGCCGAGATCGCTTACCAATTTGGCAATTACGATACCTCATTAAAAAATTACCAAAAGGCCCTAAAAACCTTGCCTCAGGCAGCCCATTTAGTGCGCTCCTGGGCCGCCGCCAGGGTGGCTCAACTGGCTTATAGGCGGGGTGACTTCCAAACTGCAGCCAATTTTTATGCCCAACTGATTACTTCAACCCCTACTTCTATACGCCATATGGAAATAAGCGTTCCCATTACTTGTCAGGGTGACGGCTCTTCGGCGGCCCGATACCTTATCAGCATGTTAGGAAGGTCTCCTCGCTTTAAAGTTACCCATACCGGCTTAACTATGCGTATCCATATGCAAGGCAATAGAATGGCAGCTGAACTTTACGGTTTAGATGGCCGCATACTCTCGTCGTCTTCAGTAAAGTTGGAAAATGATACCAAGAAGACTGCTGAAAAATTGGCAGCTGAGATCCATAACCAAACTTTTGCAACTAAAGTATCTTTCAGCTCTCTTGGTTTAGATTCTTTAGACGGAGCTGCCACTTCAGGATCTACAGCTAGAAAGCAGCTCAACGACCTCTTTGAAAAAGAAAAGGATATGATTGGCGGCTAAAATAATAACAGGCGAAATCTAGCCAGCCGCAGAACGCAGAGCCCGGCATTCGGCTGCCCTCCCTAAAAGGGGGGCTAAATGGCTACAAGATAGCAGCAGTCGAACTAAGCCCAAAAAAGATAGGAATATAACCAAAATGGAATTTATACAAAGCTTGCTCCATTACTTCTCTATAGAAGGGATACAAGACATTATCGCTTGGGGCGGCTTAACGATCCTGTTTATCATCATCTTCTCTGAAACCGGTTTACTGGTAGGCTTTTTCCTTCCCGGCGACTCTCTGTTAGTCGTCTCCGGTTTTGTCTGTGCTACTAAGCCGGAAATATTAAATGTTTGGCACGTACTTTTCTGGTTGTGTTTGGCAGCCGTTTTGGGAGATTCGGTAGGCTATATGATCGGCAAAAAGGCCGGCCATGCTCTCTATCAGCGCGAGCAAAGCCGCTGGTTCCGCAAAGATCATTTACTTAAAACTAAAGCTTTTTACGAAAAGTACGGCGGCATGACTATTATTTTGGCTCGTTTTATGCCCTTTGTGCGCACTTTTGCTCCTACAGTAGCCGGGGTGGCCGATATGCACTACCCACGCTTTATCTCTTACAATTGTATAGGCGGTATCGCTTGGGTGACAAGCATGGTTTGTATAGGCTACTTCTTTGGCCAAATTCCTTTTGTGCAACAACATTTGGAAAAAGCTCTGGTTGGTATTATTATCTTATCAGTTCTTCCTGTAGCTATTCACGCTTGGAAAGAACATAAAGCTGAACAAGCCAAGGAATCGAGCGCTGCTTAATTGCCGAAGTTAGATGGCCTAAAAAGTTGCCATTTCCATCGGCTTTAAGTAATTTGACAGCGATTTTTTATATAATAAGGGCCTTTTAATATGAATCCTACAGCAGAAGATCCCATTATCGAGCTACACAACGTAAGTTTAATCTACCCTAACGGAACTAGAGCTTTAAATCGCGTCGATCTTTCTATCAAACGCGGCGAGTTTGTTTTTTTAGTAGGTCAGACTGGCTCGGGTAAATCGAGTCTTATGAAACTAATCTACCGCGAAAACGATCCTACTACCGGACTGGTTTACGTTAATGGTGAAGAGATTAGCGACATGAAACGCTCGCAAATTCCTTACTTGCGCCGTCGCATTGGTGTAATCTTCCAAGACTTCCGCTTGTTAGGTCATAAAACGGTCTTTGAAAATGTGGCTTACGCTATGCAAGTAACTGGAGCTAGCCGCTATGTTATTCCCCGCAAAGTGACTAAAGCGCTTACTTTGGTAAACTTACGCGAAAAAGCCGACCGTCTGCCCAGTCAGCTCTCTGGAGGCGAACAACAGCGCGTAGCTATAGCTAGGGCCTTAATTAACGATCCCATCATCCTTTTGGCCGACGAGCCTACGGGGAACCTCGATCCCGATTCCTCCTGGGATATTATGCAAATCCTTTCTAAAGTGAATGCCCGCGGCACTACAGTTATTGTAGCTACCCACAATCAGCAAATGGTAGACGTTATGCAAAAGCGCGTTGTAGTTATGCAATATGGTGAAGTAGCCCAAGATCTCTCTCGGGGTATGTATTTCACTACCGAAATTACTAAAGAAACTTTAGCGGCCGGAGGCTTTGGATTATGAGTAATCCGCCTAAATCAGGATTTATCGACATTTCTCCCCAAGCTGAGCAAACAAAATTGGATCCTAGCGGCAGCAAATTGAATACAGCTTCCTCGGCTCACCATTCTGCTGCTACCAAAACTTCCGACAATCAGCCCCGCCACCAGGCCCAAGACAAAAACCGTACCGTATCTATAGCGGCGGTCAAAGGGCCGACTGAGCGCCAAGCGGAAAAAAAGGATCAGGAAGAACCTCTTATTATAGGGAGCCTCCCTCAGGAAAAAGAGGTCGAAGACGATGAAGAGGTAATCGTCAAGCCTATTCCCATTGTAGAAAAATCTTCAGCTTCTCTCTCTAAAACGCCTACAGTCGATGAAGTTTTAGATGAAGAAGATCTGCCAGTTAAAAAGAGGCGCGGCCCTTCGGGAGGTTACTATTTGGAGTGCTTCCTGCGCGAAGTGCTTACCAATATGCGCCACAATCCCATGATGA
The DNA here is from genome assembly GCA_934644775.1 of uncultured bacterium. GTDB lineage: Bacteria > Vulcanimicrobiota > Xenobia > Xenobiales > Xenobiaceae > Bruticola. The sequence continues at coordinate 46,120 of CAKUDB010000010.1, read as the reverse complement.
GCGTGGCCTCTATCTCTACAGTAATGATTTTGGCCCTTATTTTAGGTTTCTTTGTGTTGATCATCGCCAACTTGGAATCTTTGGCCGACGAACTGGCTGGCGAAATGCAAATAAAAGTCTATATGAGCCAAAATTTTAACGAAAAGCAGATCAACAGTTTTAAAAGTGCCGCTTATGATATAGGCCACGTAACTAAAGTTACTTTTGTACCTAAGGATGAAGCTTTTAAGAAGTTGCGTAAGCGCTTAAGCGCCAAGCTCGACTTAGACGATTTGGAGAGCAATCCCCTGCCCGACGCCTTTGAAGTGCCAGTAGACGATCCCTCTTTCTTGGAGCCTGTAGCCCATAAGCTGGCCCAAATAGATAATGTAGCCACTGTAGATTACGGTCGCGAAGAAGCCCAAAAACTGATGAAGCTCAACCATATTATTCGTATGGTCGGCTTAATTATTCTGATTATGCTTTTTGCTTCCAGTTTGCTTATTATCAGTAACACTATTCGCTTAACAGTATTTGCTCGTCGCAAAGAGATCGATATTATGCAGTTGGTGGGAGCGGCTGATTGGTTTATTCGTTGGCCTTTTATTTTAGAAGGAGTTACCCAAGGGGTAATTGGGGCCGCTTTAGCTTCTATGCTAATAGACGTCTCTTATCGCATAGTAGTGCCCCAATTACAAAAGAGCATCTCCTTCTTGCCTATTTTACTACCCGGTGCCATTATGCCTTACCTCAATATCGGCTTAATCACTATGGGCTGCCTAGTAGGTGCTTTGGGAAGTTTTATTTCTGTCAATCGCTATTTGAAAGCTTAATTTGGGGAGGTACTTAACTTGTTGAGTATACACCGCAAATTTCGTCTTTTACTCTTAGTGGCCATTCTTTTGGAGCTGACGCTTTTTTATTCTTACCCAGCCCAAGCTCAAGCCGATCCCCATTCCCAATTGCGCCAAAAGAAGAGCCAATTGGCAGCTCAGCGCAAACGCTTAGATATAATTAACGAGCGCGAGCGCGATCTTTCTCGCCAATTGAGCGATACCCAAGCCGATTTACAATATAGCCGCGAGGCCTACCGCGAAGCTAAAGCCAGTTTGCAAGCGGCCGAAAAACAATTGCAAAGTATTACCAAGCGCCTGGGTAAAGCTACCCAAGAATATAAAAAAGCTCAGCGCGTCTTAGGTAAAAGGTTGCGAGAGATCTATTTGCAGGGCGACGTCGGTTATTTGGTAGTGCTTTTGGGAGCGGAAAGTTTTACCGATTTTATCGATCAGACTTATTATCTGTCGCTAATTATCGAAAACGATCGCCAACTAGTCACCCAAGTGCGCAGCCTTAAGCAAGAGCTGGAAGTTAAAAAGGTTCAATCTGAGCGCACGGTACGCCAAATTAAAGACTTAAAAGAAGCTCAAGAGAATCGCGTCAAAAAATTGCAACAAATTGAAGAGACCCGCTCTTCTTTGTTGGCTGACACTAGACGTCAGCGTGATTCTTTAAGTTCTTACGTAAGCGAGTTGGAAAATAGTACCCAAGCGCTGGAAAACCGGATCCAGTCGACCGTGCGCCGCAGCCAAGTGATTATGGGCCCAACTTCCCCCAACGCCGGTAGGCGCACTTGGGGCACAGGTCGTTACCTTACGCCAGCTCCAGGCCCCATTACTTCCCCCTTCGGTTATCGTGTCCACCCCATCTTCGGCACCATGCGCTTCCATACCGGCGTTGACATCGGTGCTAATTACGGCCACCCGGTGCTCGCTTCCGACAGCGGCGTCGTCATCGACTCGGGTTGGATGGGCGGCTATGGCAATTGCATTATTATCGATCATGGCGGCGGCTACAGTACCCTTTATGCGCACTGCTCCGAATTGTACGTATCCTACGGCCAGTCGGTGGCTAAAGGCCAACAGATTGCTGCCGTAGGCTCGACAGGCAATTCTACCGGCCCCCACCTCCACTTTGAGGTGCGCATTAATGGTGAGCCCGTCGATCCCTTAGGCTTCATCTAGTCGGCCCTTATTTGACCAAAGCCAGAAAGGAAGATCTTCATATGCTCGAGTACCTCTTTCCCAGCTTCAATGCTAAAGAAAATTTTCCCATTAAGCCCAGCAAAGGGCCAAGTAAAAATTTTCTCTTCCGGGCAGCTACTGGTTTCTTTCTGGCTTTGGCTCTCAGTAGCTGGCCTTTAAGCGCCGCCGCCGACCAAGCAAACGACGCCGCTGCACCTACAGGGCAGGCCCCTTCCCCCTATGCTTCGACAGCAGCTCAAAGTCTAGACAACTCAGCTCAAAAACTGGACAGCTTAGAAGAAGTGAGCTGCGACGTTTTAGGCCAAACTTTTAATATTTTGTTAGATAATGCCATTGAGCCGCCTTCTCCCCAAAAAGTTTGGCAATTTGTCTTGGAAGGGGCCCGCGAATATTTTAAGGAGCACCACCTTGAGGATCAGTGGTTGGCTGAATATAAAGCTAACCAACCTAATTTAGAGCGCCAAGAGGGGCTGCAAAAAATAGTTTCCCTATACCGCCAAGCCGTCAAACGCTGCCCGGAATTGGCCGTCGATCCCAAGTTTACGGTCTATTTAGCCCAAGCTATCACCAATTCGGCCGAAGATTTGTACACCGTTTTTGTCAGTTTAGACGAGTATAACGATTTAACTAATTACCTTAGCGGCGACTATTCCGGTAGTTTGGGGGTAGTGCTTACTCCCAGTCGCGATTTCCAAGGGCGCTCTCACTTTGTGGTGGCCGCGCTAGCTCCCCATTCACCAGCTCTTAAAGTAGGTTTACGCCAAGGTGATGAAATTATTGCTATCGACGATAAACCCTTAGACCAATTAAATCCGCAGCAATGTTCACAACTTATGCGCGGCCCCAATGGCAGCCAAGTTTCTTTAACTTACATCACCGATTTAATGCGCAAAATGGGGCGAGCCGATAGTCGCAAGTTGCTTTTAACTAGAGCCCAAGTCCATTTCCCGGCCGCCTGGGGACAAGTTCTCTCGCTCGATACTCAAGGCCGATTTTCTGTAAAAGATCTTGAGTTAAAAACTGCCTCCAACCTGGAAGAAGAGAGCGAAGAGCCGTCTAGTTTACAACAAGCGAATACCCAAGCCAGCCCCAATAGCTCTATTGAAGAAAAGCCTCCTCTAAAAATCGGCCTACTTAGAGTCGAGATGTTTAACGGCTCGACTAATATTGAAGCTGAGCGAGTTTTAATGGCTTTAGAAAGAGAAGGATGTCAAGGCTATATTTTGGATTTACGTGGCAACCCAGGCGGCTACACTAATGCTGCCAGAGACTTATGTTCTAAGTTTTTGCCCGAGCACAGTCTCATAGCTTCGCTGGTCGATAAAAATGGGCAGAGCGAAAAGACGATTTATACTTATCGCAATAATCATCAGGCTAAGCCTATGGCCGTTTTAATCGATGGCCAAACAGCTTCGGCAGCCGAAATTACTGCCGGCGCTTTACGAGCCCATAAAGCGGCTTTCTTGGTAGGCTCGCCCAGTTTTGGCAAAAATAGCTCACAAAAAATTTATAATTTTGAGTTCCCTCCGGGAGAAACTTCGGCCTGTAAAGTGACTTATACCCATTATAAAACGCCGGATAATTTGGACTTAGGCAAATCTGGCCTAGCTCCAGACTATACTATTCCAGCCCCTTTTGGTAGGCGTTACTTGCCTAAGCAAGACAGACAATTACAAAAAGCTTTTGAATTGTTGCAAAAGAAACTAAGTTAAAATAAGGGCTTTTTTCTCTCTTAGCGAAAAGAGCCTGCGGCACTTCATGAATTTTGCCCAGCGGCGAAGTTTGTGAGAAAAAGATTTACCCCGGCGGCTTGTTACCGCTCCAGGTTCGATTCAGGAGAACACTATGAATTTAAAGCACACTTTCGTCCCAGCAGCCGCCGCTGCAGTTTTGGCTATGCTTATTTCTTTGCCTGTAAGTGCTCAGCCCACCCCCCAGCAAGCCACCCAAGCTTATCCAGCTAAACACTCCAACTATGGGCAAACTTTGGCTCAAAAAGCCAATTTAAGCAACAAAACCAAAGCTAAAGTTAGCAAAACGGCAGCCAAACAAGCTCCTGTCAACAAAGTCTCCCAAAAAGATTTGGACAGCGCTTTGGAAATGCTTGATAAAGCTTTGCTCCTGGTCAAAACTGAAGCCAGAGAAAAAGCCAAGCCGGGAAAGATTACCAATTGTGCTTTCGACGCCATGACCTTATTCATGGAAGACAACAAGCTCACTTCCGATTTCTTTAAACAAATCGATGTCGACGCTACTCCTGAAGAAGCCAATAAATCCTTGCGCTCTCAATTTATCAAGGCTGCCAACACCTACCCTCAGTTGATGAAAGATCAAATGCTGACCATGGCTGCCCTTAAAGGCATAATGAGAGCCACCGACGATCCTTATACAGTATATATGACTCCTGATGAGTATAAAAACCTCAACGAGCAAATGAGCGGAGGCAACTTCGGCGGTATAGGTATCGTTATGGGACTGAGCGGAGATGAAAAAGATCCCGCCAATAGCCGCGTTTTAGTCATCAATAAAGTTATGGAAAAAGGGCCGGCTGCTCGAGTTGGTTTGCGCAATAACGACGAAATTACCCATATTAGTGGCAAATCTACCTATGGTATGAACTTACTCCAGTGTTCCAAGCTGCTGCGCGGCGAAGCTGGTTCCACTGTTAAGCTTACTATTCGTCGTCCTAGCTCAGGCCACGTTTTCGACGTCTCTTTAACCCGCGAGGTTATCCATGTCGATACTTTAAAACATGAAGTTATCGAACAGGACGGCGTCAAAGTCGGCTACTTAGCTTTGGGTATTTTCGGCGAAAGTACCAACTCCGAAATGGAAGAAGCCGTGCGTGATTTGGAAGAGCAAGGTTGCCAAGCTTATATTATCGATGTGCGCAACAATTCCGGCGGCTATGTCTCTGCCGCTGTCGACGTTTGCTCCAAATTTATCAAAACGGGTAGCCGTATTGTCTCTATTGTCGACGGAGCCAATCACGAGCAAATTATTTACTCACGCCCTAATTTACACTCTTCTAAAAAGCCTTTGGTAGTGTTAATTAACGGCAATTCGGCCAGCGCTTCAGAAATTACCGCCGGTGCCATTCGCGACTTAAAGCGCGGCCAACTCGTAGGCGTAAAGTCTTTTGGTAAAGGCAGTGTGCAAAAGCTCTATCCTTACCAATTCCCAGCCAATAAAACTTCCGCTTTCAAAATTACTACCGCCCACTATCATACTCCAGCCGGTCACGATATTCACAAAGCCGGTTTAAAGCCTGATATAGAAGTAAAGATGGAAGACGAGCTTATTTTGGAGCGCGATAAAGATACTCAGCTGAAAAAAGCCTTGGAAATTGTCACTTCAAACGCCAAAACTCAGCAGGAAGCTATGCCAAATCAGGAAGAAGAGGGCTACAAGGCCGACACTCCCCTGTTGGTTAATAGTATCTTTGACGAACTTCCTTACATTGAAGGAGCCCTTTCCGGTTCTACTTACACAATTACTAAGAGAATTATGGATATAAAGGGAGAAAATATCATCGACAACGTTATAGTTAAGAGTGTCGATGGTAAAGAACACAATTTCCACTTTATTATCCAACCTAAGTTTGAGCAATAAAAATACGATTAAGTTCGAAAAATGGTAGATTGCCAGCTAGATATCTAGGCTTTCTAGCTAAAGATTTTAGTTGGCGATCTATTGAAGAGCTTAGCACAGAGCCTTGAAGAAAAGATTATGAGTAACGAAGCTGCTGAAGAAAGACGCCCAGCTGAAGATTCAAAAGTGGAATCGACAAATTCCCCAGAAGTGGAAGCCCTTACCGAGAAGGATCAGAAGTTGGCGGTAGATCAACCCCCTTCTACTTCCCCATGTAAGTTAAGGAATATATTCTTTAACTCTCTCATGAGCATTATCATTGTAATTTTGATATTGCCCTTTATTTTTCTCTACGGTCAATCGACAGGAACTTCATTAGAATCGCCAACCGATCTAACTGCAGCAAAAATAGACTTCAGTAGGCAGATACGAGATTTACAGCCATCTTCACTAATAGGAAGTTCAGTTTTACATGAAACTTTAACTTCCATTCAGAAAAACTATATTCGCGAGGTTTCTACAGCTCAGTTAGTCAACGGAGCCTTAGAAGGTATCAACTATTGCTTAGACAAGTTCGGCCAGCGAAATTTAGGTGTAACTAAACTCGACAGCTCTAAGCTCGAAAAAATGAGCAACCAAGAGTTATTAAAGTTGCTCGATAGAGAGTTTGAAAAAGTTTTAGATAAGATAGCCTCACTTCCCGACGATGAGCGTTTTATTCATCGCCAACAGCTGGAAAAAGCTATTAAGACCCGTTTAGCTGAACTTGATGCCAACGACAAAAAAGCCAAAGGAATCGAAACTGCCACTACCAAGGACGATAAAACTGAAAAGAGCAACAATAGCCAAGAAAAGTCTTTAGAGAAACAGGTACTTGAAGATCCCCAAGCGGTCAGCCGCGATTCGGTAAATTCCGATAAAAGTGAGTTAGCTATCGACGACTCAGAAATAATCAAAGATGCTGATGGCCGTCCAGTTACTCTAACTAACAGTTACTTGTTATACAGCGCTTTAAATGGCATGATTTGTGCCCTTAACGATCCTTTTAGTATGGCTTTACCTCCTAAAGATGTACAATTCTTAAAAGAGCAATTGGGAGCCAGCGACTACGGTGGAGTGGGCATTTATTTGGAAGCCGACTGGCAAAACAATCGTCAACTTACCGTCATTGAGCCTATAGAAGGTACGCCAGCTGCCCTTAAAGGTGTGCGTCCAGGCGATAAAATTATGGCTATCGACGGTAAAAAGACCAGCAGTTTAGATATGGATACAGCCGCCGCCATGATTAGAGGCAAAATTGGCAGCGTAGTTATCTTGAGTATGCAGCGCGATGGCAAAGATTTTGAGGTAGCTTTGCAACGTACCAGTATCCATGTGCCTAGCGTCAATGGCAAAATGTTGCCTAACGGCATAGGTTACTTGCGAGTGCGTTTCTTTGGATCCGATACTACCCAAGAGTTTAGTACCGCTTTAAATGATTTGATTAAAGATGGAGCTCAAGCCCTTGTAGTAGATTTGCGCAACAATGGCGGCGGCTACGTCGATGCAGCTATCGGCTTATGCTCTGAGTTTTTGCCCAATAAGAGCTTAGTAACTAGCGTAGTTAACCCGCGTCTCAATTATAGCGAGCCTTATTTTTCCAACTCCAAAAATAGTACCAAGCTGCCTTTGGTAATATTGGCCAATCGCTTCTCAGCTAGCGCTTCGGAAATTACTTCTGGGGCTATGAAAGATTACCGACGCGCTTTAATTGTAGGTGAGACTACTTATGGAAAAGGTAGCGTCCAAAGTTTACAAACTTTTAGCGACGGCGGAGCTTTAAAGTTGACTATGGCCCACTATCTTACTCCCAAAGACAAAGATATTCACCTTAAAGGGGTAAAGCCCGATATTGAGTTTGAATCGAGGCCTACTAATAAAATTGGTTCTGACAACGATTTGCAATTAAAGTTAGCTATTCATGAAGCCCAATTTATGGTCAGACGCCAATTATCGGCCGAGCTTAGTGAAGCTGATATAAAGGCAATTCAACAAGATGGCCAGACCTGGAAGAAAAAGCCTACTATTGCTAAGCTTATAGCGGCTGATAAGGCTGAAGAAGCCAAATTGCAAGCTAAAATTGAGGAAGAGATCAAAAAAGACAATAAGATAACCCGCGATATCCAGTAGACGGCCCTGGTGCCGATTGGGCCAAGATGGGGTTTATATAAAAACTTATGGCGAGAAATAAGAGGCGAACTGACGCAGTTGGAGATGCTTTATTAGCGGTATCTTCGGTAAAAAATCACCAGGGAGAACCCAAAGCTGAGGGTCTCCCTAAGTTGCCCCGTCCGCAAAGTGTCGTTACGGAAGAAGAGCGGCCGGACAGCCTTGAAAATGTCCATCCTTTTTTAAAGGAAAAGTTAGAGACCCTGCCCTCTTGTCCGGGCGTCTATCTTATGCGAGATAAGCGCCATAGGGTAATTTATGTAGGCAAATCGGCTTGTTTGAGAAATCGAGTCCGCTCTTATTTCCATTCTAAAAATTTGACGGAAAAGACTCGCTGGATGGTGAGTTTAGTGCGCAATTTTGACATTATGACCGTCAATACGGAAATGGAAGCTCTTATTCTAGAGAATGTACTTATCAAAAAGCACCGTCCCTACTTTAATATTCTCTTTCGTGACGACAAAAGCTACCCTTATTTGGAGCTAACTACTTTTGAAAAGTATCCTCGTTTGCGCATAGTGCGCAGCAACGGTAAATTGCGCGGCACTTATTTTGGCCCTTATGCCGGTGAAGCTACGTCGGTTAAACGCACTAAAAGTACGGTACAAAAACTTTTTAAGTTGCGTCCTTGTAAGGATAAGCTAGATAAAAAACGAGAGCGTCCTTGCCTTTATTATCATATAAATTTGTGTACCGCCCCTTGCACTGGACTTGTAAGCCTTGAGGAATATAAAGCCCAAGTAGAAAAGGCGGCCCAATTCTTAAATGGCCATACAGGTAAACTGGCAACTCAGTTGCGTCAAGAGATAGCCGAACAAGCGGCCCAGTTAAATTATGAAGAATGTGCTAAATTACGCGACACTTTGCAGAGCTTGGAGATTTTGGCTCAAAAGCAGCAAATTCTCTGGCCCAGCGATTTAGACGAAGATTATATAAGTTTAGCTTATGATCAGGGACGCTCTATGGGAGCAGCGGTTGTACGTCAAATCCGAGAAGGCAAGTTGCAAGGGCAACAAAATTTTGTCTTGGAGGTGCGCTTAGATAATCGATACGAAGCTGATTTGGCCGACTTTATTCAGCGTTATTACAGTGAGAATGGACGTCCGCCGGCCCTTATCGCCGTAGAAACCGAGCCAGAAAACTTAGAATTGCTCCAAGCTTGGCTCAGCCGTTTGGCCGACCACAAAGTAAAGTTTGAGCAGCCTCAACGGGGTGAAAAAAAGCTAATTTTAGTCGGTACTAAAGAGAATGCCAAACGTTTTTTGGACGAGGAATTACATGCACCTTCCCAGCGGGAATTGCGCCAAGAAGCCTTAGCCGAATTGCAAGAAGCTTTAGGCTTAGAGCATATACCTTGGCGTATGGAATGTTATGATATTTCTAATATTCAGGGCAAATTCTCAGTAGGCTCGATGGTTGTTTTTGAATATGGACTGCCCCACCGCTCCCATTATCGCAAATTTAAGATTAAAGGTATGGACGAGCCTAACGACCTAGCTATGATGAGCCAAGTGTTGGAGCGCAGGTTGCGCCATTTACTCCCCCACGAGCTGCCGCCTTCAGAAAGCAGCGCCAACACTCTACCCAAAGAAGATGTAAGTTTAGATTCTAAGCCCGATCTAATAATTGTAGATGGAGGCTTGGGCCAACTAAGCGCAGCTCAAGCCATTTTAGAGAAACTTGGCTTAGACAAAGCTATCGCTTTAGCCGGCTTAGCCAAACGCCAAGAGGAACTTTTTATACCTGGGCGTAAAGCCTCTATTTTATTGCCACTTAACTCTAAAGCCTACAACATGATAACCCACTTACGCAACGAAGCCCACCGCTCGGCTATTACCTTCCACCGCAATTTGCGCGGCAAAGGTATGCTCCATTCTGTACTGGCTGATATTCCCGGCTTGGGCCCTAAATATATAAAATTATTGCGTACCCACTTTACCGATTTAGCAGCTTTAAAACTGGCCGATGCTGAACAATTGCAGCGCCTACCTGGCATAGGCCGAAAGATGGCTGACAAAATCATCAAGGCCTTAAAAGAAGATAACTAAAGAAAAAGGACTAAAAATCGAAATATTGTTGATCGGCTACAATACGGCGCACGTAGTTGCCTTTTTTATCGCTAATCCAATCGTTAAAACGGTGAAAATCGGTATAGTTTAGATAATCGGCAAAAACATCTTTGGGCATAGCCCCATAAACGACTACCACACGCGGAGAAAGCTCGATAAGCATGGCTTCCAAGCCTTTTTGGAAACGGCGCTTATTTTCTTTACCTCTAATACAACCGTAAGTACCTATAGAAACTATACTGTCTTTTTCAACGCCTAAAAAAGCGAATTTTTCACATTGGGGAGAGTAGCTTCGCTCGTCACCCCAGCGAATATTTGGAATAACATAAAGCCCTTGGGATTGAAAGAAAGCTCCTACCGCCCTATTTAAGTAAGTGTTGGCCATCTGGACAACCAAAGGCATATCGGTATAAAGAGAACAATCGGGAGAAATAACCCCTTTAAAACGGCGCAACTCGTCTAAAAATTTATTAGTAGAACTCATTACGCTGGCAAACTTTTCGTCGTACTCGTAAAAATGGACAAACTCGCCATAAGTAGTGGTAGAGCGTCTTTGAGAAAAAGGAATTAGAGCCTCGGGAATGATGATACTTTCGGGCTTAACTATACAAGGCATCTCTATTTTACCCTCAAAGAATGCCTTCTCGATTAAATAAGAGCTAAAAGCATCATCTACCACACTCTTTTTCATACGCAACTAATCTTTCACTCTCAACAGGATCTTTCCTGCTTTTAACTTTAATTAACTTTATAAATTTGTCAATATAGCCGATTAGTTAGCTATACATTGTACATATATTGGGGCTAAAGTTGATTTTACCCTACCTTACACAACTCTCTTTATGTACAAAAAGAAGGGCAAAAATTATCAACAACTGTTTATATTCAACAAAGAAATGTATATGCAAATAATCTATAATCTGTCGGATCACCGTTACGGTTAAGGATATTTATATACAAAAGCTATTTTTTTATGCTTGTATTGTTTATAAGCTTATGCTAATTTCTAGACGAAAATTTGAGGATATTTTTATTATGAGCACACCAGCGGTTATTAACAATAATAATGAGCATATTATAGCTGCCTGTATTTTAAGTTTGGCGGGTGGTTTTTTAGATATTTACAGTTATTTATTTCGCGGCGAAGTATTTGCCAATGCTGTTACCGGAAATATAGTTTTTTGTGGTTTACATATTGCTAACGGTGAATGGCACGCTTGCGTAAAATATATGGTGGCCATTATAGCTTATGCTAGTGGTGTGTTGGTCTCTGAATTTTTACACCATAAAATTTCTGCAGTTCATAAGATAGGCTGGCACCAAAGCGTACTTTTTCTGGAAATTTGTTGTTTGGCTCCCATTATTTTTATTCCCAAAGGTGATTTTGATTATCTTGTCAACGCCCTTATCGCTTTCGTTTGTGCTATGCAAGTAGAAACTTTTCGTCGCGTCCACGGCTTGCCTTTTGCTTCGACTATGTGTACTGGCAATTTGCGCAGCAGCGCCGAAGCCTTGTTTAAGTATATAGTTCATCATGATAAAAAAGAATTGAATAAGGTACTCCACTATTACGCCATTATCGGTTGCTTTATCACCGGCGCTATCGGAGCGACCATTCTTTTAAAGAGATATGGAGAATCAGTTTTTTTCTTAGCTCCAGTGGCCCTAACTATTGTTTTCTTTATGGTAACGACTAAAAGGCAACTGGGAACGATTCGCCACTATATTCGCAATCGTCTTAAAGAAAAAGAGTCTAGTAATTTTATCTTTCAACTGTTGGGCAAGATCTTCCCAGGGCCGCAACTCCAACTGCCGACCCAAGCTCAAGAAGAATTTTTAGAGCCTACCGCCAGTAGTAATAAAGAATAAAGAGGTATCTGCCCAAAGGAAGAACCGGTGGCTCTTTTAGTTTCACTTTAATTTTACACCATTATATGGACGTAACCCAAAAATTCTCTTGTAAATATTTTTTAGCTAGTTTTATAACTCTTTCAAAATATCTATAAAATCGTTCATACCGAAGGCGCCTTCTAAGGCTTTTTCAGCGTCGGCAAAGACCATAAAGTATTTAAATTGATCGCCTGCTGCTGCGCTCCAGGATCTGCCTAAATTGATCTTTAATTTGCTATCTTCATTGGCTAAATGTTCGCCTTTAGTTTCAGCTAAAATAATGTTTCCGCTTTCCGTTTTAATAATAAAGTCAGGATAATGCTTAGTGAATCCGTTTATAAAAAAGCCAGTATTAGCTAAATTGCGATGCCACCAGCGAATATTATTTAAATTAGTGAGTCGAAGTACCAATTCAGTTTCTAAAGAGTTCATTTCTTCTTCAGCTTTGTAAAGCGAACGAGCATAAGCCGAAGTAACTCTAGTTGGAGCAATAGCTATAGGCAATTGGTAACAAGGACGGCAGACAATTTTTCCTGCAGCCAACTGGGTATTAAAAGCTTTTTTGTAGCGTTTAGCTAAAATATCTTGGATAGTTTGCTTTATTTTGTCAGCATAACGCAAAGGATTTTTTTCTAAACTTGAGAGCTGATCGCGAGTCATACTAGCTACAATGCGCCCAATATACTCTTCTAAGTGTTTTGAGCTTACCATATTCAGACGGTTAATTTTCTCTAAAATGATAGCTTTACAATAGGCGATCCTGCGCTCGGGAGGCAAAGAATCGAAATATTCTTTAAATATGGCTACATCATTACTCTTCATCATCAAAGCTTTAGGCAAACCGCCCTCGCCTTCGATGACGTCTATTTGCATTATTTCGTCTCTGTCGTCTTCAAAATCGATACAGATATTTTCTTGTTTAAAAGAAATACCCTTAACTAAAGATTCTCGCTCTAAAAAAGCTTCTCCATCTTGCTCAAAAAGGGAACCTTCGGGAATTTTTAAGAAAAACTGAGGCAGACGCAAATTTTCAATATCTTCGCGGAATTTGGCCTTAACTGGATAGGCTTTAACTTGAGCGCGAACTTCCCGAGCCGGAACTTTGCCTAAAGAAAAATTATTTTTAGCGGCATTTTCCAAAGCTTCATCGTAAGAGCGGCTAGCTCTAGAGGCTTCTTCCAACATGAGCAACGCTTGGCTTTTAGCTTGCTCTTCACCGGAAGTTGCAGCAGCAACTTTTTCCGCTTGGCGACGCTCTAAAGCTTCACTAACACTGGCACTATCAAAGTAGCCAAAACCTTCAAAAAATTCCTCGTCATTTTCTTCTGTGGCAAGCGTGCCGGTCTGAATATCAGTTACAGTTTCCGCTTGGGGAAGATCGGGAAGAGTCAAGCTCATAGTCATTTGGCCGGTAGCTTGAGCAGCCGACAAAGCCACTTGGTTAGATAAGCGATAGTCTTCATCACTAAAGCCGGCGTCATTTAAGCCTTTAACAATGCGTTTTATTGTTTCTTGGAAATTTTCCGAAGAAGTGAGAACGTAAGACATATTTAAAGGCTTTTCGATATTGGCAGCAGTATAAGGCAAACGCAAAATGCGGCCCAAAATTTGCTCTACGTCTATTTGACTAGTACGGTTGGCTAAAGAAGCCAAAATATAAGCAAAAGGACAGTCCCAACCTTCTTTTAAAGCATTTACGGTAATAATAAAGCGAATTTTACACTTGGGAGAAAGCAAATCGACATTTTTAAGCTCGTTCACGTCGGCCGTGCGAATAGCAATTTCTTCAGCGGGAATACCCGCTTCTACTAATTTTTGACGCAATTTTTCAAAAGTAGCGGCCTCTTCTTTGCCTTTAGGCTGAGCTTGGAAAAGCACAATGGGCCTAATGTAGCGGCCAGTAGCTGCTTGCTGCTTTTGGGCAATTTCTTCTAAATTGCGGCGCAAGTCAATAGCGTCAATCAGTACATCTTCTTGCCTATCGCGGTTATAAACAATTACTGGCAGCTTTACCATATGCTCTTTTTTAAGCTGAATGGCGTCAGTATAAGAAATAATATTGCTTTCTTTTTTAGGAGTAGCCGTCAAATCGAGCACAAAGGCAGGATTAAAGTTTTGCAACATTTCCCAACTTAATTTAGTGCGAGCGTGGTGGCTTTCATCGACAATAATAACTGGGTTCAATTGGTTGATAATTTGGAAAAGGGCCGTTTCGTCAGCTTTATCTATAGGATTTTCCGGAGTACCTAACACCTTAGTAAAAATAGCTAAATTGGAGTTTTCTTTATAGGCTTTCAAGCCTTCCCTATTGCTGCTGCGGAAAGAGTCGTAAGAAAGTACCATTATGGAAAGCTGCTCATTGATAACGGTAGGATTGAAATTTTGGCCATTAAGCAATTCTTGCTTACTATAAACAGAAACTCGGCTAAAAAAATCGGCGTCGATTTTTTGGCGATAAGGATGGCGCGGATCTTTAAGAGCTTTGAGAGTTTGAGTAAGAATGGCTTCAGAAGGAACTAACCAAACGACAGCCCTTATTTTTTGCAAAGGTAGAGCGGCAAAAATAGGTTGCAAAGAAGCGCAAGCTAGAAGAGTTTTACCACCGCCGGTAGGAACTTTAAAGCAAAGATTAGGGACACCAGGCAAAAGATCTTGATATTGACCTAAATTAGGAGCACTCTTTTCTTCCCAAAAGAGAGCAAAAGCTTTTAGATAATTTTTTTGCTCTTGCATTATCTCTAAATAACGCTTCAAGTCGGCAATAATATCTTTTTGATAAGCTTTCAGTTCCATAGTGGCAGCAGCTCCCTAAAATTGGCGAATATCGCGGGGGATTTTCTTAAAAGTTATATTAAATTGAGCCAGCTTCTCTTCACTCAAAGAGCAACAGTCGGCATACATTACGTAATAATCAGCACGTTTTTTAATGGTAGCCAAAAACTCATAATCTAGAGTAGTAGTCTCTCCCGGTTCATAGTAAAAATAATAGTCGGCGTCGTTGTGGCTGCCTAAATAATATTGGTTGGGATTAGCCAACTTTTGATAAGGCTGATTAGTTTCACTAAACCAAACATAACGGCGAATCTTTTCCGGCTCAATTTCTTCATTTAGGCCTTGCTCAGTAAAAAGAGGCTGGCCTAATTCGTAATAGCTGAAATTGCCACCAGTACCAGGCACAGCCTTACTACCTTCACCGTAACCTTGAATAACGCGCTTCACGCGCTCGGCGGTAATAGAATCGGCATAATCCATCATTTCAATTAAAATAAAACGACGCTGCCCCCCGTCGGCTTTATTCATATTTAATACCGCATGAGCAGTAGTACCCGAGCCGGCAAAAGAATCGAGAATGATGCTGTCTTTGTCTGAAGCAATTTCGAGCATTCTACAAATAAGTCCGACAGGTTTTGGTGTATCAAATGTTTTTCCATCTTGAAAAATCGCCTTAATTTGATTCATTGAAGTGCGGTTGCTACCAACATCTTTGTTGTACCAAATTGTTTCTGGCGGACGTTCAGTTTGTTCATCAGCGTATATTTTGTAATAAGGTGTCCATCCATTACGCCCATTTACCCATTCTATACGTGGCAAATTTTCGGCAACTTTCTGTTTGCTCCATCGCCAGTTTCCATCTGACCCATCTGTGCGAACAGGGAAAACCTCGGAACCATCAGGAGCAATCATTGCATAATAGAGATTGGGACGGGCTTCCCGGGCATCATTTTGCCCCATGGAACGCAGAGGTTTTATATAATATCTCCTGCCATCATCTTCAATTTTATTATAGTGTTCCGGAACTTCGCCTGTATGAATCCTGTGCAGACTTAAAGCCTCAATATTCTTTGCATAGGTGATAGTGTGGTCATGTCGTGCCGAGAATATTTTCGCATCCATTCTGGGACTATCGGACTTTTCCCATATTACATCTGCAAGAAAATTATGCAATCCAAACACCTCATCGCAGATTAGACGTAAATTTGCAAACTCGTTGTCATCAATGCTTATAAAAATGGCGCCATCTTCGGCTAAAAGTTTATGTAAAAGCTTTAAGCGCGGATACATCATGCAAAGCCATTTGTCGTGACGGCTTAAATCTTCGCCTTCCTTACCAACTACTTCGCCGAGCCATTTTTTGATTTTGGGATCGCTCACATTATCGTTGTAGATCCAACCTTCGTTGCCAGTATTGTAAGGTGGATCGATATAAATGCACTTGACGCGCCCTTCATATTGGGGCAAAAGAGCTTTCAAAGCTTCCAAATTATCGCCATGAATAATCATATTTTGGCTGCCATTATCTTCTTGATGTTGGCCTAATGTATCAAAGCTATATTGCCTTTCCAACACTCTAAAAGGCACATCCTGGTGATGATTGATAACTTTTTCTTTGCCTATCCACTCTAAAGTTGGCATTTTTGGTAATTCCTTAAGCACAAAATTCTTTCGCGCCCCATATATTACCGCCACCAAGCTTCTTCCCTGCCCCATAAATGGTCAAGTGCTTAAAATTGCCAATTAAACAGCCAAAATAGTTGGGTTCAGTGCACTCACCTTCGCAAAAAATGTAGTGCTCTCGCCTCTCTCTAATACACTCCTGACGGCGCTTCTTTTTCCAATAATCTTTAAAAGCCACGATTTATTTCCCCCAATTGTTAATCTTGTTAAGATATGGATCAGCGCCGTACTTGCCTTCTAAATATTGCTTATCATATCTAGCATCTTTACGTGCGTGTTTTCCCTTTTCAGTCTTAAATTCTACCAAGGAATAAAGCTTAGAATTTTGCTCTTCGCCTTTAGCCACAAACCAAATTTCATCGCGCCTAAATACGTCTGCATTCATAGTTGAAAGTTCATGAGAAGTGAAGATAAGCTGAGCACCATGTTTATTTATTTCCATATCAGTAAATAAATCTATAACATAACGCAGTAATGCCGGATGAATTTTAGCATCTAATTCATCAATAATTAGCGTTTTACCACTATTTAAACTATCTATAATAAACGGAGACATACCAAAAATTTTTATTGTGCCGCTAGATTCATCTTTTAAATTGAGCTCAAATTCACAATTATCAACAACATGTTTTGTAAAAACATCTATTATTTTATTTCCTTCAGCCTCCATCCTGAAATCGACTATGTCAAGCCCCATACCTTCCATTAGCTTTATGATCTTACCCTTTTCCTCTTCTGTTGAAGGTACAAAAGCTGTTTGCTCCCAAAACGGGTTTCCATAATCAAAAATTTGCGTCTTTAATAAAAACCAATTGATAACATCTTTTATTATTTCGTTATTTCCAAAAGTAATACCAAAATAGCTCAATAAAGGCATTTCCGAAGATAAATCGGTACTAACTTTTAATTTAGCCAAAGCACCTTTTAATACTATCTTACTTTCGTCTCTTTCAAATAAAAATGAACGACGTTTCGTTTCCAACTTCATGCGATCTAAACGTTCGTACTGGATAATATTTTCTTTGACAGCCAGCTGATAACGATATTCTGCCAGCTTAGTTCTAAAAAATAATTCAAACTCGGTAGGGCTCTGCATAGTTTCTTTACTGAAAGCAAAAGGCTCAATATGATAGCCGCCATTAACCTTTTTGCCAAGTCCTATAGCTAATATCGGCAGCTCAACTCTTGCAATCAAAGCATATAAAGCTTTTAAAACGTTAGATTTGCCACCACCATTAGGGCCGTAAATAACAGCTACGGGTAAAAGATTGTCCTTACCACCTGCTTTAATAATTTTGTCTGTATGCTCAGAAATAGAAGCTGCTTGCATATCTAAAGTGGCTTCGTCACGTATACTTTTAAAATTTCTTACGGTAAACTGGCATAACATATTTTACTACCTAAAAAAGCAATTTTTACATATTACATAGCAATATTTGAGATTTTTTCTCTTATTTTTACTTATAATCCTTGCGTTTAGGCAAAAACAATTCTATTTCGCAAACTCCTTGGCTATATCATCAAAAGTAACTAACGACACATTACCTAATTGCTTGGCTAACTCGACGCATTTTTGAGTGAAGCCGCTTTTACTGAATAAGAATAACTGTGCTTGCGCATAATTAAATAAGTGGCTGCGTTTTACTAAAGTTTCTAATACTTCTTGATCAACTTTATCATTTATCCACTTGCATTCGGCAAACAGAGCTTTGCTTTTGTCTTGAACGCCCATAATATCTATTTCTGTTTGCTTTTTAGCGACAGGATCGTTGCCCCACCAGCGGCCTAGTTCGGTAAACTCAATATCAAGCCGACCTTGCAAAAGCAAATACCAAAGATATTGTTGGCAAATTTGTTCAAAAATTGGGCCCATATATTCGAAAAAATAGGGCTCGATACGCGTAAAGACTAAATCAGCTGCCCCTCTAGCAATTAAAGATTTATTGTTGAGTACAAAACGATACCAAAAGCGAAACATATTGTCCTCAACAAGGTAAATAGTCTTGCGAGTGGCCGTCTCTCCATAAGGATTTTCTTTTTTCACTAAACCAAGCAAAATAAGATTGCGCAAATAAACCGAACAAGTGGCAGTTGTTTCGCCAACTTTAGTGGATATTTCCGAAAGTTTAGAGGCGCCATTAGCAATAGCTAAAATAATAGTATTGTATAGAGCGGGCTCGCGCATTTCTTGCTTAAGCAAATTTTCCGGTTCTTCAAAAAGGCTGGAATTGGAATTTAAGAATATTTCCTTAATATTTTCTGCTACACTTACATTTTGATCGATTTGCAACAAATACTGCGGAGTTCCACCAATTGCTCCATATAATAAAGCTCGATCTTGATAATTAAAATTGTACAGATAATGGCAAACTTCAGCAAATTCAAAAGGCAAAATCTTAAATTGAGCAGTTCGTCTACCATACAAAGGAGCCTTGTAGGCTAAAACTTCGTCTTCCATATAAGACATAGACGAGCCACACAAAACAAGCATAAGCTTAGAATTGTGCTTATGTTTATCTATTAGCATTTGTAAAGTTGAAGCTAAACTTTCACAAGCTCTGGCAAGATAAGGATATTCGTCAATAACTAAGATCAAGCGCGTATCAGTTGCCAATTTAAATACATATTCAAAAGCAGCCTGAAAAGAGCTAAAAGAAGCTTCAACTTGCATAGAAGAGCCATCTTCCATAATGCAACCGCTTAAATTTTCTAAGTTTTGCTTAGCGTTACTTTCAATACTGGTAAAATATATAGCCCTTTTGTTTTTGATAAATTCACTAATAAGAGCAGTTTTACCAACTCGCCTGCGCCCATAAATAACGCAGAACTCAAATTTATCCGATTTATATAATTTATTAAGAGCAGCTAACTCACGATCTCGACCAATAAACACTGAAAAGCACCACCTATTTCCGCTAATACGCCCATTATATTAACAAAACTATATTTTAGTCAATTAAAACTTAGTTGATTATGATTTACTAAATTGCGATTTTATAAAAACAATGACGCTCTTGATAGATTATCTAATAATTTGCTAATATCCTAATATTAGAAAAATTATTAGAAAAAAGCACTTCTCACCTTAGCTTTTAGCAACTGGCGAGAAGTGCTTTTTAATGTAGATCCAAGGCCGAACTTAATCGTTCATTTCGGCGGCTTGGCGGCCTTTTTCAGTTAGGCTCCAGACGTTGATTTTTGCCTTGGCAGCACACATCTTTTTGTAAAGACAAGCCTGGCAAGCAGTGGGAGCACACTCAGAAGAGTCGCTCCCCTGGCGAACTAAGTAGCCACCTTGCTCCAATTGATCGAGCATAGCCTCCAACACTTGGGCCGAGCAGCCAAGCTCAGAAGCAATCTCTGGCCAAGATTTTTCTTGAGCTACACAACGCAATAAATCTTTGATCATGGCACCTCCTGCCCGACTATAGCTAAAACTAGAGTCCGGCTAACCAGTTACCCAAAGGGAGATGGTAGACAATTACAGCTAAAATCCAAGCCACTATCAGAGAGTAAGCTATAGAAAAGCCAGTCCATTTCCAGCCAAACTCAGTTTTCAAAGCACTTAAGGTACCTACGCAAGGCATATAAAGCAACACATAAACCATGTAAGCTAAAATAGCTCGCGGAGAAGCACAAGTAAGAATCTTAGCAGCTAAACCGGCCGAGCCTCCGTCGGAGTCGTCACCAAAGCTAACCAAACCGAAAAGCTGGAATACAGCCTTAAAAGTATCGATAATGGCTTCCATAAAGCTAACGGCAATCTGTTCCAAACCGCTACCCAGCGTCAGAGAAGCTACCTCACCGCTGGCTCCAAAGTAGCTAACTGCTAATGAGCCAACTACAACCTCTTTAGCAACAAAACCGGGCACCAAAGCTCCGGCTAAGTGCCAATCGGTAATACCGAAAGTGGCAGTAAAATTGGTAAAAATACGAGACAAGCGGGCAAAATAGCTACCATCTACGCTACCTACAGGGAAGCTGTTGATAACCCAGACAAAGATAACGGCAATAAAAATAGCTCCGCCGGCGCTTTCCAGGAAGCTCAAAGTGCGAGCCCAAGCTTGCTTCCAAATAACTTTCATAGTTGGCAACCGGTAAGGAGGTAACTCCATAATGGAGCCAGTTTCATCTGAATGTAAGATCTTACTCATGAGCAAAATGGTAAATAAGCCCATGATAATACTTATCGTGTAGATGAAAAATAGAGCGTAAGAGGGATTTTTGGGAAAGAAGATCGTGGCAAAGAAGGCAAAAACAGCCATTCTGGCGCTGCAAGGTGCAAAGGGAACGGCCATAGCCACTCTCAAGCGCTCGTTAAAAGACTCTAAAGTGCGAGTAGCCACAATGCCAGGGACATTGCAACCGACACCAACTAGCATGGGAATGAAAGCTTTACCAGGTAAGTGCATAGCTTTCATAATGCGATCGACCAAAAAAGCTGATCTGGCCAGGAAACCGCTAGATTCCAAAACGCTCATGCCCACATAAAGTACAAACAGAACTGGAGTAAAGGCCAAAACTGTACCTAAACCTTCCAAGACGCCGTTCATAACAAATGAGCGCACCATATTGGGCATTTCTATCGAAGCAGTCCAGCCCATAAAAACTTCTTTTATAGTGTTAAGCCAAGCAACCCACGGATCTGAAAAGGCGAAAGTAAAGCGAAACAAAATCAGCATACAGAACAAAAAGATCGGTATACCAAAAATAGGATGCAACACTACTTTGTCTATAGCAGCGGTAAGCTTATGGACGCCCGCTGGAGCAGATTGGCCTAGTTCAGCCAGTTTTCTA
The DNA here is from genome assembly GCA_934644775.1 of uncultured bacterium. Lineage (GTDB taxonomy): Bacteria > Vulcanimicrobiota > Xenobia > Xenobiales > Xenobiaceae > Bruticola. The sequence continues at coordinate 25,089 of CAKUDB010000010.1, read as the reverse complement.
GCTAAGCGATAGCGAGTATCGGCAATTTCTAAGAAACAATCGATACCACTTTCAGCGAACTTTTTACGATAATACTCAGCCTTCTTTCTAAAGTCGGAAGGAATCTTGATAGATTGGTGAGCTCTTTCGCTCTCTTCTTGAGCGGGGCCCTCAATAGGCTTATCTAAGTCTTCCAACTTGTCGCCGACTAGAGCAGCTACGGAGATCCAACGAGCAGCCGGAGTATCCAAAAAGGAGGACAGATCTTCAATGGCTTTTTCTATCTCGGCAGGATACTCTATCTTGAGCTTACTGCGCTTAGCGGCTATGGCATGGCGCATAAGTTCCTGTACGCCTTCTTCTTTGACAGCTACCGTAGGTACTACGGGTAAATCCAAAGCTTCAGATAAAGCCTCAATGTTAGGCTTCATACCCTTTTCTTTGGCTTCATCGAGTAAATTCAGAGCTACCACTACAGGCACACCCAGCTCTATAAGCTCGATAGTCATAGCTAAATTGCGCTCTAAGTTGCCTGCGTCTATTACATCGATAACCGCATCAGGCATACGAGTAAGCAACTCGTCACGAGTGACTTTTTCTTCTGCACTGGAAGCCGCCAAACCGTAAGCTCCAGGCAAATCGACCAAATGGACCTTAATAGAAGCCTCTTCGGCTTCTTCTGGCTGGGAAGAAAGAACCGAGTTGGTAGACTGCTTAGTCTCAGACTCTGCCTCGACACCGGTACTTTGGGTATCATTTTCTTGGGGAGTACCAGAATCTGACAATTCTTGGGAACGGCAATGGTATATAAAGTGGGTTTCCATGCGCTCTACAGTAGTACCGGGCCAGTTGCCAATACGCAGGGAAGCACCAGAAATAGCGTTAATTAGCGTTGTTTTACCGACATTCGGGTTGCCTACCATCACAAAAAGACGGTCAGCGTCGGTTGGCTTATCACCTTTGCTGCCGACAAGATTCACCTCTTTGCAATGACAGCAAGCTTTAGCCATGTTGTATTCCCCCTATAACAATCGAAGCAGCATCCTCACTCCTCAAAGTGAGTAAACAACCGTTAACTTCAAACTCTAGAGGATCTCCCAAAGGCGCACGACGTATCATTTTTACAATAGCTCCAGCATTTATACCCAATGTCATAATGCGACGCACATTAGGGCCTACTTCTTTAAAAGTCTCGATGGTAGCCGTATCTCCGGGTACAAGCTCAGCCAAAGTCCGACTCTCTGCAATTACATTGTCTTTAGTTTTCAAATATTTGAATTTCCTCTCTTGGCGCAAAGCCTTATAACCACACAAACGGAGGGAGCCGCGCCTCGAAGCAGTTCCCGCCTGTTAATATTACACAATAAGAGTTTTTCCTACTTTTAGGCCTTCATATTAAGGGGGTAATATCCCATTTTTTTCTTTCCCTAGCTGGCGACTATTCTTAGATTTTTTGTGCCTAATTTAGGCTTTTTTTTAGCTAAAAAGAGAGGGAGGAGCAATTTTGAAGCAGAATCTAGGGGCGGATCTTGGATAACTTTTTACAGCTGTCAGCCATAGGATACCAAGGAGATAATATGATCGTTTTATCCAATCGCGTAATGAATGTTAAGCCCTCCTCTACTTTGGTAGTAAATGCCAAAGCCAAAGCTCTCAAAGCTGCAGGAGCCGATGTTGTTAGTTTTGGAGCCGGCGAACCTGATTTTTCTACTCCAGAAAATATTATTGAAGCCGCTTGTTATGCTCTGCACCACGGAGCCACCCGCTATGAAGCTACCCCAGGAACAATCCAAGCTCGCCAAGCGGTAGCCGACTACTTCAAAAAGCGCTTTGATCGCTCCATAACTCCTAAAAACGTCATCATTTCCACCGGTGCCAAATTAGCCTTATTCCTAAGTTTCCTAACTTTAGTTAATCCCGGCGACGAGGTGCTTTTGCCCTCGCCTTACTGGGTAAGCTATCCCGAGCACATTAAGTTAGTAGGCGGTATCGTAAAAGTAGTCGAAACTGATCCTTGTAACGATTTTAAGGTGACGCCCGAGCAATTAGAAGCCGCTATTACTCCTAAAAGTCGTGTTTTTATGCTTTGCTCTCCTTCTAATCCAGCCGGTATAAGCTACACTCCCGAAGAGATTAAGGCTCTGGCAGCCGTAATTGTTAAGCATCCGCAGCTTTTCGTTATTTCTGATGAAATTTATGAGCGTTTAATCTACGCCGATTATCCTTTCTTAAGTTTTGCTTGCGCCAATCCTGAATTAAGTGAACGAGTTATTACCATCAACGGACTCAGTAAAGCTTATGCTATGACCGGCTGGCGTATCGGTTACGCCGTCGCTTCCGAAGAGATTATCGCCGGTATGACCAAGTTGCAAAGCCAAATGACTTCCAATATTACAGCCAGCAATTTTGCCGCCTTAATTGAAGCCTTACATGGCCCTCAAGACTCTGTCACCGATATGGTAAAGGAATTTGCCAAACGCGCCGCCCATATTTACGAGCGCCTTATGGAAATTCCCCATATAAAATGTTCGCGCCCTACCGGAGCTTTTTATGCTTTCCCCGATATTAGCGCCTACTTTGGCAAGAAAGATCCTCAAGGACGCTCCATTAACAGTGCCCAAGAGTTAGCCGAATCATTACTTGATAATGTCCAAGTAGCAGTTGTTCCCGGCGAAGATTTTGGCGCTGCCAATCATATTAGGCTTAGCTTTGCTACCAGTATGGAGCTAATAGATAAAGGGATGGACAGAATCTCCTCCTATATGGCTTCGCTTAAGTAATATTAGGCCAAGTCTCTATCTCTCAAAAAAATAAATGAGCGCTGGTGGGAATAGATTTTCTGCCTGCGCTCTCTAATAGTGGTATAAGAAAGAAGCATGAAAAATATCCGTATTTTTGTTACCGGCGGTACTTTTGACAAGGAATATGACGAATTACATGGCAGACTTTACTTCCAGGATAGCCATTTACACGAAATGCTGCGCTTAGGGCGAAATTTAACTAACGTAGAAGTGCGCACCCTAATGATGATCGATAGTTTGGAAATGAGCGACAGCGACCGAGAGATTATCTGTTCTTCGTGTATGAAAAGCGAAAATGAGCGCATTGTCATTACTCACGGTACCGACACTATGGAACTGACGGCCAAGTATCTAGGTGAACGTATTAAGGACAAAACTATCGTCTTGACTGGGGCTATGATCCCTTACGCCTTCGGCAGCTCCGACGGACTCTTCAACCTAGGCAGTGCTTTGGCTTTTGTACAAACTTTACCTAATGGTGTTTATATCGCCATGAATGGGCGTTATTTTGCTTGGAATAATGTACGCAAAAATCGCTCGGTGGGTCAATTTGAAGAGATTCATCATCACGATAGTTATAAACACCACGAAGAAGTAGAAAGCAGCAACAAGAAAGAGCACTAATCTATAGTTTAGCTAGGATGGGAGGCTACTAAGTCGACAGGTAGGAAGCGACGCCTTTTAAATAGAACCATGAGGCGAAGATAATGTGCGAGGAACACTATGAGTAAACATTTTATAACTAGCTTTGCTGCAGCTGCATTATTAGGAATATCCCTAAGTTTTGCCGCTCCGGTTCAAGCTGCCGATGAAGCTTCACAAGTTTTGATGCTGCGTCGAGTGTTTTCCGCTCCCGTAGAAGCCTGGTCCACCGTTTTAAAAGACAATACCAGACTGATTGACAAGAGCTTTTTTGAACGTGTAGAAGCGCGCATAAAATGGAGTATCGACAACGGACAAGTAGAAGACGCCGTGCGTTTCGCCTATGTAGGCGATTTGGCCGGCCAAGTAGTTGGGCGCAAGACCGATTATCGTATGCAAATGTCTCAACTTTTCCGTAAGTTGGGCAACTTCTCTATGTCGCTGGATCTTATCAATAATGTCTGTATTTTAGAGCCAGACAATAAAGAGGCCCAATTTTACAAAGCTTCTGTACTTCAAGATGCTGGCAACAATATCGATTGTTACCCTATCTATGAAGACTTAGCCAAAAAGAATTACCGCCGTGCCGAGTGCTATTACAGAATGTCCCTTTTGGAATTACAGCGCTCCGAAATTGAGTTAGCTCGCGACCATTTGAAAGAATGTGTTAAACTCGACTCTAAGCACGAGCCTGCCAAGCGCGAGTTAGCCAAAATCGAAGAAGCTCTGGCCAAAGCTACTTTTGTGCCCAAAGGTGGAACCGATTCTTCTGCCTTACCGGTGGGAGGTTTAGCCAATTTACCTATCGCTACTTCAGACAATAGTAAGGCCATCGCTTTAGCCGGTCAGGGCTACGAAGCCCTTAAGGTAGGCAGTATTAGCAAAGCCAAAGACTTGTATGCTCAAGCTTTGAAACTTAACGCTACTGCTCCACAAGCTTTATTGGGAGCTGGTTTAATTGCCTATCGCGACGGCGATATTGAGAGCGCTATTTTGAGTTTGACAGCTGCAGCTAAAGCTTACGGAGGCAATAATGCCGAAGTTGAGCACTATTTAGGTTGTTGCTATGAGAGGCGTTACGACTTAAACAAAAATCGTGAAGATCTTAAGTCGGCCCAAGCCCACTTTGTAAAGTGTCAGCAAATAAATGGCAACCACCCTATGGTAAAGATGGACTTAGAGCGTATCGCCAGTAAATTGAAAAAATAATTAAAGTAATCAAAAACTAAGAGAGGCGACTTATTCATAAGTTGCCTCTCTTAGTTTTTGGAGAGAATACGCTCCCCTAACAAATTAGGGATAGCGGCTAGAACAATAAAGTTCTTTTATCTTATCTAGCAGTATTAACGAATATACAGTTGGTAGGCTCACCCGGAGGGAAACCGGCCACCACGATAACTTTATCACCCTTATCTATAAAGCCGCGACGCATAGCTTCATTAGTAGAGCCTAGTACCATACCACCTATATTTTCTGATTTTTTAATTAGAGCTGGAGCTACACCAAATAAAAGGTTCATTTGTCTGGCTACCGTTTCGTCATAAGCTACTCCCACAACCAAAGTTCGAGGCCTAAAGTGGGAAAGACACCTGGCGGTATGGCCTTCGGCAGTACAAGCCAAGATAGCCTTAGCCTTAGAAGCCTCGGCTATTTCGCAAGCACTTAAAGCTATATCGCAGCCCAAATTGGGGCGCTCTTCTTTATCGAAATCCATAGTAAATATTTCATCGTAAGGAAGACAAGCTTCAGCTTTAGTAGCCACACCAGCCATTACCTTGACCGCTTCCTCAGGGTAGGCACCAGAAGCTGTTTCTCCAGAAAGCATTACTGCGTCGACACCGTCAAAAATTGCATTAGCTATATCAGTAACTTCCGCCCTGGTCGGACGTGGATTGCGAATCATCGAGTCGAGCATTTGCGTAGCGCAAATAACCGGTTTATATTTTTTTCTAGCCAAATGGATCAGGCGCTTTTGGACGACAGGAATATCATCAATAGGCATTTCTACACCCAAGTCTCCTCTAGCCACCATAATGCCATCGAAAGCTTCAACTATTTCTTCAATACAATTTAAAGCTTCAGGCTTTTCGATTTTAGCAATAATGGGACGATAGATACCGACTTCATCCATAATCTGACGAGCAGGCTCCACATCTTTGGGACTGCGTACGAAAGACATAGCGACATAATCGACACCCATTTTTAGACCGAAGCGCAAATCGTCAGCATCTTTTTCAGTTAAAGAAGGTACTGACAGCTTGGTGCCTGGCAAGTTGACACCTTTATGCGAGCTAATTGGGCCGCCGACTAATACTTTAGCGTAAACTTTACCATCTTTAACTTCTTCTACTTGACATTGCAAAGAACCATCGTCCAGCAAAATCATACTTCCAGGTTGTACTTCTTCAGCTAAGAGAGGATAAGAGACGTGCATAAGATGAGCGTCGCCCTCGACCTCTTCGGCAGTAAATATACAAGTTTGGCCTACTTCCATAACGCTTCCACTCTTAATAGTGCCTAAGCGGATTTTGGGGCCGCACAAGTCTTGTAAAACAGTAAGAAAAGCTCCATTTTCAGCACTAACTTTGCGCAAACGGTTATAAAGCTCTTGATGGCTATCATGAGTTCCGTGAGAGAAGTTTAAGCGGGCAACATTAATACCGGCTTTAACCAATTTAGTAAGCATTTGTTCATCTTGAGAAGCCGGCCCTATTGTGGCCACAATCTTGGTACGTCTAAAACTCATTGTGCCTCCTAATTTCTATAGGCATAATTTTGCCAATGTCGGAAATCTTTCCGGGAAATTCTACAGTCAAAAAATTGTCGGCTGTACCGGTTAAAAAGCCTTCACGCCCAGAAGGACGCTCAGCTAATACTTGACGTGTTGTACCTACAAAAGAATTATAGACCATTTCGGCACTCTGAGCGCCAAGCTCTATGATTTTTCTAACCCGTTCTTTTTTTACCTGTTCGGAAATTTGCCCGGCTAATTTGGCCGCTACAGTACCCTGCCGTTGAGAATAGGGAAAGACATGTAAATGGTAAAATTGGCGTCGCCGTAAATATTTTTCCAAAATGGCCACATCTTCTTCTGTTTCTCCAGGGAATCCCACCAAAATATCGGTAGTAAGGCAAGCACCGGGAACTTTACTTAAAAACTTTTCCGCTAAGCTATCATATTCGGCTAAAGTGTAGTCTCGGTGCATAGCAGCCAAAATTTTATCACTGGCATGTTGAATAACTAAATGCAAATGGGGACACAATCTATCTGGATAAGCGACCATTAAATCGAGAATAGGCTCAGGAAAAGACATAGGCTCTATTGAGCTGATTCTAAAACGCACTTCTTGAGTATTCTTTATTAAAGCTTCCAGCAAATCGGCAAAGTTTTTTTCTGGCTTGCCTTCAGCTTTAGCTTGCTTTTTCGAGCGGCTGTCTCGACCCCACAAAGCTAAATGGGTACCGGTCAAAACGATCTCGCGGTATCCTTCTTCAGCTAATTTCTTTACTTTAGGGATCAGCTCTTCAGGGCTAAAACTTACTAGAGGGCCGCGCACCATAGGGACTATACAAAAAGTACACATATGATTACACCCCTCTTGTACTTTAAGTAGAGCTCTGGCCCTATGCTGGACACTCTCTTTCCTAGTTTGCTCAAAAGAGAGAGAAGAGACTCCCTCTTTTGAGCTTTGAGAAAGATTATCAACTTTTAGTTCTTTGGCGGTAAAGGGAAGATGATCTATAATTTTTTCCCTCTGTCCGGGAGGTAGAATTATCACATTTTCTGCCAGCATATTTCTAGTAATGAGGCCACCCCGAGCGGCTGCTCCGCACCCAGTCACCATTACAAAACGACATATTTTGCTCAAGCGACGCACCATCTGCCCGGCTTTGCGATCAGCTTCGGCTGTTACCGTACAAGAATTAACTATGCCTAAATCGGCCGATTCACTAACTTGAACCTGTTTAAGTCCATGTTGCTTTAAGATTTCTCCTAGCAATTCAGAATCAGCTTGATTAGCTCGACATCCTAAAGTAAGGATAGAAAATGTGGCCATATTTTTTATTTCCATTTCATCTGTAAAATTTTGCCATCTTTAAGGAGGGCTATAAGGCACTACTGCCACTCTTCCCAAAACTCGATAGCTTTAAATTTCAAGAGGTAGCTGCCCCCAAAGGAAGGGCCAACTTCTCTTTAATCACACGCCAATACGGATAAAAACTATCCAAATAACGCTTAAAAATCAAGTTATGGCTTCTTTCCAGCAAATGGGTTAACTCATGAATAACGACATATTTCAAGCAATCAGGAGAGCGATAAACTAAATTTAAGCTGATCCAAACCCGTTTTTTATAGGGATTACACGTGCCCCACCTGCTAGTCATCTTTTTTATATGATACTCGTCGGCTTTAAGATTAGTCTCATCTTGACAAATAGGAATAATTCTATCCAGTTCGTTCTTTAACTCATAACGCAAAAAGCGATCTAATAAGATGGCTTTTTGCTGCTTTGAAAGAGAACGAGCAAATTCTAAAATCAGAAGTCCGTCTTCTTGCAAAGTTACACGACTGCGAAGAGGCGATCTTTTAAGGATCAATTTACGTTTCTCTCCCCACAAATAACAAAAGCCCTCCTCTCCCTCATTTTCGGGAATAGAAAAGGGAGCATTTTGAGAATCGGGACGCCGATCCAAACGCTCTTTTATCCATTGCAGATTACTTTCCAAAACTAAGCGCAAATGTTCGTCGGTAATATATTCGGAAACACTTACAGAGACCTCGCCCCTATTCGAGTCTACTTTCAAGACGCTCTTTTTTATAGGCTTGCGAATAATATTTACCTTAATTCCACCGATAACTACGGACGACTTTTTCATATTATCGTTCTTTTGCTCGTATCTAAATTGCTTATGCCTTCTTTAAAGCAATAAACTTTTCTGCTTTTTACTGAAACTATCTCTCCTTGAGGATAACTTAAAGCGCTCAAACTGCCGCCAAAGACACAGCCAGTATCGATATTCCACGTATTACCACACCTTAAAGGCTTAGCTACAGGAGTATGGCCATAGACAACTTGGGCTTTTCCGTTATAAGAGTCTTCCCAGTGACGGCGAATCGGAAACCCCTTTTCATCCAACTTGCCATCAGCATCGCCAAAGAGACAAAAATGAGCGGCCTTTTGATTATTTTGGCCTTGCAAATCTTGACTCAAACCGGCATGAGAAACGAGCAAATTCCCCCCTTCTAAAGTTATGTAATGGGGCAAGGCGTTCAAAAAAGCAGCCAGCTCGCCGTAAGAAAAGGGATATTTTTCCCTTGTCTGTCCGGGATAGAACCTATATAACCCTTGCCAAGCAGCTCTTAAACTAAGCATAGTAGACGCCATATCGGTAAATATGGCCTGTACCTTACGCCCACCCATTACCCTTTCAAGCTTAAACTCGTGATTGCCTTTTACAGCCAGAATAGGAATGCGCTTTAATTGCCTCTGTTTATATGAACTATTTATTTCCTTTACATTAACAGGCTCAAACTTAATTGCATCTAAAAGAATTTGACTATCTTCTCGTTTATTATCTTGAGCTTGGCCAATTATAGCTTGCCATTTTCCATTTTCAGCTTGCTTAGCTTCTTCATGGCAACCTAAATTAAAGCGATATTGGCCAGCAAGATATTCGTTACTTACATTACTATCTGTCTTGGAATAAGCGGCCCTATCAAGAATAGGAAAAGAGAGGGCTCCATCTTGCCAAGCTTTTAAGAGAATATGCAAAACTTGAGCGGGCTTGGGCCCTCGATCTACGTAATCTCCCAGAAAGACTAACTTAAAATCGGCCGCAGCACTTCCTCGAAGCGCCCAAAGGCTACCATCTTCTTTAAGGATATACCCTAATTTTTCCAACAATTCGGCCAATTCATCAGCGCAGCCATGACAGTCACCGATAATATGGAATGGCCCATATATATCATTGCAATTACAGTATACTAGACCCATTGATTATAAGTTACCATAAATAAGAAAAGAACGCACCAGCTAACGCAAGTACATTCTTTTCCCTATCGCCATAAATATTTAGCTCCTAGGCCATGCTGAAAGCATTGAAGACGCTGGTAGCTCCATATTCTAAACCGCGATTGATAAGATCTTGGCGATCAAAGTGATACTGAACAGCCGCTCGATTCAACTGAGCACCGTCGACAAAGACATTCGGAGGGATACCATTAGGATTGCCAATAATTACCAAGCGCTTAGCTCGGTAAGCCCAAGGTAAAGCCCAAGCCAAGTTAATTTGGTTGGCATTGTCAAAGATAACCGTATCAAACATACAAGGCTGAAGCTCAAAGAACTCGTCAGCGTCATAATAGTTGGAAGCCCAAGCTTTTAAGTGCGGAACCAGTTCGGTAACGATAGATTTAGTATCTTCGTCGCGCTCGGTACACTCTGCTAAACGCTCCAAAATATTGGCACAACCGGTAAGAGCACCGGAGACACGAGCCGAAACGGCTCCGATACAACTAGCTGCCCAGCGATAGTTGGCCGCTCCGATATTGTATTTATCGGGATCGTTCACTTTGGCAATTTCCGCTTCAGCATTTTTTATATGCAAAGATATATTGGCCCATTCGACAACATCTTCAATAGTAGCCCCAGACTTGGCACCGATCTTCTTTAAGAACATACTGCTGCGCATACCCTTAAACATTACGGCTTTAACTAAATCTTGAGCTTCCACGCCGATCTCTTTGGGATCGGTTCCCTGGGGATATAGACCGTGCTGCCAAATGCGCTTGGAAATCTCCAGACGTTTGCTCTCCCAGCGGATCTTTTTATCGCTCCAGGTTTTTCTAAAAGAGGCCCCTTTGAGAGCTTCCTTGCGAATCTCTTCCACTTTTTCCAAATCTTTATAGGCCCTACCTATAATTTGACGTATGGAAGAGCTGGCTGCTTGCACTTCGTTAAGCAAGATTCCGGCTAAATCGGAAAGACTGGTAGCTTTGCGCTTGGGATTCATGGCCAAATCGCGAGAGACACAAGTACGCACTAAAAGGGCAGAATGGACGTCGCCAGCCAAATTGACAACTTCGTCTAATCTCTTGTCGTCGTCAGAAAGGACTAAAATAGATTCGTTGTCTATCCAGGCATTGGCACAAGCAGAAGCGATTAACTGATCGATAATGTCACGCTGAGCCATAGTAAACACCGTAAGGGCTTTGGTGCGAATAAGTTGCAAAGAATCTTCAAAGACGGGCTCAGCCGACCAGGGCATTACCGGCATAGTTTGGTGCCCTTCAATATCATCTAACTTGATACCGAAAAGGCAACTGCTAGAACTAGACTGCCAATCGTCCTTTTGGGCCACTTCCCGCAACTCGTCGCTATTTCTCTTAGCTACGGCAGTCGGCTTGGTAAGCATAAGTACAGCCATATTATAGACGCCAGGATCGGCAGGCAACTCACGTATCAACTTCAAAGGATCTAGCTCGAAAGTCTGTAACCCCATAGTTTCGCAAATTTGCTGCACGTAGCGGCTAATAGCCAAAGCGCCATGAGGAACTCCATCCCCGAAACTAGAGCGCAAGAAGTTTACGTCACTACTATGAGCCCAAATAGCTCGCAATACGGCTGGATTGATAACCGGTTCGCTAATAACTTTGGCACTGTAATCGTCATAAGGAGGTTGAGAGATATTGACAACTAAAAGCGGAGCGACGCTCATTCCTTCATTAGTTTCAACTACAACTAAAGGCCAACCATATTCTAATGTTTGATCATCACCTAAACGAGCCAGAAGCTGATCCGTCTCAGGGCCTAAATCTAATTTAGAAGCTCCCTGAGAGATGACCGTCTCCATATCGCTACCTATACAAGTCCAATCTCGGCTGCTGATGTCGGCTAAACCTTCGACCATATCGGCACTGAGATTCTCGGCCATATAGTTATGATAGCGGCTCCAGAGATCCTGGAGCCCACCGGAAATTCCCGAAGGAGCAGTATAAGCTTTACTCCCTGATGTATATTTATCAGCTTGAGATTCAGAAGAAACATCAGAAGCTTCTTCCACTTCACCAGCTTTTTCAACATAATTTTTAGTTTCTTCAGCCGAAGTATCACTGTGGAGAGAGACTGGTTCTACCCCCAAAGGAGGATAGCTAGATAATTCCTCTTCGCTAACTCTCTTACGCCCAATACGGTAGGTAGAGTCGTCGTCATCTTTATCTTCATTTTTCACTAAATCGGCTAAGCGATAAGTATCAGAGTGGCTGCCGGAAGTGGTGCCCAAACTAGAAGCTTCTGAGCCACCCTGTTCAGTTCGAGACGAACTAGCAGCAGAGACCGCTTGATAAGGAGCCCTATAGCCAGCAGAGTGGCTCTCCTGGGCAGCCGAAGCCGATTTAGAATCGACAGCGGCATAACGCTCAGATGGAGCAGCTGCCGGAGCGGATGGGCGCATAGGCTGAGCTGGAGCAGCTGCCGGAGCGGATGGACGCATAGGCTGAGCCGGAGCAGCTGCCGGAGCGGATGGGCGCATAGGCTGAGCTGGAGCAGCTGCCGGAGCGGATGGGCGCATAGGTTGAGCCGGAGCAGCTGCTGGAGCGGATGGACGCATAGGTTGAGCCGGAGCAGCTGCCGGAGCTGCTGGACGCATAGGCTGAGCCAGAGCAGCTGCCGGAGCTGCTGGACGCATAGGCTGAGCCAGAGCAGCTGCCGGAGCGGATGGTCGCACAGGCTGAGCCAGAGCAGCTGCCGGAGCGGATGGTCGCATAGGCTGAGCCAGAGCAGCTGCCGGAGCGGATGGTCGCATAGGCTGAGCCAGAGCAGCTGCCGGAGCGGATGCTAATCGGCCGCTTTCATTTAAGTGTTCATCGTACAGCGGCTCATCATCTTCTGCCATAACTTCGGCGACAACTTCATCGTAACATTGTTTGCACCAGAAGCTACCTTCCATTTCGTCGTCTCGATAGGCTATTTTGCCGACTGCTATATGTTTTCCGCAACCATCACAGACTATTTCTTTTTCCGGTACAAACTCAACTAATGCCATGGCCCACTAAGCTTACCTTTAAAAATATATAAAATACACTACTGGCAGACTCCCCCGAGCCTGCCCCCACTTTTTTTACAAATTTATCTGCTTACCTGCTTTTTAGTCAGTTAATTTAGTTACGCCTAAGATTCTAAAGGGAAAGAGATAGTAAAGAAGAAGATTTGCAGCCATTTTTTTGATCTTAGGTATTTTTTTCGATAATATCCCCTACTCCTTTGGAGGTTCCCTATGTCAGACAATATTTTGGTAAGTGTAGCCTGGCCGTACGCTAACGGCGGACTCCACTTAGGTCATATAGCCGGTTGCTATCTGCCGGCCGATATTTTTGCCCGCTATCATCGTATGAGCGGCGACAAAGTACTTATGGTTTCCGGTACCGACGAACACGGCACGCCCATTACCATTAGTGCCAACCGAGAGGGTGTGACTCCGGCCGAAATTGCCCAGCGTTATCACGACGTTATAGCCAAAAGCCTCGATGATCTTCACATCCAATGGGAACTTTTCACCAGCACTAGAACAGAAAATCACCGTGAAATAGTACAAAAGATCTTTATGGATCTGTATGAAAAAGGTTATATTTACTTGCAAACGCAAGAGCAGCTTTACTGTCCAGAAGACAAAACGTTCCTGCCCGATCGCTATGTCGAGGGTAAATGCCCTTACTGTGGAGCCGAAAAAGCCCGCGGCGATCAATGTGACGCCTGTGGTCGTACCTTTGACGCTAAAGAGCTAATTGAGCCTAAGTGTAAATTGTGCGGTGCCAAGCCAGTTATTAAAGAGACCGAACATTTCTTCTTCAAATGGTCAGCCTTCAATGAGCGAATTTTAGATTGGCTTAAAGACAAGCATTTTCGTCCCAATGTCCTTAACTTTACCAACAATTATTTACATGAAGGTTTGAAAGATTCGGCTATCACCCGCGACATGGAATGGGGCATTCCTGTACCCGTACCCGGCTATGAGCACAAACGTATTTACGTCTGGTGGGAAGCTGTCATTGGTTATTTATCAGCTAGTATTCAGTGGTCAAAAGAGCAAGGAAATCCAGACTTATGGAAAGATTGGTGGAAAAATCCCCAAGCCAGAGCCTACTACTTTATCGGTAAGGATAATATCCCGTTCCATTCTATTCGTTGGCCTGCCGTACTTATGGGCATTGGAGACTTAAATTTACCCTACGATATTCCAGCTAACGAGTTTCTCAACTTAGAAGGTCGCAAACTCTCTACTTCCAATAATTGGGCAGTTTGGCTCGACGATTACTTAAAAGAATACGATCCAGATCCTTTGCGTTATGTTTTAACTGCAATTGCTCCAGAGACTTCCGATAGCGACTTCTCTTGGGCCGAGTTTTTACGTCGCAATAACGATGAATTAGTCGGCTGGTGGGGTAACTTGGTCAATCGCAGCATCTCTTTCACCAATAAACATTTCCAAGGTGAAGTTCCACAAGCTGACTTTACCGAGGTAGACAAGGAGATTATTGCCCGCTCCGAAGCCACTTTTGCTAAAGTTGGTCAACTTATTGGCGAATGCCAATTTAAGCAAGCCTTAGCTGAAGCTATGGAGTTAGCTAGAGAAGGCAACCGCTATTTCGACTCCCAAGCTCCTTGGAAAGAAGTTAAAGTAGATAAGCAACGTACCGGTACTATTATGGCTACTATGGTGCAGCTTATTGCCAATTTAAGGGTTATGCTCCATCCCTTCTTGCCCGACACTTGCACTAAATTGCATTCTATTTTAGGTTTGCCCGGTGAAGGTCGAGATGTTAAGTGGGAGCTCTTAGAAATTAAGGCCGGTCATAAGTTGAGCCAGGCTACTCCTCTCTTTAAGAAGCTCGATCCTTCCATTGTAGAAGCTGAAAGGGCTAAACTCGGCTAATTGGCTTTACAACATTAAAAAGAGATAAGGCTTCAACCCGATGATTTTTTACCTACATTGGGTTGGGCCTTATTTTTTTGCGATATTTTTTATTAGCCAGCCAATTTGACTATTTGACTTTATAAGGGCTACTACTTAGAAAAGAACAGCCCCATCAAAAATGCTAGGCTTAATGACAAGCCTCTTACCAAGACTAAAATTAAAAGCCACGCTCGCTAGGATCGATAAAATCATCCTCATCTTGCCCGGCCCAACCGTCGTCATCAGCGTCGCCCCAGCCTTTACTCTCGTCCCATTCTTCTTCCTCATCAGTTTGATCATCAGGAGCTTTATCGGCAGACTTATCGGAGCCTTTAAGTTCTTGGGCCAAAGCCTTGGCTCTCTCGACGTTGGCGGCAATTAAATTGCAACCTTCTTGCCAAAATTGGCGGTTATCAATATCGATATCCAGTTTAGCCAAAAGCTGACGTGGACTTTGAGAGCCACCAGAAGATAAAAATTGAATATATTTCTGTTTAAAAGCTTCGCCTTCGCGGTGGTACCTAGCAAATAAGCTATAAACAAGCAATTCGCCGAAAGCATAAGCGTAAACATAAAACGGAGTGTAGACAAAATGGGGTACATACAACCAAGTAATGGCATGATCGGCACCTAGGTAAAGTGAGTCTTGGAACATTTCGCCAATAGATTGTTGCCAAATAGTGTTAAGACGCTCTAAAGAGAGCTCGCCTTCTTTAGCCCGAGATGCAAAAGCCCTCTGCTCGAAAGTATACATGGCCACTTGGCGAAAGACGGTAGCAAAGGAATCCTCTATTTTAGAAGCCAAGAGGGCCAATTTATCTTTAGTTGTATGTAAATTATTGAAGAGTTTTTCAAAGACTATCATTTCCGCGAAAGTGCTAGCCGTTTCCGCTAAAGGCAATACGGGACGATAATCAAAATAATTTTGCTTAGAAGCTAATAAATCGTGTAAACCGTGGCCCAGTTCATGAGCCATAGTTTGAACATCGCGAGAAGTTCCGGTATAGTTAAGCATTACATAAGGGTGAAGCTTAGGCACCAAACCGGCACAAAAAGCACCGCCGCGCTTACCCTCGCTAACTTTGGCGTCGATCCAATTGTAGGTAAAAAACTTTTCCGCCATCTCTCTAAATTGAGGATCAAATTCTCCGAAGGCTTCCAAGACGATTTGCTTAGCTTTACTGTAGGAGACTTTTTCTTTAACTTCACCCAAAGGTGCATAACGATCATAATGATAAAGCTGAGGCAAATCTAAAAGTTCAGCTTTTAAACGATAATATTCAGCGACAATAGCATAATTTGACTTAACTACGTCGACGACCATATCGACAGTAGAATCATCTAATTCATTGCTAGAGTTGCGGCTACTTTCTGGACGTCCATAGCCACGCAATTTGTCCTGGGTAAGCTTATCGAGCAAAAGGATGTTGTAGATAAAATGAATAGGATGGGCATTAGCCTTCAGTACATCGGAAAGAACTTCTGCAGCACGGCGACGCACAGCTCTGTCCGGATCGTGAGCTAAAGCCAGCAATTCACTTTGGGTAAACTCACATTTTTGACCATTTAACTCTATAGGGAAAGTTAATTTGGCAATAAGTTCTCCAAATAAACGACGGAAAGCGCGATTGCCACTATTGGCAGTTTGCTCTAACAATTTTTCTTCAGTTTCGCTAAGGGAATGTTGCTGAGTGCGACGCAACTCTTCTATAAAATGGCAGTACTGGGCTAAGGCAGGGTCTTCTTTAAGCTGATTCCACTTATCGTCACTTATTCTGCCTAATTCTAATTCAAAGAACAGCAAATCAGTAAAAATTTCGCTAATCCTCTCACTGCAATGCTGACTTAAAGCCCCAATAACTTCATTTTGGCTTTCTATAGCAAAACGCAAATCGGCATAGCTAGCCGGTAGAGTAAGTAAAGTGTTGATCTGCTCGTAATCGGCCATAGCTTGGGCTAATTGCTCGGCTTGATAAGAGCCAGACACTATAAGTTCTCGCCAATTGGTAACAAATTGCTTAGCTAAAGCGCCACCTTTTTGTAAATCGGCTTCTATTTGAGGATCGTTATCGCCTGAATAGAGATCGGCTAAGTTCCAACTCGGCAATACTTCTGAATATTCTTGATTTTCTTCCATCTTTTTCACACTATCTGCGCCTATTTCTTGGCGTCCTTTAGTATGGACAGCCTTGTTTCCAGTAAATATCGATAACTAATCTAAGACATGTTTGTCTAAAACAAAGCAAGTAAAGCTGCCTTTAAAAACTTCAGTCTCTCCACGATGGCAACTAACTTCGACTAAACGTTTTTTCCCCGATTCACTGACAACCTTAGCTTCCGCTTCAATAGTTTCACCGACTTGACAAGGCTTTAAAAAACGTGTCTCGGCAGCGCCAAGCACCACATAGGGATCGTTAACGGCCAACATAGCAGCATAATCGGCTAGACCGAAAATGAAGCCGCCGTGCACTAAACCGCGCTCGTCGGCGCTCATATTGGGCGTCAAGACCAAACTGACCAGCGCTTTACCATGTTCTAATTGCACTACCTGACCGCAAAGCTGTTTATCTATACCTAAATGAGTTTTTATTTCCATCTTTTTACCTCCGATATAAGCAAGCTCTATTTTACATAGGATTTGACAATATTGACAGTTAAAATTTCTGGTAAAATGACAGGCTCGGACTGATTTTGAGCATAATAAACGTAAAGAGGTACGCCACTACGCCCGTAAGCACGCAAGGCTTCCGTTATTTCTGGCTGGCGATTTGTCCAGTCAGCTTGCAAAAAAACCACCCCACGCTCTCGAAAAAGCTCTTTTATTTCCGAACTATTTAAAACAACTTTTTCATTAACTTGACAAGTTAAACACCAGGCTGCCCCAAAATCGATAAAGACAGGTTGCCCCTGATTTAAGGCTTCCTGAACAGCCTGGGGCGACCAAGATGCAGCCTCCAGATCCTTTTTAGCTGTCGGTGGGATCTTGGTAAGCTGAATACTGGCAGGGTTATTACAAGCCCAATAAAGAGTATAAATAGTTATCGCCGAAATTAGACCGACCAAGATCCAAGCTATTAGAGGCTTTTTAAAAGCTAAACGTCCGTAAACCCAAGCTGCCAGGGCTGTCCATACCAAAGCTACCAATAAAGCTATAGCTCCATTAAGACTCGTTTGCTGAGCAAATACCCAAAGGAAATAGATACAAGCAAAAGCCAAAGGGAAAGCCAAAAATTGCTTTACCGTTTCCATCCAATAGCCCGGTTTAGGCAAATATTGCAAAAAAGAAGGCCAAGAGGCTAGAGCTGCATAAGGTAAGGCCATGCCCAAAGCCAAAGAGGTAAAAATTATCAACGATATATAAAAAGGCTCGGCAAAAGAAAAGCCCAAAGCCGATCCCATAAAAGGAGCCGTACAAGGAGTGGCGGCTATTACTGTCAGCACCCCGCTCAAAATAGCGCTAGTTGCCTTAGGCTGATTTTTCTCCCAACTACCTAACCTAGTGAAACCAAGACCAAATTCAAAAACGCCCCACATATTCAAAGCGATTAAGAAAAATAATAAGGTAAGGCTAGCTACAAAAGCTGGATACTGCATTTGGAAGCCCCACCCCAACTCCCGGCCGCCCATCTTAAAGACAATCATTAGGATTGCTACAGCCCAAAAAGTTAAGAGAATACCTAAAGAGAACCAAGCAGCCGCCTGAAAACTTTGGCCCCGTTGCTGGGATTCCTGAGCTTGTTCTATAAGGCTAAATACTTTTAAAGACAACACAGGAAAGACACAAGGCATAAAGTTTAAAAGAAGGCCACCTAAAAAAGCGCCCGTCGCATAAATAATTATTTTTAGCCACTTTTCCCCAAATGATTGGCTTAATGGTGAAAGAGCACCGCTCTTGGCTCCAGATAAAGAAGAAGCTTGATCTTTTTTTATTGCTTGGCTTAAAGTTTGCTGTATAAGCTGATTGTACATCTCGTGCTGTACTCGAACAGCTTCTGCCGACTGCGCTTGTAACTGGGCTTGTCCAGGGGAACAACCGCTTGGACTACAATCAAGCCAACCAACTTCAAGGCCAATAGGCGGTATATTATGCCAATTTGAAGAGGTCAGGAAACGCCCCACAACGGCTATTTGCCCTTCATACCCCCAAATCTTTTCACCAAGATATTCCAATTCTTGAGGATTGGGCCAAATAGTTTCTGTATTTTTTACCCCCTCAGGCACTTGCCACTTTACCGTTGTTGGCAAACCGACTGTCTCTTCACTATGCCCATAGATATGACTTCCCTGAGGAATATCAAAAATTAAGGCAATTTCAAAAGTTTCCCCTGCCTTAATGGTCCCTTTGGAGGGAGAGTACAACAGAACTTTAGTTTTATTACCACTATCTTGGCTATTTTTTTTAGGCCAGGCTTGAGCGGCAGTTAAAGTTAGAGCCCCAACTAAGAATATCGCTATAAACAGGCCAACCCATCTAGCCATACTGTTTAACTTCATTGTTCTAACCCGTTTCTCCCATTCCTAAGCTAAGTTGAAGCAGGGCACTTTACTCTATGAACGAAGGCCAACGGAACTTTTTTACGGCGGAGTTTTCCATTACCATGTCCAAATCTATGCGTCTGACCGATCAGGCCTTTAGCGCTTTGCGCGTCAATCCTCCGTGTCCTACAGAAAATATTAACCAGGCTCAAGCCTTGCTTAAGCAAGCTGAACAAGAGGCTTCCTCTTGTCGCGATTATATCCAATTGGGCCTAGCTTACTTGGAGCTCGGCCAAAGTGAATCGGCTAGTCAAGCTTTCGCTCAAGCATCTCAAAAAGATTCTCAAAATCCATCTGTGCCGTTATTTGCCGCTTTGGCAGCTATAGATGGCGACCAATTCGAGCAAGCTCAGACTTTACTAGATAAGTTACACCAAGTCTGCCCCGATAACCAAGCTTTCCCTACGGCTCAAGCCTTACTTTTTTTGCGCCAAGGCCAAATAGATAAAGTTTTAGAAATAATCTATCCTAAAGAAGGCAATTTTGACTTAAGCGTATCTCCTCCAGTATTGTCCAGATTTGCTATAGCTATCGAAGAATATATTCTTCCTAAAGAGCTTCCCGAAATTGAAGCTAATTGGGATGACACCTTAAATGCTCAAAATAAAGACACCGCCGAAGAAAAAGACCACGATTGCGAGCAACCTCAAGAGCAAAAGAAGCGTCATATCTCGTTTTTTGCCAGCTTTATGCCCGGAGAGGCCTCTTCTTTAGCCTCTAAAGGCAGTTATCGCTTACAAAAATGTTGGAGTTTAGCTCCGGAAAAAAGGCTAGAAGAGGTAACAAAAGCTAAACAAGAGCTCAGTGAAGCTTATAGCCAAAATCCCCATATTCCACAACTAGCTTACGATTTAGGCGAAGCTTGTTTAGGGTGTATAGAATTTGGCCATGCGTCCGGACAAAGAATCAATCTAGAAGAAGTGGCAGCCTTGCGCCAAGCAGCGACATATTTTCAAGATGCTTTGCAAGAAAATGAGCAAAATGCCTACACTCTCCATTATGTAGCCAGAATTGCTCTATTGCTCAAAGAATATAAAAAAGCCGAAGAAGCCTGGAAATTAGCCCTAAAATTTTTCGAGAAGCTTCCCGAAGCCAACTACGGTTTAGCTCAGCTTTACACTATAAAGAAAGATTTTACCCAAGCTCGTCAATATATGACCATGTCACTAATGTCAGACTTGCAACTTTTACGTGAACGATACAGCGACTTAAAACAAATTTGGGAAAAAAGTTAACTTTTGGGCTTTATATTGTCGAGAGTTTCCTTCCAAACTATGTTATCATGCACAGTAGGATTAGGGGATATTTTTTCTTCAGCTTTTAGGAGTTTCAGATGAACAGTATAAATCCGGCCAATATTAGCGGTTTATCTTCCATGCGGGCTTCTGCTCCCAATGTGGCGGCCAACCAATCGGCTTCTGCCCAAGAGCAGACTTCTGCCCCAGCTGCCGATTCTTTTGCCCAAACTTCCGTAGATTCCGAAGCCGCCTTAAATGTAAACTTAGCGAAGCTTCGCGAACAAGTTAGCAGCTCTAAGGTTGAAGGCTCCGTCTCTGCCCAGTGTGGCCAATGCGATCCCCCTACCGCTTTGCAAGAAGCCGACCACTTAGAAGAGTCGGCCCAAAAACGCGAAGCAGCTTCAGCCAGAGGCGAACAAGCTGCCCAGCAACTTAGGGCCAAAGCCGAAGCCTTAGAATATAGGGTAGCTCGTTACAATTATGCCAAGCAAGTGGTGGCCAATTGTCAGCAACGGGCTAAAGAGCTCGACGGTATGGGCGACTTGAGAGTAGCACGCGGAGCGGCTATGCTTTGGAATCCCTACGCTTATGTTATGGGCCTCTCTTACGATAATTTAGGCACTTTTGAAATGGATATGGCTGAAGCCTACCTCCAAGAAGCGGCTATCTGGTCAAAAGAGATCAGTAGTTATGACAGCACTCCAGAAAAAGATCTGGCCGAAGCTAAAAAATTACGCCAGATGGCCGATCACAACTCAAAATTGGCAGCCGAGCAAAGGGCTTTGGCCCAGCAAGAGCGCACTGAAGCGGCTCGCATTCGCTGGAGCGAAGGTGAATACAATAACATGGCCGCTGAAGCTCTGGAAGCCAGTGCAACTTCCCGAGAAGCCCAGAGCGATTCTCTCTTAAGCGCCGCTTCTCAAGGCCATATAGCCCGTTAATCAAAAGCCATTCAGGTTTTATAAGATCGCTTTTCTTACTTCTAGTTAGGAAGAGCGGTCTTTTTTAGTTATTGTCACCTCGAACTTCGTCGCGGCGGTGGCGTTTGCTAATTTTGGCAAATAACTTAAGTAAATCAGAGCTGGGGCCATCCAAACCGATAATATGTTTGGCCGTAGCCTCACCATCTTCTTCCTTGGTTGAAGCTTCTTTAGTAGAAGAGGCTAAAGATGATGGCTCGCTTGGAGGCTCTTCCAATATTTTTTTATCTGAATTTGCCTCATTATCAGCCGATAAATTTAAGGGGTGATCGGCCAAACGTTTGAAAAGCTCAGCTTCCATAGAAATTTCCGGTAGAGCTGCCAACGAATTAAGGCCAAAATAACGCAAAAAATCAACCGTCGTTCCATATTGGATAGGATGGCCCGGCACAGAAGATCGGCCTACACATTTTATCAAATTTAAGTCTTCCAACTGACTTAGCGGCCTATCGCTGCGGGCACCACGATAACTCTCGATTTCAGCTCTGGTAACGGGCTGCCTATAAGCAATAATAGCCAAAGTTTCCAATTGGGCTTTAGATAAGCGGCGCTTACTTTCACTACGCAAAAAGCGCTCCACCCAGGGAGCGGTAAAAGAAGCAGTAGTTAGACGCCAAGCCCCTCCTGATTGGGTTAGTTCTAATCCACGCGAAGAATAACTGTCCGCCAAAGATAAAAGATCTTGCTCAATTAAAATAGCGGGCCACCCTGTAGCTTCATGAATATCATCAACCTTTAAAGGCCCTGTAGCTACAAACAAGATCGACTCCAAAATGGCTAACCTACGCTCTGGCGCTAAATGGGCCAACTCATAACGCGGAGCATTACTCCGCATCGATTCTGGCAAGCTTTTATTGCCCTCGTAAAAACTAGATTCACTCATAAACTTACTAAACGTATATCTGTAAATCTGCGCTATCGGCAACTTGATCGATATGAAGTTTCCCTTCTTTAACCATTTGCAGTAAAGCTAAAAAAGTTACTACTACATAAGAACGATTGTAATTTAAGCCTATCAGCTCCCAAAAACTGTAAGTATGCTTAGCTTTTATTTCCTGACTCAATTGCTCGATACGTTCAGGAACAGATACTAAAACCCGATTTAACGTAATAGGCCGATTAACATTGCGCCCAGCTTTACTTAAACGCTGAAAAGTAGAAGCCAAAGACTCTAAAGAAACTTGTAATTCACAGGGAAAAATCTCGTTTTTTTGCTGCTGTCCAGGACGTACATAGCGAGCTAAACAAAGCTCCTCACGTTCATAAAACCAATCGGCCGCCTGACGCACCATAGCATAAAGGCTTAACCTTTTAACTAGAGAAGCTTCCCCATCCGCCTCGTTATCTTCAGCACTTTGATCCAAAATATCAGAGCTGTCCCAACTGGGCTGGCCATATTCATCTTCATCGGGCGGAAGCAACAGACGAGTTTTCAACTCTAAAAGCTGGGCAAAAACCAATAAATAAGAGCTTTCAATCTCAATATTAAAGCTCTTCATCTTTTCTAAATACTCAAAATACTGGTTGGCTACAACGGCCAAAGATATTTCTGTAATGTCGAGCTTAGCTTCACGAACCAAATGGAGCAACAAATCCAAAGGCCCGGCAAATTGCTCTATTTGGACACGGTACTGGGAATTGGTCTCTAAAACAACAGCCATACCTTTACTTTAACCAGGTAAACGACCAATCAAAAGATTAAGTAAAGCCATATAAACAGGGCCAAGGATATACGGGCCCGCGAAAACTACAAAAGCCATAAAAATGTACATAGGTACAGATCCGACTCTAGTTTCAAAATCGCGCATTTTGTAGGCCATATCTCTGGGGACAAAAACTTGGAGGAACTTCCATCCGTCTAAGGGAGGGAAAGGAATCATATTAAAAATAAATAGAGCGATATTGACGCTGGCCAATACGGTGAAAAAATAGGCTATTAAAGGCAAACTATCAAAGAGGCCAAATTTTACCGGTAAACCGGCGCAGAGAGCCAAAAGGAAATTGGCAAAAGGGCCAGCAAAAGAGCAAACGCCACCATCAACGATAGGATCGTTAAGCGACTCGGCGTTAATCGCTACCGGCTTACCCCAACCGACGATACACCTTCCATGAGTAACAATTAAGCTCAAAAGCAAAGCGGCCGCCCCTACCCAATCGATATGGACTAAAGGATTTAAGGTGAGACGACCTTCATATTTTTGGGTAGGATCTCCCAAACGATAAGCCATAGCGGCATGGGCAAATTCGTGAATAGAAAATCCCATCAAAATGGCAATAAAACCGAAAACTAATTTTATCAGAATTAACAAAGCGACCAGCCCTCCGGGCTAGAAATAGAAATTGAGATGACTGGCCAGCTCTTCAACGGTTCCATTTTTCTTCCCTTGCATCCTAGTAAACTCAATTAAAATTCGGTTAAAAAGATCGATCCGTCTTGGCCACTTAAACCGATTATAAATTTTTGAGTCTTACCATTACTATCGGTATAAGAAATTCCGTGAGTGGGAACGGTTTCTGGCAAATTCATCTCTACAACCAGCGGCTTGTGTGGCTCTAAGATATTTTGGCTGTAAATTTCTTGGAAAGAGAAATTGGCCTTTCCGTTATCATCAACATCGATAAGCTCTACATTCAAAAACTTCACATTTTTGACCGGCTGAGCAACAGAAAAGACTATTTGATTAAGCTGACCGTCATGATCGGCTTTGAACTTAGTATAACTTGAAAAATTACTTAAAATATCCTCAGCATATCGAGCTTGTAAATTAACTGAACCTAAGCTAGTCTCATTAGTTGAGCGATTAGCTGCGGCAGATTGCTTCTTAGATTTAAGCTGAACTAAATCCAGAGGTGTGTACAAAGCTTCATAATTATGAATAATGTCTAAGGCGAAATTTTCTTCTATAGGATCAGCCTGTTTAAGATTGTCAGAGTTACTCCCATCAAGCACTGATACATACCATTGCTCATCTTTGTAAGTTATACTATCAATACATTTTAATTGTTTAGCTTCAGTAAATATAAAATAAGTGCGGCCACTGTAGTTGGCTTCGTTAGACCATTCATTAGCAATAATAGTACGCTCGTTGGCAGAATCGTCGATATAGTAATAGCGATTGCGATCCGTACTAGAAAAAATTTGCACTGGCTGGCCGCCTTTAAGCATGTAAGCATCGATAATTACCCGATCTTTTACTACAGGAGTAACCATCTCCACAATCAAAAGCTCAGGCGATCCGTCGTAATTTAAGTCGCGAAGGGCGTAACCTATACGTCCATTTTTAATAGCTTCACCAAAACTAGCCGCTACTCCGAAAATACTATCGTCACTCAACTTATCTATATCAAAAGTCCCGCCGACTAAACATTTATATTTATTGATGACAGATTTATAGGCTTGAGGCATAGTTTCGGAAGAAAAAGCCAATATCTGTTGAGGACTACTATTTTGAGTAGCAGTCTGGGCAACTACCGATTGGGTGCCACATGTCAAAGCCAAAAGTCCGACAGAGAATAGACAACCGGCCATTAAAAGACATTTTTTCATTTTTTTATTAACTCCTTAACTACAAAAGTCGGTCGCTTTTGGCTGGCAACCTCCAAATTAAAAGGCTACAACAAGAACATATTAAACGCCTATCGCTTGTTTATTTTGGCAAAAAAGCTAAAACACATTTAATTGCTACACCAACTTTTTAGGCTTAGCGCTTTTTTGCTGGCGTGACATAATTACACTCGTCACGCCCTACTTTTGGGCCTGCGCAGCATTATTGCACTTGCTGCGCCTATACGTTTGGGCTAAAGCTCGTTCATTTCATAACTGGCGGACAGTTTATAGCTGAAAGCGGAACAAAGGTACAGGGGCTAAAGTCTCCGTTTCTCTGCTGGCTGGCTACGTTTACGCCTATAGCAAGCTACAGGCGTATAAGAGCCTTTCGCTTTGCTATAGGCTAAACTCCG
>CAKUDB010000009.1 GCA_934644775.1 uncultured bacterium | reverse complement strand
GCTAGCGTGACATAGTTGCACTCGTCACGCCCTGCTTTTGGGCTAAAGCACGTTCATTTCATAACTGGCGGAAAGTTATAGCGGAAGGCGGGACAAAGGTACAGGGGCTAAAGTTTCCGTTTCTCTGTTGACTGGCTGCGTTTACGCCTATAGCAAGCTACAGGCGTATAAGAGCCTTTCGCTTTGCTATAGGCTAAACTCCGCTACAAATATTACAGAAACGGAGACTTTCCCAGTTTGTTGGTTCGTCCAAGGCTTCCGGCCGAGATTGCCGGCGTCTGCTTCACCTAACGGCTACGCAGCCATACCGGCAATAGGCCGAAGCCAAGGACTACACCAAGTCTATTTGTGTTCAGCTAGCGGCAATAACAATATTTTGTACAACCGGCATCTTTTAACTTCTACTTTATATGCAACTCAAGTAAAAAAAAGAAAACGCCCACCATGTCGACAGACACAGTAGGCGTATCAGATTAAATATTCGCAGTTAATTACTTACCGTCGCGTTTCTCACGGTCTTTGCGATCTTTGGCGCGAGTGGCCGGATCGAGAATAGCTTTGCGCATACGCAAATAGTGAGGAGTTACTTCTACCAATTCATCATCGGCAATAAACTCGAGGCACTGCTCTAAGGTGAGGTGACGAGGCTCATCTAAGCGCACAGCTTCGTCGGAGGTAGAAGAACGCATATTAGTTACGTGTTTCTTCTTACAAGCATTTACATCTAAGTCGTTGGGACGACAATGCTCACCGACAATCTGGCCAGTGTAAACGTCTTCGCCAGGGGAAATAAAGAAGACGCCGCGATCTTGCAAGTTAAACAGAGCGTAAGAGGTGGCGGTGCCAGTTTCGCCGGTAACTAAGGAGCCGCGAGTACGGCGGGCAATTTCGCCGCGATAGGGGCCGTAGCCAGCGAAGAGGTAATTCATAACGCCATAGCCGCGAGTAATAGTCAAGCATTCGGAGCGGAAGCCTACCAAACCGCGAGCGGGGATAGAAAATTCTAAGTGGAGCCGACCGGTACCGCTGCCGGTCATATTGATTAAATCACCCCGTCTAGCACCAACTTTTTCCATAATCGAGCCCATACACTCTTCAGGAATATCGATAGTCAAATTCTCGATAGGCTCTAAAAGCTCGCCATTAACAACTTTAGTAATGACTCGAGGAGCCGTCACCGAAAGCTCGTAGCCTTCGCGACGCATAGTTTCCAACAAAATGGAAAGGTGAAGCTCACCGCGACCGCAGACTTCGAAAGAGTCGGTAGTACCTTCTACAGCTTTTACTCTCAAACCGACGTTGCGCTCAGCTTCACGGAAGAGACGATCGCGCAACTGGCGGGAAGTTACATACTTGCCGTCACGACCAGCAAAAGGACTGTCGGTAGCCATAAAGGTCATAGCTAAGGTAGGCTCTTCGATTTCCAAACCGGGCAAGAACTCAGGGTTCTCTACGTCAGTAATGGTATCGCCCAAAGCGACATCGGAAAGACCGGTAAGAGCAACAATATCACCCACTGTGGCGCTTTCGACAGGCTTTTTACCTAAGCCGAAGTAGCCCATAACCTGACCGATCTTGCCAGTATGGCACTTCTCGGCTGAAGTTCCGTAGCAAATAGTCTTGGCCGGGCTGATCTTACCATTGAGGATACGACCGATAGCCAAACGGCCGACGTATTCGTCATAGTCTAAGTTGCTAACTTGCATTTGCAAAGGAGCTTGGTCGTCACCTTTGGGGCAAGGGATGTGCTTAATAATCGTCTCGTAAAGAGGCTGTAAGTTTTCGAAAGGGCCATCGGGACTATAGGAAGCCACTTGCTGGCGGGCCGAAGCGTAGACTACAGGGAAATCGATCTGGTCGTCGTTGGCACCTAAGTCGATAAAGAGTTCCAACACTTCGTCGACAACTTGCTGGGGTCTGGCATCGGGACGGTCAATTTTATTGACAACTAAAATAGGAGACAAACCTGTCTCCAAAGCCTTCTTTAATACAAATCTGGTCTGAGCCATAGGGCCTTCGAAAGCGTCAACAACCAACAGACAGCCGTCAACCATACCCAAGATGCGCTCTACTTCGCTGGAGAAGTCTACGTGTCCGGGGGTGTCCACGATATTGAGAGTAATACCGTGGTAAACAACAGAGGTATTTTTGGCCAAAATAGTGATACCGCGCTCGCGCTCTAAGTCGTTAGAGTCCATAACGCGCTCGGCCACTTCTTGTCCTACTCTGAAAGCACCAGCTTGACGAAGCAAACCGTCTACCAAGGTAGTTTTACCATGGTCGATGTGAGCAATAATTGCTAAATTTCTTAAATCTTTGCGTTCCATAGCGCGATATTATACTCCAAAACGCTATAAATAGTCTAGTCTTTTATCCTGGCCGAGCCAGTGGAAAGGGAAGCTGGCGAGCCTTTTTTAGTTGGTAAACTTAGTAGAAACATAAGCAAAAGCTACGTTTAGGCAAAGGAAGAGCTAAAGAAAAGCCAAAAATACTAACGAAAACGGGAAAGAATTTGAGGCTGATTTTATTTTGAGTAAAGTTTCTTTAATTACCGGCGCTTCCTCGGGTATAGGTGCTTCTACAGCTCGGGCTCTTTTGCAACGTGGTGGGATCGTTTACGGCGCAGCTCGCCGTCAGGAGCGCCTGGAAGAGCTGGTCAAACTGGGATTACGTCCCCTTTATTTGGATGTCACCGATTCTAATTCATGTGCCACTTGCGTAGGTAAAGTAATAGAAGAAACTGGCCGTATAGATGTTTTGGTAAATAATGCCGGTTACGGATCTTACGGTGCTTTTGAAGATGTGAGCAACGAAGAAGCCCATCGCCAGTTTGAAGTAAATGTTTTCGGCTTGGCCACTATGACTAAAGAAGTGCTGCCTTTTATGCGCCAGCAACAGAGCGGCCATATTATCAATATTTCTTCTATGGGCGGTCAAATTTACACGCCTATGGGCTCTTGGTATTACGCTTCCAAACGAGCCGTAGAAGCCCTTTCCGACAGCTTGCGCCACGAAGTGGCTTCCTACGGTATCAAAGTTGTTTTAATTGAGCCGGGGGTTATTCGCTCCGAATGGTCGGATATTGCCATTAAGAAAATGGAAGAAAATTCTGCTCAAGGGCCTTACGCAGCAATTTGCGCCAAGATGAGCAAAGTATTAAAGCTCAATTATAGTGACGCTATCGTCGGCTCGCCAGATTATATTGCTAAGCTTATTGTAAAAGCTATCAGTAGCAAACATCCTAAACTGCGCTATGCCGGGCCGCTGGACGCCAAGGTATTGCTTTTCTTTAAAAAATATGTTCCCGATTGGCTCTTTGATTTAACTGTAAAGCTTATTTGCGCCTAAATAAAAGCAGACATAGACGCCATGTTACATAACGATAGTTGTCAAGCGGCCCACTCGCAAACTGTCTTGCCTAACGAAGCCAGCCGAGCCCAAACTGGAGCTGAGCAACCTTTGCCAACCAAAGCGCCTACTTTACCCGCCGCAGAATCGGCTAAGAAACTGTGGGAGGCTCTGCAAACTGTGTCGGCGCTTAAGGAAGTATTGCGCTCTGGCTGGCTGCGCGTAGGGCTGCCCAATCCCGAGAGCGTAGCCGCCCACAGCTGGGGAGTGGCAATTTTGGCTTTATCTCTGTGTCCGCCCAGTCTGGACAGAAGCAAAGTAATAGAAATAGCTTTAGTACACGATTGGGCGGAAGCTCAAGTCGGCGATCTTACCCCTTATGATCACGTATCGCCGCAAGATAAAGCTAAGCGCGAAGATATGGCATTTAAACAAATAAGCGAGCCGCTCCCCAATGGAAGCTTAATGTATGCACGCTTTCAAGAATACCAAGCCAACGCCACTAAAGAAGCCCAATTTGTCCACGCGCTAGATAAATTAGACATGGCTTTGCAAGCTGCGGCCTACGCTAAAGAGTTTCCCTCTCTTTCTTTTACCGAGTTTATAGAATCGGCCCACAACTACTTGAGCCAGAAGCTTACCGAACCGGAAGTCTTAGCCTTAAACTTAGCCTTAAATCATTTGTTAAGTTGCGCTTCGTCAATGCCTTCAGAAGCAGCGCCAGAAGAAGGCTCCTTCCCCTCGCCAATTAAACCAGAAGAATGTAATAAATAAGCTAGCAACAGCCATAAAAATACCACACATACAGCCAGAGCATATCCGGGGCAAGAGTTGGCGTAGGCTAAAATAGCCAACGCTAAAGGCGTATAAATGTACATAAGCTTAGACGAAGCCAAACAAGCACAAGTCCAAGAAGCGAAACACGCGCCAACTAAAGCGCTGCCGTAAAGCAATAAACGGGGATGGTATATTTCCAGTCCGGTTCGGTATAGATTAAACGGATTTTGCAAAAAAGCCCAAAGAAACACAGCTGCAGCTAAACATATAAGTATAGCAGCAAAATGGATCAATCCGGAGCGCAACAAAGCGGCAGGCCATTTCATAGCAGACATCTTCTTAATAATAGCAGCTTAAGCCTGCCGCCACCCCACATAGTTTTAGCCATTTTTAGTTAATACATATTTTACGCAATCAATTACTTATTTACACAAACTTAAGCAAAAGCTATCCATTAAACATTATACAT
The DNA here is from genome assembly GCA_934644775.1 of uncultured bacterium. Lineage (GTDB taxonomy): Bacteria > Vulcanimicrobiota > Xenobia > Xenobiales > Xenobiaceae > Bruticola. The sequence goes on along the minus strand of CAKUDB010000009.1, from coordinate 80,679 downwards.
ATTTTACTATATTAAATATGCACAATATTCAATGTAACATATACAACTATTTGGCACAAAAATAAACCGATAAAGACTAAGAAAATGGCTAAAACGACGTAAAACTGGGGAAAAGTATGCTAGAATCAGGCAATATTTTTTTGCCAAGAGAGTGTACAAATAGAATGCGCATAGGTATAGACGCTACTTTTTTGCCTAGAGATAAACGGGGTATGGGTATGGTCGTTCGCAATTTTTTGCAAGGCTACCAAGAGGTAAAATCCGAGCAAGACCAGCTTTTCTTCTTAACTTTTAAGCCCCATTTATTGGAAGACATAAAACAAGAAGTAGGCCATTTAGGAGCTTGCTCAACATTTAAAGAAGCGCCGCAAGATTTAGACGTATGTTGGTATCCTTGGGATCGAGTCGACGTCTATTTACCCTGCGCCAAAGTTTTGACCGTACATGACGTAAGGCATTGGAAAGCTGAATCGGGCAAAAAAGCCTATCGTAATTGGGAAAAAGTAAATCAAGAGTTTGAGCAAATTGTTGCCATTTCAAAGCATGTAGAAGGGCATTTCGAAACGGTTTTCCCCAAAGTAAGCCATAATTTGACTGTTTCCCATAATAGTATAAATAGCATTTACTATAAAAAAGCTGCCGATCCTCAATACAGAGATGAGCAAAAACGGCACCAATATATGGAGAAAGTAACTGGCGGATCTCCTTTCATGTTTTTTGTAGGTAATGCTTATGAAGAAAGCAAGGATCTGCTCTCTTTACTCAAAGCTTTATACACTTTACGTGAGGAATTTCCCCATAAAATTTTAATTGTCGGCAATGAGCCTAAAGACCATATAAGCATTTGGAAGAGGCTCTTCCCCGACGAGCATACAAAATATGTTCAGAAAATCAAAGAATATATAGGTAGACTTCCCGGACGTGTGCTGTGGACTGGATGTATTTCTAATGAAGGCATGCTTGAGCCCTACTCTTATTGTGATTGTTTTGCAGCCGTATCTAGATATGAGGGCTTCTTCTTACCTTTAGTTGAAGCTATGAATTGTCAAGCTGCCATTTTCTCAGTGAATCGCCCTCCTTTGCCTGAAGTGGGTGGCGAGGTACCTTTTTACTATGAAGCCGACAACCAAGAAGACATGGTCGAAAAATTGCGCTTTATCTTGAAGTACAGGCGCAGTGCCGAAAAGCAAGAAATTTTTGCCGAGAAAATAAAACTCGGTTTAGAGCGGGCCCAACTTTTCACTCCTGGAAAGCAAGCTAAGAATATGTTGAATATTTTTGCTCAAGCTATAGAAAAACATAAGCAAAAGCAAAAATAGACTTCTCTGCAAAGATAGAAAAAAGCAAGACTTTTGCCGGAAGAGTAAAAATACTCCGTGTTTTTATGGAGGCTGTAAAGAGATGAACTTAATAGAATACGAAAAAGCCACGGAAATTTGCCGCTCTTTTGCGAAGGCCCGCTTATTAGTAGTCGGCGATTTAATGCTGGATTATTGGGTTTGGGGGACAGTCTCGCGCATTAGCCCGGAAGCGCCGGTGCCAGTTGTGGATATTGCCCACCACTCTTATACCCCCGGCGGCGCGGCCAACGTAGTAGCCAACTTAAAAACTTTAGGTGCCAAGGTCGATCTATTGGGTGTAGTGGGTGCCGACGATATAGGCCGCCGTTTGCGCATTATGTTAGAGCGCCAAAATATAGGTATTAGCGGCTTGGTAGTAAGTGAAGACTACCCCACCATTATGAAAACGCGCATTATTGCCAATAGTCAGCAAGTAGTACGCGCCGATTTGGAAACACGCTGCGCCGTTAAAGATCATGTTTGGAAAAAGCTCTTAGCTTGGGCGAAAAATCATCGCCAAGATTACGATGCCGTAGTTATTTCCGACTACGACAAAGGCTTGCTCTGGGGCAACCATATTCAGGATTTAATTAAAATTTTCCAAGATATTCCCGTTATTGCTGGGCCCAAGCCTGTCGAGCTTAAGCGCTTCTTAGGCTGTGAGCTTATTACCTTGAATGCCAAAGAGGCCAAAGCCGCTTCTGGTTACGACACCTTCACCAATAAAGGTTTAGAGCAAGCCGGCCGAACCCTTTTAACTGAGCTCAACTTAAATTCGGTACTGATTACTTTAGGCGAGCGGGGCATGGCTCTCTTCCGTAAAGATGTACCTACAGTAAGGGTACCGGCTTTAGCTTCACAAGTTTACGACGTCAGTGGTGCTGGAGATACCGTGCTCTCGGTCATGGCTCTATGTGCTTCTGCTGGCGTGCCTATTACTGAAGCTATGAGCTTGGCTTCTCACGCGGCAGCGGTAGTTGTGCGCAAAGTCGGCACAGCTACTGTCAATAGTGAAGAGTTACTCGAATCGTTACAAACAGGCTCTCGTCAGCCCGAGCTCAATCCTCAGCGCAAGATTCTTTCCGCCGAGGAAGCCGCTAAACGTTTGGAGCGTTTGCGCCACAGCCAGAATCCGCCCACCGTGGTCTTTACCAATGGATGCTTTGATATTTTGCACGTAGGTCACCTCAATACTTTACTAGCCGCCAAGCAAGAGGGCGATCTTTTGGTAGTAGGTCTCAATTCCGACAGCTCGGTAAAAGCTCTCAAAGGGCCTAGCCGTCCTATAAATTGTCAAGACGAACGGGCTGTTATGTTGGCCGCCTTGGAATGTGTCGATATTGTAGTTATTTTCGAAGAGGAAACTCCCCTAGCCTTAATTGAGAAATTGCGTCCTGATGTTCACGTTAAAGGCGGAGATTATAAAGAAGATGATTTGCCCGAGGCTTCTGTAATTAAAAGCTTCGGCGGCAAGATCGTTTTGGCCAAACTGATTCCCGGACGTTCCACTACCAAGCTTATCACTTTGACTAACAAAGACGATCTTAAAAACTAAATAGTAAAAACTATGTACCCTCAAAAAATTTACATAACTGCCAACAGTCCGGGAGAGATTGCCGGTTGGCTAAGTCCTGTGGCTGCGTCGCTGCGCCGTCGCTGGCCAAAATGCCAAATTAGCGTAATCCTTTTACCTTGTCCCTTCGCTACCGGATCGGAAAGCCAAGTAGCTAGAGAATTACTCCATGTCGATGAAGTAATCCCAGCCAGTCGCTATTTTCGTATGCTTTTTAGCGGCTTAAAAGAGCGCAAAAAAAGCGTCTTGCTCCACTTGGGCGGCGATCTTATGTATAGCGCCGCTTTAGTATGGCGTTGGAAGATTCCCGCTTGGTCTTATTTGTGGGGGCGCTGGTGGTGGGATTGGGCTTTCAAAGGCTATTTTATTAAGGACGAAAATCACTTCGATTGGATGAAGCGCCATAAGTTGCCTTTGGAAAAAGCCATTATTGTTGGCGATCTGGTCGTCGACGACGTGCGCTGGATTATGCAAAAATATTTAGCTAAACATGGCCAATTGCCCAAAACCGATCCCAACTTAATCTCTTTCTTGCCGGGCAGCCGCGTTATCGAAGTTAGCAATTTAAGCCCATTTTTGTTGCAAACAGCCAAGCTTATGCAAGAGCAAAGGCCTGATTTGCGCTTCCAAATGCTTATCTCACCTTTTATTCCTCCAGCTAAATTGGTAAGAGCTTTGCAAGCTGCCCCCCATCCAGCTGTAGGCGGCATTCAAGGGAAGATTGTCGGCGAAACTTTACAAGCTGAAGGGGTAAGTATAGATATTATACGCCAAAACCAATTGCCGCAATTGAGTGCTTCCCAACTGTGCATTACTATTCCCGGCACCAAAACAGCCGAAGCGGCCAGCTTAGGTGTGCCGGAGCTGATGATTTTGCCCATCAATCGTCCCGATCAGTTGCCTTACATAGGCTTAATTGGCTTACTCGATTGGATTCCCGGCGGTCGAGCCCTTAAAGGCAAGTTGCTTATGAGGATGCGCGACAAGGTCTCCTATATGGCTCAACCCAATATCTTGGCCAATCGCCCGATTGTACCAGAAATTATCGATGTAGTTACACCAACCTATATAGCCAGCGCTGCTTTGGGCTTATTGGACGATCCCGAGCAACTGTTGCGACAAAAATACGAATTTAGCCGCCTATATTCACCATACGCTGGCGCTTCCGAGCGCTTACTAGACACAATAGAGCGCACTTGGCAAACCTAAAAAAAGCCGAGCCTGAGAAAATCGGGCTCGGCTTTTTTATTATACGTCTATTTCTTAACTTGATGACAAATAATCCAACTCAATAAATCGTTGTAACCTATTCTACCGGAAGCTACATCTAAAATTATATTTACTAAATTTTGTTGGGTATAACTCAGGTCTATACCATTCAGAGCCAAAAACACCAACATACAGTGTGTACCTATACGCTTATTACCGTCTATAAAAGCATGATTTTTAACTAAGCCGAAACAAAGACGAGCAGCTTTTTGCTGTATAGTTGGGAAAAACTCCTCACCTGCGAAACTTTGAAAAGGACTATTTAATGCTGAATCCAGAAGATCTTCGTCACGTATTCCTAAACTACCACCAGTCTTTGTAATGAGCTCTGAATGCAAGAATTTAACTTGAGCTTTTGATAGAACTATCATTTAGCCAGCGCTTCATAAGCTTGGCGATTTTTTTCGATCAATCTCTGTGAAATTGCCATCACATCTTCATTAGGAGCTGTTTGTATCTTGTCGGCAGAATTAAACTCTACCAAAAGATAACGTGGAATATTATTTTTCAATATAATAACAGCGCCTTGTTCATCGACTAAACGCGCCACGCGAGAGAAATTTTGATTAGCTTCGGTTATGGAAACGAGAGAATCGGTGCTTATATTCATAAAAATTACCTCTCCTTTCTTCTAATAGCAGCTTATCATATATAATAGGACAAATTCAACCTAATTAGGCAAAAACTAAAAAAAGCCGAGTCTGAGAAAATCTGGCTCGGCTTTTTTTTATTATACGTCTATTTCCTCAGCTTCAGCGGCGTGTTCCATAATTAGCTTATAGCGCGGAGCGACGTCGCGACCGAAGCATTCGGAAATCGTCTCGGAAGCCCCCTTTTCATCATCTACCACTACACGGAAGATAGTGCGAGTGGCCGGATCGAGCGTTGTGGCCTTCAATTGCTCGGGACTCATTTCGCCTAAACCTTTGAAGCGGGTAATTTGCGCCGTACCTTTGCGGCCGCTCTTACTTAAGCTTTCGCGCTCCTCTTCAGTCCAGGCCCAATTGATGGTTTTGCCCTTCTGAACACGATATAAAGGTGGACGGCCTAAGTAGATATGGCCTCTCCGAATAAGTTCGGGCATAAAACGATAGAAAAAAGTTACCAAGAGACAAGCGATATGATGGCCGTCCGAGTCGGCGTCGGTCAAAACCACAATGCGACCGTAACGCAACTTGGAAGCAGAAAATTGGCTGCCTACGCCACAACCTATAGCACTAATTAGATTAGCGATCTCTTTATTTTGACCTATCTTGCCAGCGCCAGCGTGTTCGATATTAAGGATCTTACCGCGCAGAGGCAAAATAGCCTGGAAACGACGATCCCGCCCTTGTTTAGCTGAGCCGCCGGCCGAATCGCCCTCTACAATAAAGAGCTCGCAATCTTCGGTACGAGCCGAAGAACAGTCGGCCAATTTTCCCGGCAAATTAAGCTTGCGTGTCACCGATTTGCGGGAAACGGTTTCGCTAGCTTGAATAGCGGCCGCCCTCTCTTTGGCTCCCAAAACGATACGCTCAATTAAGCCGGAAGCTACAGAAGGATTTTCGTTTAAGTAGCGCTCAAAAGCCGGAGCTATAGCGGCAGCCACTTGTCCATTTACTTCGGTATTATTCAAGCGCTCTTTAGTTTGGCCCTTAAACTGCGGATCAGCAATATATACAGCTATAATAGCTCGCAAACCGTCACGAATATCATCAGCATTAAGCTTGACGCCTTTGGGCTGGAGACTATGAATTTCCATATAATTGCGCACAGCTTTAACTAAGCCGGCTTTTAAGCCCAAGTCGTGAGTACCGCCCTGGGGAGTATTGATACCGTTGACAAAACTGCGCACCTGCTCGCCGCCATTTTGGCTCCAAAGTACAGCCGCTTCCATACGAATATCTTCTTCACGTTGGTAAGAAAAGATATTATCTTCCCAAGCCGAAGCTCTGGACTCTTCACCTACCAACTGAGCCAAGTAACCATCTAAGCCGCTATCACAATGATCTAATTTATGGGTGACGCCGTTAACCCGATCTTTAAAGATAATTTTAACTTTATGTAACCAAGCTCTGGCTTCCAAGGTATCTAAAATTATCTTAGGATCGAAAACCGTTTCCTCGAAAATCTCTTCGTCTGGCCTAAACCAAATAGAAGTACCGCTGCCGCGTACATTATCTCCCACTTGAGCTACCGGAGCTGTAGGTACACCAAAATTATAAGATTGGAACCACTCACCGCCGTCGCGCTTAACGGTTACTTCCAAACGCTCGGAAAGAGCATTGACTACCGAAGCACCTACACCGTGTAAACCGCCCGAATAGGTGTAGTTGGCGTGAGCAAATTTACCGCCAGCGTGTAAAGTAGTCATAATCAACTCTAAAGCCGATTTGCCATATTCTTGGTGTACATCGACAGGGATACCCCGCCCATTATCGGTGACTCTTATAGCCCGACCATCGCGATCTAATTCCAACTCTACCCAAGTAGCGTAGCCATTCATAACTTCGTCGATAGAGTTATCTAAAATTTCCCAAATTAAATGGTGCAAACCGGCGCTATCCACGCTGCCGATATACAAACCTGGCCTTTTGCGCACCGGCTCCAAACCGGTTAGAACCTGAATATCTTGCGCAGTATAAGATTCCATTTCCGCCTCACTCCCAACTCTTCTTCCAAACCTACTTGACTACTTTCCACTAACAAGCGCCGCTCTACCCACGTTTTTTTTCATAGCGCCCCTTCCCTATTAGTCGGCTCGATTTCATCTTTAGTATCGTTGCTATAAAATCTTTGCTGCAATTGCAACTTGCCACGCTTAATTAAAAGGGTGCCTTTACCGCCTCTGGCGCAGGCTTTTTGTTTACGCAAGGACACTTCTACTGGAGTACCAGTACCGACACGGCTAAGCATAAGCCCCTGATCGGGTCCATTCACAACCATAGTCTCCCCGATTCTGTCTTCTTCCTCAAGTTTGATAACCTGGACGCCGCGGGCACAACCTGAACTAAAGCTTATTTCTGCTATAGGACAAATTAAAGCGCGATTTTGTACAGTTAAAACGATTAAGTGCTCGCGGCCACGCACCGCCTCGACGGCGATAACTTGGGCCCCTTCGCTTAAACGCATATAACGACGGCCATTCTTTTTGGAAGGCTCTACAAAGGCAGCGAAGGAAAAACGCACTCCCTTGCCGTCGCTACTTAAAGCCAAAGCATGGAGGCTGGGAAGCTCTTCCTCGCTAGGGGCCGACCAGACTTCGCTGTTACGACTGTCAAAAAGGAAAGCGGCCACAATCTTTTCACCATCGCTAAAATTGAAGAACTTTTGAACTGGCTCACCAAAACCGCGTGTACCACCAGGCAATTCGTGTACAGGCATGGTATAAGCCATACCGAAGTTGGTAAACAATATTAAAGAACTTAAGGTTGAGCCTTCCAAAATTTGCCAGACCGAATCTTCCAAACGCAAGCGCAACTTGCTTGAATCGGTACCTGGAGCCACCCGGCGCAACCAACCGTCGCGAGTAACTACTACGTCTGTCTTTTCTTCAACAATAAAATCATCGGCATTATAAACTAGCTCTTCAGCGCCCTCACGCAAAACCTGAGTGCGACGATTATCGAGGAAACGGCGGCGCACTTGGCCCAGTTCTTCTTTAACTAAAGTCCATAAAGCAGGCATATCGCCTAAAAGTTGCTCTAAATTGTCGCGCTTAGTTCTCTTTTCGGCCAGCTCGTCCCTAATTAAAAGTACGTCATCTTGACTTAAACGATAAAGGCGCAAATCCAAAACAGCGTCGGCCTGAACTTCATCGATCAAAAAGCGTTCGCATAAGGCTTGGTTGGCGCAAGCACGCCCCGAAGAAGTGCGAATAATGGCAATAGCCTCTTCAATAGCGTCAAAAACTTTGACAAAGCCTTCTAAAATATGGATACGATCGTTTAATAAACGCACTTCGTAATTGAGGCGGCGTACCGTAACTTCAAAGCGGAAATCGATAAATTCCAGTAAAGCGGTGCGCAAATTGACACGCTCGGGCCCACGTGAAGTAAGGCAAGTCATATTGACATTAAATTGATTCTGCAGCTTAGTATTTTTGAATAAGTAGGCCATAACCGCAGTAGGATCGGCGTCATGGCGGCACTCCAAAACGATACGAATATCGGTAGTCGATTCGTCGCGCACATCTTGGAGCTGGGGAATCTTACCGGCCATAATAATATTGCCAATTTCTTCGACTAGTTCCGCTTTATTGACCATATAAGGAATTGAATCGATGATAATATGGAATTGACGTTTGTTCTTTTCTTCGATTTTATAGGTGCCACGCACTTTGAGAGCCCCTTGGCCGGAAGTATACACTTGTTCCAAGCTCTGGCGACTATTGAGCAATTCTCCGCCGGTAGGGAAATCAGGCCCCTTAACATAGGTTAATAATTGAGCCACACTTAGCTGACGATTATCGATTAAGGCTCGGCAAGCCTGCATAACTTCGCCTAAATTGTGAGGTGGAATATTTGTAGCTACACCTACGGCAATACCCATGCAACCATTAACTAACATTTGCGGCAAACGAGCGGGCAAAACCTTGGGTTCGGGAGTGCTTTCGTCAAAGTTGGGGATAAAATCGACCGTATCTTGGCCCAATTCTTCCACAAATTCTATAGCTACTGGACTCAATTTAGCTTCGGTGTAACGATAGGCAGCTGGGCCGTCGCCATCAATTGAGCCAAAATTACCTTGGCCAAAGACCAAAGGATAACGCAAAGTCCAATCTTGAGCCATACGGGCCATAGCTTCATATACAGCTGAGTCGCCATGCGGATGGTAGCTACCCAACACTTGACCTACAACTTTAGCACATTTCAGGGTGCTCTTATCTGGGCTTAAATGCAAATCGTGGTGCATGGCATAGAGGATACGGCGTTGCACTGGCTTAAGTCCGTCGCGAACGTCAGGAAGAGCACGATCGGTAATTACCGACAGAGCATAATTTAAAAAGCGGGAACGCACTATTTCTTGCAAAGGGGCTTCTATAACTCTGCCTAAAGAGAATGTTTCCTGATTGTTGCGTGAACTCAATTGAAAAAGAACTCCTAAATGGCTATAGCAATGGCTTTATGGCCGCTGCGGGGCGGTTGCAGTTTTACACTCAGTTGGGCAAAACCTGCCAAAAGGGCTTAACAGGATCGGTCTAGGGCCAGCTATTTGGTTTTAGTGGCTACTGGCTTTTACCTTAAGGGTCTAACTTTTTTACCACGAGTGGCCTAGGCAAAAGGGAAAAATAGCCATAGCCCAAAAATGGAGCAGCTATGTCGGAAAATAATAATAACCAATATCTACAAACCAATTCGCCCCTAGCCCACGCCCAAAGAATAGCCGTCGTAGTTCTAGACGGTCTGGGCGACAGTATTTTGTCTTTGCCAGCTATTCGTTTTCTAGTTAAAGCTTGCCCTCAAAGTGAAGTAGTAGTCATAGCTTCTCCTTTGGGAGCACCAGTCTTTGTGGGGACGGCCCAAACTATAGTTTTAAATCCTAAAGAAGCTAACTTTAAAGCTAAACTGACAGAAGCTCTCAAATCTGGCCATTTTGATGGCGTGCTCTCTTTTACGGAAAAAGGTTACGCTCTTTCAGCTGTTTACCAAAGTGGCATACCTGTACGCTGCGGCTTTTTCCCCGGTTGGAGCCAGCCTTTAAAGAGCTTGGCCTTACTTTGGCAACTCAACTATCGAGCCTACTACTGTAACAATCCTCGCCTCGATCAGAAGATCCACCAAACGGCCCGCTTCTTCTTATTATTGGAAAAATTGGGCCTTAAAGTGCCTGCCGAAGCCGATTTTCCCGATTTAACATTAAAGCTAGGCGACGAACAACTAGCCCAAGGTCGTCAAGCTCTGGCCCAAGCTCTTGGCCTTGAAGAAGGAGAATTAAAAAGCTGTCGCCCATGTGCTATTCAACTTATGCCGCGCTGGAACCAAGAGATAGGCACCTTAATCAAAAATCGCGAACATTCCGACATTGCGAACAACACCTCTACTCAAGAGAACACATCAAATCAACATTTTTCGCCCTATTGGCCGCTTTTGCAAAGTGCCGCTCTCCTATATAAGAAGTTATGCCAAGGAGGCTACATGCCTATTTTTACCTGCGCTCCGAACGATAGGGTTTGGGTTGACACCTTTGCCCAAGATTTGCAACACAGCCTTAGAGAAGAAAACGAGCGCCGGATAAAGGGGAAAGAAGCAGAACAAAACTTGGTTGCGGAAGAGAATGTACCTGTCTTTTCGAATGGAAATTTATACATTGTTGCCGCTTTTTTTAGAAATTGTCTATTTTTAGTAACTCCCGATGGCGGCTCGGCTCACATAGCCGCTACTGTAAAACTGCCCGAAGTAGTCTTCTTCCCTGCCGACAATGCTGAGCGCAACATAACTCGCTGGAAGCCTTGGCGCGTCCCTTGCGAAGTGGTGGTAAAGCAGGATAAGAACCAAGATGACGAAACTTTGAGCCAAAATTTATACGAGGCCTGTGAAAAGATATGTCCGTAAAGATCAGCGTAGTTATTCCTACCTATAATCGAGTTGACAAGCTTAAGGAAGTGCTGCCCACTCTGCTCAACCAGACCATGCACCCCGACGATTACGAGATTTTGCTTTGCGATGCGGGCAGCACCGACGGCACCGCCGAGTATGTGCAAAGCTTAAATGCGCCTAATTTGCGCCTTTTAGTTGGCCCCAATACTGGACGCAGCGGGGCTCGCAATCGCGGCATAGACAATGCTCAAGGTGAAATAGTGCTCTTTACTGACGCCGATATTCTGGCTGATCCTAATCTTTTAGCCACTCACGCCCGCTATCATGAGCAATATCCCGGCCAAGCGGTAGTAGGCAACGAAGTACAAGTAAAAAGCTTGGAAGAATATCAGCTCTTTTCCCAGGATCCAGCCGCCCATTCGCGCCATAAGGCCACTCGCAAGCTTTTACCTTGGCATTATTTTTTGACGGGCAACGCCTCGGTACCGCGTGAGATTTTAATTCAGGTGGGAAAATTCGACTTAGCTTTCCAAGGCTATGGCCATGAAGATTTGGAGCTTGGCTACCGCTTACTTAAGGCCGGTTATAAGATTTATTACGCTCCTCAAGCCATAAATTATCACTGGCACCCGGTAGGTTTTGAAGAGCAAAAAGGGCGTATGCGTTTAGCTGGCCATTCTACGGTACGCTTCTATCGCAAATATCATGATTTGCGCATTTGTTTGCAAATGGGTATGAATCCCTTATCTATGTTGGCCCACTCTTTTCTGACAAAATATAAATTTATCCTAAATTGGCTCGATTCTCTAGCTCCTAAAGTAAAATTGGCTCGGGAGATAGTCTATCAATATCATTATGTAACTGGCATTAAAGAAGCTATGGGACAGCAATAGAAAGCAGTAAAATATTATGAAAGCCCTTCCCTGGTCGGAAATAAAAAAGATTATCGTCATTAGGACGGATCATATAGGCGATCTGATTCTCTCGACACCTTTTCTTAAAGCTCTGCGCCTGGGCGCTCCCCAAGCGGAAATTACTATCGTTTTACCTTCCTATACGGCTTCAGTATTGGAAAATGTCAGCTTTGTAGATAAAATTATCTCCTACCAAGGTAAGCCCACTCGCCAACTGGAAGAGCAATTGCGCCAAATGAAAGCCGATCTTACCGTCTGCTTGGCTCCGCGCACTTGTGCCTACAAATTGGCCTACGCTACTCGAGCTACATACAGAGTAGGCTACTTCTACCCCAGCCGCCCGCTGACGGCTATTATGTGCAAAGCTCTTTATTTAACCCAGAGCATGGGCATGAACTTAAATAAAGAGCTAGCTTTGGGCCACCCTATCCCCCACGAAGTACAGCAACTGGGCGAATTGGCCAAAAATATGGGCTTGGCCTACGAAGACGATACCTTAACTTTAAAACTAAGCTCCGAAGAAGAAGCCACTTCCCACCAAATGAACCAAAACTGGAAACGGCCCATAGTTTTATTGCAATTACATAACAACTGGCTTAGCTGCGGCTGGACTCTCAACAATATGGTACGCTTAGCCAGCGGCTTAATTATGACTTCTCGCGGCGGCGACTTAGTTATTTCTTACGGCCCCTCTGAGCACAAGTTGGCCGAAGATCTGAAGAAAGCCTTGGCTTTGACGGCTCCCCAAGAAAAGATGACCGTCGATAATATTACTTTTATGGGTGAACTTAACTTCCGCACTTGGGCTTGTCTTTTTAATAGCGTCGATTTTATAGTGACGCCAGACACGGGAGCCGTCCACTTGGCCGCCGCTTTGAAAAAGCCGGTCGTAGCCGTATACGAGCCCAAAACTGCCGTGCTCAATACTCAACAATGGGCCCCCTGGCAAGTAGCCCACCGCTCTATAGTAAAGGAAGAACCGGCCAAATCGCTAGAGAAAATTTTTAATGGCTTAGACGAGCTTATGACTGACAGTATGGCTTGGGCCGTCTCGGAAGCTGTCGAAGAGCGTCCGCTTTAAGCAAAAAAAACGCAGGAGAAGCAGGTTAAGTTTAGAACTTTCGGCAAAGTTGAGGCTTCGGCTGCTGTTGGTAGCAACCGTAAGCTATTTTTGCCTTTAAAAAGTTTTTTATAGTTTCACCGCTGTCGCTCTTTCCATAATATTACAGCGCAGCTAGAGGAGAAGAATATGTCTGAATTCAGCCCTGAACCTTTAAATGGTCTGAAACGCACCCACTACTGCGGCACCCTGCGCTTGGCCAACGCAGGTCAAAAAGTCGTACTTATGGGCTGGGTTGACAAGCGCCGAGATTTAGGCGGCCTGATCTTTGTCGATTTGCGCGACCGCAGCGGCATGACCCAGTGCGTTTTCAACCAGTCTGCCACTCCCGAAGTTTTTGAAAAAGCCGGCAACTTACGCAACGAATTTGTTATTGCCGTAGTAGGTACAGTAGCTCCTCGCGCCGTTCCCTCCACCAACGAAACTTTGCCCACCAAAGATATCGAAGTTAATGTGGAAGAATTACATATTTTCAACCCTTGCAAAACCTTGCCGATCCACATTTCCGACGATCAGGCTCCCGACGAAGGCTTGCGTATGCAATATCGCTACCTCGATTTGCGCAAGCCCCGCATGGTACGCAACTTGGCTATGCGCCATCGTATAACTAAGGCCGTGCGCGACTACTTCGACAATCATGGCTTCTACGAAATCGAAACTCCCGTTTTGATGGCTTCTACTCCCGAAGGTGCCCGCGACTATTTGGTACCTAGCCGAGTAAATCCGGGCAAGTTCTACGCTTTACCCCAGTCTCCTCAGCTTTATAAGCAAATACTTATGGTCAGCGGCTTGGATCGCTATTTCCAAATTGCCCGCTGCTTCCGTGACGAAGACTTACGTGCTGATAGACAGCCCGAGTTTACCCAAATCGACATGGAGATGTCCTTTGTCGAGCGCGACGACGTGCTCGATATGATTGAAGGCCTCGTCCAGCACTTGTTTGTAAAGACGCTCAATATTCCCGTTCCCCAGCACCTCCTTCGTATGCCCTATGCTGAAGCTATTGAAAAATACGGCTCCGATAAGCCCGATTTGCGCGTAAATATGGCTATTCAGAACTTAACTGAAGTTGTAGGTAAGACAGGTTTTGGCGCTTTAGATCAGGCTATCGAGGCCGGTCAAGCCATTAAAGGTTTCGTTGTCAAAGGCCAAGGTAAAGCTACTCGCAAAGAGCAAGATTTGCTTAAGAATTTTGCCGTTGCCGCCAAGTTGCCCGGCCTCTTCTTCATTAGCCGTACTGAAGAGGGTGTCAAATCTAGCTTGCTCAAGTTCTTAGGCGAAGAGAAAGCTAGGCAAATTTGCCAAGCTAGCGGCACTGAAGTGGGCGATCTCTTAGTTATGGCTGCAGGCCCTAGCAAAGAGTTGAGCTTAGCCTTGGGTAAGGTGCGCTTAGATATTGCCAACCACTTGAACTTGCTCGATCCTAAAGAATTTAAGTTCCTCTGGATAGTCGATTTCCCCATGTTCTCCTGGAACGACGAAGAGAACCGTCTCGAAGCCGAGCACCATCCCTTCACCAGTCCCCTGCCATGTGATGCAGACAAATTGGAGACCAACCCCTTGGAAGTACGCGCCGCTGCTTATGATTTAGTGCTCAACGGTTGCGAATTGGCTTCTGGTTCCGTACGTATCCACCAGCGCACTATGCAAGAGCGTATCTTAAAATGTATCGGTCTCTCTATGGAAGAAGCCGAAGCCAAATTTGGTTTCTTGCTCAACGCTTTCGGTTACGGTGCTCCGCCTCATGCCGGCATTGCTTTAGGTCTCGACCGCTTGACCGCTCTTATTGTAGGTGAAACTTCTATTCGTGAAGTTATTGCCTTCCCCAAGAACACTAACGGCGTCGATTTAATGACCGGAGCTCCTGTAGTAGTCACCGATGAGCAGATGAAATTAGTCCACTTAAAGTACGATCTGTAGTTTTTAGCTACCGATAGATATAAGCTGGAAAGCTACCAAGCGCCCTTTCCAATTAAGTTCCGTCCTAACGAGGCAGTTTAATGGGGAGGGCGCTTTTAACTTTTTAGTGAATGGCAACTAAGCAAAGTATTACTACGATCTACTTAGGGATGGTGAAGATATGCAGCTTATTATCAAGAACGGCCTTTTAGTAGCTAACGGCCAAGTATTTCACGGCGATTTGGCTGCCGACAATGGCAAAATTTGCGCTTTAGGCCAAGATTTGAGCTTTCTGGCCGACAAAGAGACTCAAGTAATCGACGCTAAAGGTCAAATAGTTACGCCTGGCGGCGTCGATATTCACGCCCATATGAGTTATTTTGTAGGCGGTTGTTGGACTAGCGATAACTTTGCCTCTGGTACCCAAGCGGCTCTTTTCGGCGGCACCACCACAACAATGGACTTTGTGGAAACCCAAGCTGAAGAAAGTATGCTGGACGCCTTAAAACGCCGCCAAGCAGAAGCCCAGACCCAAGCTTGCACCGACTTTAGTTTGCATATGTCAGTTTTGCCCCACGATATGGAGCGCCTAGAGGAAATTGGCTCGGTCGTTGCAGCTGGCTGCCCTACTTTTAAGCACTACACAGCCTACGCTTTTACACTCGATGACGGCCAGCTTTACCGCTCCTTTAAGGAAATAGCTAAATATGGCGGCTTGCCTGTAGTCCATGCTGAAAACTGGCCCTTTATCCAAGAGCTGATCCGCTGCTGCGCCTCTGAGGGCAAAACTGGGCCAGAGAACCACCCCTTATGTCGTCCAGCTTGGGCCGAAGGTGAAGCGGTGCGCCGCGTTTTGGACATTGCCTACGCTAGCGGAGCCGATATTTACCTTTTCCACCAAAGCTGTGCCGAAGATCTGCCCCAAATTGAGCGGGCCCGCCAGCGCGGACAAGTTGTCTATGCCGAAACTTGTCCCCATTATACTTGCCTAGATAGCTCTATCTTTGCCAAGATGGGCCCGCTGCCCATTTGTTCTCCGCCTATTAGAGAGAAGGGCCAGCAAGAGCCTTTAGCGGCAGCTTTGGTTAGCGGTATTTTGGATTCAATTTCTAGTGATCATTGTCCCTTTACCCAAGCCGAAAAGAGCCGCCCCGAGGCTTTCTTTAAAGTGCCTGGTGGCTTGAGCTCGGTAGAGACTCGCTTTATGCTTATTAAAGATTTGCCCAATATGAGCTTAAATCGCTGGGTAGAAGTGTGTTGCACTAATCCGGCCCGCCTGGTCGGCTTAAAAAATAAAGGGGCTTTGCAAATTGGCTTTGACGCCGACATAGTGATTTGGAGCCAAGATCCCTACACTATTACCAGCGATACATTACACGAAAAAGCCGACTGGTCGCCCTACGAAGGGCATAAAGTTTCTGCCAAGCCAGAAACTGTTATAGTACGCGGGCGAGTACTTATTCAAAACGGACAATTCCTCGGCAAGCAAGGTTGCGGTCAATATCAAAAACGCAATTTATGTAAATAAAGAAAGCAGAGGTTTCTTTATGGACATAGGCAGCACTGTAAGTGTTAATGAACGTGATTTTAAAGTTGAACAATTATTGGGCAAAGGCAAAGGTGGCTATTCTTATTTAGTTACGGACAGCCAACAACAATTATTCGTAGTTAAGCAAATTCACCACGAACCTTGCTCTTATTATCAATTTGGTGACAAATTGGCCAGCGAATTACAAGATTACGCCAAATTAGTCAAAACAGGCTTGCCTATGCCCAAAATGTTAGATGTCGACAAAACTAATGAGCGCATCTTAAAAGAATATATCCCTGGACAAACTATCTTCGATTACGTGTTGCAAGACGGAATGAAAGATGATTATTTGCAACAAGTAAAAGATATGTGCACTTTGCTTTATCCTTTAGGAATAAATATCGATTACTTTCCTACCAATTTTGTAGTTTACCAAGATAAACTTTATTACATAGATTACGAATGCAACAATTATATGGAAGAATGGAACTTCGAAAATTGGGGCATAAAATATTGGTCAAAAACTAAAGAATTTCTGGAATATCTTGATCAACAAAATAAACATTAGCATTGTAGCTAAAGTTTACTTAGTTTCACGTCGACTCAACTAAGGCTTATGCTGCCGATATAGTCTAGCTTCCGCTCACCTATTAGGCTGCAAGGTTTTATTTCATGTTGGCTAGCTGTGTAACTCACTGACGTTACACAGCATTAATGCACTTACATTTTTTTATGCCTTTACATCATCCACAACATCCACACCATCACGAAGATCACCCCCAATCAACCACCAACACCGAACTTTTTGAGCGTATGCCTGTAGCTCAAGCGGTAGCTAATTTATCTATTCCCACAATTTTAAGCCAGCTAATCACTATGATCTACAACGCTGCCGATACTTACTTTATTGGCCAGTTGAACAATCATTATATGGTAGCAGCCCTGGCGCTGACCTTTCCTCTATTTTATTCTCTCAATGCTATAGGTAACTTATTTGGCCTAGGTGGGGCCAGCGTTATCTCTCGCCTGTTAGGCGCTCAAAAAGAAGATGAAGTAAAACATGTCAGCTCCTTTAGTTTTTATACTATCATAGGTACGACCCTTTTATATTCAATTTTTAGCTACATATTTTTAGACAAAATATTGTATATACTTGGCGCTAGCGCCCATACTATCGACTATGCTCGCCAATATATGTTTTATGTAGTTACTTTAGGGGCTATTCCTACAACTATCAATTTAGGTACCGCCAATTTGCTGCGCAGTGACGGCCACGCCAAGCAGGCCAGTTTCGGCCTGATGTTGGGCGGCATACTAAATATTCTTCTCGATCCTATCTTTATTTTTGTCTTCAAATTAGATGTTACTGGCGTAGCTTTAGCTACCTTAATAGCCAATTTAATTTCGGCCGGTTACTTTATTTTTATTATGGTACGTTTACGCCGCCTGGGAGAGATGAGCTTATCTCTCAATCCCAAGCACTTCCGCTGGCGTTGTTTCTTGCCAGTAACTTCTATAGGAGTAAGCTCTGCTTTAAATACTTTTTTAGCCGGCGTAGGCAATTTCTTAATTGTGCGTTTATCGGCTCAATATGGGGATGTACCTGTAGCCGCTTTTGGTATTGTCAAAAAGATCGATATGCTGCCTATCAATGTCAGTATGGGTATTTGCCAAGGTTATATGCCTTTAGTAGGTTACAACTACGCTTCTAAAGATTATAAGCGCATGTGGGCTATCAGCCGCTTTGCCTGGATTTGCAGTTTAGTCTTCTCAGCCACTTGTGTTTTGGGAGCTTGGCTTTTTTCCGAAAATATTATCGCCCTCTTTATCGATCATAAAGCTACAGTAGAATTGGGGGCCAAATTCTTGCGTATTGCTAGCTTAGGCGTACCTTTAACGGTAGTTAATTTTTTAATTGCTTACGGCTTACAAGCTATGGGTTTAGGAACCCCTTCCTTTATACTCTCGGCCATTCGTTTGGGACTTTTTAATATTTCTATAACTTTATTGCTCGATCATTACTTCGGTATGTTTGGTGTTATTAGCGGCCAACCAGTTGCAGAAATAATCTCTTTCTTAGTTTCGGGCACAGTCTACTACATTATTATGCGCCACCTTATGGCTACATTAAAAACCAACCCCACCCCAGCGTTATAGCCAAAGCTACTTTAGCTCCCCCTAGGCTAAACCTATATAAAGAAAAAGCCGAGCTCTTTTTAAAAGAAAGAACTTGGCTTTTTTTCTTGCAAACGAACCAGCAAAAAGCTAAATCGTAACCAATTTGCTAAAGCTTAGCCAAACTTAGCGCTCGGCTTCACCAACGCTGGCACCACTGGCAATCTCTCCAGTTACTTCCGGGGCCCGCTGTACTCCGTGGGCCGGATGGATAATTACCGAACGGCCTACCACTGTGCCGGGAGCCAAAGTGCGACCCTTACCTATGACAGTTAAGCCAGTATTCAAAATGCTTGGCATTTCGCCATTAGGCACAATATCGTCACCTACGCCTACTTGACTGCCTTCACCAATTACACAATCACAATCAATAATACAACGATCGATAAGGCTACCAGCTTTAACGTGGACGTTGCGCATTAAAATACTGTTTCTAACTACGGCACCTTCTTCGATAATAACACCAGAAGAGACTACGCTGTGACTAACTTCACCATCAACTTGACAACCGTTAGATAAAATATTATCGGCCACTTTGGCCATAGAACCTACGCGCACCGGAGCCTGATCCATAGAGCGAGTGTGGATAATCCAACCAGCATCGTAAAGATCTAAAGCCGGCTCTTCAGCTAAAAGGCTCATATTAGCTTCCCAATAGGACTGAATATTGCCTACATCGGCCCAATAACCGGGGAAATAATAACTAAAGACACGGTGATGATTGGCAATTACATAAGGCAAAACGTCGCGGCCGAAATCGTTAAAGTTATGCTCAGTTAAAATTTTAACTAAGAAATCCTTGCGGAAGACGTAAATACCCATATTGGCCAAGCAACTGCGCGAGCGCTTAGGCTTTTCTTCGTAGCCATAAACGCGCTGATCGTTACTCACTAAAAGCATACCGTAGCGATGGGTTTCAAAACTATTTACATTGCGCACACAAATAGTTACGTCGGCCTTGTTGGCTATATGAGCGTTGATCAAAGGACGATAATCCATAGAGTAAATATGGTCGCCCGAGAGGATCAATACATATTCTTCGCTCTGCTCCATAACGAAGTCGAGATTGCGACGCACAGCGTCGGCGGTACCTTTTTGCCAATCGCCATAAGCTCCACCGCGGTAAGGCTGCAGCAAATGGACGCCACCTTGGTTAAGATCGAGATCCCAGGGGGTGCCGGTACCGATATGGGTATTTAAAGTTTGTGGACGGTACTGAGTTAAGACGGCCACATTATATATATCGGAGTTTACGCAATTGGAAAGGGGGAAGTCGATCAGACAGAACTTGCCGGCAAACTCTACGGCAGCGTCGGCGCGCACTTCGGTCAGCACACTTAAACCAGGGCTACCTCCTCCGGCCATAATCATTGCTAATGCGTTAGACATAATTTGCTCCTTCGTTTCGGTATAGAAGAGCTAGATGCTCTTGCCGTCACCCACAATTCCGTCTTCAGGGTAATCTTTTTCTTCACGATTGATCCCAATCAAAACGTTACGCCCAATTTTGGCACCTTCGGGAATAATGGAATCTTTACCGACAACGGTTATACCGGCAAACAATTTATCGGGCATCTCTTCGTTGGCTACACTCTCGTCACCAATGCCAACTTGGGCTCCAGCTCCGACTACTACGCGCTTATCGAGAACTAACTTATCTAAACGAGCGCCAGGGCCTACCCAAGTATCATTCATAAGTACAGAATTTTGGACTACCGCACCGGGACTAATATAAACGCCAGGAGAAAGGACGCTGTTAATAACGGTTCCTCTAATGACACAACCATTGGAAAGTAAGCTACTTTCTACTTTAGCTTGCGGCCCAATCTTTACGGCCGGACGCTCTTCGGAAAGGGTCATAATGGGGAACTTATTAGAGTAAAGATCGAGCCCGTGGCCCTCTTTAAGGAGCTCTAAGTTGGTATTCCAATAAGAATCGATAGTACCTACATCGACCCAGTAGCCCTCAAAGCGGTAGCTGAAGACGCGGTCGCCACGCTCTACCATAGAAGGAATAATATCTTTACCAAAATCGACTTTGACGCCGGGATCTTCTTTTAGGCGTTCAGCTAAAATATCGGCATTAAAGACATAGATACCCATAGAAGCTAAGTTGCCTTTGTCGCGCTCTTTGGGCTTTTCGTAAAATTCGGTAATACGCCCTTGATCGTCGACAACCATAATACCGAAGCGATGAGTTTCCTCGATAGGAACAGGCATTACTGCTACAGTAAGGTCGGCATGATTGGCTATATGGGCCTCGATCATGGCATTATAGTCCATTTTATAGATATGATCTCCAGACAAGATCAATACCAAATCGGCATTATTATTTTCGATAAAGCCTAAATTTTGATAGATAGCATCGGCTGTGCCGGCATACCAGTGTTGGCCTCCGCGCTCTTGGTAAGGAGGCAAAATGCGCACTCCGCCTCGGTTGCGGTCTAAATTCCAAGGCTTGCCAATACCGATATGATCGGAAAGGCTATGAGGGCGATACTGAGTGAGTACGCCTACAGTATTGATGCCACTGTTGACACAGTTGGACAAAGTAAAATCGATAATACGGAACTTTCCGGCAAAAGGAACGGCGGGCTTAGCCCTCTTCTCAGAGAGGACGGTGAGTCGTGAGCCCTCCCCACCGGCTAACAACATTGCTACAGTCTTCATAAGCCTACTATTTAATACTTAAACGCTTTTACCCTACAGAAAAAAGCACTTTTTTGCACAAAATTTTTCTTAGACTATGGAGCAAGCCATATTTATAACTACAAGCAACTTAGTTAGCCGCTCCTCTTGCCTATTGTTATTGGTTTTGATATTTCATTATCATTGACAATTTAAGATCCAGGTTCTACTATTGTACTCAGTTTTAGTTAATTTAGACGACTGATTTTTACCAATGTCAAAGACGGAGCGACATATCTACGCAAAGGAGCCCAACAAATATTGGCAGTTGTGGGCTTTATGGGTTGTAGTCGTCTTTATTATGGCCCAAGGGTTAGCTTGGTTCCATCCTCATGGCCATCACCATTTTTCTGCCGACGTATCTAAATATTGTCAAATTCAATTTTATGACGAAGCCTCTTTCTGTCCCCACTATGAGAATAGGGTTCACTTGGAAAGTTCTGATAAGAGCGATTTTAGTGAATGCCATTCTTGTCAGCAGCTAATCGAATTAAGTCTGTACAATTGTGGCTTATTGTTGCTTAGCTGGGCGGACTTTGAGATAACTTCCCCACCATTTCCCCCTTTTCCGCTAACTAATATATATTCGACAGATCGTTGGGGACGAGCCCCACCTCATCTATTTGCTTAAAGTTAGGCCCCTTTTCTATTTTTTAAGCAAATAGGAGATAAAATTGAATAAATTTGCCTTACACCTACTGGGCGTAAGTTTAGTTAGCTGTACCTTGGCGTGTGCCTTTCCAACTACAGTTAAAGCCGAAACTTTATGCCCAACTGCTAATACGTCTATAAGCGAAACTTCAGAATCAAAAGCTAGTTGCAGCGGCGGACATAATCATTCTTTGAATGAATTGCCAGAACTTTTTCACCAGCAACAGCGCCTCCTAGAAGAGCAAAGCAAACTTATAAAAGAACAACAGCTCCAAATTGACGATATGCGCTCACAAATTGAGGAGCTAAAACAAGCGAAACAGCAATTAGCAGAGCCAATAGCCCCGAACGAGCCTTCGGCCCCTTTAGCTAGACCAGCCCAAACGACCGTTGCCCCAGACGAAACAAGGCTCAATCCATTCCAGACCTCTGCCCAAGTGGATAAACCTAATACAGACGAACCAACCGAACAAAACAATCCCAGCGACTTAGCTCAAGAGAATGAAGAGACTGAAGACCTAGGGCCAGAACCGCCGTCAGCTTCGGAAGCTCCTCAAGAAGCTACCGCTCAAGCCAGCGGACAGCAACCAGACTTAAATCCTAATATATCCTTAATTTTATTGGGTGGAGGCCAATTAGGCGGAGCTAAAGAGAGCGACACCAAAAACACCTTCTTTATTCAGGAAGCAGAGTTAAATATTGCTGCTCCGGTCGATCCTTCGACCCATTTGGAAGCAACTTTTGCCGCCCATCATGATGAAAGCCCGGAATTGGAAGAAGCTTTTATTCGTTATATGGGCTTAACTGGCGGTTTACAATTGCGAGCTGGTAAGATGCGCCAAGAGTTGGGGGCTTTAAATTCAACCCATACCCACGTTTTGCCCCAAATCGATCGCCCTTTGCCTTACAGTGAGTTTTTGGGTGAAGAGGGCTTGGCTACTCCCGGAGTAGAGTTATCTTGGCTCTTACCTACTTCCTGGTATTCCAAAGCTACCGTTTCAGTTAGTAGTCGCACCGGAGCTCACCTCCACAGCCACGACGAAGAAAGCGAACACGAGGAAGAGTTCGCCCTTTTTTCCAATGAAGGCAAGCACAACCCGCTCTTTAGCGCCCGTTGGGAGAATATGGCCGAACTAAATGACGACACCACCCTAACATTGGGTCTATCCCATGCCAGCTCTTCTATAGATAGCGAGTCGGTACGCTCTTCCTCTCTAAACGGGGCCGATTTGACCCTAAAATGGAGCCCATCTTCCGATCCTTACCGTGAATTAGTTTGGCGTAGCGAATATATGCAAGCCCATCAATCTTATAAAGATCATGAAGACGAGAAGGCTCTAGACACAGATGGACATAGTCATGACTATTTGCTTAAAGACAAAAATTTGAGCGGCTGGTACACATATTTAGCTTACCGCTTCAATCGCAATTTCCGTTTAGGGGCTCGCTACGATCAGGCCGATTCTCCCCTAGTAGACAAGGGCATCACTCGCCGCACTTCTGCTTTTGCCGAATATATCGCCAACGAATGGAATTCTATCCGCTTGCAATTTAATCACACTTCCCCCAGTTGGCAACCTAGCTACAATGAATTGTTGCTGCAATGGAATGTAGTAATCGGCCCTCACGGTGCCCATAAATATTAGTTTTTTTTATTAGAGCTTAAGGAGTAAATATATGTCTAAAATCCGTTTTTACTGCCTTACATTGGCAGCCTTGTTCCTTTTAATTTCCAGCATTTATCCAGTTTGGGCCGATACCCCTTTAAATGTGGTAGTGACAACCCAAGATCTAGCTGACATAGTACGCAATGTTGGCGGCTCGCGGGTAAAAGTTACTTGTATAGCCCGCGACGGTCAAGATCCCCATTTTGTAGAAACAAAACCTAGCTATTTGCGCACTTTACAAAAAGCTGACGCCTTTATCGAAACTGGCCTTTCTTTGGAAATAGGCTGGGCTCCGGCTTTGCTGCGCGGAGCTCGCAATCCCAAAATTTTGCCCGGCCAGCCTAACTTTTTGGAAGCGGCAACCGGTATTAAAGTTTTGGAAAAACCTACCGGAAAAATAGATCGCTCTCGCGGCGACGCCCATCCTGACGGCAACCCCCATTATACGCTTAGCCCTACAAACGTAAAACATGTGGCCAGAACTATTACAGCCTTTTTGAAACGGCTCGATCCTAACGGTTCGGCCATTTATGATAAAAATTACCGCACTTACTGGTACGCCCTTGACCAAGCAGATAAACGCTGGAAAGCTATGCTTAAACCGTATGCAGGTAAAAATATCGTCACTTATCACAGTACCTGGACTTATTTTACCGTCCATTTCGGATTGAAAGTTTGCGGCCATATCGAGCCTAAACCGGGTATTTCTCCTTCCAGCCGTCAGCTTAACGAATTAGTCAATATTATGAAAACTTCCCAAGCTAAAGTTATCGTCTACGAGCCTTGGTATCCGGACAATTTACCTAAATCGGTGGCCCAAAAAGCTGGTGCCCAAAGCTTAAAGTTGCCCATTCAACCAGGAAGTATGCCAGGCACTGCTACCTATATTGAAATGATGGACTATAACGTCAGAAATTTAGTAAAGGCTTTACAATAATATGTCCAAATTTGCCGAATTTAACCAAGTAAGTCTGGGCTATACCAAAAAGCCAATTTTAGAAGGGCTCAATTTTTCCTTAGAAAGAGGGAAATATATTGGTTTGGTAGGCTCCAACGGGGTGGGTAAATCCACTTTGCTAAAAGGTTTGGTAGGCGCTTTAAAGCCTTTAAGCGGTCAAATAAAGTTCTTTAACGCCCAAGGTCAACCCAGCCAGCGTTTGGAGCATTTAGGCTATATGCCGCAGCATCAAACTTTAGAAACGACCTATCCGCTTTCAGTCTTTGAAACTGTGCTTATGGGACGCTACGCCCAAATGGGCCCTGGCTTCTGGCCCTCAGCTAAAGATCGCCAAGCTGTAAATGAAGCTTTGGAGCAAGTAAATTTGCTTGCCTGGGCTCAAGAGCATATCAGCGCCCTGTCTGGCGGTCAACTCCAAAGGGTACTTATGGCCCGCGCTCTAGCTTCTCAACCCCAGATCCTTCTTTTAGATGAACCTACTAACGGTATGGATTTAGGGGCCAGCCAGGATACCTTGGAGATTATTGATCGCCTCCACCAAAGGGGCTTAACCGTCATAATAGTTACTCACATGCTGGAAATAGTAGCTAAACATGCCCAAACAGTAGGCATTTTCCATGTTGGCGAAAACGGACATACTACCATTAGTTGGGGCCAACCCGAAGAAGTATTTACTTCCCAATATTTAAGCCAACTGTATAGGCGTCCGATCTTGTGGCCCCAGCCTTCCACCCCAACAGAACCTTCCTCTGAATCGAGATAAAAAATGGCCTTAGATAATTTAGATTTTACAACTCTAGCTTGGCTCTCAGCTTCGCTAACCGCCTTAATGACCGCTTATCTAGGCGTGTTTGTCGTATTGCGCCGCATTACTTTTGTAGGAGTGGCCCTTTCTCAACTAGCTGCCGCCGGCGTAGCTCTAAGCGGTTTAATCAATATCCCTTGCAACTTGGGCGCGATACTACTTATGTTGGGCGGCGTCACTTTTTTTGCCAAAGACCATAAACGCGACCTACCCTCTGAAGGGCTTATCGGCAGCGCTTATGTAGCAGCCGGAGCGATGGCTGTACTCTTTATTGCTTTGGCTCCCCATGCTGACGGCGATATGCTTAGTTTACTATTTGGCAACGTCTTGGCCGTCAATTCGACCGATATTTACTTAATGGCGGCCTCATTGATCTTTATTATAGTTATAAATATGCTATTTTTTAAGCAATTTATGCTGACGGCTTTCGATCCCATGATGGCTCAAGCCTTAGGTTATAATGTTAAGTTTTGGAACTGGCTTTTTTACTTTACTGTAGGCTTAGCTATTGCTGTAGCTATCCATAGCGCCGGTGCCTTGCTAGTTTTTGCTATGCTGATCGTCCCCCCTTTAATAGGTTTATCTTTAAGCCAGCGCTTGAATATAGTCTGCCTCTATTCTTTAATTTCAGCCCTAATTTCAGTTGGTTTGGGAGTAGCTTTATCGGTACAATACGACTTGCCTACTAGCGCTACTATTACAGCGGTAGTTTGCCTTTTCTTAGCTGCAACTATAACTGCCAAAAAAGTAAGCCAAACTTAACTTAAATGCGGGCGATTTTTTACCGAAACAAAAAAGCCCCCTACCTAAAAGGTGGGGGACTTATAGCGAAAATAGGTTAGGAAAGACTAGCCGACTTTTTCTTCGGAAGCGGGAGCTTGCTCTTGGGGAGCGGGAGCTTCTTTAGCTACGATCTTGTCGATTACGGTGCGACCAATATCGAAGCCCTTCTTGGCCCCATTGACAGCACCCGGACCAGCACCAACCAGAGCCGAGCCGAGACCTTCAACAGCGCCGCCGACCATGCCGCCAGCCATAGAGCCAACCAAAGGACCGGCAATTAAACCGCCGACCAAGGCAATAGGCCCAGCCACAGTACCGGCAATAGCCAATCCGGCTACCAAACCAGCAGAAGCACCGATAGCCTGCATAACAACTTTAGCGTCGTGAGAAATACTGACTTTGCCTTTAGCAGCGCCTACTAAACCACCCTTGGTAGCGCCAGCGGCAGCACCGATCGCTCCAGTGACAACACCAGCAGCGTTGCGGACTACGCGAGTAGCAAAGTTAGGCTTCTGAGGAGCGGGCTCTTCGCTTTGCTCGCTCAAAGCGAACATTTCCTGCGGCTCGGCCTGAACAGCGGCAGCTTCAGTATTAGTCGTTTCTTTGCTATATACGGGAGCGGAAGTGCTGTAAGTATTGGCAAAAGAATTTACTGAATTTATAGACATTATGAAAAACGTCCTCCTAAGAACTCGAACACCGCGCCGAGAAAGAGCTGCACGACCCTCGGAACAACCGCCCAGAAATAAGCGGAAGCTGCCCTCAAAGCAATTGCGGTTTATTCCCGGAAAGGTGAGTCCAGGCTATACCCCGCGCTTTGCGTGCCGCACGGTATCGAGTTTATTTTACCAAAGAAATAGGCGGCAAACAACAGGCAAGGTAAGAATCGAAAGAAAATCGCTGGGCCAACTAAATTAGATAACTGCAATACAAACTAAATTTGCAAAATTACCAACTTGGCAAAAGAAATATCCCAAGAGTGCTCTTTATTCAGCTTAACTAAACGCAACCCAAAGGTACTGCCATCTTTCATTTCTCGCTCCATTAGGCAAATTTTGCTATACCACTGGCCCATTAAGGCCAAAACTTTTTCTTCAATTTTAGTATAGTCGGCACATTCGGCGGAAACCTGGGCAACGAGAGCCCGTTCGTGGCGGCGCACTTCTTCCCAAGGAACGTGCTTGCGAGTAAGGTACATTATTTCTGGTTCGACTAAAGACAACCGACAAGCTTCTTTAGCTAACTCTCTAAGCTCGATATTACCTTTCTGAAGCTCAGTAGCGCAATGGACTTCCAAAGCACACATTCTGCGCTCGTCTTCACTCATTTCGCTGACCAAAAAGCCTACAGGTAAATTTTCTTTCTGTTTAGCCACTTTCTTTCCAACCTCTGTGGATTTTTAATGCTCAATTGCAGAAACTACATTCCTAACCGCTATTTTTTCACTCCTTGGAGCAAAGCTTCCTGCCCTTATAACCGGAGAAAGATTTGATGACTAGAGATCTTAATAGCTTAATAGCCCCTTCTACTTTTTTATCGGTGTAGAAAAAGTGCCCCTTCGATAGATGTGGAAAGGGATATTAGCCTTAGCGGTAGACAGAAAGCTAATATTTATAAGCTAAAAATGAAAGATAAAGTAAGAAAATGGGCAATATTTTCGGCAAAATATTTAGAGTAATGACTTTTGGAGAATCACACGGCCCCGCTTGTGGAGCTGTAGTAGAGGGAATGCCCTCCCAAATAGCTATCGATTTAGCCCAGGTTCAGCGCTATTTAGATAGACGCCGACCAGGACAGCCCTTTACGACGCCGCGCCAAGAGGAAGATCGTTTGGAAGTCTTGTCCGGCCTCTTTGAAGGCCAAACTTTAGGTACTCCCATAGCTATGCTGGTACGCAATCGCGATCACCATTCCCAAGACTATCAAGACTTGGCTTCTCTCTATCGCCCTTCCCACGGAGATTATACTTGGCAAGCCAAATATGGCTTTCGCGATTGGCGCGGCGGAGGGCGCTCCAGCGGGCGCGAAACGATCGGCCGAGTATTAGCCGGTGCCCTGGCCGAGCAATTGTTGGGCCAATGGCTGCCGCCTAATGAAAGCCAACCCTTGGCTATTGTGGCTTGGTTGGAGCAAATTGGCCCCTGTAGCCTCAATTATAGCCCAGGCCAATTTGAGCAATATTTACAAAAACTCAGCCGCTCGGAAATAGACTCTTGCTTGGCCCGTTTCCCCCAAGCTTCAGCTTGGCCCCAGATAGAGCAACTACTAGAAGAAGCCAAGCAAGGGGGAAACTCTTGGGGCGGCCGCCTAGTCTTTGTTATACGCGGTCTACCGGCAGCCATTGGCGAGCCCGTCTTTGACCGCCTGGACGCCCAGATCGCCTCGGCGCTAATGTCTATTCCAGCAGTTAAAGGGATAGAAATTGGCCAAGGTTTCCATTTAAGCACTTTAAGCGGCTCGGCAGCCAACGATACTTTACAAAACGAAAACGGACGCCCTACTCTAAGAACTAATCGTCAAGGGGGT
Source organism: uncultured bacterium (assembly GCA_934644775.1). Taxonomy (GTDB): domain Bacteria; phylum Vulcanimicrobiota; class Xenobia; order Xenobiales; family Xenobiaceae; genus Bruticola. Next base: position 52,262 of record CAKUDB010000009.1, on the reverse strand, counting down.
ATTTGGGGCGGCATCTCAACTGGAGGCCATATTTGGGGACGAGTCGCCTTTAAGCCTACGCCCAGTATCAGCCTAGAACAAGAGACCTTAAATAACCAGCTTCAGCCTTGCCATATAAAGATAAAAGGGCGTCACGATCCCTGTTTAGCTATTCGAGCCGTGCCGGTAGTGGAAGCCATGTTGGCCCTAACCTTGGCCGATTTAGTGCTAAGCGCTTCGCTAAGCAGTCTACAATCAGCGCCGAGGCTACAAAAAGGCTGATTTTTTTGCTAAAATTTTGCTTAAGAGAATAATTGCTTCGCGGCTTAAGAAAAAATTTTAGCCGGGCCAAGCGTAAAGAGGAGTTTTTATATGTTACATAATCGTCGGCGGCCGACTTGGCTGCTCCTATTTTTGCTATTGCTACTCGGCTGGTTCGGCCGCTTAGCTTCGGCCCAGCAGCCCCAGGCCCAGCCCCAAATCAATCCCGACATTTTTGTAAATGGCCAAGCTTTAGAGCGCTCGGCCGTTATAGGCTCGACCGGCCAAGATTTGGCCGTAAAAGCTACACCTTTGCTTAAAGCCACCGGAGCTTCCGTCGAATTTAACGGCAATAAGTTGGAAGCTTCTTGGTCAGAATCGATGCTGACTATCATAGTAGGCCACTCTTATTGCATTTATAATGGCCAAAATATCAAACTAGAAGCTCCGGCCGGCTTGTATGAAAACGATTTAGTAGTTCAGCTTAAGGATTTATGCCGAGTAATTAAAGCTTCCGTAAACCAAAAAGGGCAGCAAATTGCTGTACAAACAGCCAATTTTAACGCCAGTAAGGCTACCAATACCAATCCCAGCGATCAACTGGCTACGGCTCCTCTGCCAGCCTTAAACGGACGGGTCAGCGCCAAAAATGCCTATCTAGCCAATATCCAAAGAGGCGGCAATATCTTTGGTATGCCTCCTTTAGATACTGTACCTAATGCCAATGGCAGCTACAATCCAACCTCCTCTTGGCCTGATGCCATGGACAGTCCGGCTTTTCCTGAAGCTGGTATGGGTGGCCTAACTACTAAAAATGCTAAAAGCTCGCCTTACGAGCGCCCTATCGTTTCTGTAACTAATGTGGGAGATCGCCAAATTACCACCGAAGTGCCGCGCAGTGTCAATGATGTAGCCTCTATGGCCAACTCTCCGGGAGTGCGCTATCCTTCAGGATTAAACCAGATGTCCAGCATGTCTGCTGGCATAAGTGCTGCCGATTTTAATATGAGCCACCCTTCGATCGAGCAACCGGCCCAACCGGCTACAATTAGTTACTCTGCCGTCCCAAGTGGACGTACCGCCTACAATTACCCTACAACTGCCAATCCTAAAGAAAGACAACCTAAAGCGGCCAAGCCTGAAGTTGTCGCCTTTGATGTCTTACGTCAAATGTCATTTTATGCTACAGCTTATGAAATAAAAGCTACTATTCGCAATACTGGAGAATTGAGCGTACAGAAGCCCTTTATGGTTAAATTTATGGTCAAAAGCCATAAAAGAAATGCTCAATGGGACGTCGTAGAGAGCTACCTTATCAATCCTCTGGAGCCAGGCCAACAAGTAGATATTTCTAAAAGGGTAGACGGCCACCAGTACGCTTGTTTATTCGACTTAAGTATCGACTTTAAAGTTTCAGTAGTGGAAGAAGTACCTATTCCCACTACCGGCCGGGATGGACGCAATTGGAATAGAAGTAAAAAAGCCAACAGTCGCGACCTGGAAAAGGAGCCAACCTATTCCCAAACTATGACTAGAGCCAAAGAGACCAGCTCCCAAGAGAAGAATGTCCACTTTTAGTTTCTAGGTAATAAGTCTCTAGACTAAGCTTATCTACAATTAAATTCCACTAAATTTCCCAATAGAATAGCTCATCTTACCTAAAAAAATAGCGGCCTTCTCAATACTTTGGAGAGGAGCCGCTATTTTCGGTTTCATAACCAGGAACTTATGTTTATCCATTGGAATCATCGGACTTTTGAGGAACAAAAGGATCGGGATAAAGCTGCGAAATACCGCTATGACGGCATTTTACACCTTTGCGATAACATTCAATAATATTTTCGCAATATATTTCACCTTCGGGCCCTTTGCGCCTGGAATCGATATAGTCGGGATAATTTATACAAACGGTAATCTCTTTATTCAGAATGTAACAATAGCGACGCGCCGGCTCGAGAGCACAGCGATGAGCCAGCGGTTGCTTGCGATAGCTTTCGTTTCTTCGATTGTAAAAAGAGTATGTCAAAAAAGCTTAGCTCCTTTAGCTAGGCTGTGCTACTCCGGCTTTTCCCCAGGGCCAGAAAATAAAATGCACAAAAATTGGCTCTGAAGTTTCCCTGCTATGAGTCTTTCCCCTGCTTACAATCTTTCCCGATCCAGAGCAGCCACTTCTTGGGCTTGAGCTAAAGCCTCTAGAAAAGCCTCACGAGCCAAAGAGGCACCGTGATACTTCGCTGTAGGCAATCCACCCAAAGCATCGATAATTTGCTCTTCTTCAATAGAAGCCGCTTCTTCCACAGTTTTGCCTTTAGCTAAATCACACAAAAGATCGGAAGCAGCGGTAGAAGCCAAACATCCAAAAGCCTTAAAAACGGCATCTTCGATATGTTCACCAGCCTTATCAAGATTGACCCAAAATTCAACCGTATCGCCACAAATAGGATTTTCGGAAAAAGCGTGGCCTTGAGCTTCTCCCAATTCGCCTACGTGAGTGGGATTTTCTCCGTGTCGCAAAGCAAATTCAGAATATTCCATACCACATTTATCTTTCTATCTATTACAAGAGTGGGCTTTGGTAAAACAAGACTTAGGAGCCATAGCTTGCAACTTCTGAGCCGCCTTGACAATAATATCAACAGCTTCGTCCAATTCTTCGTAAGTGACTGAAGTATCTAAAGTTAAGCGCAAACTGCCTCTACCTAAAGGAGAATGGTAGCCCATAGCTTCGAGTACATGGGAAATACCTAAAGCTGAAGAAGCACAAGCCGAACCAGAAGAAGCGCACACCCCTTTGCGATCTAACTGCATAATTAAAGACTCTCCCTCTACGCCGGGAAAAACAAAACTAGCATTGCCAGGCAAACGCAAAGTGGGATGGCCAGTTAGTTCGGCACCTTTTACCGAAGATAAAATTTTCTCAATTAAGTAGTCTCTCTTGGCTTTCAAATCTGTAGTCCGTTTATCTAAAGTGCTTACAGCCATATCTAAGGCTTTGGCTAAACCGATAATGCCGGGGACATTTTCTGTGCCCGAGCGCAAGCCGCGCTCCTGGCCGCCGCCATAGTTGATACTTAAAGGGCGCACTCCGGTACGTAAATACAAAGCACCTACTCCCTTGGGGCCATGAAACTTATGGGCAGACATACTTAAAGCGTCTACACCCAATTCTTCAACATTGATGGGAATAGCTCCGGCAGCCTGGACAGCGTCGGTATGCAAATAGGCTTGGTGGTTGGCCAAAAGCTTGCCAATTTCGGCGATAGGTTGTAAAGTGCCCACTTCGTTGTTAGCCAACATAATAGAGACGAGCACAGTTTTATCGGTTAAAGCGGCGGCCACCCTCTCTACACTGACTCGACCTTGAGAATCGACCGGCAGGCGAGTAATTTCAAAACCTTCTTTTTTGAGCTGATCACAAGCATGTAACACTGCATGATGTTCTACGGTCGAAGTAATAATATGGTTTCCCAATTCGCGTCTGGCCCTAGCTAAACCGATAACAGCTAAATTATCGGATTCGGTACCGCAACCGGTAAAAAAGATCTCAGAGGGAAGTTTGGCGCCAATAGATTTGGCTACCGTCGATCTGGCCGCATCCAAAGCGCGACGGGAAGCTAAGGAAAGCCCGTAGATATTGGAGGGATTGCCATAAAACTTTGTAAAATACGGCAGCATAGCCTCGACAACTTCCGGCGCAACCGAAGTTGTAGCGGCATTATCTAAATAAATCATCTAAAAAAACCAACTTTTAGCAAAAAGGTAAACATACTCCCATCTAGAGAGACGGAAGTTTCATGCTTCTACGAGAATAGCACCATAGCTCCTGGAAATTGCTACGACTTATGCGCTCTCCTCTGCGGAAGCAAATTTCTGTGCTGCCCAGGATCTTTTCCTCGAGCCGATTTGCTATATGCATCTTCGTCCCACCCGAAAGACAAAGAGCTCTCGACAAGCACAGACTAAAAAACAATTGCTCCTATAAGCAAATTAGACAAAAAAAATACTAAACAGTCAGAACGTAGTCAGCCAAAACTCTCTGAATTTCGTTTACATCTAAGTCGGCGCTAAATTTAAGTTCGACTACTGGTGTACAATTGCCGACAACCCATATTTTTAATTCCGCGTCTAAATCTACCAAACCGGCCGTTTCGACGCAAAAGTGGCTAATATTGCGGTAAGGAATAGAATGGAAGGCCACCTTCTTTCCGGTAATTCCTTGAATGTCAACAAAAATAAAGCGACGGTCAGTAAAAATAATCAAATCGCGGATCTGCTTATAAACATGCTCAACCTTCTCACCAGGAGCAAAAATTTTGGCATATTGCTTAGTGACGTCTTCAGCATTAACTTTGGAAGCATTGCCTAAAAGGCCATTTAAAAGATTCATCATAGGAAAAATTTCAAATCTCACTTTCCTTAACTTGTAGTACGCTGATTTTAGCACATTTGGCCTAGATCAAGTGAAGAGGCAAAACGATCGAAGGCTCTATATTCCATAGCTTCACAAAGATCGCTTAGACTAATATGCTCTCGCCCTTCCAAATCGGCAATAGTTCTGGCAGTACGGCACAGGCGGTCTTTAACTCGTCCAGATAAATTGTTAAACCTAATAGCTTCAGCTAAAAATTTTTTACTTTCTCTATCTAAAAGACAAAAGCGACGCGTTTGGGCCGTATTCATAAAGCCGTTACGACAGCCGCGCTCGCGCTGTATACCTAAAGCCATTTCTACTCTTTGACGCACTGTATCCGAACTTTCAGCCAATTTTGTTTCTAAAAGTTCGGATGCTTTGGTGCGGGAGACTTGCAATTGCAAATCGATACGATCTAAAAGCGGCCCTGATAAGCGGGTTAAGTAGCGCCGCCTTTTGGAAGGTAAGCAAACGCAGCCCCTTTCGCTATCGCCCCAATATCCGCAAGGGCAAGGATTCATGGCCGCTACTAAGGTGAAGCGGCAAGGGTATTGAGCATGAATTTTGGCGCGAGCTATTTCTACTTGGCCTTCTTCTAATGGGCGGCGCAACGCTTCTAAGCAATCGCGACGAAATTCGGGAAATTCATCCATAAAGAGAACTCCTCTGTGAGCCAAAGTAATTTCTCCTGGGCGATTGCTACCTAAAAGACCAGCAGCCGAAATATTGGAAGAAGGCATACGGAAAGGCGCTTCGTCGATTAGACGTTGCGGGCAATAGTTGGCGGCGCTGTGAATAGAAGTTACTTCCAGAGCTTCCTGACAGCTTAAGCGCGGCATAATTGAAGGAAGACAGCGAGCCAACATAGTTTTGCCCGATCCTGGCGGCCCCAACATAAGCACATGATGGCCACCGGCAGCACATATCTCTAACCCGCGCTTAGCTACAACTTGGCCGCAAACATATTGTAAATCGTCTTCCACTAAAGACACCAAGCTTGCTGAGCTCTCGCTTTCACCAAGCCAGGAAGCGCCGCCCAACTTTAATTGGCTTAAGCACTCTAGCTCTAGCGCTTGCGCTTGCTCGTGTTGGCCGCTGATAAGAGAAATAGCGTGTTTTAGATTGAACACGCCACAGCAATTTAAGCCTTTTACTAATGAAGCTTCGGCAAAATTGGCATAAGGCACCAATATATTAGTTAGGCCCATTTTTTGAGCCATTAAAATAGCCAACAAGACGCCACGTACAGGACGGACATTGCCATCCATAGCCAATTCGCCTAAAACTAGCCAATTTTGCAACATAGGTGGCGTTATTTCTGAACAGGAGTCATCGGCGGCCAAAACAGCCAAAGCCATAGCTAAATCGAAGCGAGCTCCTTCTTTGCGCAATTCAGCGGGCGCTAAATTGATACGTACACGCCCTAGCGGCGCTTCATAGCCAGAATTGCTAAAAGCAGCCCAAACACGTTCGCCGGCTTCATTAACAGAAGCGTCGGGCAAACCGACCACAGTACAGCGCGGCAATCCCTTGGAAATATCAACTTCGCAAGAAACTAAATGAGCCTTGACGCCGATTAAAGCGGCAGTATAAATATTGGCAAACATATTTCCCCCCTTAGGCTGCCGACAAAAAACGGACAGCGACTAATTTTTTATCAAGACAAAAAAAGTTTTGGTCTAGATAAACGCTTAAAAAGCTTGCAATATTTGCTGTTTGGCCGCACAATTAGCATTGTATGGGCAGCCTAGCTTGATTGCTCTTCTTATTTTATTTTGTGCACAGCCCAAGGAAGCGAGAGAATAAATGATCCTTATTGCCGCTTTAGATAATAGTAACGGCTTGTTGTTTAACCAAAGACGTCAAAGCCAAGATCGTCTGTTGCGCCAACGCATTTTAGCTTTAATCGGCCCGGAAAAATTATTTTTGAACGAATATTCCGCCGACTTGTTTGCTACTGAAGCTAAACCGGAGCAACTTCACATAAGCGAACATTTTTTAACTGAGGCTGGCCAAGGCCAATATTGTTTGGTAGAAAATGTCTCTGTGCAAGCTTATGAAGATAAGGTGGAAAAAATTATTATCTTCCGCTGGAACAGAGACTATCCGGCCGATTTTTATTTTGATATCGACTTACAACAAAATTGGCAGCTAGAAAGTTCTGCCGATTTTGTTGGTTCTTCTCACGATAAAATTACCGAAGAAAGATATATTCGCAAAGGTTAATTATGTACAGTAAATATAAATTATCCAAATTTAGCCTATTTTTCTTATCACTGCTTTTTGCTTTAAGCTTAGTCTTGCCGACTATGGCTGCTGACAATAGCGATTTTCAATTGTTAGCCGCTTCTTCGGGTCGTATTGCCAACCCGATCAGTATGGGCCGCTTTTCTTTAGCTTCGGTTCCGGCCTACTCTGGCAAACCTTATGCTGTTATCAACAAAAACGTACCTTTTTTCACTAAAGCTGACCGAGTATCACGCTCTTACGAAAAATACAGCCAATTAGACAACTTAGGGCGCTGCGGTACCGCTATGGCTAATGTAGGCCGCGACCTTATGCCCACAACCAAGCGTGGCAAAATCGGCCAGGTAAAACCTAGCGGTTGGCATTTAGCTAAATACGATTGCGTAGATGGTAAATATCTTTACAACCGCTGCCATTTAATCGGCTACCAGCTTACAGCCGAAAATGCCAATCCTTGCAACTTAATTACCGGCACCAGATACTTAAATGTGCAAGGTATGTTGCCTTTTGAAAATATGGTAGCCGACTACGTAAAGGAAACCGGCAAACACGTACTTTATCGCGTTACACCAGTTTTTAAAGGTAATAACTTAGTAGCTCACGGCGTACTTATGGAAGCTATGTCCACCGAAGATGGTGGCCGCAGCGTTCTTTTTAATGTTTATTGTTACAATGTACAGCCACAAATTAGCATAAACTACAAAACCGGTACCAGCACTTATACAGGCGGAACTACCGTTGCAAAAAAGCAAACTCAGAAAAGCTATAGTTCTTCCTCTCAACGTTCGGTAACGAAGAGCTCCAGTTATTCCAAAGCAAGCACTTCGTCTTCGTCCAAAAGCGTAGCTGTTAATATTTATGTCCTTAATAACAACACCCACAAATTCCACCGTCCCGGTTGCAGCAGCGCCGCTCGCATAAGCAGCAAAAATCGTGAAGAATACACAGGTTCACGCAGCAGCTTAATTAGCGACGGTTACTCCCCTTGCAAAAAATGTAATCCATAACTGCGCTGCCCAAACGCCCCAATTTGGGTGGCAGCTCTGTTGGTTAAGGGCTAGTTACAACCTAAATTACTGCTTGCGTTTCGAAAATTCGACAATAGAGGCCATTTTTAGCTATAAGTTCGCTGTGGGAGCCTTCTTCGGCTATTTTGCCAGCATTCATAACTACGATACGATCGGCGTGGCGAATAGTAGCTAAGCGGTGAGCAATAACTAAACAAGTGCGCCCTTTCATAGAGCTATCGATAACTTCAGTTAAATTGCTCTCGGCGTTGGCGTCTAAACCGGAAGTATATTCATCTAAAATTAAAATATGTGGATTATGTACTAAAGCTCGAGCTACAGCCAAACGCTGGCGCTGACCGCCGGAAAGGGCCGAGCCACGCTCGCCCACATTAGTATCTAAGCCTTCGGGGAAATCACTAATAAATTCATCAGCACCCGACATAGTAATGGCTTCTCTAATTTCGTCCTCACTGGCATTTAAGTTGCCGTAACGCACATTTTCATAAATAGTATCGCGGAAGAGGATCGATTCTTGGAAGACGATACCGACTTGGGAGCGGAGCGAATCTAAAGTTACTTTGGCAATATCATAGCCATCAATTTTAATTTTACCTGAGTCGGGAGCATAGAAGCGCTCCAACATATTGACCAAAGTAGATTTTCCTGAGCCGTTAGTACCTACAATAGCCACAAATTCGCCCGGTTTAATCTTTAAGTTGACCTTATCTAAAACTGGCTTATCTTTTTCGTAAGCAAAAGAGACATTTTCAAACTCGACTTCACCTTTAACTTGAGGCAATTCAATGGCATCAGGGCTGGAAGTTTCAGGAGCGGAATCGATAATTTCGAAAGCACGTACAGCGGCGGCAGCCGAGTTTTGGCAACTGCCGTAGAAAGTGGAAAGTACCGACAGAGGGTGGCTAGTCATAGCCATAAGGGCCCAATATTCGGTCATTTGGGAAAAGCTGACTTGGCCTTGCAAAATGCGAGTAGCCCCAAACCAAACGATAATAATAATGCCGATAATGCCCAAAAATTCCACTACAGGAGATTGCATAGATTGTACTTGCACAACTTTCATTTGGGCAGCATAGTTGTCTTCATTGCGATTTAAAAAGCGCTTGTATTCATAGTCTTCACGGCTATTGGCTTTGACAACTTTTATAGCTGAAACATTTTCGAATTGCAAAGCGGAAAGATCGGCTAAGCGAGCTTGCAATTTGCTGGTTTTTTGGCCAATTTTGGCGCCGAAATTGCTAATGGCAATAGCTACCATAGGGCTAATAAGTAAAACCACAATAGTCATTTGCCAATCGCGCCAGAACATCCAGACAAAGCAACCAACTACCATTAAAAAGTTTTTAGTAAACTCGGAAAGCAAGCTAAAAACACCAGAAGCAGTAATAACATCGGTAGTAGAGCGAGAGAGCACTTCACCGGAGCGCATTTTGTCAAAAAATTTGATAGGCAAACGCTGCAGCGAACAAAAAACGTTGTTGCGGAAATCACGTATAGCCAATTGGCCACACTGGTCGGTACAATATTTTTGGAAATAGGTACATACGCCCATTATGGCCATAACGATTAAGAAAAGCAAACAGACGTAGTTGAGCGTCATAAAAGGATTGCGCCCGTCGTCGTAGCTAAAGAACTGATTGAAAGCCGATTCTTGAGCACTAGCTTTAGGGCTATTTTGGGCAGAATCGTCTGCCACCGCAGGGCTGCTCTTGGGATTTTCTTTCTCCAGTTTGTCCTTCTCGCCGTAGGGAGTTAGGCCAGACGCCTTAAGCCTTTGCTCTTGCTGGCTAGGTACCGGTTCTACCATTGCCGCTACCGTCGGACTGCCTTTGGACATAAGATCCATAATCCAACCCACAAATTTAGCCTGACACAGACGAGTACCCGTCGATAATAGATTAAAAAGCAAGGCTATAATAACAATTTTCCAATAAGGCAAAAGATATTTGAGAACTCGTCCCAAAGTCTTGACTAAATTTTTAAAGCTCACAATAAATACGCTTTCTGATATTTTTGCAATCTGCCGACAACAAACGCCTCAAAAGTCTACAACATAGCCGCCCTTTGTCAAGGATAAGCCCATTGCTAGACAATTTTACTGTTGTTTTTCACTATTTAGAGGAGCCACCTTTAAGCCTTGTAAAAATTCGGCTTCGCTAATAATAGCCAAAAGATAACCTTGCTCGATCATTTGTTTGGCTTTTTGCTCTTTAACCGAATCTTCAGCTTTAAGGCTGCCTCGGCTGCTCTGACTGCCTACGACTAGATAATCGGTATCTAATTGCACCGAATTTCTGACTATGCCGCCATTTTTTTCTGCCAATCGAGCTATCTTGGAGCGCGATCCATAAGTAAATTTACCAGTAAAAGAGTATCTTACTCCATTTTGGCCAATTTTGGGCAAAGAGCGTGACTTAGCTCCCCCATCTTCTGCTAAAGTAAGAGCTGAATCCCGGTCGAGAGGATGGCGAAATTCGTGGAAATCGGCTGCAACCAGTTCTCCACTTTGGAGTAATTTTTCTAAAAGGGAATGACAAGCCACAACATCAGAAAAAGCGTCATGGTGTTTAAACATATTGATATGATAATGTTGACATAAAGAGGCTAAGCCGAAGCCATATTTGGTAGAATCTTCTCCAGGGAGCACTTTTTTTCTTGATTTACTGACCCGCTCAGGCAAAAGACGTTTGGCTAAAAGCATAGTACAAACATAAGTAAAATTGTCATCCAGCAAAATATGATATTTTTCCAAAGACGCATTTAAGGCTGAAACATCAAAAATAGCATTATGGGCTACTAGAACAGTATTTAAACAGTGATCCTTGATAGTCGGCCAATATTGCTCTAAAGTAGGAGCTTTTTTGACGTCCTGATATTGGATACCATGGACTCCCACACAAATAGAAGCAAATCTTTCCTGGGGGTTAATTAAAGATGAAGCTTCGAAAATAACTTGGTGGTTAAGAACCTCTTGAAGAGCAATTTGACAAATAGAACTGGGATTAAAATTAGCCAATTCGACGTCGATAACCGTATAATGATTGAGTTCCATATCTTTATTCACATCCCATAATAGAACAAAAAATCTACTTATTGATCGAGTCTAAAAGATCATTCAAGTTGCGCATGACCTTTTCCATACCCATCGACTGATTGGAAACGACACAGCGACGCATAGTGTTACCCCTTTTGAAATCGCTAATAGTATGCTCAACTTCTTCGAGCGGCTCGATAAATTTTATACTCAAATTGTGCAAAAAGATTAAGCCGGCCACGAAATTCATAGCCGCCATAAAGACAATTCCCCAAGCTCCAGTACGTCCCATAGTTTCGGCTTGCTTAATAGAATTGTGCATGGCTTTTTGGTTGAGCATCTCTAACTGAACTACAGCGTCGACTACAATATTAAATTCCAATTTTTTTCTGTCGAAAGCGGCTTGATAATTCTGCCTGATAATATCGAGATAGTTCTGCTCGCCCTCTTCACTGACACAACTTTCCGCCTCGCGCAAGAAATGCTCAAATTTCGGCTGAGCTTGAACTCGACGAATGAGACCGCCGTGCTCTTGAGTAAGCATAGCCATCATACCCATAGAAGCATGAATAGTTGTTTCGTTATTGGCCATGACCGCCTCTATGGAAGGCAACATGCGAGCAAAGATCCAAATACAGCAATAAGCGACAGCCAAATTGAAAAGTATAAAACACCAAATGCTTATCCTGATCGATTTTGCAATTTTCATCTTTTTTACTCCTGCCCACTAGCCCAATTTGGCTCTAAGTTAAGGGGATATGCTCTTGAGGATAGCCTACTTCATGTTGGACAGATCTGTCGTCGGCCATAACAGCGAAAATAGAAATAGGGCCGATTCGACCACAAAACATCGTAAACATAATGATAATTTTACCTATTTCGTCTAATTGAGAAGTAGCACCCAAGCTCATACCTACAGTTCCCAAAGCGGAGACGGCTTCAAAAAGTAGCCATTTGGGAGCGATAGTTTGAGTCGTAAAGAGTAAAGTTAAAACAGTAGCTAAGGTAAGCATAAAAGCCATTAAAATAGTAATAGTACGCCTGACTACATCGTGTGGCACCAAACGACGGCGACAAACGACCTCTTTTTCCTGATTTAAGTCTGTCCAAAAGGCTAAAAACATAATAGCTACGGTGACAGTCTTCATGCCACCAGCCGTACCTCCAGGGCAACCGCCTATCAACATAAAGACGAGAGTCATAAGGGTACTAAGTGGACTCAAGTTACTTATATCGACAGCATTAAAACCAGCCGTTCGCCCTACAGCCGAGAGGAAAAAAGCGTTATGCAATTTATCAAACGGAGCTAAATGGGCAAAAATACCATTCCATTCCAACGTCATATAGACAGTAGTACCTAAAAGTAACAGTAAAGCCGTAGTGACTAAAGCTAAAAAACTAGCTAAAGATATATGGCGACGCCTAAACCATAAAGGTAAAGCTAAAAAAGTTAAAGGCGACATACCACCACAAATAACTAAAAAAGCTACAGTATAGAGTATAGTTGGTAAGTGTACATATTTTACTAAATTGCTACTTTCCGGGCTCATGCCAGCATTACAAAAAGCGGAAACGGCCATAAAAGCACCTTTACCCAAAGCTTCGGGGAAAGCTATTCCCTGCCCCATAAGACAAGTGCTTATTATCAAAGCGCCGATACTTTCCAAGACAAATACGTAAATAACGATAATGTAAAGGGAGCGCATAAGATTGGGGCCGCTTTCCGTTTCCGAAAGTGAAGCTAATAGACGCTCATGGCGCAAACTGAGCCTGCGTCCCATAGCATGCATAGCTAAAGAGGCCGTACCCATCATACCTAAACCGCCCAATTGTACTAATATGGCCAAAAAGAGCTTACCGTAAACGGTAAAATCATGTTCTAAATCTAAGCAAGTTAGGCCAGTGACACAAGAGGCACTTACAGCCATAAAGGCGGCGTCGAGGTAATTTAAGTCGTGGGCTGAAGAAATAGGCAAATAGAGTAAGATAGAGCCTACCGTACAAAGAAGCACAAAAGTTAGCAACAAGAAGCGGGCCGGACGATTGAGAAAGAAATCAACGCCAAAATCTTCACGCAGTTGTAAATTGCCGTAACTATTGACAAAGAAGACGTCTAAAAAGATGGTTAGCGCTAAACAAGTGACGGTCAGCCAAGTCCCCTGAGCCAAAAAACTTAAACAGATAGAGAAGAAACAAACTAAAACGATCGCCTTAGGCAAGCGAGATTTCAGCTTCAGCGACCATTTATAGAAAATCATCTGACAAATTAAACCGCCGCAAGCGCATAGGGAGAGGCCTAATTGGTTGTCCAAACCACATAAGAACCAGGTAATAAAAAATAGGCCGACAAAACCGCCTACGGCACCACTTATAGATTCTATTCCCACTTGCTTAGAATGCTTGGCTTGCGTTTTATGGCTTCCTTGATAATGGAAAACAGCATTTAGCAATGTGGCAACGGCTACAAAAACTGTCAAGGCTGAAAAGGGATCGCTAAAGATATAGCGCCCGGCTGCCCCCACGCAAGCTAAAGCGTCGGCTAAAGCTAAATATTTACCTAAGCGGGGCTGTTTATCCCAAAATAGTCCAATCAGAACTGTCAGTATAAGCGTAAGGACGGCGCAAGTGCTTCGAAAAGGAGAGATTATGCCATCATCTAGATCTAAACCCCAAAAGATAAAAGCCAACGGCGACAAAGCTATAGCCGCACTGCTGAAAGCCGAACCATTAGCCGCTTGGCCCAAGCGATTATATATAGCCGCAATTTTATCTAGCATAGCTCAATACTTTTAGCGAAAGTTCTTTTGCAATTCAACAATAGCCCGCTCGTTAGAAACGATAATCAATCTGTCGTCGGCTCTTAAAGGGATACTCGGATTGGGATGGATAATTTTGGAAGGATCTTCATAACTGCGAATACCCGCTACCATCACTTCAAAACGTTTGGGCAATTCCAATTCGATTAAGTTTTTACCTACCATGCCCGGCTGTACCCTAATTTCGGTCAGCAAACAATCGTCCCCCAAATCGGTATCGACTACCATATTGCGGTTAATTAAGCGAGTAGCAAAGCGACGGCCAAATTCGCGCTCGGGGTTAATTACTAAATGGGCCCCTACAGCTTTAAGGATCCGTTTATGGACAGAGTCACGAGCTCGAGCCACAATAAATGGCGTTCCCAATTGGCTTAGCAAAGCGGTACAAATGATCGAATCTTCTTTGGAGCTGTCGCCAATAGCACAAACGGCAGCGTCGCGTTTGCCAGGCTCGAGCCTAGCCATATCAGTTTCGTCAGTAACTCTAACCTGCATAGCATCAGCTACAAAAAGGGAAGCTTCTTCCACTAAAGCTAAATTGCGATCGACGGCCAAAACTTCTACTCCTTTTTCGGAGAGCGTTCTGGCCAAAGACATACCGAATTGGCCTAAACCTATAATGAGAATTTGCTGACCCATCTAGAAATATTCCCTTCGTAGCTGCGGTTAAAAAGAAAATCCGGCTCTGTTGCCTACCGAGCCGGGATCTTCTCCTTTTACCTTGTAAATCGAGGCCGAGCTTTCTGGTAAATTTAGCTTCGGCTACCCTATGTCGGCCACTTTTTGCCGTATATAGCGCTAAACCTTTCAAAAAAGTAGCTAGCCTTTAGGCCTGGATAAAAGCCCAAGATAGAAGCGGCAGGAAAAGGACTACTCTAAATGGGAAATATCATTCCATGATTAACCCTAAATTTTCCGCTCTACTACTAGGGGCAGCCGTAGCCTTAGCTTTACCTTCTTTAAGCTATGCCGACGAAGGCATGTTCCCTTTCAACGCCCCTCCCAAAGCTCAAGTAGCCCAAAAGTATCATTTTGAGCTAAGCGATAAATGGCTTAATGAGGCTATGCACGCAGCTGTGCGCTTCAATAATGGCGGCTCCGGAGGCTTTATCTCCTCCCAAGGCTTAGTTATTACTAATCATCATATAGCCGACGATACCCTCTCCGAATTGAGTACCCCCGAGCGCAATTTAATCGCCCAAGGTTTTTTGGCCAAAACTAGAGCCCAAGAATTAAAAGCGCCCAACTTAGAAATAAATTGCTTACAATCTATTACCGACGTAACTGAGCAGGTAAATGCTTCTATTACTCCCCAAATGAGCGCCGAAGAAGCGGCTACTATTCGCAAAGCCAATATTGCCAAAATAGAGAAAGAGGCCAACCAGCGTACCAAGTTGCGTTGCGATGTTGTCACCCTCTACCAAGGCGGCCAGTATTGTCTTTACACTTATAAAAAATATACCGACGTGCGCTTAGTGTGGGCTCCTGAGCAAGATGTAGCTTTCTTTGGCGGCGATGCAGACAATTTCGAATATCCGCGCACTTGTTTAGATGCAACTATCTTCCGAGTCTATGAAAATGGTCAGCCAGTTAAACCGCAACATTATTTTACTATCAATCCTCAGGGAGCATCCGAAAACGATTTAGTATTTGTAGTAGGCCATCCCGGTACTACCAATCGTTTGGAAACTTATGCCCAAACCTTACATACGCGCAACTTTACTTTGCCTTATCGTTTAGCTAGAGCCAGAGCTATGGAAGCGGCTTATTTACAATTTGCCGAGCGCTCTCCCGAAAATGCTAGACGGATCAATAACGATATACGCTCTATTGCCAATTCGCGCAAAGCCTACACCGGTATGTATCAGGGCTTATGCCAAACTTCTATTATGGAGCGCAAAAAAGCCCAAGAAGATAAGTTGCGCCATTTGGTAAAAGACCAAACTCCTTGGCAAGAGATAGAAGAAGCTTGCCAAACGGCTCGCCTTATCGAAGAGCCTTATAATCTTTTGGAAAGGGGCGACGCCTATCCAAGTCCTTTATTTTCTATAGCTAGACATATTGTCCGTTTGGCTAGCCAAAAGGATAATACTCAGCTCCATTTGCCCGAATACAACTCTACTAAGCTCGATTCACTTAAGCAAAAGCTCTTCTCGCCTGCTCCGATCTATGCCGACGTGGAAAAAGCCCGCCTTAATGCCAGTTTTTCTTTCTTAGCCGAGCGTTTGGGAGCTGACAATCCCCAAGTACAAACTATTTTGCAAGGCCAAAGTCCAGCCGATCGAGCCAGCTATTTGGTAGACAACTGCCGCTTAGCCGACGTAAAAGAGAGAGAACGTCTAGCAACTCTCAGTTTAGCGGAATTAAAAAAATCGAACGATGCTATGATCCAATTGGCTCTAGCTGTAGATAGTGAAGCTCGCCAAGTGCGCCAAACTTACGAAAATATTTTTAAAGCTCCTACAGTACAAGCCTATGCTAAAATTGCTGCTGAGCGTTTTAAAATTGATAAAGGGGCTACCCCTCCCGACGCCACCTTTACTTTGCGCCTCTCTTACGGCTTGGTAAAAGGGTATAAAGACGGCAACCAAGAGGTAAGTTGGCATACTACCTTGGGCAACTTATATGAACGGGCTCAAGCGCACCAAAATATCGCTCCTTTTCAAGTGCCCCAATCTTGGCGCACCTACCAAGGAGAAGTCGATCCCACTACTAATATGGTCTTTGTGGCTACCTCAGATACTATCGGCGGCAACTCCGGCAGTCCTGTCCTTAATACCCAAGGGGAATTGGTCGGCCTCAATTTCGACCGCAACCAATTCGGTATGGTGCGCAATTTTGTCTATGACGAAGTGAAGGCCCGCCATATTTCGGTAGCTTCTCCAGCTATTTTGGAAGCTTTGCGCCACGTCTACCATGCCGACGCTTTGCTTAAAGAGCTTCTGCCTAACTCTGACAAAAAATAAAGAGCTCAACTAATAGTTGATATAATGTGCAAAAAAAGAGCCGCTTGGACTTTTTTAGCCCCCTGGGGCCAACAATTAAGCGAGCGGCTCTTTTTTTTGTAAGCTTAGGATCAATTACTCGGAAGATTCGTCTCGATTGAGCAGTGGCTCTAGGCCTAAGTGCTCGTAAGCTTTGGGGCCAGCTACCCGACCTCGGGGTGTTTTTAGCAAGAAACCGGAAGCCAAAAGGTAAGGCTCATAGACATCTTCTAAATTGTCCGGTTCTTCTCCAATAGCCGCTGCCAAAGTAGTCAGTCCGACTGGTTGGCCTTTATAGGTGTTGATTAAAATATCCAAAATGCGCCTATCGATAGAATCGAGACCACAAGAATCGATAGCCATACGCTCTAGAGCGTAAGAAGCAACTTCAGCTGTAATTTGCTTTTCGCCCTCAACTTGGGCAAAGTCGCGCACTCGTTTTATTAAACGGTTGGCTATACGCGGAGTCCCCCTACAGCGCCTAGCAATTTCCAAACTACCTCCAGGATCGATACTAATATCTAAAAGAGAAGCAGAACGGCGCACAATTTTGGCCAATTCCTCGGGCGTATAAAAATTTAGCTGCATTAAAATGCCAAAACGAGAGCGCAAAGGGGCCGACAAAGCGCCCGAACGGGTAGTAGCTCCCACCAAAGTGAAAGGGGCCACACGATGTTGGATAGCGCCTTTAGAGTTGCCTTTACTGATAATGCGGTCGAAAGAGAGATCTTCCATAACTGGATAGAGTATCTCTTCGACAACGTGGGAGAGACGGTGGATTTCGTCGATAAAAAGGACTTGGCGAGGCTTAAGGCCGTGCAATAATACCAAAAGATCGATAGGCCGGGAGATAGCCGGGCCGGAAGTAGCCCGCATTTCTACGCCCATTTCCGAAGCTACTAACTGGGCTAAAGTAGTTTTGCCCAAACCAGGCGGGCCAGAAAGCAAAATATGATCCAGAGGCTCGCGCCGCTGGGAGGCCGCCTTAATGAAAATGCGCAAATTATCCACAATATCAGTTTGGCCCACATATTCGGCTATGTTGTGGGGACGCAAACTCTTTTCATTTTCACTCTCTTCGACAGAAGCTTTGCGGGGCGAAAGCTGACGAGGCAAATTAAACATAAGATACTAATTTTTTCCCAACTCGCTGACGGCGGCCATAACTAAATCTGAAGAATCGGCAGCGGTGCCAGCTTCTAGGGCCGTTTTTACAGCCTTTTCCGCTTCTTCGAAAGTACAACCCAAACCGACCAATACAGATACTGCTTCTAAAGCTGTCGGCGGTAAGTTCTTTTCTGGCTCGACACCCTTGGAGAATTGGCCTTCTTTAATATTATCGAAGCTTAAAGCCATATTTTCAGACAGGGCCCCAATCTTTTCGTTGAGCTCTAAAATCAGCCGTTTGGCCGTCTTGGAGCCGACGCCAGGCACCTTCTTTAGAGAGTCAACGTCATTGGCCAAGATACAAGCCGCTAAATCGGCGGGGGTATATTTATTGAGAATTTTTAGAGCGGCCTTGGGCCCTATACCAGATATGGTTGTCAATAATTTACAAAACTCGCGCTCCAGAGGTGTGGCAAAACCGACTAAAAATATTTCATTTTCGCGCACAATCATAAGTGTTTGTAAACGATAGTGGCGGTCGATAAGACAACGAGCGGCAAAAGATTCGGTGACAAAAATTTCATAACCGATTCCGTTAATCTCTAGGACGACTCGATCCTGCCCCCTATAGACACATAATCCCTCAAGAGAAGCAATCATAATAATCCCGGCTAGAAAGTAAAGTTAATTTTCGATCTTTTCTACGATAAGCTTTTGCATCTCTTTGAGAGTTTTGTCCACATTGGGAGCTTTAAACTCCTCGGAATTGCCTCTATCGAGCTCCATAGAAATATCAGAGCGAGAAATATTTATAGCCAAGAAACCTTTGCGCAATAAGTCGGCCACCACTTGGCGACGTCCCTCTTGATCTAAATAGCGCTCGACATCTCTGGGAGTAGCTGAAACGATCTTAAGTTCAGCCTTATCGAAGCTTTCTTCGCCGTCTCCGCGAGTCTTACGCCGCTCTTCAATAATACGCTGTTCTTCCTGAGTTAAGTTGGGATTCCAAACCTTTTTAGCCGACTCTTCTTTAGCTAAACGCCGTTTTTCCTGAAGTTCTTTAGTTCCGAAGCCTTCTCCAGCGGAAATAGTAGCGTTAAAAGAGGAGCGCTGCTGCATGGTATAAATAATTTTATTACTGTTGGCCACCCAAGGAGTAAAATTGAGAAAACCTCGGATGGTAGTAAATACGCCACGATAGATGCCACTTACAATTACACTACTGCCGGCAAATTGAGTCTTGGCTTTAGTCATACCTAAAGTATGCTCTAAATCGCCTATATTACTGTAAGCGGTAATAGCGGCATAACAGAAATAAGCTAAGACTAAGAAAGCGAGCAATACTAAGATAATCATAATATAATAAAAGCTCCTAGTTATCAGTTTCTGCCTAACGCAGCATCTTACAAAACGAGATCAGTAGCCCCAGCCACAATATAGGCTAAACTATTGACGTTTCAGCTAATTTGTGGGAGTCGATTGGGGAAGAACAACTGCGCACAAAAGCTTCCGCTAAATCTACAGCAGCTTCCAAATCTGACCATTCCATTACTTCGTTGGGCGTGTGCATATAGCGTATGGGTATAGAGATAATACCTACGGCTATTCCACTGTTGGCTACCTGAATTACTCCGGCATCAGTGGAAGTAACTACCGAAGAAGGCTGAATCTGATATTTGAGACCTAAACATTCAGCCGTATCGACTAAACGCCTAAACACCCCAGGATGGGTATTGGGGCCACGCACGATAACTGGCCCCCGCCCCAGAGCTACGTCGCCCAAAAGGCGCTTGTCCAATCCGGGAGTATCCATAGTGTGACAAACATCAACAACTAAGGCTATCTGAGGATTTATTTGGGCTATGGCCGCCTCGGCTCCGCGCATCCCCACCTCTTCCTGTACAGCCGATAAAATTGTAAGTTCAATTTTATCTAAGTTGCCACTTAAGCGGGCCAAAGTTTCGGCAGCCACATACATACCGGCTCGGTTATCCAGAGCTGGAGAAGAGAGGCGGCCTCCTCCCAATTCTGTCAATTCAGAAACATAGCTGACAGGATCGCCTAAACGTACCCTCTGTTTAGCTTCAGAGGCGCTGCTAGCTCCAATATCGACCCAAATTTCGGTAATAGAAGGAGAGGCGGCCCGCTCGCTATCACTTTGCATATGGTGAGGCTTAGTACCGATCACTCCGTGAACATTACCAGAGTCAGTTTTAATAACTACCCGCTGGGCAATAGCAGTTTTGACACTGTGGCTGCCTACAGGTTGTAAATAGAGCAAACCATCCTCGGAGATATAGCGAATCAGAAAACCGATTTCGTCGGCGTGACAATCGATCAGCACCCTATGAGGGGCACCTGGATTGATTACACCCCAGACCGATCCCATAACATCTGAATAAAGTTGGGTAGTATGGCGGCGGATATGGCTTAAAAAGACCGACTGGACATCTTTTTCACAACCAGAGAGGCCACGCACTGCGGTCAGTTCTCGTAGAAAATCTTTATTCAGCATATTTTGGGCGACAGCTTCCCTTTCTGAAAAAAAACTAAAGACCCAGCAAAGGCCCCTCTTTCCCCCGCTGCGGGGGTTCACTCCTGCCCTTTCTAATCCTGCCGCCGACTGGAGAATGGCTAAGCAGGTTTACCCTTGAAAATTTCAGAAAATACTTATAGGCAAAAGTTTTATCCAATCTAAAATGATATTTTTTGCTATGTCTTTCCTACAACTATTCGGAGGTCTGCTACTTTGTCGACGCTATGGGACGCTTCCCCCAAAATAATCCTCCAAGAAGAGAATAAATCTAACAGCTCCGAAGATATTTATGCTCTCCGAGAGAACCTAGCTGGCAGCTTGAAAGCTCCAGTATCTGTCAGCCGAGCCATAGCCGTTCTCAACTCGCTTTTTAAAGAGAGCCAGATCCTTTACTTTTGCATAATTGGAGAATTGAGCAAACTAACTATCCACAGCAGCGGCCACCTTTATTTTGAAATGCGCGATCAAAATAACCAAGGCGTTGTCAGTTGCAAAATGTGGAGAAATCGTCTGGCTAAAAATAAGATCAGACCAGAAAAGCTCAAGCTGGGCCAAAACCTTATCTTAACGGGGCGCTTTAGCCTTTACGAGAGAAATGGCAAACTCGATTTTGAAGCCGATAATATTATTCCCTGCGATCAAGGCAAATTGCTCGAAGAATTGGAAGAATTGCGCCGCCGCTTACAAGCTGAAGGGCTCTTTAGTGCCGAGCGCAAAAAAGCTTTGCCCACTTTTCCTCGAGTTGTAGGGGTAGCCACCTCGCAAAGTGGACAAGCTATCCAAGATATATTGCGTACCCTGAAAAATCGCTGTCCCCATATAAAAGTTGTGCTGGCCCCCTGTCTGTGTCAAGGAGAAGGGGCTGAGCGTTCGATCATAAAAGCGCTCAAAGCTTTGGAGCAAAGATCAGATATAGATTGCGTTATTGTCGGTCGCGGCGGCGGCTCACAAAGTGATTTGCATATTTATAATAACGAAAATTTGATACGCTTTGTGGCCGCTTATAGTAAGCCTATTATTTCGGCTGTAGGCCATGAAGGCGATCATTTACTTACCGACGAGGTGGCCGACAAGCGGGCTTCTACTCCCACCCAAGCAGCCGAACTTATTTCTATTACCCGTCAAGAGCACTTAGCCGCCCTGGAGTTGAAGCGCAACCGTATTACCGAGGCCGTCTATCGCTATTTATCTCACCAAGAGGAAGGGCTACAATTTGTCTCTTCCCGCTTGCCTCAATTGTTGCGCCACAAGTTAGAGCTGGCTAGTCGCTCTTTAGATAATTTGGGCCACAGACTCAACCTTTGCCATCCCAATCGTTACCTTCCTCAGCGTCGCCAAGATCTAAGCCAAAAGAGGGAGCAAATAGAAAAACTGGGGCAACGCCTCTGGCAACAAAAATACGATCAATGGCAGCGTTTACAAGTTAGGTTGCAAAACTATTTACGAAGTTATTTGCCGCGTCAGCAAGAGAAACTGGCCGCTTTAAATTCTCAGCTTAAATCACTTTCGCCGGAAAGTGTTTTAGAACGAGGTTATGCCATAGTTGTGTCTGATCAAGGCCACGTTTTGCAAGAAGAAGATGTTAAAAGCGGAGCTAAAATACGCATAGCTTTGAAATTTGGGGCTTTAGAAGCTAGAATTAACAAATTTATCCAGGGAGATCCTTTGGAAAGCTTGCGAGATAAGCCGGAGGATAAATTCCAAACAAAGGATATAGCTAACGTTGCTTTGGAGCAAAGCGCTCTTTTCGATTAGTTATATACTTTGAAATTCACTTTAGGAGTTCTTATTTATGGACGAAGTTAGCCAAATTTCCTCTTATGAAGCCGGTTATCAAGAACTTAATTCTATTGTAGAAACTTTAGAAAAAGGCGACCAGAGTTTGGAAAAGACTTTGGAGTTAGTATCTAGAGCTAAAGTTCTTTTGGATTACTGTGGCAGCCAACTTAAAGAAGCCCAAAAGCAACTAGAGATTTTACAAACCGATTCAGAAATAGGCTGATCCTTTTTAGAAGGATCGACTTGAAGCTTTTCTGAAAGTCGTCGGGTTAGTTTTTTCTGGAAAGGATAGATTACCAAATTGATTGATACTTCTAATTTCGACTTAAAAGCTTATCTTAAAAAGCAAGCCGAGGTGGTCAATTGCGCTTTAGAATCTTATCTCCCGGCCCAGGCCACCTATATTGGCAACTTAGGTGAAGTTATGCGCTATAGTTTATTTCCCGGCGGCAAGCGTTTTCGTCCCATTCTCACTCTAGCTGTAGCCGAAGCTTTAGGCTTAGATCCTCAATTGGCTTTACCAGCCGCTTGCTCTTTTGAGTTAGTACACTGTTTCTCCTTAGTCCACGACGATTTACCTTGTATGGATAATGACGATATGCGTCGAGGCAAGCCTACCGTCCATAAAGCTTACGGCGAAGATACCGCCTTATTAGCTGGCGACGCTTTAGTTATTGAAGCTTTCAATGTAGCTGCCCAAACTTCTATTCCTCACCATCCAGAATTAACTATTGCCATCATAAAGGAGCTGGCTGAAGCTTCTGGCCATTTGGGTATGGTAGGTGGTCAAATTTTAGATATGGAAGCTCAGCACCACGGAGCCGATCAAGAGAAACTTTTAGCCGTACATAAAGGCAAAACTGGCGCTTTAATTCGCGGAGCTGCTCGCGTGGGAGCTATTGCCGCTCAGGCCAATCCAGCCACCCTGGAAGCTATTACTGAATATAGCGAAATTCTGGGCTTAGTATTCCAAATTACCGACGATATTTTAGACAGCGCCGACGATCCCGATCCCATTAGTTTCCCCACCCTCTTTGGTATGGAAGAATCTAAACGTATAGCCCGAGAAAAGACGGCCCGTGCTTTAGAGCTTATCGAGCCTTTAGGGCCTAAGGCCCTTCCTTTGGCAGCTTTGGCCAATTATTTGTTGGTACGCACGGTCTAGAGTATAGATGGATAGATAGGATTCTTCTGATCGTGGTTTTAGAAAATATTGAGCAAAAAATAGATCGGGCTGTAGCCCAAACTTTGCGAGAGTTGGCTCTACGCAATGTAGCCTGGCGGGGAAATGACGGCAAGGCCTACTACCAAGCTACCTTCAACCATAGCAGAAGTTTGGCTTCTTTAGCTTCTTTAGCTGAAGATGACCTCTCTTTATGCCATTTGGCCGCAGGTTGGTACCGGGCTCACGCCGTTATGCCTAAAGGGCGATTGGCGGCGCAGACTCAGCCTTTGATAATTATTTGCCACGATCTTTCTGCCAGATTGTTAGACACTTTGGAAAAGCTGCAGCAAGGACGCTTAGAAGCTATAGTCCTTTTCCTAGACTATTCGAGGCGTTATGTAAAGAAGCAACCCGGTCGGGGGGCTGAGCCCTGGTTCTATATTTATCCGGGAGTGTTTGCTGCAGCTCGCGGTTTAGTTTACGCGCCGCCAGTGGAAGGGGACGATGGGCACGCTTTAAGTCGGGCTCTGCGCTCTTTGCTTTCCCCAAAGGGCTTAAAGATTCTCCATATCCTGGGCTCAGAGCCTTCACTTAAAGCCCAAAACCATACCCCCAAGAGCGACAGTTCCTCGACAGCCACTCTAAAAAGTAATAGTAAAGTCCAAGTAAGTCCTACCTTAGCTCCTACTTTTGAAGAATTAGCTCTAAAGTATATCGCTTCCGACTTAAAAGAGCAGAATTTAGTCTCTTGTCTATGGACTTGTCATAAAGATCCCGGCCCCTTCAGAGCTTTGCGCAGTAGGTTGCAACTTACTTCGACAGAGGGCGTTATCTTGCAAGCTATAGGTATGGCCGTTTGTGGTATCCATCCCTTGGTGGCTATTTCGGCAGCCGATTTACCCAAAGTGCTCAACGAGCTTTTCCATACCACATCTTTTCCTATTACTATCTTGCTGACCGACGCCGGTTTAATCGGCAGCCAAGATGAGCCTACTTCTAGGGCTAACTTCCACGATTTGGCTATGCTGCGCAGTTTTGCCAATATTCAAGTGGCCGTGCCCAGTGACGAAGAAGAAGCTCGCAGTATGTTGCTTAATTTGCTCTCTGCTCCCGAGCCCGGTTTGCTGCGCTTAAGCAATTCCCCCACCGTAGGTTTGCCTAAAGCCAACCAAGCCAGACCCAAAGAAAAACTGTGCGGCCGCTGCCTAGTTGAAGGCTCCGACTTAGCTTTTGTTTGCTTAGGTAGCGTAGCTTATCATGCCATTTTGGCCGCCCACAACTTAAAAACTTGGGGTTTCAAAGCAGCCGTCTACGATATGGCCTGGTTGAACCCCTTCGATACAGTCCTTTTACAGAGAGCTGTGCAAACCGGGCGGATAATTACCGTCGAAGAGCATTCGACTATCGGAGGTTTGGCTTCAGCTGTATCTGAATATTTGGCCCAAAACGATTTAGAAGATCATGTACAATTGCGTACTGTCGGCCTTGTAGATACAATTAGTGGTACTAACTTGGAAGATCATGCCATTTCTATGGAAGCTCTCACCCAACAGGCCAAAATCATTTTGGGCTTCCGAGAAGACGAAATATAGGCAAAAATAAAGGGGCCCCTATTTTTGACTAAAGTGAAAACTTTAGCCAAAAATAGGGGCCTTTTTAAGCGCTTTTAGGTTTTAACTTCGACTAGGATAAACTGCCACTATTGAAACTACTCCAAAATAGGTGGGTTATAGCTATAGCTACTGCATCGGCAGTATCGTCGGGAGTGGGAGCTTTTTCCAATCCTAAAGTAAGTACAACCGCTTGGCCAATATCTTTTTTCTTGGCTTTGCCGTCGCCAGTCATCGTCTCTTTTATTTCTGAAGGCGTATACTCAAAAACGGGCACTCCCGCTTGGTGAGCGGCTAGAAGAATAACTCCTCGAGCTTCAGCTACAGCCATACCGCTAGTAATATTGCGGTTAAAAAATAACTTTTCTATAGCCAGCTGTTCGGGACTATACTTAGCTAATACCGCCTTTATTCCGGCATATACGGCCGCCAAACGCTCGCCAGAAGCTTCGTCTTTACCCGTTTCGACACAGCCACAATCTAACATAGAAAGCTGGCCGTCATCAGAAGCAGCCACGACTCCCCAGCCACAGCGAGCGTTGCCCGGATCGATACCTAAAACAAGCTGGGACAAAATTATTCTTCCATAGCCTCGTCAGGAATATCGGCATTGGAGTAGACATTTTGCACATCATCAAAATCTTCTAAGGTTTCGATTAAACGCAAGACGCCTCTAGCTTGCTCTACGCTCAGCTCTACGGTATCTTTGGCTACCTGGGAGAAGCTGGCATCTTCGATTGTATAGCCGGCACTTTCCAAAGCGTCTTTTACAGCGTGGAGCTTATTGGGCTCGGTCAAAACATTGAAATAATCGCCGTCGTTTTTAAGATCTTCGGCACCAGCTTCAAGAGCGGCCATTAAGAGCTCTTCTTCGTCTACACCTTCGGCGGGAATTTGCAATACGCCGTAGCGAGTGAAGTTCCAACTTACGCAACCAGTTTCTCCTAAGTTGCCACCCAACTTGGAGAAAGTAGAGCGCACGTCAGCGGCAGTGCGGTTGCGATTATTGGTAGCTGCTTCTACTATAATAGCTACACCGTGAGGGCCGTAACCTTCGTAGCTAACTTCGGCGTAATCTTCGCCTTCGCCAGAACCGCTAGCTTTTTCGATAACGCGCTTGATATTGTCGGCGGGCATATTGACGGCGCGAGCCCTTTGAACGGCAATCTTTAAGATAAAGTTGGTCTCAGGGTCCGGTCCACCTTTACGAACAGCCATATAAATATCTTTAGAAAGCTTAGTAAACAGTTTGCCGCGCTGAGCGTCAACTTTACCTTTTTTCAAACGAATGTTATGCCATTTTGAGTGACCAGACACAGGAACCTCCAATTTTATCGCCTCTTTACAGACGAACAGGAATGCGGACTACTCCGCCCACTGGGCTAACCTTAGCTAGTTTGGAGCCTAAGTTTACCGGAAAAAAAACCAAATTGCCAGCTTAGCCCAACCGATAAAAAAAGTTACAAATAGAAACTAAGGATGGATACGGCTCATGGTACGGGCGTAAGGGATAGCCTCGCGCACATGCTCAATACCACAAATCCAGGCCACAGCTCTTTCAATACCCAAACCAAAGCCAGAGTGAGGCACAGAGCCATAACGGCGCAAGTCTAAGTACCACTGGTAAGCTTCCAAAGGCAAGCCGTTCTCTTTAATACGAGCTTCCAAAAGATCTAAGTCGTCGATCCTCTGACTGCCACCAACGATCTCTCCATAGCCTTCAGGAGCTAAAGTATCGACACTGCGACAAACTTCGGGGCGTCCCGGCTCCGGTTTCATATAGAAAGCTTTGCAAGAGCAAGGATAGTGGTGGACGAAAACGGGCTTATCGTAACGCTGACCGATAATAGTTTCGTCAGGAGCGCCAAAGTCGTCTCCCCACTTAAAGTCTACACCTTGGCTTTGTAAGTATTCGACGGCTTCATCGTAAGATAAACGCGGGAAGGGAGGCTTAATGGCTTCTAATTTACTTAAATCGCGCTCCAAGATTTTTAGCTCAGGCAAACGGTGACGCAAAACATTAGCTACTACATGGCTAATCATTTGCTCTTGCACTTCCATGCTCTGATCTAAATCAGTAAAGGCCATTTCCGGCTCGACCATCCAGAACTCGGTCAGATGGCGGCGAGTTTTGGATTTTTCAGCTCGGAAAGTGGGGCCGAAGCAATAGACTTTACCAAAAGCCATAGCTGCAGCTTCGCCATAGAGTTGACCACTCTGAGTAAGATAAGCTTTAGTATCGAAATAGTCGGTCTCAAAGAGTGTGGAAGTACCCTCACAAGCACTGGGAGTTAAGATAGGACTATCGACACGTAAGAAACCGTTATTGTCTAACCATTCACAGATCGAGCGCATAATCTCGGCCCGAATGCGCAAAATGGCATGTTGGCGAGAAGAGCGGATCCAAAGGTGGCGATGGTCCATCAAGAACTCGGTACCGTGCTCTTTGGGAGTAATGGGGTAATCGACAGAGCCGGAAATGAGACGCACATGGAAAGCTTGGATCTCGTAGCCACAAGCTGAGCGCTGATCTTCGCGAACTAAACCGACAATTTCAAAGGAGGACTCTTGAGTGAGACTCTTGGCCACTTGGAACTCTTCAGGAGAGCACTCCGACTTGACTACCACCACTTGAATAGTGGCCGTACCGTCACGCATTTGCAAGAAAAGGATCTTGCCGCTGGAGCGCAATTTGCGCAACCAACCTTTAATAACGACTTTCTGACCGACATATTGGCCGATATTTTCTAAGGTGACATAGGGGTAATCCCAGTCGCTTTGGCACTCGCTAGAAACGGTGCCTTCACTTTTAACTTGCTCTTCCATATCCAACCTCCGAAGGGGGACTTTTTACGCGACTCGGCTTAGGCCCTTCTGAGCCTAGGCAATTAGACAAAATTACCCTAGCCTGGGAAAGCTGATCGCGCTATTAAGATTTGTTTGCGTAATAGAGGCTATAAGCGTTGGCCCCGGCCAAGATCCGCTATTGGGCCGACGCTTCGGCAGGAGCTCCGGCCGCTTCGGAAGTTCCGCCTATAGGAACCGCCTGCGGTTCGGGAGGAGCGGCTATGGGAGCTTCGGGGGCCGGAGCACTTACCGGCGGCGGAGCTGCCGTATCGGGAGCGTATACAGTATCGGGAATAGGTACATTTTCCGGCGTTAAATCGGGAGTTACCGACTCAGTATGCTCAGAGATGTCAGGCACAACCTCGCCCCAAGTTTGAGGAGCATCGGCAGGCACAGGCGTAGGCTCAGTCTCACTCTGGGAGGGAGCGGGCTGGCTCGCCTCTTCCCTCTTAGCGCCGTAGCCGTCGTCTTTGGGGGCGGCAATAGTAGGCACCGAAGCTCCTCCGCCGTGGATAGGACAGAACTTCTTAGGTACTTCGCCGGGGCGGAAATACTCTTTGTAGGTGTTCATACATTTGGCACCGGCGCGACATTTCGATTCGCTACACATAAGCACCGAAACCAACCCCGACTTGGGCTTTTCGAATTGTTTGTTGGGAAGATTCTTGACGGCAAAACTCATGATCGCCTTCCAAATAGGGGCAGCCACATCGCCACCATAGACGCGCCACATAGAAGTATAATCGTCGTTGCCTACCCAAACGGCGCAAGTATATTGGGGAGTGAAGCCCACGAACCAACCGTCGCGGTAATCGTCGGTGGTACCAGTTTTGCCTCCCACAGCCCGTCCAGGAATTTGGGCTCCGTAGCCGGTGCCCCCTTCAACGGCACTCTTAAGCATAGAGCACATAGTGTAAGCTGTAGATTCGGAAAGGACTTCTTCTTGACGGGTGAAGGTATTATCTTCGATAACGTTGCCGTCATTATCGTAGACCATTTTTATACCGCTAGGCTGAACTTTGATACCTCCGTTAGGGAAGCAAGTAAAAGCGCAAGCCATTTCCAAAGGCGTTACCACAGCCGAGCCCAAAGCCAAAGAGAGATTGGGCTCTAAGCGCTCTTTTATACCCATACGATAGGCATATTCGATAACCCGCTCAGGGCCGACCATAGTGAGCAACTTTACAGCCGCGACGTTACGCGATCCCATAAGGGCACGCAACATAGGAATATTGCCCAAGAATTTGCCGTCAGAGTTTTTAGGCGACCACGTTTCGGTATCGCTAATTTTATAAGTGGCTGGACTGTCGGAAATAATCGTGTCGGGAGTATAGCCAGACTCTACCGCCGTAGTGTAGACAAACACTTTAAAACAAGATCCAGGCTGACGGCGAGCTTGCCAAGCGCGGTTAAATTGGTTGTCTTTGCTCCAACCGCTGCCCCCTACCATAGCCCGAATATAACCGGTAGAATTTTCTACTACAACGGCAGCCGCCGTACCAGCATTGTACCACTCTTTATTTTGGGCGACCTTCTCGGCCACAATCTTTTCAGCTTTTTCCTGGAGCTTAAGATCTACCGTAGTATAAATCTTTAGGCCGCCGCGATAGAGGACGTCTTCGCTGTAACGGCTGTTAAGTTCTTTCAATACGTAAGTAGTGAAATAAGGGACTTTAAGCACTTGGAACTCGGTGCGCCCCTTATTGGCATATTTGATACCCTTATGCAAAGTATCGACAGCTTGGCGATATTGCTTCTGGGTAATCATGTCTAATTGGCGCATACGGGCCAACACTTCTAAAGCTCGCGAAGTGGCGGCACGCTCATTTACCAAAGGAGAATAGTAGCTGGGCGAAGCGGGCAAACCGGCAATAATAGCCGCCTGTACCGGAGTAAGTTTGTCGGGAGTAGTTAAGAAATAGACATTGGCCGCAGCATGGACGCCGTAAGCGCCAGCTCCTAAATATACATGATTGAGATAAAGCTCCAGAATTTCATCTTTACTAAAGCTCTTTTCAATTTGTAAAGCCAAGAGAGCTTCTCTAATTTTGCGGTGAAAACTCAAGTCGTCGTTGAGGAAGAAGGCTCGAGCCAACTGCATAGTAATAGTGGAAGCACCTTGGTGAACCTGGCCGCCGGAGCGGTAAAGATCGACAGCAGCGCGTAAGACGCCGATAGGATCGACGCCATGATGCTCGTAAAAGCGCGAATCTTCAATAGCCAAAATGGCATTGCGCATATTAGGTGAGATCTTCTTCAAAGGAACCCAAGTGCGGTTCTCTCGGAAAAGTGTAGCAATAACTTGGCCGTCGGAAGAATAAATGCGCGTAGTTTCAGCCGGATCGTATTGATGCAACTTACTTACGTCGGGCAATCCTTTGGCATAGTTGTTGATAATAACATAGCCAGCTACACCTGCGGCTATAAGTACCAACAGGACAGAGAAACTCGCCCAATAGAGAATCTTACCTAAACGAGCCAAACACCCAAACTTGCTCTTAGGCTTCTGGGGTGAAGTGTCGTTCTCGCCTTTACTCATATCAGAATTTACTTACCTATTACTAAAAAATTGACAGCTAAAGCCCTATACTGCTCCCCACAGCTGCCAGGAGAAATTTTCGACCCGTGCGCTGGTTCCTCTAAGCCTCCAGCTGAGCCTCCAACCGAGCTTAGTTGGCGTAAACTTCAGCTTACTTAGTAGCTTCAGCTGGCTCGTTTTCCCCTGCAGATTCGGCAGCTTCGGCCGACTCGGTTTCCTTCTGGCGGTCTTTATCTTTACTTACTTCACTCAAAACACCAAAAACGAAATTTTTGGAGCGCTCGGTAGAATATTCCTCGGAAAGATCGGAGCAACAATTGATGATGGCTTTATCTGAAGTAGTCTGGGCCACTTCTTCATCGAATAAAAGGCCGAAAATGCCGATACGCAATAAATTACGCTCGACAGTAGCCAAACGCTCTACTTGCCAGTTACAAGTGATATGTTTTTGTAAAAGGGCGTCGATTTGGCTTAAATTTTTAATAACGCCATCAAAAATGCGAGTAGTGAGATCTTTAATATAACGATCTGATTCGTAGTAAAGTACGTCGGAAAGAACGAGATGGCGCACTTGAGAAGCGCCTTCGCCTCCGGGAACGAAGTCGGCGAAATTGAGCTCGCGCTGGTAAAGAGCTTGCATGGCAAAAATAACAGCCCGCTTGACGGGATCGGATAATTCGTTGCGATAACGAATCGCGTCATCTGCCCAAACTGACGATGTAAAGCCGCCTTCTTTCTCATACTCGTCGCGCATCTTCGAAGCTTCGACATATTGCTCTCCCAATCTGCTGCGACCAACCAGTCTAACATTACTCATGATGATATTTACCAATCCCCAATATTAGGTTCAATATATCCACCGAACCGAATCGGCCAACGCTAGCTAGAGCCTAAAGCTGCCAACGTCCGCATACAACTCTGTCCAGATCGTTAAAATCTTGCAAGACTTTTATATTTTCAAAACCAGCCGCCTGCATAAGCGAGCTAACCGCTTCCCCTTGTGTACAGCCTATTTCCAAAGCCAAACCGCCGCCCTCTACCAAATATTGAGGGGCCTGAGCTATTAGCTTTTTAATTAAATCTAGACCATCTGGGCCGCTAAAAAGGGCCAAACCGGGCTCGTAGGCCGCCACATCTTTAGCAGCGGCAGGCCCTTGCCAAGTGCCAATATAAGGCGGGTTTGCCAAAATAAAATGGAAGCGCCCTGCCACTTCGGCAAAAAGATCTCCGCCTTGCCATTTCACATTGGCCTCTAGCCCTAAATGGCTTCGGTTAGCCGAAAAATACTTAAAAGTTTCAAGCGAAAGATCCTGAGCTTCGGCTTCAACTTGAGGGCGCAAAGCCTTTACAGCCAAAATAACGCAACCGCTGCCGGTACAAAGATCTAACACCCTAGGGCCCACCGACTTTGCCTCTCCTAGGCCGACGGCCTTTGGGCTATTGATAGTACCCAACTCGTCTATCCATTCTAAAGCGGTATCTACTAAGAGTTCCGTCTCCGGCCGCGGTATTAGCACTCCGGGCCCAACCTTAAAAGTAAAGCCGTAAAAGCCTCGCTCTTGTAAAATATAGGCTGTCGGCTCGCCGCTTAAGCGCCTGAGAAGCCCCTCTTTTATTCGCTGGGCTACCTCCTCACTTAATAGCTTGCTATCTTGAGTGAAGAGTTGTACTTGGCTTAAGCCGACCAAGCCTTGTACAAGAATCTCCGTTTCGCGGCGAGCTTGGCTAGGGCTAAAAGATCCGCTCCCTTTAAGCAGAGCCTGTCCCCAGTGCAAAACGCTTCGCAGAATGGGCGGCTTGGGAAAAAGGTCTGTAATTTCTGCCACTAGCCTAACCCTCTGCTCAATTTACCGACACCGCCAACATTGCTTTATTTTCCACAAAAAGAGCTAATCTTGGCCCAGTTTTTCCATAAGCTCTTTTTGCTCATTTTCACAAAGGGCCTTAACAATATCGTCTAAATCGCCGCCCATAACCGCATTGATATTATGTACGGTAAAACCGATACGGTGATCGGTAACGCGGCTCTGGGGGAAATTGTAAGTGCGGATCTTTTCCGAGCGATCCCCTTGGCCCACTTGGGAGCGGCGGTTGGAAGTAAGCTCATCTTCGGCTTTTTGCCTCTCGATCTCTAATAAGCGAGCTTGCAAAATACGCATGGCCTTCTCGCGATTTTGACGCTGCGAGCGCTCGTCTTGGCAAGTAACGACCAAACCTGTAGGCAAGTGGGTAATGCGAATGGCCGATTCAGTTTTGTTGACGTGCTGACCGCCAGCTCCAGAAGAGCGATAAGTATCGATACGCAAATCTTTTTCGTTGATAGGTACTTCATCTACGCTATCTACTTCAGGCAATACGGCTACAGTAACTGTAGAAGTGTGGATTCGACCGGAAGCTTCAGTAGCGGGCACACGCTGGACGCGGTGGACGCCACTCTCAAACTTCATATGCTGATAGACGTCGTGGCCAGTAATAGAGAAAGTTACCTCTTTCATGCCGCCTAAATCGGTATCTTGGCGAGCCAAAATTTCTGTCTTCCAGCCCATACGGTCGGCATAATATAAATACATGCGGAATAACTCTTGGGCGAATAAGGAAGACTCTTCACCGCCAGCAGCTGGGCGAATTTCCACAATAACGTTGCGTCCAGCATAAGGATCGCGAGGCAAAAGTAAACGGGTAAGTTCTTCTTCCAACTGAGTGCGACGCTGCTCGAGCTCTTCAATTTCAGCGCGATAAAGATCGCGCATTTCCGGATCGCTTTCGGCAGTTAGAGCGTGGTGGCTCTCATTGATATGCTCGACGACCTGGCCTAAATCCCGAGAGCGCAGGGCCACTTCTTCGATAGACTTGCGCTCTTTGGAAAGCTTCTGATACTCGGCAGGATTGCTCAATACTTCGGGATTGCACAAGCTGTGTTCGAGCTCTTCAAAGCGACGCTCCATTTCCTTAAGTTTGGATAAATCGAGCATAATTCGTACCTCAAAAAAAAACTAAAAAACAACGAAACGGCCCGAATGAGCCTTCGCTGTATCTCTCTTGCAGGGATTATTCCCCCACCCGCTAGGCAACTTCTCTCAAAAGAAAAGACGCAAAAAATCCCCCTAATACGCAGAAAGCGTTCCCGAGGATACTTCTAACCCTAGAAACGCTACTCCGCAAAACCGGCTCGAGACCGGTTATATAGCAACTAATCTTTAATTTTATAACGCTGACGGAACTTCTCTACCTGTCCCTCGCGAGCGACAGCACGCTTCTTACCGGTGTAGAAAGGATGGCAAGCGCTGCAAATTTCAACGCGCATGTCTTCCAAGGTAGCCAGGGTCTCAAAAGTGTTGCCGCAGGAACAACGGATGGTTGTTTTGTGCAACTTCGGATGAGTGTTTGCTTTCACGTTTTTACCCTCTTTGTACCCTTAACACCGCGCCTTTTTGTCGGTTTCAGGGTTGCTAGATTTCTAGGTCTTTAACTAACCCAGCATGAACGGCGCTAATTATACCACATGAATAGTAAAAATGGAAGGCCCCTACTTCTACATTCCCCACCAATTCACCCTAAGCGCTATTAGCTCTCTTCTGGCTCAGCTTTTGTAGGAGCTGATAAGCCGCTCTTAGTAAGGGTAGAGGCTCCCTCCATGAGGCAACCGTCTTCTTGCCAAGATACGACCGAGTAGCCGTAACCCATAGTGCGACTCATAGTGTCTAAAGTTTTACAAAGGACTTCCAACAGCTCTCGATCTTGGGGAGCAGCCACCGAAAGGCGACTTCTAATACCGGCAGCAGTATCTTCTCGGTTAGCTTTTATATCTTCGCAGCTGAAAAATACGCCGCGCAGCCGACCCTCTTGGGCAATTCGTTTTATTAAAGGTATATTAGTCCAAGTCTTTTCCGCTTTTCCAGACAATATATCATCAAAAGCGCTCTGACTTTCCATATTGAAAGCGGCTACTAACTGGTCGTCGGTAATAGTTAAGAAAGTATTGCGCCCCAAGGGAATTTTATAAACTCGACAATTATTTATATCGTAAGAAGGACACATAGCTACCAACAAAGGTACGCTGGGCAGATTAAGGAGAAAAGCTTCAAAATCTCCGCTATTTTTCAACCCTAAAGTAACGACGATCGGCATTTTGGCCGCTTTGTAAACATTGCTGGAAGAACTATTGACGAATTGTTCTCCCTGGATTCGGCTCAAACCATCTATAGACAAAGTAAGCTCACCAGTAAGCATATCTAAAAGTTTATCCATACTGCTACCCACGCGGCGCAACATCTCGTCGGGCTGTTGGCGTTGTTTTCTACCTTCGGGAGTAAGTCCCATAAGTTCGTAGGTAAGTTTCCAAAGCGTCTTTAAGTTAAGAGAGATTAAGCTACTATTAGTAGAAGGATGGTATTTTAAGGACTTAAAATCGATATTGTTATTTTTATTAAGGAAGGCTTTGGCAAAATCGCCCACCTTTTGGGGATTCCCTACCAATTGAGCCGAGAAAGCAATCTCTTTGCCAGCCTTAGTTCTTGCGATTTGACCTTTGAAGAAACCGTATTGCAAAGCTTCGAGTAACTTTATAAAGCCAGTATCCGCTCCTTTAGCTTTAAGCAATTGCCCTAAATCGGTACCTTGGCTAAAGCGCTGAAAATTGACAAAACCGATAATAAGGCCATTTTTATCGATCTGGCCCAGACATTTTTGGAAGCCGGGATCGGCCAGCAGAGAATCTTCTTCTTCGCGAGGCTCTAAAATAGTCTGTATATCTTGGCCGGAAGTAGCGATAAAAAGGGTCGAGCCTTGAATTAGCCAGGAAAAACC
This sequence comes from uncultured bacterium, assembly GCA_934644775.1. Taxonomy (GTDB): domain Bacteria; phylum Vulcanimicrobiota; class Xenobia; order Xenobiales; family Xenobiaceae; genus Bruticola. The sequence goes on along the minus strand of CAKUDB010000009.1, from coordinate 17,113 downwards.
TCTCTGAGAGGAAGCTGGACAAGAGATTAAGCCATTCTGAGTAGTAATAGTGGCATATTTCAAGCCAGGATTCTTCTTGAGAGAGATCTCCTGGAATTTTTGCATAGTTTGCTCCAGAGGAGCTTGGGCCTTAAATTTCTGCATATAAACGCATAAACCGGGGTTTTCTTTATTGGGAAAACGAGCGATTAAAGCTCCGGCACCTTCGGTATGTAAGGCCAAATCTTTAATAAGGTCGAAATTTATTTCCTCAGGTAAAATTTGACTAAGTTGATTTTTTAAGACGCTACTGCCAGCCATTCCCTGCAGCAAACCGCCAAAAAGATTACTTAAATTATCTTCTTGGCGCAAATCTACAGCTACAATGGCCACACTGTCCCGTGGAGCCATACGGGCTGCTTCGTAAACAACATTTTCCCGATGATTGCTTAAAAAGATTTTTAATAGAAAGCCTATAAGAAAAACGGCAACAGCTATAGATATTACAGCCGTTATGGGGAAAGAAGTGCACTTATGGCCTTCTTTTCTCTTATTTATCTCTTGACTAGGCTCAGATTGACTAAACTCTGAAGTAGAGGGAGGCTCGCCTTCTTGACCAGCATAGTTATTTAGGGAATCTGAAGCTGAATTTTGACTATTTAGAGGAGAATAATCGAAATCTTTATCTTGGCTAAAGTCGGAAGGTTTTACTTCTTCGCTCATATTCGACAGCAGCTCCGTTTCTTCTGATTTTTTTCTGATAGTAGAGGGCTTTTTTCGTCCTCGAGCGGAAGGAAACCTAGTTTTTTATCTTTTTCCCTAGCTAATCGGGAGCCGATCCTTTGAAGAGAGGGCCGCCCTAAAAAGACAGGGAAGGCTTAGCCGCCGCCAAGAGCGAAGGACGGGAAACATTTTACGATTCGGCAGGATAGAAAATATGGCGAAGTTTTGTAATAAATGCGGCGCACAAGTTAGAGAAAATGCCCGTTTCTGCAATATTTGCGGCAACCGGCTCCGAGTGGCCCAGGAAGGGCCCCTCCCAACCTCAGCTCCAACTTTGCCTACCCCAGCGCCTACAGAGGCCGCCCCTTCTGCCGTACCGCCCCTTCCTCAGGCCCCGCAATTCTTCCAGTCCTACGATTTCGAACCCGGCGGCCCTTCTTTAGATCGGCAGGCCACTTCTTCAGCCTATCCGCCGCCCACTCCAACTCCCACACGCGATTCTTCCCGACCGCTGCCCCCTTTAAGCGACTTCTTCGGCTCTGAAGACGACGAAGAGAGCAATAAACGCGAGTTGGCTGAAGATACAATTATGAACTTCTCACTTTGGGCCGCCGCTATAGTGCTGGTGCCTATCCCCTTTTGCGATCTGGTTTTGCTTATGCCTATCCAGTCGGCTATGGTCATTGCTGTAGGCAAAGTTTACGGAGTAAATGAAACTCCCGAGCGCATCTTGGCTATTATTGCCGGCTCTTGCGGGGCCAGCGTCTTTGGTCAGCTGACAGCCGTATTCTTAAGCAATTTAATTCCCATTATCGGCTCTTTAGTCAGCGCTCCTTTTATTTTTGGCTGGACTTACGGCTTAGGCAAAGTGGCTATGCGCTACTTTGAATCTAAAGGCCAAGCTAGCGAAAGCGAATTGAAGTCTATCTTCAAACAAGCTAGCAAAGAAGCCAACAATAAATACGATCCTACCAAAGTAGGCTCGGCCCAAGCTTCTTTAGATAATTTGCGCCAATATATGTCAGAAGAAGATTATATGAAGATTAGAGATCGCTTCAGCCCTGAAGCTAATCGTTAGCAGTAAAGTAGCGCCGCCTTTAAAATTAATTGAGGCTCCAGTTGGATAATCCCAACTGATAAGCGCCCACTGCGCCACTAAATTCGCCCCGCTCTAAAATAACGGCTCGGTGGTTGAGCAAAACTCCAGCTCGCACCAGAACGGCCCGCAAGACGGGATTATGGCGCAGCGTAGAACCGGCGTATACTATAGTGTGGGTGCGACACTGATTCATTATACCGGCCGCAATTAGGGCAATATTTTCGCCCACCATACCCATAATGCCGGCCAAAATGTCGGCATTGGAGGGGCGCTCAATCTCTTTATCACCAGCTAGGCGGCCAAAATTAGAAGCGGTAATATTATCGGCAATACCTACCTGGCCGGGAGGATAAATATCTTTTAGCAAAAGATCTACTCCCGAGCGTTGGCCTTTTTGAGCCAAAAGACAAACATCTTCAAAGCTGCTGCCAGGCATAAGGGCGCGACCTAAACCTAGAATAGTGCCACCGCCTAAAGCCGAGCCGCCCATACGACTAATCGAAAAACCATTGACTAAAAGTAATGAAGTGCCCGTACCAACTGAGCCCAAGATATAGGGCAATTCAACTCCGCTAGAGCCTGGCAAAAGCTTGGAAGCGCCCGCCCCCCAAGCCACAAATTCATTGACGCCAAACACTTGGGGAACATGTTCTTCTTTAGCTTCGCTGCGCCGACAGCGGGCCCGATGGCGAAATTCGGAAGAGCCGCGGCCAGTAACGCCACAAAATTGGACGCCTAGATTCATTACATAATTGAGAATCTCCTCACAACTGTAATTCTTGAGGAAAGTGAGCACTAATTCTTCGCCGGGGCGAGCAATAGCTATTTTGGTAAGAGTTCCGCCTATATCGAGGCCGCAACCGCAAAGATGTTCTAAATCGTCAGAATATTTGTACATTGTTCCCTAGGTGAAGCTAATAGCCTGAGCGGCAAAAAAAACAGCTGCTTATTTCGGCTTTTTATCGAGAGCAATCGAAAAAAAAGAGTCAACACAGCTGCAGCCATTAACGCCAAGCTAGCCCTCTACTTGGAGGGCTAAGCGCTAACGCTGATCTTTAGTTAAAATAGAGTCGATAATACCGTAATCGAGAGCTTCTTGACTAGACATGTAATGATCGCGCTCGGTATCTTCGCAAATCTTTTCGTAAGACTGGCCGGTATGCTTAGCTAAAATGCGATTGAGATTTTCACGTGTTTTCAAAATCTGTTTGGCGTGAATATCAATATCGGTAGCTTGGCCGCCAATTTCGCCAATCCAGGGCTGATGGATCATTATGCGCGAATAAGGCAAAGCAAAGCGCTTACCGTTGCAACCGCCGGCCAAAAGCACAGCAGCAGCACTAGCAGCCATCCCCATACAAATGCAAGAGACGTCAGGCTTAATAAGCTGCATACAATCGTACATACCCAAGCCGGCTGTAACTGATCCGCCGGGGCTATTGATATAGATGTCGATATCTTTATCGGGATCTTCTTGCTCGAGGTAGAGCAACTGAGCGATCACCAAATTGGCCAACTCATCGTCAATGGCGTCGCCCACAAAGATAATGCGGTTTTTGAGCAAGCGGGAATAAATATCGTAGGCCCGCTCGCCGCGAGCAGTTTGCTCAATTACCATAGGGATAAGCTGGGCTCTCTCAATGCCGGGGTATTTGCCAAACATCATATAAGTGAAACTCCTTAAAGAAAGGGGTAATGGGAGTGAGCCTCTCTTAGACCCCTCAAAACAAATATCGCCTGGCCAATTCTCGCCAGGTATAGAACTCCCTCCCCTAGTGCAATTAACTAGCGCAATTAAACTTTGACGGCTAAAAAAATAATTTACGTATACATATTTAAAGTGTGCTACAACTTGCAAGCGACTCAAGCTTTGAGAGCCATAAGTTAAATAATGGGCATTGGTTGCGCATTTTATCTATTCCAATAGCTTTAGCGATAACAATTCCTGATGTTGTTTTTCCGTAGCGACCACGAGCCCAACGCTCCAACCTTTTTGATGGAGCAGTCTGTGGACTATTATTTATTTTTTCAGGAGAACCACATTCTTCAATAACCTTGTCTACTTCTGATTTGTGAATACTCAAATAACTAGACAAAATTTCACTATCACTAAAAAGCAGTGCCTCAAATTCATGTACTGCCATGAATGGCATAAAGCGTCCCCGTACATTTTTATTTTCACACGCTTCAGCTATGGCTTTTTGCGCAGCGCTATTTAATGTATGGGCTATTTGTTCCGGAGTATCGTGAACTTTTATTTTATCTTTGTCGGGCCATTCACTTAAACCGTAATAATCAACAAATGTAGATATGATAGTATTGTTACGCTGCTTCAAATGGTTGCATATATCCGTCTTAACGCGCTGAAACTTAACATCTCCCCCTTTTTGTCCTTTCTTAGAAATAATGATAGGAGTCATGTATATACCTTTAACTGCCATGTAAGGAGCCAGCACATCATTTACAAACTTTTGCTCGGTTTGGCCTTCAACTAAAACGACAACTTCCAGAAAGTTACTCATTGGCGCTGCCTCCCTGAATAACATTTTTAATCCATAATTCACCAACAGAGTAATCTTCAAGCCAAGCAGTATAATCTCGCTCATTTAGTCTAGCAAACGTAGAAGCCCCATTTTTACGTTTAGCCACAATAATATCTTCTATTGAAAACTGATCTAATAAAAGTGGAGACTGTGTGGCTAGAATAACCTGTGTATGTGCGGAAGCCAATTTTATAAGTTCTGCCAATATGCCAATAGCTTCTGGATGCAGTCCCAACTCAGGTTCATCAATAATAATAGTAGCTGGCGGCTGCGGTTGAAGTAAAGCAGTAGCTAAGCAAATAAATCTCATAGATCCGTCAGAAAGTTGGCTTGGCCGCATAGGATAATCATTGAGTCCTACTTGTTGCCAGTTTAATCTTATCATTTCATTGAAATTAGGCTTTAAAATGAAATCATAAAAAAACGGCACAACTAGCTGAACAGCATTAACAATTTGGCTATATTCTACAGGAAACTCACTTTTCAATCGATACAAAAAAGCAGCAATATTTCCAGCATCAGCAGCTAGGACTTCGCCATGATTTACATCACACTCTCGACGCATAGGAGCGAATTTACTCGTATCGTGAAAGTGATAAATCTTCCAATTTTTTATAGAATTATAAGTATATTCTGTAGCCTTTGAACTTAACTCATTCGGTAGCTGAGCGTCATAACTCGGAGCCGGGAAATCACGCGTAAAATTCCAGTAACCGTTATTGAAATGCCTTTGTTCTTTAGTTATAAAAAGATCACCATTTTCACTCGGTATAAAATTGAAATCATAGCCGTTTTTTCCCAACCTGAGTTGAATTTCAATTTTACGTGTCAATTTAGGGCCGCCGAAGAAGTAAGCGTCAGCAGCTCCAGCCACATATTCAGACAGTCCTTCCGGTTTCATCATAGCCGAAAGAATTTCGAATATTTCCAGGAAGTTGCTCTTTCCGGCTCCATTGGCTCCAACAATAACGTTAATGTTGCGCAATTCGAAATCGACGAGTTCTCTTATCGACTTAAATCCTCTAACTGTTATTTTATCCAATTTAGACGGCTTCATAAATATAAATCCTTCCAATTGTAGTAGGCGGAAACCCACTGCCTTTAGGCGGTGGGAGGAGCCTTGTAAATTTTTGGACATTAACCTTGGTTTTCTATGTGTTTTTGTATAGTAACTGATGATACCTCGCCTATACTGCGCATGAAATAACCGTATGACCAAAAGGTTTTCTTTTTCCAATATTGTTTGGACAATAAGTTCGGATATTTTTGCCATAAGTAATATGTAGTTTCTTGCTGAATTACTTTTACAATATCGCAAACTCTGTCTACTGCATTATAACTTATTAAACAGTGTATATGGTCTTTATCAGCCTCCATTGCTATAACATCATAGCCTCTAAAAGCACAGATGTCATAAAATTTTCGTTTTACGTCGTCAACTATAGAACCTGTAAGAAGTTGTTTACGATACTTAGTGACAAGAACTATATGAATTTTTAGGTTATATTTTCGTCTGTTATGACGATTATATTTGTTATCCATGTATTTTCCCTTTAAAGTATTGATTTTAATTAACATATATTATTAAAATATACTTAGTAATATATAAGTGAAAGGAGTACATATATGAAGCAGATGGTTGCCACAGCTAAAATCCAAATATCTGTAGATATGGATAGTAAAATTTTGCTTGACGAAACCATGTCTGCCTATTCTGCTGCCTGCAACTATGTTTCTGACTATGTATTCCGCACTCACGACTTAAAACAGTTTTCTCTTAACAAAGCTCTATATTCAATACTTCGAGAAAAGTTTAGTCTTAAATCACAAATGGCTCAATCTGTTTTAAAAACTGTAATTGCCAGATATAAGACCATTTTGGAAAATCAGAAAAAGTGGATTAAACCGTGTTTCAAGAGGCCACAATATGATCTTGTATGGAATAGAGACTATTCTCTTGCTAGGAACTGTTTCTCAGTAAATACACTGAAAGGTCGTATTAAACTGCCATATTTTGCTAAAGGTATGTATAAATATTTTGACCATACTATTTATAAATTTGGTACTGCCAAGCTTGTAAATAAGTGCGGTAAGTATTTTTTACATATCGCTGTTACTTATGATATTGAAGAAGTTAGACTCTATGATATCTGCAACATTGTTGGCATTGATAGAGGTATTAACTTTGTTGTTGCTACTTACGACAGTAAGCACAGATCTGATTTTGTCAATGGCAGAATTATAAAACAAAAACGTGCTAACTATTCAAAACTTCGTAAAGAATTACAAATGCGTCAAACTCCGTCGGCAAGACGTAGACTTAAAGCTATTGGTTCACGAGAAAACCGTTGGATGCAAGATGTTAACCACTGTGTATCAAAGGCACTCGTGAAAGCCAATCCCAAGCATACGTTATTTGTCCTTGAAGATTTGTCAGGCGTTCGAAATATCACAGAGCGCGTTAAAACTAAAGATCGCTATGTATCTGTATCGTGGTCATTCTATGACCTTGAACAGAAGCTTATCTACAAAGCTAAACAAAATCAATCTATAGTAATTAAGGTTGACCCTCGTTATACAAGCCAGCGTTGTCCCGTGTGTGGGCACATTGAAAAAGCCAATCGCAACAAAAAGACACATCTGTTTAGCTGTAAAAGCTGTGGCTACAAATCAAATGATGATCGTGTTGGAGCGATGAATCTGTATCACATGGGGGTAAACTATCTTAGAGATAGTCAAGTACCTGATACAGTTACAGTAGAGTAAATCTCTGCTGTAAAGGGTGTTGTCAACCACCCTACGATGTAACGCCACCTTAGATAGCGATACTTAAGGAATAAAAGTCGGAGGGGTAACCCGTTACCACGACTGGGCAGTTACAAGCCCATTACCTTTAGGTGATGGGTAGTTGACATCAACAGACACAGCACTAGCAGCTCCCACATAAATCAACGCTAGAAATTCTCTTAATCATAGTCTTTTTCCCGCCAAGGTATTGGCCTACGGTATAGAGCGAAAATGGCAACGCAGATGCAATGGCTAAGCAAATGGACATTTTTGGGGCAGGGCAAAAAGGATGGCCTGCGGAAAGTGCTCTGCGCAGTTTTTAGTAAAATTGGGAGAGCACTTTTTTCTTATGGATAGCCAGATTCACAACCAAATTGTAAGTTTTATTTGGAGCGTAGCCGACGATTGTTTGCGCGACGTTTATGTGCGTGGCAAATACCGCGATGTGATTCTGCCTATGACCGTTATCCGCCGTTTAGACGCCGTTTTGGAAAAGACTAAAAGTGCGGTATTAAAAACAAAAGAAGAGTTAGATAAACGCGGCCAAGCCCAACAAGAACGGGTATTGTGTAAAATTGCCGGGCAAGCTTTTTGTAACAGTTCCCCTTTTTGCTTAAAAGATTTAACTTCACGCGGCAAATCTCAGCAACTTAAAGCCGACTTTATCGCCTACTTGGACGGCTTCTCTGAAAACGTACAAGAAATACTTAATAAATTTAAGTTCCGCAACCAAATTGACACTATGGTAGAAGCCGATATTTTGGGCGCCGTTATTGAAAAGTTTGTTTCCCCTACTATAAATTTAAGTCCCGAGCCGATTTTAGATGACCTTGAACTGGTAAAAATTCCCGGCCTAGACAATCACGCTATGGGCACTATTTTTGAAGAGCTGGTGCGCCGTTTTAATGAAGAAAACAACGAAGAAGCCGGCGAACACTGGACTCCTCGCGATGTGGTTTATCTTATGGCCGATTTGGCCGTTTTGCCAGTAGCCGATAAAATTAAAGATAGTACCTATACTTGTTACGATGGCGCTATGGGTACTGGCGGTATGCTTACTGTGGCTCAGGAAAGGCTCAGCCAAATTGCTAAGCAAAAGGGCAAGCAAGTGTCTATCCATCTTTATGGCCAAGAAATTAACCCCGAAACTTACGCTATTGCTATAGCTGATATGATCTTAAAAGGTAAAGGTGAAACTTCACAGGACAACTTTATTTATGGCTCTACCCTTTCCTCTGACGGTTTAGCTGACAAAACTTTTGATTTTATGTTATCTAATCCGCCCTATGGCAAATCTTGGAAGACCGACGCGGAAAAGATGGGCGGCAAAAGTGGCATAAAAGATCCGCGTTTTGTTATTGGCGCCAATGAAGACGAACAACAAGAAGAAGCTGTTGCCAAAAAGAAAAAAGCTAAAAATTCTAATGAATTTAGTATGCTTTCTGCTACTGGCGACGGTCAGTTGCTTTTCTTGCTCAACAATATTTCCAAAATGAAAGAAAGTACCGATTTAGGCTCGCGCATTGTGGAAGTTCACAACGGCTCTTCCCTCTTTACTGGAGACGCCGGCCAAGGCGAAAGCAACGCTCGCCGCCATATGATTGAGCGCGACTTAGTGGAAGCTATTATCGCTTTGCCTGAAGGTATGTTTTACAATACTGGTATAGCTACTTTTATTTGGGTACTTTCCAACCGCAAAGAAGAGCGCCGTCGCGGCAAAATTCAGTTAATTGACGCTACCTCTATGAAAGCGCCGCTGCGTAAGAATTTAGGTAAGAAAAACTGTGAATTTACTCCCGAAATTCGCCAACAAATTCTCGATTTATATTTCAATATGGAAGAGAATGAATATTCTAAGATCTTCCCCAATAGCGAATTTGGCTTTTATAAAGTAGAAGTGCTGCAACCTAAGCTTGATGAACAAGGCCAGCCCTTGCGCGACAAAAAAGGCAAATTTATTGAAGATAAAGATAAAAAAGATAGCGAAATTATTCCTCTTCTTTATGAAGGCGGCATAGAAGCTTTCCTCGATAAAGAAGTGCGCCCCTTCGCTCCCTACGCTTACGTAAATGAAGCAGCTACCAAAATTGGCTATAAGCTCAGCTTTACTAAGTATTTTTACAAACCCATTGAGCTACGCTCCTTAGCAGAAATTGTAGCCGACATCCGCGCCCTAGAAGCCGAAACGGCCGGCTTATTAGAAGAGATTATCGGCGAGGAGGCTTAGAGCGATGGCTATGAAAGCTTATGAAAGTTACAAAAACGTAGATTTACCCTGGCTTAAACGCGTGCCGGAACATTGGGAAGTAAAACGTATTGGTAGCCTATTTTCACAACGTATAGAAAAAGTTTCTGACAAAGTATATGCCCCACTATCAGTTACTAAATATGGCATTGTGCCGCAACTTTCTGACGCAGCTAAAACAAATAATGGCGATGATCGTAAGCTTGTATGCGTTGGTGATTTTGTAATAAATAGTCGCTCTGATAGAAAAGGTTCTAGCGGATTGTCGAAGTTAGAAGGTTCTGTCGCAAAAATAAATTTAGTTTTAAAACCTAGAACTGCATTAACTGGTAAATATATACATTACTTGCTGAAAAGCAATTCTTTCATTGAAGAGTACTACAGAAACGGGCGCGGAATAGTTGCTGATTTATGGACAACTGGCTTTTCCGATATGAAAACGATTTGGCTACCGGTGCCGCCCAAAGAAGAACAAGAGCAAATTGTGCGCTATTTGGATTGGCAAAATTCGCGCTTAAACAAGCTGATCTTAAATATAAATAGGAGAATAGTGCTGCTGAAAGAGTGCCTTCTGGCAGCATTACATAACAGTATCTCTAAAAATAATATCATGCTCAAATTAAAAAGAATAAGTAAACTAGAGTGTGATTTTATCTCACCATGTCTAAACGCATCCTATCAAAAAATTGGCATGTACAATCGTGGGCGAGGCATATTTCTGAGACCAACGTGCCTGGGACGTGATCTCGGCGATTCTAAATTTCAAAGAATTTATAGAAATAGATTACTAATAAGTGGCCAATTTGCCTGGGAAGACGCTGTGTATGTAACGCAAGACAAGGATCAAGTTGGAATAGCTTCTCACAGATATTACCAACTATCTCCACGTGGCGGTATACCTACAGAATATCTTTGGGCTTATTTTATTTCTGATCAAGGATCTCAAAAACTTGTTCAGTGCTCACATGGAGCTGCTGGGCGCAATCGTCCATTAAATATCAAAGAATTACTGGAAACTGAAATTCCTGTATCAACAGATAATTCTCAAGTTGAGTACATAGTTAAAATTGCTCGCAAAATCATAAGCTTTCAGAACTTAGAAAAAATTGCTATTTCCTTACTTCAAGAATACCGCACTCGCCTAGTGGCAGATGTTGTCACCGGTCAAATCGATGTGCGCAACATTACTATCCCCAACTACGAAACTGTAACCGAAACCATCGACCAACCCGAAACGGCCGAAGATGAAGCCAACACCACGGAGGAGTAACCAATGACAGATAATCAACCAACTTCTACTGAAGAAAAGCCAGGCGGCTACATTGAAAGTATCACTTTTAACAATGGACAGGAACTTAAGTTAAATAAAAATGATATAGTTGTGCTAGTTGGGCCAAACAATGCCGGTAAAAGTCAAGTCATAAGGGATATTTATATTTTAGCCAAGAGTGATAAAAATGATATTCAAACAAGCAATATTGTAGTGTCAAATATATTTGTACATAAAAATAATGTGTCAATAGAACCTATTATTAATAGAACTTTTTCTAAAGACAAGTATGGAAATCAGATACGATCTGATTTCAAAGGTAATACAGAATCATTTGGAATGTACATTAGCGATTCATTTTATCGTAATAATTTTCCGGAAAGTTTCGGAATATTTGGAGATACATTTGTTATAAATTTAGATACTTGGCATAGATTACAAACATGTCATCCAGCAGAGAATACGACGAAAGATGAAGTAAAAACCCACCCGATACAATATATAACTTTCGATTCCTCTTCCAGATCTAAATTGTCGGAGATTTTTAAACGTGCATTTAAAACTAGTCTGATACCGTATCCCCAATATGGCTCACGTATTCCTTTATGCATAGGTGAACCTATAAAACTTTCTGACGAATATAACGATGAGCAAGAACGTCTAGAAGCGTATGCCAGTAAATTAGCAACATATCCTCAAGTCCAAAATCAGGGAGATGGTATAAAAAGTTTTGTCAGCATACTATTATACTTAATACTTGATCATTATTGCGTCTACTTAATTGATGAACCAGAAGCTTTTCTTCATCCACCACAAGCTCATATTATGGGGCAAATTATTGGAGATACATTGTCAGAGCAACAACAAGCTTTTATAGCCACCCATAGTGAAGAAGTAATTAAAGGACTTTTAGAAAAATGTCCAAGGCGTGTAAAAGTTATACGCATAACTAGGGAAAATAATAGCAATCATTTTGCAATACTTAACAATGAAGATTTACAAAAAGTTTGGAATGACCCACTTTTAAAATATTCAAACATAATGTCCAGTCTGTTTTATCAACAAATCGTGCTTTGTGAGAGTGAATCAGATTGCAAGATGTATTCAATCATAGACGGACATCTAAAGGAACAGCAAGGCAAGTATTCAGAGACTTTGTTTATACACTGTAACGGAAAGAATAAACTTCCAGATATAGCCAAAGCTTTATGCGCTCTAGGCGTAAAATTATACGTTATAGCTGATATAGATATACTTAAGAATGAAAATTTGATTAAAAAGCTTGTCAGTAACTTTAAAGCCGACTGGGAACAAATCAGTAAATCTTACAAAGTTTTTTCTTCCAGTATAGAAAGCCAAAAAAAAGATTTAAACAGAACAATTCTTCAACAGCAGATAGAAAAGATATTACGTTCTTCAAATAGTGCAACTATAAACAATCAAGATGTACAAAAACTCCAAAAACTTCTAAAAATTTCATCTGGATGGGACGAATTAAAGGAAAATAGCGAACAATCTATTCCTCGTGGTGATGCAACTTCAAGCTACAGAAACCTAATAAAATTCCTACAAGCAGCGGGTATCTTTATAGTTCCAGTTGGTGAACTTGAAAATTTTGTAAAAGAAGTAGGCGGACATGGCCCCAGTTGGGTTGACAAAGTTTTACAGAAATATCCAGATTTAACAGATCCAGTTTACAGCACAATAAAGAATTTCATTCAAAGCATGAACTTATAAAGGATCAATAAAAAGCTATGCCAACCAATGTGACGGAAAAAAGTTTAGAAGACATTATTGTTAATTACTTAGTGCAAAATAATGGCTATGAACAAGGCGTTAATGCTGATTATAACCGGGAATACGCTATAGACGAAACGCGTCTTTTCCGTTTTTTGCAAGCTACTCAGCCTAAGGAATTGCTTAAAATAGGGCTGCCTGGTAATGAGTTGCGGCGCACTAAATTTTTTAACCGTTTGCAAAGTGAAATTCTTAAACGCGGTATTGTGGATGTTTTGCGTAAAGGCCTAAAAGACGGCCCTATCCATTTGGATTTATTCTACCTTACGCCTTCAGAAAAAAATATTCAGGCCCAGGAACATTTTCAGCAAAATATTTTTAGCGTTATTCGCCAGCTACAATACTCGCCGACGGCTGCCCGTTGCGCTTTAGATTTGGCCCTTTTTATTAACGGCTTGCCTATTCTTACTTGCGAATTAAAAAATACTATTTCCGGTCAAAATGTGGAAGACGCTGTCGAACAATATAAAACGGATCGCACCCCCCGGGAAGCCATCTTCCAGTTTAAACGCTGCCTTGTCCACTTTGCTATTGACGATCAGCAAGTAAAATTCTGCACCAAACTAAACGACAAAAAATCTTGGTTCCTCCCCTTCAATAAAGGCTTTAATGATGGCGCAGGCAATCCGCCTAACCCTAGCGGTATCAAAACTGATTACATGTGGAAAGATATTTTCACTAAAAATCAGCTTACCAATATTATCGAAAATTACGCTCAAGTAGTCGATAAAGGTAGTAAACAAATCTTCCCCCGCTACCATCAATTGGCCGTAGTAAATGCTTTACTTAAAGACGTCCAAGAAAAAGGCGTGGGCCAGCGCTATTTAATTCAACATAGCGCCGGCAGCGGCAAATCTAATTCTATTGCCTGGTTGGCTCATCAATTGATCGGCTTGGAAAAAGACGGCCAAAATATCGTCGATTCGGTAGTTGTCGTTACCGACAGGCGCAACTTAGACGATCAAATAAAAAATACTATTAAACAATTTACTGAAGTACGCAGCACCGTAGTTCACGCCGATCATTCCAACGATTTGCGCCAAGCTATCGACTCTGGCAAAAAAATTATTATTACTACTATTCAAAAATTTCCCTACATATTAGAAAGCTTAGGCACCGAACACAAAGGGCGCAAGTTTGCCATTATTATTGACGAAGCCCACTCCAGCCAAAGTGGCCGTACCGCTGCCAAAATGAATACGGCCCTTTCCGGCCAGTATGATCCCGACGACACCCAAAGTACCGAAGACTTAATCAATGAAGCCATCGAAGGGCGCAAAATGCTTACCAATGCCAGCTATTTTGCCTTTACAGCTACGCCTAAAAACAAAACTTTGGAAATGTTTGGTAAAGCTGTAATTGAGCCAGACGGCAGCGTGCGCTACTTGCCTTTCCACAATTACCCTATGAAGCAAGCCATTCAAGAGGGCTTCATTATGGACGTTTTGCAATACTATACGCCCATTTCCAGCTACTACAAATTGGCCAAAATAGTAGAAAACGATCCCCTTTTCGATAAAAAGAAAGCCCAAGCTAAGTTGCGCAGTTTTGTGGAAAGTAACCAATTTGCCATTAGCCAAAAGGCAGCTATGATGGTAGAACACTTCCACACTCAAGTAATTGGCCAAAACAAAATTGGCGGCCAAGCTCGAGCTATGGTAGTTACCGGCAGTATTTTGCGAGCTATAGATTACTTTTACGCCTTCCAAAAGTGCTTGGCCGAAAGGAAAAGTCCTTACAAAGCTATCGTCGCTTTTTCCGGAGAAAAAGAACACGACGGCCAAATTTGCACGGAAGCCAGCCTCAACGGCTTTCCCAGCAGCCAAATTCCCGACAAATTTAAGGAAGATCCCTACCGCTTTTTAATTGTGGCTAATAAATTCCAAACCGGTTTTGACGAGCCGCTTTTGCATACTATGTATGTAGACAAACAATTAAGCGACATAAAGGCCGTGCAAACTCTTTCCCGCTTAAATAGAGCCCATCCCTTAAAGTTTGATACTTTTGTGCTCGATTTTGCTAACGACGCTCAAACTATAGAAGAAGCTTTTTCCGCCTACTATCGCACTACCATTCTTTCCGGCCAAACCGATCCCAATAAGCTCAACGATTTAGTAAGCGAAATGGAAAACCACCAAGTTTACACTCAAAGCCAAGTAAATTTGCTAGTAGACTTGTATTTACATAAAGCTAGCCGCAGCCAAATCGATCCTATTTTGGATAATTGCGCCGCCAATTACAAAGACTTAGAAAGAGAAGATCAAGTAAAATTTAAGAGCGCCGCTAAATCATTTGTCAGAACTTACAGCTTTTTAGGAGCTATTATGCCCTACGGCAGCCCCGAGTGGGAAAAACTGTCTATTTTCTTAACTTTGCTTTTACCTAAATTGCCTGCACCTTTAGAAGATGATCTTAGCGCCGGTATTTTGCAAGCTGTAGACTTAGACAGTTATAGAATCCAAGCTCAAAGTATGATGTCTATCCGTCTAGAAGACGCTAACGCCGAAATAGGCCCAGTTCCGGTAGGCCAAGCCATGCAACCTAAAGAAGCGGAGCTGGATCCTTTAACAGTTATTCTAGACGAATTTAACAGCCTTTTTGGCAATATTGATTGGAAGGACAAAGATAACATAAAGCAACAAATTTCCACTTTGCCCCAAGCTGTAGCCCAAAACCGGAATTACAGAAACGCAGCCAAAAACTCAGATAAAGAAAATGCCAAAATGGAAAGTGACAAAGCCTTAGATGAAGCTATATTGGCTAGGTTTAGCGACTGGTACGAACTATTTGAGCAGTTCCAGAGCAATACCAGCTTCAAAGAATGGCTCAGCAACATGGTATTTAAAGCTACCTACGGCAAACTAAGAGGCAACCGCCCATATTGCTAAGTGCCATACTGCCGCCAAACGTTACTAACGTAGCGCCAACAATACTGCCGCCGCAGCTATGCTTTAAGGCTGCTAAGCGCTACACAACTTTTTAATTACACCATCCACTATTTTAATTTAGTCATTTTAGCTTTAAATGACTAAATTAAAACTATTGATGACTAAATTAAAATGGTATACTGAAGCCCAGCCAAAATAAAAATGCGGTGCGAAAGTATGCCTAATTATAACTTTGAAAATAACTATAAAGCCTTGTTGCAACCGGATATTGTCTCTTTATTGCTAACTATTCGCGAATACAAGGGAGAGCAAAATCTATTTATTGAGGCTCAAAGCGATACTTTAGCTAAATTGGTCGAAGTTGCCAAAATTCAAAGTACGGAAGCTTCCAATAAAATTGAGGGCATTTACACTGCCAACGAGCGTTTGCAAGAGCTTATGGCCGAAAAAACCGCTCCCAAGACGCGCAGCGAACAAGAAATTGCCGGCTATCGTGATGTGCTTAACACCATTCACGAAAGCCATGATTATATACCGATCAAGCCTTCCATTTTGCTACAATTGCACCGCGACTTATACAAATTTTCCGCCAGTGCTGGAGGCATTTTTAAAGCTGTCGACAATCAAATAGCTGAAATAGACAGCAAAGGCAATAAGAGGCTGCGCTTTCAACCGGTAGCCGCTTGGGAAACTGCTGAGAATATAGAAGCTTTGTGCGCTTCTTTTAATGATGCTTTGCAAAATAGCCAGCTCGATCCCTTGCTTTTAATTCCTATGTTCATTCTGGATTTTCTTTGCATCCATCCTTTCCAAGATGGCAATGGACGTATGAGCCGCTTGCTGACGCTGCTTTTACTATACCGCGCCGGTTATATTGTGGGTAAATATATCAGTATTGAAAAATTGATTGAACAAAGCAAAGAAACCTACTACGAAAGCTTACAAGCCAGCTCTGTCGGTTGGCATGATGGCCAAAATGATTACGCTCCTTTTGTGCGTTATATGCTGGGAGTTATAGTGGCAGCTTACAAAGAATTCACTTCGCGAGTGAAAATTTTAACTGTGAGCGGCTTAACTAAAATTGAGCGTCTGGCAGCGATTATAAAAGATCACCTCGGCCCCATAACTAAAGCTGAGCTAGTGAAAAAATGTCCAGATATAAGCCAAACTACCATTCAGCGCACTTTAGCCGAATTGCTTAAAACCGATAAAATCCGTAAGCTTGGCGGCGGTCGCTATACTGCCTATGTGTGGAACGCCTAACGGCTACGCAGCCATACCGGCAATGGGCCGAAGCCAAGGACTACACCATGTTCGTTTGTGTTCAGCGGCCTAGCTGGCGGACAGTTTAGCCCAGCCAGTGCGGCGCTTTTTTTGGGCCAACAGTCGGAAGCGATGGCTCTGGAGGGCGAAGAACGTTGACCGCGCTACCGAGCCCGCGTCGGTCAGTTCGAAGCCTGGAAGAGACATTGCTGGAGATGGCCAACATGGACATGAGCCCGCTGCCAAAACTTATAGCGGAAGTTTGGCCATATCGGTAGCGCAGGTCTTAGTCGAACGGACGTGAGACTAATCAAACCGGAGCGTCGATATGGCTAAAACTGGAGCTAACACGAAATAGCTAACGGCGGGCCTACACTATCGGCGTCTCTACATAGCAAAAAATGCGCTACCTAACACAATAGCGCCAGCCCCCGTTTGGCCTGCGCAGCATTATTGCATTCGCTACGCCAATTTCTTAGGCTTAACGCCTTTTTGCTGGCGTGACATAGTTGCACTCGT